>JBGCFP010000187.1:0-4498 GCA_045107005.1 Gammaproteobacteria bacterium
GTTGTCGTCGGGTGATATCGCCGGAAGGGTCTGCAGCGTGTACGCCTTCTGGCCTTGATTTGGGCCAACCGCAATGCGGTAGGTAATGGAATGACCCGCCAGCTCATCCATCGCATCGGCCTGTTCGCTGTCCCAATCGAGATAGCTACCTTGCTTGGCGAGGTGCCGGGCAATATCGTTCATATTGAGGCGGCGGATTTCAACGGCGACGGACTCACCGATCTGTACTTCTGTGCGGCCAGTAACTTTGGCACGACGGATTCGGGGCGGGACTTTCTGTTTATTGGTCAATAGTCTCAGCACGTCTCACAATTTAGCAGCTACGATCGACGCCACACCAGCGTTTGAACATCCAGCTCGTAGACATGGCAATTATCAACTCGGGTCTCGCGTTGACGATTGCTGGAGAGAATTGTTCCTTCGCTCACCCGGATCATCTGACCTGCAATCAGCTCAGCGCGATGCTCGGAAATCCAACCAGGGCCATCACCGCTGGTTGTCAAGCGCTCCATGTGCAGCGTAGAGGTATTCAAACGAAATACTTGCGTTTGCCCATACCGGCGTTCACCTCGGTAGCCCAACGAGCCGACCACATAAATCGAATTGCCAATCAGCGTGGTGGTGTGGAAATCCGTCGGCGGAAAAACAGTTTTTGGGTAGCCAAAGATGCGCGTGGCTTCTCCTGGCTGATGCACAAACACATCGTTGTAGATGCAGAAGTCTGAGTCGTAGCTGTCTTCATGCTCTCCGCCGATTTCGATGACACGGCCATCCTCCAATGGTGTGTACGACTGACCAAACCGCTCCGCACACCATACCGGCCCTGCGTCAAGCGACGACGGCCCCTGGAACTGGTCGGTTGCCCGGTAAGCGCCAGCGCCAGACATGATCATCGCCATCCAGAATCGACTATGCATCTCCTCTGGGTTTTCGCGCCCGAACCGTCGTGAACGGCCCTCAGCAAAATCCGCAGCTGTGCAATCGATCGGAGCCAGTGGCTTCTCAGGTGGCAAGCCAACGCGAGCGCGGCGTAAGGCTGTGGGCAAATGGCGCAGTTCCGCGCCATTCTCGAGCAAGCAGGCCGCAACGTTATCGCTTATCGCCTCCCCCAGCAGGGGGCCGTGCGGATCGATGGTGATGCTCGCCCCGAAACCAAGCAGTGTCTCCACGCACTCCAGATCATCGAAATCCACGGCCAGGCCTAACGCCGTGCCGCCAAATTCATCCGTTAGATCAACGTCGACACCGAGCTCCAGAAGGCGCCGAAGCATGGCGGGATCGCGGCCAAGCACAGCATAGTGCAAACACGGCTTGTCGCACTTGCCTCGTGCATCCGTCGCGGCGCCACTGTCCAGAAGACACTGCGCCTTTTCCGCGTCTCCTGTCTGAACGGCTATTAGCCACGGTGTCCGCTCCCAGTGATCTTTGCAGGCAATCGACTCCCCCGCGGCGATCTGCTCGCGCACATCCGCGACCGAACCGAGGGCGACGGCGCGCAACAATGGCGTCCACGCCAGTTGGCTCTCGTCGGCGCCGGCATCTAGCAACAGACCCACTGCATCAAAACGGCCGATGCGACTCAATACACGTAGCGCCGTCTCCGAGTACGATGACACTTGATTCAAGTCCACGCCTTCGCGGATCAATAGCGACAATATTTTCAGAAGATCCTGGTTGTTGACTGCGTCGCGGCTGCAAGCTGCATCGATCATTGCGTTGTAGCGATGATCGCGCACGTAATGAACGTTCGCGTCCGAACGAATTAGATGGGTAATGAGGTCCAGTTCGCCTTGCTGGAGGGCGATTTCAATTGACGGTAATTTTGGCATTTGGCGATTATAAATCTAAGTTGCTGCGGGAGCCTACGCGAGGCATGCGCCGCCGCCATCCGAACGGGTTTGACGCACGAATCATCCACGTAATCCATGTCCTTTGCGGAGCTACCAAATGCTGATTCCGAAAACGTTTTGTCTCTGCCTGCTCACACTCGGTGTATTGTCCATGCAGGCCTGCAGCGCTGCCTCAAACGATGACAGCTACTCAAAAAAAATCCCCGACCGCGACGGCATTGGCAAGGTCTACATGGGCCGCGAAATCTCCCACGTGATGGGCCATCGTGGCGCCTCATGGCTGGAGCGCAGCGAACGCCTCGACGAAGAGCGCACCGATCTGTTGATCGAAAAACTACCGTTGGACGCCGACGACGTGATTGCCGACATCGGGGCTGGGACCGGGTATTTCGCGTTTCCGATGGCCAGGCGCGTGCCGCAAGGGCGAGTGCTCGCCGTGGATATCCAGCAGGAAATGCTCGACATTGTCACCCGCCGGGCTCAAGCCCTCGGCGCTGCCAACGTCGAAACCGTGCTTGGCAGCGAGCGCGATCCGGGGCTTGAGCCGGGCACCGTGGATTTGATCCTGATCGTGGACGCCTATCACGAATTTTCCTACCCGCTGGAGATGGGCCGCGCCATGGCCGCTGCGTTGAAGCCCGGCGGCAGACTGGTGCTGATCGAATACCGTGGCGAGGATCGCAAGCTTATGATCAAACCGCTGCACAAAATGACTGAGGCGCAAGCACGACTTGAAATGGCCGCCATTGGGCTTGACTGGGAGCGCACCGAATCGTTTCTACCCACTCAGCATTTCATGGTGTTTCGAAAAACGCCTTGACCTGTTGCAGCCGCTGCCGCGGCCCCAGCGCATCGATTTCATCGCGCAGCCCCGTCATCTCCCAGCGAATTAACGAGATGGGCAGACGCCCTGTCGCCATAAACTGATCATGAAACTCCTGCAGCACAAAATCATCGCCGCGCTGACGCCTGAGGTCGGCAAGCAACGTCTGCATCTGCAGCATCCCCACGGTGTAGCCAAGGCCGTAGCCGGGCGGCCGACGTAGATAAATTTCCGCGTCCACACGCGCCACATCTTCATCGAGATACGGCGTGCGTTCCATCCACCACTGCACCACATCGCTCACCGACCTGGTATTGAGCTGCAGCCAGACATCGGCTGGCACGCGCGCGGCGCGGAAGATGCCAAACACGTAAATGAGTTCACGCACACGCGGCGCCACATCGAGCCCAGCATGGAGCATGGCTTCTTCCAAATACACGGCCCAGCCCTCGGCGCGAGCACCGCTGGTGAGTCGTCCACGAATGGGATGATCGTTGTGGCGTTCGAGCAGCCCGTCAAAGCGATGGCCTGGAATTACCGCGTGCAAATGATCCGGCGTTGGATCGCGGTACTGCACCTGCTCCCAAAAATTGGGACCGTTCTTGCGCTCTATCCACGGTACGTTGGTTGCCAGAGTTCCGACGTATTCGGGAATCGTGATGATGTCCTGATCGGCAAGAAACGCCCTTATGGTCGTGTCGGCACGCGCGATGCGCTCTGCGTAGTCTGCTGCATTGCTCGCCATCTTAAGCGTCGGCAGATCTCGGTTGCGATGTTGCTCCAGCGCATAGAGGCTCCACAGCCGATCGAGTTCACGCAAACCCAGCGTGACAATTTGATCGGTGTCGTAGGGCATGAGTTTGACGTGCTTCAGATACCAGTTGAAGTAGGCCTCACCGACGCCCGCCTTGCCCGTCATCGCCGGGCGATTGTCAGACAGCCAGTCATAAAAGCTTTGCACCGCGTCGCGCGCCGCGCTGACATTGGGTACTAATTCGCTTTGCGTCTCCCGCGCCCTTGCGAGCAAATCGTCGTACCAACCCAGTACACCAGGCGGCGGTACGGCGCGATACGCAAACCCGTGCCCAACGCCGTCGGCGTTGGACAAATTGTGCAGAGCCAGATCGGCGTAGTCGGCCGCAACGTCGTTAAGGTTTTCTTTGGCCTGCTGTGCGAGTAGTGCCACCGCCGCCAGCTCGGTGCGCAGTGCGCTTAAGGGCTCTGGCGCAAGCGGCAGGGTGGCGAACGTTATGCGCAGCATGCGATCCACGTAAAAACCCGGATCGCGCGACCACGGCTTCGAAACGGTCAAGTAGAACTCGTGTTGATCCAGACGTGAGCGCACGGCGAGGTAGTCCACTTGTCGGGGGCGAGCCCAGCCTGTGGTGTCGATGGCCACCAGCTGATCCTGATACTTGCTTATACGATCAATACGCTGCGCGATGGCCGCGGCGCCAAAATCGGGGTGTAGGGTCGCTGCGGCGCCTGCGATGTCGCGGTTGGGGACGGCTCGGCGGGCGCGCTCTGCATCCTGCCAGGTCAGGAAATCGTCGTAGAGCGCGATAAGAGTGGCGTAAGAGGTCTCGGCCCTGTCGGCGCTTGCCGACAGGACAGCCAAAAACAGGGCGCACAACGCGAGACTCGATTGAAAAAACGGCTTCATGGTTCAGACACCAAGCGAAAGAGAGAATAGGAAGCATAAACGGCCTACCCGAAGTAGTGCAAACGAGCCCCTGATCTGAAAAAAGAGCGAAAGTTGCGATTCGTCGGACGGGCATTTGGTAGGCGAGGCTAGGGGAGTGTATTGGTCAAGAAGCAAAACGGC
>JBGCFP010000188.1:0-31714 GCA_045107005.1 Gammaproteobacteria bacterium
TTCTCTCTCCACCGCCTCACGCCAACACAGGCAGTATCGGTTTCTGCGGTACATCGCCCTTCATCGTTCGTGAACCGTTTAAGCATTCAGGCCATCAGATTGCCACCGGAGCGGCAGCTTGCCCACACGAACACTTAGCGCCGTCTGGCGCACGCACAGTCGCAAGACGATTCACCAAATCACCTCGCGCTCCGGACGCATGACCGCACGCGTGCTTACGCTGGGCGCGACGCTGCAGTCGCTCCACGTACAGCCACGCGCGCATTCACTGGTTCTCGGGTTTACCGACGTCAACGCCTATTTCGAGCAGGGTTTCTATTGCGGTGCGACGATAGGCCGCGTCGCTAACCGGATCGCGGGCGGCCGTTTTGATCTGAATGGTCAGGTCATTCAAACCGAGCGCAATGACGCCGGACGACACACGCTGCACGGCGGTTCGCAGGGCTTGCACAAGGTATTGTGGACAGTCGACAACCACAACCCGGAGTTGGTAACGCTGGGCTATTTTGAGCCGCACGGGACCGCCGGATTTCCGGGGAACGTTGATTTGCGCTGCACCTACGCGCTTTTCGATCGCACATTGCGAGTCACGCTCAATGCCACCACCGATCGCCCCACTCCGATCAACCTGACCCATCACCCGTATTTTTGTCTTGACGGTTCGGGCACCATCGACAAGCACGTGTTACAGATCGACGCGACTCGAATCACTGACGCGACGGATGACAATATTGCCAACGGGCTACTGACCGACGTTGCCGACACCGATTTCGACTTTCGCACGGCGCGGCCCATCGCAAGCGAAGCGGTGGAACCACGTCATTACGACACCAACTTTTGCGTTGCCGACGAACGACGCCCCTTGGCGACGGTGGCCGAGCTGCGGTCACCGGAATCCGGCGTTTCGATGCGCTTGCGATCGACCGAACCGGGGGTGCATTTTTACAGCGGTCAATACATATCCAGCACTCAGCGCGGGCACTTGGGCAAACCCTACGGACCGCGCGCCGGCGTTGCGCTGGAGGCTCAGGTCTGGCCAAACGCCGTCAATCACGCCCATTTCCCCAGCATCATCGTCCAACCTGGCGAGACGCTTGAACAAATTATTGAATATCAATTTTCCTGATCAGTCGCATCACAATGCCTGCGCGTCCAGCGCTTGATTGCCCGCCCACCGTCGGCTTCAATGCGTGACTAATGACAACGCTTTGGAGACAAACATGCTGACGCTGCACGACTTTCACGATTCCGGCAACGGCTTCAAGATCCGCCTGCTGCTGCATTTTCTCCAACGCCCGTATCGCTATGTCGAAGTCGACATTCTGTCCGGGGCGTCGCGCACTCCCGAGTTCTATCGCCTTAACCCCAACGGCCGAATTCCCGTACTGCAGATGGACGACAAGCGGGCCCTCGCCGAAAGCAATGCGATCCTTTTTTATCTGGCGCAGGACACGGCGTTCTTTCCCGCTGACCCGTTTGCGCAAGCTCAAATCATGAGCTGGCTATTCTTCGAGCAGTACAGTCACGAACCCAACATCGCGACGTCTCGTTTTATCCGCAAACATCGCGAACTCGATGAGACGCAAACCGCACTGCTGGACATGAAAAAAGCACCGGGTGTCGCCGCGCTCGACATTCTCGAAATGCAACTCGCGCACACCGATTTTCTGGTGGGCACGACGCCGAGCATTGCCGATATCGCCCTGTACGCGTACACCCACGTCGCAGAGGAAGGCGGGTTCGATCTGCAGCCCTACCCCGGCCTCAACCGATGGCTGCAACGAATCGCCAATCTGCCCCATTACGTTCCAATCACTCACGTCAGCGGGCTCGCATTGGGATAACATCGAACTGTTGTCGTCCATCGCACTCTAAACCCTGCGGCTAACCGCCGCGGTCAAGCGACGACGAACGAGGGGTTCGAATGATCCGTACAGCGTTGGTGTTCTTGCTCGGCGCCGCCTTGGGCGCGCTGGCGGTATGGCACTTTAGACCTGTCGCAACCCTACCTGTGGTCATGGCGCCCAGCGAGCCCCCGGCGCTACAAACCTCATCGCTGTCACGTGGCGACGGCACGATCTGGGTTACGCTCCAAAACGGGGCGAATTCGCGCCGCGTTCTGGCGATCGCGCTGCGCGATCCGGGCGTGCTGTTGATTCAATTTGACGACTTTGTTCGTGCACGTCAGGCCTACTGGCGAAGTGCAGACGGTGGGCGCCGCGAACTGGGACCCGCTGTCGCATTCGATCTGGAACTGGGCTTGCTCGCGTTTGCGCTACCTGACGACGCGCCAGATGGCCTGGTGTTGTCACGCCAGGACGGCGCCCTGTATCTAGGGCGCGACGTGCGTCTGAGAACCGCCGACCGGAGTTTCGATGCGTTTGTGGACTCCGCCGCCATTGAACGCGGGCCCAACGACTATCGCTATTTTCTCAAAGCGGCGTCCGATGAAGCGCAGAACACGGCCGCGGTCACCTTGCCCGAAGGTGATGAACTGGTGGGCCTGGCGGGACGCGACGCGGACGGTCGCTGGCTCGCCACAGACGCTGGCACGCTGCGCGCATTCCTGGAGCGCCCACTGGCACAACCGGTGACGTCGCTCGAGCAATTCTCACAGCTGGTTTTCGAGCAACCCGCGGGCCTCGCCGTCGAGTTCGATCGACTCGCTCGAGCTGGCCGATGGGAAGCCGCTATCGAGCGCGCTGCGCGACTTCGGCACTGGCGCCCTGCCCTGTTAGCAAGTAATGAGCGTTTGAGCACCTACTACCTCTGCGTTACGCAGCACGCCCGCGCATTGATCGCCACAGACCGTCTCAATGACGCGCTGAACCTCCTGACCCGTAGCTTGGCCGACTACGGCGGCAATGAGGATCTGCTGACTCTGACCTATGACGCGACCGCTCGCCGCGACGGCCATGCGCAGGCGATTGCGCGGATTCGCGAGCTAACGAGTTCCGGGGGAGCGCCATTTGTCATTGACGCCGATGCCAAACGACGTGTTTTGCGCCAGCGTGCAACGCGTTTCGTGGCGGCTGGTGAAGCATCCCAAGACGCTGGCATCACGCTGATGACAACTCTGATTGCCGATGATCAGGACTACGCGCCGTATCACCGCCTGCTGGGCAATCTGCTGTTCGACGCAGGCCGCTACAGCGCCGCGCAGTTTCATTTGCGCCGAGCCATCGAACTGGAACCAGGTTATGCCGCCCAACTCCAGGGGCGTCTGACGGCCAGTGTGCAGCGACGTCAGACGACAGAGTTGATCGAAGCGCCCCTGCAGTCCGCCGGCAGCGCGCTGTATGTCGACGTGCAGCTGAACGGCAATCCACAATCGTTTCGATTCCTGATTGACACCGGCGCCAGTATCACGGCGATCAATACAAGCACGCTGTTGCGCCTGGGGCTCAACGACATTTTCAACCGCGGCGCTCCGCCCATTGAACTGGAAACCGCCAACGGCCGGGTTTTTGCGCAGAGCTTTACGCTGGATTCGGTCAATGTGGCTGGTGCCATCGTTGAGCAGGTGCCGGTCGTACTGCTCGAAGACATGGGGCCACTCGACGGTCTGCTCGGCCTCTCATTTCTGCGCCACTTCGACGTTCAAATCAATCAGCGTGAGAATAAGCTGTTGCTGACGCCGCGTTGATTCCGGGCTGGGGTAAAAAGGCCCTCATCGCGCATGCAATAATGTCGCGCGCAATGCCTGCGCGCTATCGGAAAAATTCATGGTGCCTCGACAACTAACCGCCGCCACGCTGCTGCTTTGCGCAAGCCTCTGGGCGAATGCGATGGATGTGGATCAGAACGCGCGTTTTGCCAAGCTGGCGCTAGCTTGCGTTCATCAGGAGTATCCGAACAAGATCAGTCATGTGCTGCAAAGTGACGCTGACGTTGGCGTCCCCAGCGCCCTGACGCCCGCTTTTTTTGGTTGTTATGACTGGCACTCCGCCGTGCACGGCCACTGGCTCCTTGCGCGCTTGGCGCGCACCTCACCCTCGGCCGACTTTGCCGTGGATGCGCGCGCGGCGCTGGCGCGCAGTCTGACGAAAGAAAACGTCGCCGCGGAAGTCGCGTACATCACGCAGAAAGGGCGCGGCTCTTTTGAGCGACCTTACGGGCTGGCGTGGTTGCTGCAGCTCGCGACCGAGCTCGACGCGGACACCCACCCCGATATCCGCCCGTTGCGTGAAAATCTGCGGCCGCTCGAAGCGCTTGTTGTGCAGCGCTGGCTCGACTGGCTGCCAAAACTCAGCCATCCGATTCGCACTGGTGAGCATTCGCAAACGGCCTTCGCGTTCGGCTTGGCGGTGGACTACGCGCGGCGGGTGGGCCACGAGCCACTCGCCGATCTGCTGGTTCAGCGTGGGCTCGATTTCTACGGCAACGACATCGACTGTCCGCTGGCTTACGAACCGTCAGGTCAGGATTTCCTGTCGCCATGCCTGGCAGAAGCCGACTTCGTCCGCCGTCTGTTGCCGCCGGCCCGATTCGCACACTGGCTCGACGAGTTCATGCCCGACATTCCGACGGATGGCGGTGATCAATGGCTGGCCGTTGCAGTCGTCACCGACAAAAGCGACGGCAAGCTGGCGCATCTGGACGGATTGAATTTGAGTCGAGCCTGGATGCTCGAGGGAATCGCGCACGGTTTGCCGGACAATGACCGCCGACGCGAAGCGCTCCTGGCCGTGGCCCACCAACAGTCTAACGCGGGCTTGCGCTCGGTGACGGGTGAGGACTACGCCGGTGGTCACTGGCTCGCAAGTTTTGCTACGTATCTGGTGACCCAGCGCGGTCTTGATCGGTAACAAAAAATGGCGGGCGCGACTTGCGTCACGCCCGCCCTCGATTGGCCTTACACCGTTACGGCGTTGCCTGTGCGCTCGGCCCAGGTGCCTGGAAGAACGTCGAACGCATGATGCCAAGATCCACCACGTTGACCACACCATCGCCGTTCAAATCGGCATCCAGTGCGCCAGTCTGGAAGAACGACGCACGCAGCAGACCCAGATCCACGACGTTAACGATGTTGTCGTTGTTCAGATCCGCATCGCAGGCGTTGCCGAAGCCATCGCCGTTGGTGTCGAGCTGCGACGCGTTTTGTACCAGCGTACAGTTGTCCACCAGATCGTTGACGCCATCGCCGTCGGTATCCGTGGCTGTGACGCACTGAGCACCGGCGCCGCGGACGACGACGTCGTCAACCCACCAGCCCTCTACATCAACCGTCACGTCGCTGGTAAAGCGGAAGCGAATTCGGGCGTTGGCGGAGCCTGCGAGCGAAGTCACTGTGTAGGACTGATCGGTAAACGAAGATTCCCGACCGTCGTAACTGGCGATTGCCGTCCAGTTCACGCCGTCTGCCGACACTTCGACGTTGCAGAAATCGTACGTCGCTTCGGTATCACACCGGCTCGCAAAATCGAGCGAGATTGTGCCGATGCCGGACAAATCCAGCGCTGGCGAAGTGAGCGACGCGTCCACGTTGTCCTGATACCCCGGGCCGGGCGAATCGGTCCACGAGAACGTTGGACTGTTCGAATCTGTGTTGGTCCGCGCCCAGTCACCGTCCGCTTCCCACGCTACGCTGGTCGACTCCATGTCATCGCTCAGGATCGCGCAGAACGGAAACAGCGAGAAGTTTTGTGTCGAGGTCTGGCTATCAAGCACAGCGACGTCAGCCAGTGCCTGTTCGCCGTAGGCATCGTCGTCGGGCACGATGCTCAGGTCATAACTGCCGGCAATCAGCAGCAGCTCGTAGTTACCGTCGGCGTCGGTCGTCGTCGAAAAATTGCCGGCGCTGATCGTCGCCGCCAGGCCCTGCCCGGTGTCCGCCGCAATCACTCGACCGCTGACCCGCGGCGCGGTGGCCGGGTCGATGACATACAAAAACGCCGCGCTGACGTTACCCCACGTTCCGGACGTGTCGCGACCACGCACGAAGACCGTGTGGCGACCTTGCGCCAGGCCGGTCGTGTCGAGTGTTGCGGTGGCAGTCTCAGCGCGCGTGTTGAACGAGCCGTCCGCCGCGTTCATGACTTGTGGCGTCGCCGCACCATCCCACGGTGGCGTATCAATGGTGACTTCAGCCGCCGAAATGTTCTGGGTTGCCTCGGTGCCGTTGGAGTTATTGAAGCGAGAATCGTCGATCAGCGCCGTCACGATGATGTCTTCACCAGGGGCGATGGCCGAGTTGTCGATGCTCACGTCAATCGCATCCGGACCACCGGGCGAAATGTATGGCGTACGCGAGCTCTTGGCAGCGTAAATCAGCGCCTGCAGGTTGTCCGGCAGGATGCGCGATTCGAACGTGCCGCAGTCCTGGAAAAAGCTGGTACCCAGTTCGAACGTGTAAGCCGCAACACCGAGGTCGCCGTATATAAAGTCGTCGGTGGTGCCGTCGGTGATGTAGAGCTCCGTCGCCTGTTGCGGTTCGTAGTCGTTAAACCACGCCATGCGCCGACCGAGTGTTTGCATACCGTTGCCGTTGGGTGCATCCGTGTTCGTGTAACCCCAGGGCCAAAGCACGAGCTGGCTGAAGCTGTGGATATCGATGTAAACACCGTTGGCATCGATGGGCGCCGCATCGGACATGTTGGGCCCGCGCTGATCGTCAAAGATCGAGCGGGCGTAACTTTGCACCGTCGCCGCTTCGGGCTCGGATCCCGGGCCGGGGCCGCGGTAAGTCAGGCTGCACTGATTGCCCGACGAACCGTTACAACAACCCCAGCCGTATTCGAAGTTTCGGTTCAGGTCGACACCGCGAGAGTTTGACGTCGCGCCACAAAAGTTCTGGTTGGTGTTTTTGCGCCACGACAAACCGGTTTGTGCACGTCGACGACCGTCCGGGTTGGTTTGCAGCATCAGATGCACTTCGGTGTAGTCGAGCAACCATGTCGCATCAGCGTCGGTGCCGTAGTTTTCCAGCAGGTATTCGCCAAAGCGCGTGTTGAGCTCCGCGGTGGCGTACTCACGCGCGTGAATCGCGCTGGTGGTAAACAGTTTCGGCTTGTCGCCGCCGATGGCTGAATTGGTCAGCTTCAACACCATCATGTCGTCACCGCCAAAGCCGTTTTCCTTTTCCCAGGAATCGCCCGCATCCACCCAGGTCGCGAGATTGGGGTAGTCGGCCGCAAGCTGCGCACCGGTGGCGAGCGTTTCGGTCACCGTGCGGTAACAGGAAAAACCGGGGATACCGGCACGCTGGGCAAAGTCCGGCTTGCGCACGAGATTAAATTCGGCGGTGCGCCGCTGGTCGATGGTAACGCGCAATCCGGCGTTCACCATTTCGTCGAACTGCCATTCGTTAACGTCGACCATGAAAAAGCCTTTATCGCGATCGACTTTCCACGGTGCGAGATCCTGTGCAAATTTTTGCAGGGTCTCGACGTCGTCATAGTACGCGAGAACCACAACGCGCTGCATGTCCTTGGGCCACACGGCCGGCCCATCTTCTGTCGTCGCCGCCCCAAAAGCGAACGGCACGATCAGCGTTAGCATCACGATCCAAAAGGTCTTCATTCAATTCTCCGTAGTCGGTAGCTGCATGTTTCCCGAAGCCATTGCCGGCGCGTTGAGATTGTCGACGCAGGCACGGCATGTGCAGGCGGTGTGATCAGTGGAGTGCGAGCGATGTCGCCTCCGTTGCGCTACGTGTGCGCTTATTTTTATGTTGCGCACAGGTTAGAGAATAGAACGGGCGCGCACAAGCACTGTCGCGCTCGCGTTTACCATAGTGCGCCCGTCCGGCAACGCCGTGCGGCGAATTAGCGCAGTGCAGCGAGAAGACGTGCGCCCGCGTACCAGACCACGCCAACCACGATCATGCCGATTGCCGCGATCATTAGCTGACGATCGATTTGGTGGCCGACGAACTGGCCACCGTAGATCAGCGTTCCGATGCTGGCGATCGTCGTTGCCAGCAGATAGTGCGGGGCTGGATCAAACCGCCGACGGCGCTTCGAACGAGTGTCACCCGGTTTAGCCCCGCAGGACGGGCATTGTGGCCGTCGATTCGACATGCGCGCGCCGCAGGAAGAGCATTTCGTGATTGCCATAGATTTACATTGTATCGTGGGTGGCCTATGAACACAGTCCGCGTGCCAAGCGTCGTATTTGACACCGATCCGGGCGCGGACGATGCGCTGGCAATGCTGTGGCTGTGTGCGCTGCACGCCCGCGGTCGCGCCAATCTGACGGGCGTTACCACGGTGGGCGGCAACGTCGGGGCGCGCGACACGTTCACTAATGCGGAGCGACTTCTGCAACTGTGCGCCATGGGCGACGTACCCCTTGCCCGCGGTGCGGTCACCGCTGGCGAGCACGCGACACATGTACACGGTGCAGATGGGCTGGCCGGCCTGCGCGCACAACTGCCCGAAGCGCAGCGAGACTACGAGACAGCGGCCGCTGCTGAGCAGGTGCTGAGTGACCTCTGGCAACGTCACGGCGGTGAAACCACGCTGGCCGCCGTTGGTCCATTGACCAATCTGGCCGCAGCGGTCGAACTTGACGCCAAAGCGCTGCACCGAATCCCGCGCATCGTGGTGATGGGTGGCGCGCTCGAAACGGGCAATATCACGCGCTACGCCGAGTTCAATGTGTATCACGACCCACACAGCTGGGCGACGGCACTGGCCAACGCCCGGCTTGAGGTTGTACCGCTGGAACAGACGCACAAGGTATTCTTCAGTCAAAACGAGCTGCAGAAGACCGATCTGGTCGGTCCGGTCGGCGATTTTGCGCGCCGACTGATTCACCGGATGTGCCGGGATGGCGCCAAGAGAACGGGGCGCCAGCAGTTTTTTCTGCACGACGCGGTGGTCGTCGCCGCCATCTGCTATCCGGAGACGGTGCGTTTTCGGGACGCCTCGTTACGCGTCGTGTTAACCGGCGAAAGGCTTGGCGCTGTGCGCGAAATGCGTCATAGGGAGCCCAACGCCCGCGTCGCCTGCGAGGTGGATACACCAGCCATCAAAGCGGCGCTGCTCGACGATCTGCAGTGGTTTGCCTCGCGTTAGCGGGCCTTTTACCTGTGCCCTTCGACAATCTTTTACCTGGCAGCTTGCGGCTGCGAGCGCCCGACCCTCCACTCATCGGCCGTTTACCCCTATACTTTGGGGCTGAGTCTGCCACGACGAACACGTGAAGTTTGAAGCACTTATGAAACAAGGTCTGCGACAACTCATCGGTGCCGCGGTGCTGATCATTGCGATCGGCCTGCCGTCGTGCGTGGCATTCAAGAACTCGGTGGCCAGCGCGCCGACCGCCACCCAGAGCGCCGACTGATGCCGGAAATCTACCGTAAAGAACACGGATCCGCCTGGCCCTGGCAAGGCGTGCTGCTCTACGCGCTGCCGCTGCCACTAGCAGCCGTTGCCGTACGCGCTTTCAGCACGGGCGACAGCGCGAAACTCATGGTGACGCTGGTGGCGCTCGCGTGTCTGTGGGGCGGAGCCGCGCTTAATCGCAGCGGCTTGCGCGCCGAAGCGATCTTTCGACGCCGACGCATCGCCGCCGCGCCGCGCACTCCGCGCAAGGTAATCGCCGCCATTGTCATTGGCATCGGCAGTTTTATCAGCGCCGCTGCCGTCGCCCAGTTGGGCATGATCAGCGGCGTTATCGCTGGCTTGGCGGCCGCGGCAGGCACTGTCCTTGCGTACGGCGTCGACCCGCGGGGCGACAAAATCGAGGCCGGCTCAACCGGCGGCTACTCGACCGAGGAGATAGTCAGCGCGCTGACTCAGGCTGAGGCCAAAATCCAGGCGATCGAGGAATCCTCACGCGAGATCCAGCACCCGGAATATTCGGGTCAGCTGCGTCGCATTGCGCAAGCTGCTCGCGCGGTGCTGACAACGATTGAAGACGACCCGGGCGATCTGCGCCGCGCGCGCAAATTTCTGCACGTGTACCTCGACGGCGCGCGCTCGGTAACGGCGAATTACGCGCGGACGCACGAGGATGCGCGCAACGAAACCGTGGAAAAGAACTTCGGCGAAATGCTCGAAACCATTGAATCGAGCTTCGTTGAAACCCGCGAACGTTTGCTGCAGGACGACGCAATGAATCTGGATGTGCAGATCGAAGTGCTCACCACACGGCTCAAGCGCGAGGGCGTTGTGTAGCCGCAGCGACGAACAGCGTGTGAATTGAATCTTGTTGAAGTGGGCGCTTGCCCCGATTTTTTTGGAGTAGATTGATGTCGAATAACGAAGAGGGTTCTGTTGACCTTGGCGCCACCACCGTGGTCGGCGGCGACTTGCAGGAAGCCGTCATCGCGCTGCCTAAGATCACCGACGAACTGGTGGTCTATCAGTCCGCCAGCACCGAAGAGAAAGAAAAAATTGACGCGCTGATGACCGAGATCAATCTGCGCGATTCGAATTCCATTATTTTCTTTGGCAGCAAAGCGCAGGAAAATCTGACGACCATTTCGGACAACATGCTCGAAGATGTCCGCAACAAAGACATTGGCGGCGCAGGCAACGCCCTGAACAACATGGTGGCGACGCTGCGCGGCTTCGATGCGGATGGTCTGCAGAAGCCCGGGTTTTTCGCACGCCTGTTCGGCAAGGCGTCGCACATCGTCAAATTCATGCAGCGCTACGAATCGGTCCAGAAGCAGATCGACAAGATCAGCAACGAATTGGACGGCCACAAAACCAAACTCCTCACGGACATCACATCGCTCGATCGGCTGTACACAGCAAATCTCGAGTACTTTCACGAGCTCGAGCTCTATATCGCGGCTGGCGACGAAAAGCTGCGTGATCTCGATGCCACGGTGATCCCGGCTCTGCAAGCGGCGGCCAAGGAAGCGGACGATGTGGTCAAGGCGCAGGAACTGCGTGACCTGCAAAGCTCGCGGGATGATCTGGAGCGCCGTGTGCACGATTTGCGTTTGACGCGGCAAGTAACGATGCAGGGCTTGCCCAGCATCCGTATCGTCCAGGAAAACGACAAGGGCTTGGTCAACAAGATCAATTCCACGATGACCAACACCATACCGTTGTGGCGCCAGCAACTGGCCGTGGCTGTCGCCATCGCCCGTTCACAGCAGGCGTCAAAGTCGGTGGCAGCTGCCACTGATCTGACCAACGAGCTGCTGCGCGACAACGCGGAAACGCTCAATCAGTCGAATGCCGAAACCCGTCGCTTGCTGGAACGCGGTGTGTTCGACATCGAAGTCGTCAAGGAAGCCAACCAGACTTTGATCGCGACCATCGAGGAGAGCCTGCAAATTGCCGACGAAGGCAAACGCATGCGCGCCGACGCGGTCAAGGAGCTTCAGGTCATGGAAAACGAACTGAAAAAGACTCTGGTTTCAGCCAGCGAAAAACGCTCGAGCTAAACCACCAACGAACCTGGGAAACACTATGGCATTTTGGGAAAAACTGTTCGGCGAATTTGTCGACGTCATTGAATGGACCGAAGACCTCAGCGAGACGATGGTTTATCGGTTTGAACGTTACGGTAACGAGATCAAATACGGTGCGAAACTGACGGTCCGGGAAGGACAAGTCGCCGTCTTTGTCAACGAGGGGCGTATTGCCGACGTCTTCACGCCGGGCATGTACGAACTAAAAACCAATAACGTACCTGTCCTGTCGACGTTACAGAACTGGCCGCATGGATTCGAAAGTCCGTTCAAAGCCGAAGTTTATTTTTTCAACAAGCGGCGTTTTGTCGACCTCAAATGGGGCACGAAGAATCCAATCATGTTGCGCGACACCGAGTTTGGCGGCGTGCGTTTGCGGGCGTTCGGCACCTACGAAATTCGCATTGACGACGCGGTCATATTTCTGCGCGAGGTCGTCGGCACCGACGGGCACTTCACGACAAACGAAATCACCAGTCAACTGCGCAACCTGATCGTGTCTCGCTTCGCCAACGTGCTCGGGAAATCAGACATCCCCGTGCTCGATCTCGCTGCCAACTACGATCAGCTGGGCACGTTTCTGACCAGCAAGATCGCCCCGGAGTTCAAGGAATACGGCATCAATCTTACGCGCATGCTGGTCGAGAACATCTCGCTACCGCCGGAAGTCGAGAAAGCGTTGGACAAACGCACGTCCATGGGCGTCATCGGCGATCTGAGCAAGTACGCCTCGTACCAAACTGCCGAAGCGCTGACGACAGCGGCCGCCAACCCGAGCGGCGGCGCCGGCGACGGTGTGGGTCTTGGCATGGGTATCGCCATGGCCCATCGCATGACCGAAGCGCTGGGGGCACCCGGCAGCGGCGGCAAGGAACACAGCGAAGCACCGCCTCGCATACCGATGGAGGCACGCTACTACATCGCGGCGAACGGACATCAGACCGGACCCTTTACGAAAGTTGAGCTGCGCGACAAGATTGCCAACGGCAGCGTACAGCGCGAAAGCCTGATGTGGATTCCGGGCATGGCCGAGTGGCAAGACGCCGGTACGCTGGAAGAAATCCAGGGTCTGTTTGCCGATCAGCCACCGCCGCTTCCCGGCGGCTGATCCACCGACTTGCCGGCGCAACGCCCGGGCGCGGGTGATCAACGGTTTCCGTGCGCAAAGTGCGGCGCGCTCTTGCTGTTCGCGCCGGGCTCGGCTGAGCTGGAGTGCAGCTACTGCGGCCACCGTACGCCGATCGAGCTGCGCAATGAGCTAATCGTCGAATACGATTTCGATGACGCGTTACGCACGCTCGCGGATGCGCCCCCGGCCGGCTCCCGACCTTCCACGCAGTGCGAGAATTGCGCGGCGGAGTTCGACTTTGACGAACACGTCCACGCGGGCGAATGCCCGTTTTGTGGCACGCAGATTGTGGCGGGTACGGGTCACAACCGACATATCAAACCTGAGTCGCTACTGCCGTTTCGCATTGATGAATCAGCGGCGCTTGCTGCGTATCAGAAATGGGTCTCCAAGCTCTGGTTTGCACCGGGCGCGATGCGTAAGCACGCGCGACGCGACGAGCGACTCACCGGCGTCTACGTGCCCTACTGGACTTACGACAGTCGCACGCAAACGCGCTATCACGGACAGCGCGGCGACAACTATACGGTGCCTCAGTCATACACAACCGTAGAGAACGGCCGGGCCGTGCGGCGCACGCGCATGGTGACCAAAATTCGATGGCGGTCGGTAAGCGGCCGCGTACAGCGTTTTTTTGATGATGTTCTGGTCGGCGCGTCGCTGTCGCTTCCGCGCAAGATCACGGATCGCCTCAAGCCCTGGGACCTGGACAACCTGGTTAGCTACGATGAGAAATTTCTGAGTGGTTTTCGCAGCGAAGTCTACCAAGTCGATCTCGACGAGGGTTTCGATCAGGCCGTCAGCGTGATGAATCGCGTCATTCGGAGCGATGTTGCGCGCGACATTGGCGGCGATCATCAACGCATCAGCAATCTCGATACGCGCCACAGCGACACCACGTTCAAACACCTACTGTTGCCGGTCTGGTCAGCCGGCTTCGCGTTTCGCGACAAGACCTACCGCTTTGTCGTCAACGCTCGTACCGGCAAGGTTCAGGGCGAACGCCCGTACAGCGTCGTCAAGATTGCCCTCGCTGTGATCGCGGCTGCCCTCGTTACCGGCGCGGTGATTTATGTCGCACATGAAACCGGCGCGCTGGATCAATTGCTACACAATATGTAGGTTTTGAAACACTTTCGTCCGGCGCATCGGGCACACTATTGCGATGAAGATAGTTATCGCAGCAATCATCTCCACCGTGGTCGGGCTTGGCGCTCACGCCAGCGACGTTTGGCTGGTGGACGACTTTACCGCCGTTTATCGAGCAAAGGTGGGCATTGCAAAAGGCGAAACCAAACTCCAGCTGCGGCGCACTGGTGACAACCAGTTCACCGTGGAATCGTGGACAGAGTTAAAAGGGCTGCTGTCGCTGATCAAACCCGGTGAGATCTACGAGTACGGGGAATTCGAATTCGTCGACGGAGAAATACAGCCAACTCGCTTCACTCGCAGCGACAACGTCAGCCGGGAAGACCGCAATGTCGAAGTCCGTTACGACTGGTCGAGCAACACGGCGCAGGTGGATCACCAGGGGCAACAGCGCACTGTGGCGATTGAGCCAGGGGTGTCAAACACTCTGGTGATGCAGGTGGCCTTGATGCAGGCACTCTCAAGCCAGCAGCAACCGGCTTGGTTAGACGTGGTGGGTCACAAGGGGCGACTGCGTTTCGATGTGTCTTACGAGGGACCGGACACGCTGACCGTCGACAACAAGACGCGCTCGCTGTACCGCTATTCGCACTCGCGGGTCGATTCTGGCATTCGCACCACCTTCTGGGCAGCACCCGACAGAGCACATTTGCCGCTGCGCGCGCGAATTGTGAAAGGCGACAAAGTGAAAGGGATGCTGAACCTGAGTCAAAACGTCACGGCGACGGCCCAAGCCGCGGATTAGCGCTGCCTCACGCGGCGTTCATGCCTGAACGCTGAACTACTCATCACCATCGGTGACGTTTTTTCACCGCGTGCCCACCGCGTGGTCTTCAGAAAGTCGATAAC
This sequence comes from Gammaproteobacteria bacterium, assembly GCA_045107005.1. Classification (GTDB taxonomy): domain Bacteria; phylum Pseudomonadota; class Gammaproteobacteria; order Steroidobacterales; family JBCCMA01; genus JBCCMA01. The sequence goes on from JBGCFP010000188.1 coordinate 14,505, forward strand.
CAGATCGTTGACGACGTCGTGCTGATCGAATGGTGTCGCGTGCCCACTGTCCGGGACAACCTTAAGCGACGCTCGCGCCATCTTGCGGGTGAAAGCGCGCGACTCTTCCAATGGCGTGACGTCGTATTGACCGGCCAACACCAGCGTTGGAAGCCGTACACGATCGACCAGGTCTTCCACCGACCAGCCGGCTAGCGCATGCAGTGCGGCGAGATAAGCGCGACGGTCGTTGGTCGAGTAGCGCTTCGCCATGCGCTGGCGTAATTCGCGCTGATGCTCATGGGGAAACAAGCGGCGCGCCAGGAATCGTGTTAGTCGCTCCATACCTGCAGGCCCTTGCGCCATGAAACGCATAAGCAGCAAGATGTATCGGCGCCAGTCACGAAGCGCGAAGCTCGCCTGCGCGTTGACCACAATCAAACTGAGCAGGCGCGGCTGAAACGCGACGGCCATTTGCAGCGCGACGGCCCCACCCATGGAATGACCGAAGACGTGAGCGCGGTCGATATCCAAAGCATCAAGCAGTGCCACCACATCTTCGGCGTACTGCATGATCGAACTGGGCCCGCTCGGGGAATCACTTTCGCCAAACCCGCGCAAGCTCGGCGCGATCACGCGGTGATGCCGAGACAGCGCGGGCATTTGCAAGCCCCAGTCACGGGCGCTGCAGCCAAGCCCGTGCAGCAAGACCAGCACGTCACCTTCACCGCAATCCTCGTACTCGAGTTGCACGTTGCCGGTGTCAATGAGTCGCGCCGTCTTCAAGGTCTCTTCCATGCCCTGATTGTGCGCGCAAAACGCGAGCACCGCGACGCGTTTGGTCACAGATTTTGGCTCAGTGCTCAAACGTATTTCGCCGCGTTTTACATAGCCGGACAGGAACCGATTGTGCCGTCACGTTATGTTGCGCGCGAACACGATAAGCGCCGCTGCTCTGTGATCGGGTTCAAACTTCCACGAGGTTTTCGCGCGCCGAAAATTGAAACGCGTACCGAATCACAGCACGCAGCGCAGCGCGTTGTTATTTTCGTCACTCGCTCATAAGGAACCCGTTCATGCACCGAGTCAAGCTGTCTCTTTTCTTCGCTTTGATGTGTTTTTGCACGTCTTCTTTCGCACAAGACAGCACCGCGCTGACCGGCAACTGGATCAGCGAAAGTGCGAACGGTGTGTTTACCCAACTCGAAGTTTCGGACAGCGGCAGTTTCGTCTATCGCTCACTGCATGCCAACACGCTGCGTCGCGCTTACATGTGCGGCCATCTGACCGATCTCGGTGACGCGCTGTCTTTGAGCACCGGTGTCATTAAGGAACGCGACACAAACGGGATCATCGAGCAGAGCGTTGGCGAAGTAACGGTTACCGTGGATGTACTGCGACGCTCAGAGCGCACGCTCGTCGTCGTCATCGACGATGAGACTGTCGTACTGGAACTGAGCTAAGCGTTTTCTACTGCGCCATGCTGGCCTCTGCCAGAAACGCGAGCACCAGTCGATTCAGTTCATCGGCCTGATCAATGTGCGTTATGTGACGGCTGTCAGTCACCACCGCCACGCGGGCGTCCGGCATTTTTGCCGCGTAGGTTCGCTTCTCATCCACTGACGTGAAATCGTTGTCGGCCGCAACAATGAGCGTCGGAACGTCCATGGTCGACAACTTGTCCGCGACGCTCCATCCCGCCAACGCGTTAACAGCCGCAATGTAACTGCCTCGGTCATTGGTGCTGTGACGGCGGATCATCCGCGCTCGGGTGTCCGCATGCTCAGGATCCGGAAACATCCGTTTTGCCACAAACCGGGCGAGGCGCGACATGCCGACCGTGCGGGCCATGGCGATGCGAGTGAGCACCATCATGTGTTTGGTCCAATGATCCAGCGCAAAACTCGGCTGCGAATTGACGATGACCAGTCGTCGCAATAAATTCGGATGATCGGCCGCAACCTGAAATGAAATGGCACCCCCCATCGAAAAGCCCAGCAGGTTCACGGGGCCAAGATCGAGATAACGGATCAGCGCCACGACGTCTTCCGACCAGGTTTTGACCGAGTGTGGTTCGCCGGTGATCTGGCTCTCGCCAAATCCGCGCAAACTTGGCGCGACCACTCGATGTCGTCGGCTGAACTCCGGAATCTGGTATTCCCAATCCTGGCAGCTGGAACCCAGACCGTGCAGCAACACCAGCGGCTCTCCCGAGCCAGCCTCGATGTAGTGCATTTGGATACCGTTTATTTCATGGCGTGGCACAATACAGACCGTCAGTTATTGGAAAATGTACGCCTATGCGCATCTGGAGCGACAACCTAACCCAGTCCGGTCAACACGGCAAAATTGCCGTCTGGCGCCACCGACGATGACAATTCGGGTCGGTGTTGCTTCGAGCACGCAGCTGTCGGCCGACGCCGGCGAGGACATCATTCGCGAAGGCGGCAACGCCGTGGATGCCGCCATCGCCGCCGCGCTGGTGGCGATCACGACCGAACCGGGTGTGTGCTCGGTTGGCGGCGGCGGTTACCTGACGATCTGGCCCGCGTCGGGACCACCCGTCACGCTCGACGGCAACATAGAGATGCCCGGTCGCGGGCTACCCGCTGAGCGTCTTGGCGGCGGGGCGTGGGACGCCGTGCTCGAGTACGGCGGTGGTGTCACCACAAAAGTGGGTCACGGCTCCGTTGGCACGCCGGGGGCGCTCGCGGCGCTGGAGCTTGCGGCGGCGCGCTACGGATCGTTGCCATGGGCCGTATTGATGGCTCCGGTTATCGAAATCGCGCGCCAGGGCTTTCCCATGAGCAAAGCGTCATACACCTATCTGCAGTACGCCCACGACAGCGTTTACGGCTGGCAGGATCTCAGTCACGCCGCGCTGCATGACAAAGACGGCGTGCTCTATCCCGTGGGCCACATTCTGCAAGTTGATCAACTCGCTGACACGCTGGATCATCTGGCGCGCGCAGGCACGACCGATTTTTACCGCGGCGACATCGCTCGGTTGATCGCGCGGGACTCCGAGGCCAACGCTGGTGTCATGACGGCGCGCGACCTGGATGAGTACGAGGTCATTGCGCGCGAGCCGCTGACCACGCGCTTCGGACCGTGGCAATTGGCCACCAATCCAGCGCCAGCCGTCGGTGGTGCGACGTTGAGCGCCATGCTGACGTTGCTGGAACGCCAGCCGCTCAAGCGTTGGGATAACGCCGAAACGGCTCGCCTCGCCAGCATTCAAGCCAGCGTATTGCGACATCGCTTTGAGCATCTCGACCTGGCCGATGATCCGGCCGCTGCCGTGGCCAGTTTGATGGCCCAGGCCGGGCGCGGCGCGATCCCGACGCGCGGCGCCAGCGCGTCGACCGTCAACACGTCCGCCGCGGACCGAGACGGATTGGCGTGCACGATTACGATGTCCGCGGGCTACGGCTCGGGCGTGATACCCCCGGGCACCGGCATCTGGATGAATAACTGCCTCGGCGAAATCGAACTCAACCGTCGCGGATTGATAGCCGGACCGGCCGGCACGCGGCTGTCGTCCAACATGGCGCCCACCACCGGTCGTACCAGAGACGGCGCGATTCTCGCCATTGGCTCGCCAGGCGCGGATCGCATCACCAGCGCGCTGGTGCAGACGCTGCTCAACCACGTGCAACTGGATATGCCACTCGATGCAGCGATCGCGCACCCTCGCTTGCACGTGGAACTTCTGGAAGACAGCGAACGGGTGGCGTTCGAAACCGGTGTCCCGATAGCGGAAATATCGTTACCGACTCGCGAGCTCGAACCCATGTCGATGTTCTTTGGTGGCGTAGGTGCCGTCCGGGTAAGTGCCGACGGCGATTTTCAGATTGGCGCTGACGAACGTCGCCTCGGTGGTCAAGCCAGTGGCTGACAGTTCGTTACATCCCATCGCGCGGCTGACGTTAGACTCTGCGTGTCTTTCCTGAGGGTATTTCATCATGCTACCGGACCCGCTTCCCGCCAACCCGCTACCTCTTTTCGTCAGCTGGTTTAATGACGCGAACACGCGCCACGTCACCGACAACCCGAACGCCATGGTCCTGGCGACCGTCGACACCAGCGTGTCGCCGCCGCAGCCCAGCGCGCGAGTTGTGTTGTGCAAGGAGATCGATGAGCAGGCCGGCATCGTCGTTTTCTATACCAACTATCAGTCGCGTAAAGGTGAGGAGCTACTGGCTAACCCGCAGTGCAGCGTGGTGTTTCACTGGGACAACGACGAACGCCAAATTCGCATCGAGGGGATGGCCGTGCCGTCCCCGGCGGCCCAGAGCGACGCCTACTACGCGTCGCGCCACCCCGGTTCACGCGTCGGTGCCTGGGCCAGCGCGCAAAGCCAGCCGCTGGCACAGCGCGAGCAATTGATCGACCAGGTGCGCGAACAGGCGAGACGATTTGGCGTACCGCTCAACGATCAGCTCGAAGCGCAAAACGTTGACGTCGATATTCCGCGCCCGGCGCACTGGGGTGGCTTCCAACTCTGGATCCAGGCGATCGAAATCTGGCACGGCGGCAGCCATCGCGTACACGATCGCGCTCGCTACACACGAGACCTCAACGTCGGCGACGACGGCAAACCTGATGCTGGCGGCACTTGGCATGCGACGCGGCTGCAGCCTTGAACAGCGAACTCCTGGAGAAGGACGTAACCTGTCCACACTGTTGGGAAGCGCATTCGATAGTGATCGATATCAGCGCGGGCAGCGCCCAGTACATTGAAGATTGCAGCGTCTGCTGCCATCCCATGGACATTGTCATTACGCTCAGCGGAGAGCATCTGGAGCGGGTCGACGTCAGCAGCGCGCTGTGACCCGCCACCAAAAAAAATCTCTGCTGGTTTGGCTGCGACAGGCTCTGCTGCTCTACATCCTCGTAGCGGTTGCGCTCAGCGCTTACCTGAATCGTGCGCGCAGTACCGACTGGGACAGCGAGCTTACGGTCGCGATTTATCCGATGAATCAAGACGACAGCGCCGCCGCCGCCGACTACATTGCCAACCTTGATCCCGTGACGTTCGAGCCCATCGTCAAGTTTCTACAGCGAGAGTCCAAGCGCTACGGGATCGAGCTGGAGCGGCCAGCGCGATTTTTCATCGGTCGCGAACAAACGCGGTCGCCGCCCACACCACCGCAAAGTCGAAACGTCGCGGCGATCATGTGGTGGAGTCTGCGGCTGCGCTTTCACGCGTGGCGCGCAGCGCGTAACGGGGGTGTGCGCTACCCCGAGATTCGCCTGTTTGTTCTGTATCACGACCCGGCCAGTACGCCGCGGCTGGCCCACTCGCTGGGTTTGGAGCAGGGCCTGATCGGCGTCGTCAACGCGTACGCTTCGCACAACGAAACCTCACGCAACGCCATTGTGATCGCGCATGAAATGCTGCACACCCTCGGCGCGTCGGACAAGTACGACAAGGCAACCAATTTACCGCTGTTTCCGACCGGTTACGCGCAACCGGAACGCCAGCCACGCTACCCGCAAACGCAGGCTGAAATCATGGGCGGACGCACACCGCTTAGCGCCACCGAGGCGACCATGCCCACTCGATTGCGCAGCGTCGTGGTCGGGCCTGAGACGGCCGCGGAGATAAACTGGCGCGGTGACTAGCCTTGTCAGGCGAACGCCGAGAGCCGCTCCAGCAGCAAATCGTGCAACGGGCCGTTCGTGGCCAATACGGTCGTCGTGTCGCGCGTGACCGGCGCGCCCGTCAGCTCGGTGAAACGACCGCCGGCCTCTTCGACAACGACTTTCAGCGCGGCAATGTCGAGGATATTAACGTCGGATTCAACCACAGCGTCGATGCGACCGGCGGCGAGAAGGTGATAGTGATAAAAATCGCCGTAACCGCGGATGCGATGCACGTCGTTGACCAGCGCCCCAAACGCGGACCACGCACGGCTCATCGCCAGAGAGCCAATATTGCCCGTGGACAACGTCGCGTCTTCGATGCGCGACACGTCGCTGACGCGCAGTGGCTCGGCATTCAGATGCGCGCCACGCGAGCGCTGAGCGGCCGCCACTTCATTGAACATCGGCGCGCTCGACACGCCCAGTTCAAATTCGCCCTCTCGTATTAGCGCTATCTGCGTTGAGACAAAAGGATAGCCACGTACGAAACTCTTGGTGCCGTCGAGCGGATCTACCAACCAGACGTTGTCGGCATCGGCGGCGACATCACCGAACTCCTCGCCGCTAAACCCGTAGTTGGGAAATGCCTCCAGAAGCACTTCGCTAATCACCGTTTCTGCTTCGCGGTCGGCTTTGGTTACCGGTGACCGATCCGCCTTGGTCTCGACCGCGATGCCCTGGCGATAATAGCGCTGAATAATCGTGGCGGCTCGCGCGGCGGCGCGCAGCGCGGCAGCCAGCTCAGAGGACGGTTTTGGCATAGCGCTGAACCTGCTTGGAAGAGCGTCAGTTGACGGTGGGAAAGGGTGACCAAATCCTAGCAGAAAATCAGGATCTAACGGCAGCGTTCGGACGAATCCTTTCGAGCGACAGCACTGACAGCAAAGACGGCGGCGGCGAGGAAGCGTACACTATGGCGCGACTGGCTCACGCAATCGACCCGCAGCGCGACGCCATGATTATCAACAGCTTTTCCGGAGATCACACCATGGGCCACCGCCTGAGCAAGATTTACACCCGTACCGGTGATGACGGTACAACCGGCCTTGGCGATGGCAGTCGCATTGATAAAGACAGCCACCGCGTTGAGGCATTCGGCACGGTGGACGAACTCAATTGCGTGATCGGCATGATACTCGCTGCCGGATCACTGGATGCGGCAACGAAAGAAAGTTTGTGCGAGATTCAGCACGATCTGTTCGACCTGGGTGGCGAGCTGTGCGTCCCGGGACAGTGCGTGATCGATCAAGCGTTTGTTGGTCGTCTGGAACGCGAACTCGACGAGTTGAACGATTCGTTGCCACCGCTCAAGGAATTCATTTTGCCCGGTGGCGGACCGGCGTCTGCGGCTTGCCATCTGGCGCGCACGGTGTGCCGACGTGCCGAACGTCGCTTGTGGTCGCTGGCACGACACGAGGCCGTGAATCCGGCGACGCCTCACTATCTGAACCGGCTGTCTGACTACCTGTTCGTTCTGGCGCGCGTTTTGGCGCGACAGGAGTCAGGTTCGGAAGTGCTGTGGAATCGCAATCGCAGTAGCTAGCAGCGTGTTGAACAAGCCATGGATGGCTTTTTCAACAGACTGCTAGTAGCGTTCGCTAGATGGACGCGCCGATGGCGGTCAATACCGCGATCGCCACCAACCAGATCATTTGCGAGCGGTGGACCAGTTTCAATGCCGCTTGTGCACTGACGATGACATCGTCGTCGCCCTGTGGCGGTGGCGGGCCTAGCGCGCCCAAACCCGCGCAAGCAACCACTTCTTCATTAACCTCAAAGAAATGATCGGAGCAGTTGCGGTAATAGTCGCGCCAGTCGGCGACTGCCGGTTCGAAACTCCCCGCCAGCGCAAACGTTAACGCCACGATGCGCGATGGCAACCACGCCAATACACCGTGCAAGCGCTGTACTGCAGTGACATTCGCCGGGCAGTCTTCACCCTTTTCACGCGCTCTGCCCGCTTCAAAAAAGGCACGTCGGCGCATCAAATCGGTAACACGAAACAACCACGCACCGGCCGGTCCCAGCACGACGAACCACAGCACGACGGCAAAAGATCGGTTGTTCGATTGAACAAAGATGGCCTCTTCGATGGCCAGCGAGCGCCGCGACGTGTCTTGCGGCGGGTCGGTTTCAAGCAGCTCGCGGGCAACGCGGAGCGCACGCTCATCATCACCCTCCCGCGTCGCCGCCACAAAGTCATCGACCTCGGTCGACAAATCCCGAGGGCCCAGTGAAAACAGCAGCACCAGCACGGCGAAACAAATATACAGCGCGCCCCACAGCACATCGCGAAACTCGAAGGCAACCCACGCTACCGGCAGCACGGGAACCATCACGACGAACAGGGCCGCCATGGTTCCAGGCCAGCCCGGCACGCGCCGAACGACACCGAGCCCCAAATCGAAGTACCAGTCGAGCCAGCGAATTTCGCCCAGTCGAAACAGGTGTGTGGACCAGCGTTCGATGGCCAGCGCCAGTAACAGAGCAATAAACTTCATACCCAGCTCTCCGAGCGCGAATCGCGCGGCGGCAGCTCACCGCCGAGCAACTTGATCTCGTCGCCGAGCACGCCCCAGCTAAACGCCGGGCCCGGGTCGGTCTTGCGTTGCGGCGCAATGTCGCTGTGGCCCACTACCGGTTGATTGGCAAGCGTGGGATAAGTGGCAATCAGAGCGATGTACAGCCGCGCGAGTTGCACATACTGCGCGGGGCGAAAGGCGGTGTTGTCTTCACCCTCGAGCTCGATGCCAATGGAGAAATCGTTGCACGCCGTCCGCTCACCAAACGACGAGGGCCCAGCGTGCCAAGCCCGATCATTAAACGACACATACTGCACGAGCGCACCGTTGCGCCGGATCAGCACGTGAGCCGACACACGAACGTCGCCCAAATCGAAAAAGCCCGGATCTGCGTCGATATCCAGCGTGTTGGTAAACAGGGCATCAATGAACGGCCCGCCAAATTGACCGGCCGGCAGACTGATGTTGTGCAACACGAGAAGATCGACTGTCGTTCCGTCAGGGCGCTTGTCGCAGTTGGGTGACGGCAACCAACGGGCACTAACAACGCGACCGGTGCTGGCGTTTACTTCAATCACAGCGTGGAGTGTGCCGAAAATCGTTGCGTCCGGCAATGCGACGGCGGCATAGTTTGCACTCCACTGCTATGGGTCAATATCTATGCCGCTTCCCGCGTCGTCCGAGATGGTTGCCGAACTGGTCCGAACGCCGTCGATCAGCTGTTTCGATCCGGCACTCGATACGTCCAATCGCGCCGTATGCGCGACGCTTGGCGCTTTTCTGGAGGACGCTGGCGCCAGGGTAACTCTGCAAGAGGTGCCTGGCGCCCGCGATAAAGTGAACTTGCTGGCGCGGTTTGGCAGCGGGCCGCCCGGGCTTGCGCTGTGCGGACATACCGATACTGTGCCGTTTGACGACGCGCGCTGGACCGTTGATCCGTTTGCCGCCACGACGCGCGATCATCGTCTCTACGGCCTGGGCAGCGCTGACATGAAGGGGTTTCTCGCAATCTGCGCGAGTGTGCTGGCACAACACAATGCAAACGCGCTAACCCGGGAAATCATCGTGCTTGGCAGCGCGGACGAAGAAACCAGCATGGCAGGTGCCAGAGCACTGGTGGACAGTGGCGCGACGCTCGCCCCTTTTGCCGTTGTCGGTGAGCCGACTTCGCTGCGACCCATGCGCCAGCACAAAGGCATTTTTATGGAAGGCATTCGTCTGCTCGGGCGTTCCGGGCACTCGAGCAACCCGGCGCTCGGAGCCAACGCCATTGACGCGTTGCACGCGGTCTTGAGCACGCTGATGCAGTGGCGCGACGAACTGCGCGATCGCTTTCACGATGTCGCCTTTGACGTCCCGCACCCTACATTGAATTTCGGTCGCGTCGAAGGTGGGGACAATCCAAATCGCATTTGCGCCAACGCCTCGTTGCAGATCGACATGCGTCTGATGCCGGGCATGACCGTCAACGACACGCGCCGTGGGCTGCATCAGCGTGTTCGCGAAGCCATCCACGGCAGCGGCGTTCAAGTGGAGTTTGACAGTCTGTTTGCCGGCGTCGAGCCGCTGTGTACGGCGGCAGATTCCGATCTGGTTACGCAGTGCGAAGGACTGAGCGGGCACACTGCCAGCTGCGTGAATTTTGGCACCGAAGCCCCCTTCTACACAACGCTCGGCGCGCAAAGCGTGGTCTTTGGGCCTGGCGATATTGATCTGGCCCATCAACCCGACGAGTATCTGGACTTAACGCAGATCGCACCGACGGAGCGCGCGCTGTCGGCGCTGGTCCATCACTACTGCGGTCCCGATGCGAAGGCGACGCCGTGACCCTGTCGCGCATTTACGTCGAAGACAGCCTGCATGAGGGCGCGGTAATACAACTGGCGCGTGATCGGGCGCACTACGTGCATCGGGTACTGCGTCTTGGCGCTGACGATGCCGTTCGAGTCTTTAACAGTCGCGACGGCGAATACGCGGCGCGTCTGATTGAGGTTTCGGGCGCGCGGGCTAGCGTACGAATTGAAACCGCAGCGCACTCGACAACCGAATCGCCGCTTGCTGCCACACTGGTGCAGGGCCTGTGCCGCTCGCAGCGTATGGACTATTGCGTGCAAAAAGCGACGGAAGTGGGTGTCACGCGCATCGTGCCGCTGATTACCGAGCGCTGCGTCGTGCGTCTCGACGAGCGCCGCGCGGCAAAACGACTGAGTCACTGGCAAGCGATTGCACAAAGTGCCTGCGAGCAGTCGGGGCGCACATGCGTGCCGGACATCGAGACGCCGATCCGTCTTGCTGACTTGGTGTCGCGCGCACCGATCGCCGGTCCCGTGTTACTCGATCCGGATGCCGGCGAGCGCTTTGGCGACTGGCAGTTCGACGGAGACGCGCTGTCGCTGATGGTCGGGCCCGAAGGTGGCTTTACCGCCGATGAGACGCGTCAGCTCATTGATCTGGGCGCCGCGCGCTGGCGTATGGGTCCGCGCGTGCTGCGCACGGAAACGGCGGGGGTGGTGGCGCTGGCACTGGCGCAGGCCAAATGGGGTGATCTGGCCTGACTCTCGCAAGTCAAACCCGGCCAATGCTAACCGGGCAGTGCGCCAGCCAGCATGATTTCGAGCTGCTCGATGTCGGGGATGAGCGGGTGCTGATTCACCATTTTTACCTGACACATAACCGGGCCGCTCGGCGGCCACGTCGACGAGGCATCGGTCTCAAGCACCATGGCGTTAACGCGCACAAGCTGTGGAAAGCCCTGCGTGATCAAACCAAAAGAGCGGGTCTTGAGCGTGTCGGTAAGCGTGCGCAACAACAAGATCCGTGTACGCGCCGCGACTTCAGGTATCGGTGCACCGATCGCGCCTTCGAATGACACCAGCGGAACCGGTTCTTTTTCCCACGTAAACTGCCCAATAAGCCACGGCGGCGCGTCGGCATACGGTGTGCAGTCGCGATAGCCGGTCACCTCAGCCACGTTAGCTCGTGGAATCAACATGCGCTGATCGTTCAGCGGGACAAGCAGACTGTAGATATCCTGCTGCTGCGCCGTGTCGTTCATCAGGACTGCCCCTGCTGTTGGGCCGCGCGTTCCTGGGCCAGCAGCGGATGAATCGCATCGAGCAGCTGCGTCTCTTGATAGGGCTTGCCCAAATAACCGTCGACGCCCAGTTCGAACGCGCGCGTCCGGTGCTTATCGCCAGTGCGCGACGTCACCATGATAATCGGCAGGTCGCGCAAGGTGTCTGAGTTGCGGATATGGGTCGACACTTCGTAGCCGTCCATACGCGGCATTTCGATATCCAGCAGCACCAGATCAGGTCGGGTCTCGGCCATGAGCGCCACGGCGTCTACGCCATCCTTCGCGGTCATGACTCGCATATCGTTGCGTTCAAGCAAGCGCTGCGTCACGCGACGCACGGTAATGGAATCGTCGACCACCAGTATCAGCGGTCGACCGTCGCTCTTTTGCCTCGCCGACGCCACGGGCGCTACGGTCTGGGCGCGCCGCACCAGTGTCGCGACATCGAGAATCATGACGATGCTGCCATCGCCAAGAATGGTGGCGCCAGCAATGCCCGGTATGCCGGACACCAGCGGTCCCACGGATTTGACCACCACTTCACGGCTGCCGATCATTTCGTCGGCGATTAACGCCGTCGAATGCTCGCCGGCGCGCACCAGCACCACCGGAACGGCCAGTTGCGGATCACCGTCCGGCGCGTTGGCCGGCGTGCCGACGTAGCGACCCAAATGTTCGAAGCGGTAGTTCTGGCTGCCGTAGGTGTAGCGCTTTGACGGGTTGCTGAGGAAGCTGTCCACGTCGGACTTGGGCACGCGCACGATACCTTCAACGGCGGGCAGAGGAATGGCGTATTGATCGTCGCCACAGCGAATCAGCAGCGCTTGCGTTACCGCCAGCGTCAGCGGAAGTCGCGCAGTGAATTCCGTGCCGATGCCCGGTTTGGAGTCGACGGCGAGCGAACCACCAAGCAGTTTGATTTCATTCGCGACGACGTCCATGCCGACACCGCGACCGGCGTTTTGGGTGACTTGAGACGCCGTCGAGAAACCGGGCGTCAAAATCAGGTTCAGCGCCTCGTCGTTGCTGATTTGCCCTGCGCCCTGCAACAGACCGCGTTCACTCGCGACCGCCTTGATACGCTCGACGTTGAGCCCGGCGCCGTCGTCGCGAATACGAATCGCCATCTCGGTGCCTTCGCGGCTCAGCGACACATCAATGGTGCCGGCCTCTTCTTTGCCACGCTCGCGGCGCTGCGCCGGCTCTTCGATACCATGGGCAACCGCATTGCGCAGCAAATGCTCGAACGCGGGCATCATGCGCTGCAAGACCTGGCGATCGAGCTCGCCCGACTCGCCCCGAAACGTGACGTTGACGTTCTTGCCCAGGTCGCGACCTGTACCACGCACCACGCGCTCAAGTCGCGGCGTAAAGTTTGAGAACGGCAACATCCGCGTGCGAATTAATGAATCCTGTAACTCGGTCGTGACGCGTGCCTGCTGCACCAGCAGGCTCTCCGATTCGCGCGTCAGCTCGCTGAGCAAATCCTGAATGCTGACCAAATCGCTGACCGACTCACCCAAAGCGCGCGACAGCTGCTGAATCGTCGAATAGCGATCCAGTTCGAGGGGATCAAATTCACGGCCGTCATCCCGCTCGTCCGTTTCGTTCTGATGGCGGTATCGAATTTGAGCTTCGGTTTCAGCGTCGAGCTGACGCAGCTGATCACGCAAGCGCACGACCGTTTGCGACAGCTCGGTGAGATTGAACGAGATCGAACCAATTTCCTGCTCGATCCGCGAATGAAAAATACTGACTTCGCCAGCGTTGTTGAGCATGTCATCCAACAGACGCGCGTCGACGCGCGCCAGTTCGCCCGGTCGTTCGCCAGCGGGTTCCGCCACGCGCGGCGTGGGCACCGCAGTCGCCGGTCGGGTGTTAGCCGTGGCCGCAGCCAGACGTGCCGCAAACTCTTCCTCCGGCGACATTGGCTCGGAAGCCGCATCCTGCGAAGCTTGGGCGGGCTCACCGGCATCGCGGAGCTCCTCGACCAGCTCCGCCATTTCGCTTGCCATACTGGCAACGTCTTCGCGCGCCGCGTCGGCGGCTTGCGCACGTCGCGCCGCCTCAAGCGTGGCGACGCGTTCCGATTCCTGCTCGACGGCCTCGCGCTCGAGACGTTCACGTTCGGCTTGTTGCTCGCGAGCCTCGCGATCTCGTTCCGCCTGCTCCCGCTCGGCGAGTTCGCGCTGGGCATGCTCATGCGCAGCGCGCTCAGCCTCTTGTTGCTCAGCGGCCAGGCGCGCCGCTTCGGCGTCTTCACTTGCCGCGGACGGAGTGGGCGCCGCTTCCTCAATCGGTGTCTCATCATGACTGGACTCGAGCACTTCGAGCTCGACGGCGTCCATCGCGGGCATCGACGCCTCGTCCCCTCGCAAGCGCGCCAGGACGTCCTCCGCGGCGGGCGGCATCGCCTGCGCGGCCAACGTTTCCTGCATGACGTGCAGGCGATCGAAACCCAGACGCAGGTTATCGGCCATCGCGTCGTCGAGCGACGCGCCGTCCGCTACCAGGTTTTCGAACACCGATTCGAGCTCATGACTCAGCGTCGCCATCGACGGCACGCCAGCCATACGCGCACCGCCCTTGAGCGTGTGCAAGTGACGCAGCAGTTCCGACAAGGCGGCGCCGGATTCAGACGGGTTCAGCAACCAGGTGGTCAGTGCAGGGTCCGCGGCCGCCAACAGTTCCTCTGCTTCCTCAGCGAAAATCGCGGCAACTTCCGGATCAAAGGCGGTCTCAGGTTCGGGCTCGGGTTGTGCAGTCTCCTGTGTCTGCGCCATGGCCGGCGGCGGCGACTCGGGTTCGCTCGGTGCTACCGCGGGATGTGCATGGGGATCCAACTTGGCAATGGCCGTCAACAGCTCGTCGATGTCAGGTGGCGGCTGTTGCGTGTTGATCCGCTGCAAAATCGTGGCGATGGCGCTGCTGGCATCGCCGATGACGGCCACCGCGTTGCTGCTGAGCTGACCGCCCTCCTGGGTAACGCTGCGCAGAAATTCGTTGATCGGTGACGCAATGTCCACAACGGGCTCGACAGCGGCCATGTTGGCACTACCGTGCAACGTGTGCCACGCGCGATGCAACGCGTCATCGAAACGATGCGGTGCATGACTCGCCGACGCATCACGAACAAACGCATCTATCGCTTCGAGATGACCAAGCGCTTCGGTGCGGAAAATATCGTGGAGCACCGGATCGAGCGTAATTGTCGCTCCCGCTGCTTCATCGTCAAAATCACTGGTCGGTTCTTGCGGCAACTCAACCGGCACGGCGTCTTCTTCGGCAACCGGCTCCGATGCGGCCAGCGGACGTCCAAGCAACTTCATGGCGCGATCGACGATCGCGTTGATGTCGCTGTCAGGCGACGTGCCCACTTCAAGCTGTTCAACCAGTTCCGGCAACGCGTCCAGTGCGTCACGCAGCACGCTATAGAGAGCTTCGTCGGCCTCCACGTCGTGATTGATCAGCGCGTTGAGCAATTGTTCGATTGGCCACGCGAATTCGGCGAGCACCCGCGCGCCAACCATACGTCCACTGCCTTTGAGCGTGTGATAGGAACGCCGAATGCTCAGTAATTTTTCACGATTGTCCGGCTGCTCGCGCCAGCGAGGCAAATGCCGATTAAGCGTCGCGATTTCTTCCTTGGCTTCTTCGATGAACAACTCAAGCAGCTCTGGATCAACGTGCACGCGCGCGTCTGCCACCATCGCATCGTCCACATTTTCAATGTGGCCGGTGAGTGCGACCGCCGGTAATTCCTCAGCCTCATCGTCTGCCGTTGGTACGAGCTCCGCCTCAGGTTGGACGGCGGCGACTTCCGGCTCAACCACCGCGCCGTGCGCAGGCATTTGAGCGCTCAGAGATTCAAGACACGTCGCGGCATTGTCGAGCATGTACTCAGGGTCGCGTCGCCCCTTGCGTACCGTTTCCATGAAGTATTCGACGCTGACAATGGCGTCAGCCAAACGATCAAGTTCGTCCGCGCCCAGATGATCGAGCCCTTTGGCTTTGAGCTGTGCGACATGCCAGTTTACCGTGACCACCTGCTCCATGGCGCGCCGTTTTTCGAGCATCAGCAGGCCAGCTTCGATACCGCGCAGCCAGCCGGGAACCGGATCCAGAGCCGCGCCGTGAGACGGGTTGTCCACAAACTGCGACAGCGCCTCTTTCGCCCGACCAAGATTGTGCACACACTCGCGCAACACCGCGTCAATCACGCTCTGTCGGTCGCTCTGCGCGGCGGCTTCGCTGGGCGACAGGCTCGGCTGCTCCTCGCCGGTTTGGGCAGCAACAATGCGCTGCACCAGTTGTTCTTCCAGGGTCGCTTCGCAACCGATAAGCGCGGCGGCGATGGGCATCAGCGCGTCGTCGGTATCACCATGACCGTCAACAAACGTGGCAAGCGCGTCGCTTTGTTTTGACATCTCTTGATGCAGTTCGCTCAAGCCCAGAACACCCAGCGTGTCTGCGATTTTCGTCCGGCCGCGCACGTGATCGCCAAGCGCGGAACGATCACCGCTGCCGGTACGCACGAAAATATCGATGGCGTCTTTAACCTGCGCCAGATCCTGCGCAATGGCCTCGCCAACGGTCTTCATCAGATTGACGCTCGGCGCATTCAGCCGCACCGCCTCGCCGCGCGTCGCCTGTGGATCGGCTTCGAGCTTTTCCAAACCGTATGCACTGCGTATCGCCCGGACTTTGGGACCGGCGCTGGTCGCACGTCCGACATAGAACAGCAGGTTGTTCAGGAAGCCTTCAGTCGCTTCTTTCTCGGCCTCGTTTTCCTCGCCAAACTCAGCCAGGGACTTGATCTGCCGATCGCCCTGCCCCAACAATCGTTTGATCGATGCGCTGGGGCGCAGGCCGTCGTCGATGATCGCTTCCACGATGCCACCGAGCACCCACCAAACCTGAAATACCTGTGCCGTGCTCGCGGTGTCTTCAAACTTTTGCGCGATTTTTTGCAGCGTTTCCAGGCGCTCAGCCGGGTTCGATCCGCGCAACCAGTTCAACAGCGCCGACTGGTAGGTGGCTCGCAGTTGTGCCGCCAGCATCTTGATGTTGGTGCGACGGCCGTCGGCCGAACGCTCGGGCATCATGCCAACGCGGTCCGCATTGAGAATGAACAGCGAGCTTTCCGACAACAGCGGATGACCGCGTACCGCGCGCAAGTCGTTGAGCAGCGGCAGCAGGATCAACGGCACATCGTGACCGCCGCCGGCAACGCGCTCCAGATAGGTCGGCATTTGCAACAGCGCGCGCGACAACGCCTCGAGACCTTCCTGAGCGTTGGGAACTTTGCGCTGGCTCAAAGCCCGCGTCACCGACACCATTTCTTCAGCAAGCAAAGCGGCGCCGTGCACTTCGACCATGCGCAATGCGCCGGCAGCGCTGTGCAACGACGCGGCGACGCCCTGCAGCGCATCCGCGTCTTTCGGATCGCGCTCGAAACGCTCAAGCGCGCTCCCTGCTGAACCGAAAATTTCGGCCAGCTCGGCGTTGATCCAATGCAACGCATCGGTGGTGATGTCTTGCCGCGAAACGGTCATAGTGCCTCGTGCTTGCGCAACGACAGATGCATCTGGCGCGCGAGGGCGACGCTCAAACGCACTGTCATGCCTTACTTGCTGCTGACGTTGGCCAGCATTTCCTGCGGCGGCAGTTCTGCCACCTCTTCCATCAGCGCGTCGTCGACGTTCGGCTCTGCGGGCGTGTCACGCGGCAACGTGAAGCCATCGACCGAGCGGCGCAGCTGCGATGACATTTCTGCCAGTTGCCCAATCGAACGCGATGCCGCACCGGTGTTCTCAGCGGTTTGCGCACTGATTTCCTGGAGCACACCCATGTTGCGAGTGATGTCGGCTGCAGCGGTTGCCTGCTGGCGCGCCGAACCCGAGATGTTCTGAACGAGACACGCGAACTGGTTGGACACCTGCTCGATCTCATCGAGAGCCGCACCGGCATTCTCGGCAAGCAAC
>JBGCFP010000189.1:0-22722 GCA_045107005.1 Gammaproteobacteria bacterium
CCGGGCTCTTTCGAGCACCACGGGGATGTCCATCATCTCGCTGACCAACAGATCGGCACCTTTCGCCAGTTTTTCCACGTTGCCACTTGGCCCGGTATCGCCGGTATAGACAATCGAGCGGTCTGCCAGGTCGAAGCGAAACGAAAGCGACTTGGCCTTTTCCGGCGTCGTATCGCTCTGCGGGATGGCGAAGTGACTGTTTTGCGCTGTCGTGACCGTCACGTCATTGAGTTCGATGATATCGCCATCAACGAGCTCTTTCGCCACAACGTTTGTTTGCCAGCTTTTTCCCGGCATACCGTAGGCGGCCTCCATCACAGGCGCCATGCTGGCCAGAAGACCGTCAATAAAGTCTTTAGTCCCGGGCGGTCCATAAATCGTTAGCAGGCTTCTGGTGTTTGTCTGAATGCGCGAACCGAGCAGCGCGAGGACGCCGCCGGTATGGTCGAAGTGCAGGTGGCTCAGAAAGACCGCTTGCACTTGCTGCAGTCGAAAGCCAGCCCCTATGAGTTGCCCGGTCGCACCGTCGCCGGCATCGATCAGATACACGTCGCGTCCAACCTGCAACGCATTGGCAGGCTGCGCGTGACCGACTTCTGCCACCGGGCCGCCATTGGTACCAAGTGTGACGAACACGTTGGCGGGTGCATCGGTAGCCGTGGTCTCAGCCGCTGGCGTATTTTCAGCGCAAGCGCCAAGCGTTCCCGACATCAACACGCTTGCGACAATGAGTGCGGGCAGGCCGTGACTGTTTTTGCGCGCGCCGCGCTTCAGAACGTTAAGTGATTTTTTCAAGGCAATCTCCATAGCAGATCCTGTTATTGATGGTTAGCTCATTGCCGGCGGTTTGAATACGAGGCCTTCGGCTTCGAGCTGTGCCGTGGCAGCGGCTTCGCGGGCGATGGCGCGTTGCACGGCAGGTCGTTGTTCCATACGTGCCGCGTGGCTGACGACGTTGGTGTACGGGGTCACGTCATAGTTGGCACCCTCGCAGCGCCAGTATATCCAGAACAAGTACGCGTCCATCGCGCTCCAGGTCTCGCCGTACCACCAGTCCTGGCCGCTTAGCCGCTCGTTAATCAGCCCAAAGTACTCGTCCATGGTTTTGCAGCCGGCTTCCCAAACGCTGCGCATTGCCTCTTTGGTAGCAAACATCTGCGGCATGCGTATACGTGTCACGATAGGGTGCAATGTGGCCGCGCAAAAACACAAATCCGCGAGCTGCCTAGCTTGAGTCAGCGCGTCCGGCGCAGCCGGCATCAGGCCAGCTCCGGGATGCAGACGGTCCAAATGGGTGATGATCGCGACGTTTTCGGTCAGCGTTTCGCCATCGATGATCAACGCCGGGACCTTGCCCTTTGGGTTAATGCTCTTGAATTCGGGCGACTTGTGCTCGCCTCGCATGAATCGAACGACGATCGTCTCAAAACTCTGCTGCGCCTGCTCAAGACAGATTGCTGTTACGCGCGCGCACGTACCCGGAGCCATGTAGAGTCTAATTTCAGACATTGTCGTGCTACCTGTTTCAATGCGCCGCGCAGACCGGGAACCGCCGGGGTCAGCGTGGGTCGTGCGCAACTAAATTAACGGTTAGTCGAATCACAGCCTTTGCAGGTGCCATGCGATGACAACCTTGCCGCCGAATGCAGCCCGAATGAGAACCCGGCCATCGCTCAGCGACAGCGCATCGTCCTTGCAAGCGAAGTGCGTGACGATCACCGGATGTCCATCGCCGCCTTGCGTCAGTTTCTAAGCGTCATGACCATGGCCCGTATCGCCAGTGCACACAATGGAACGATCCGGCAAATCAAACCGATAGGCAAAGGGCTTGCTTAGCTGTCCTGCGTCGGGATCGGGTAGAAACGCAAAACGCGTATTCTCAACCGCCGTCACCACGAAAAATGTCGGGATTTGGACTTATCCATGATCCACCAACAGGTGCTGTAAGCATTGGCAAAGTTGTCTGCCCCCAATCAGAGCATTCGTTGGTGCATAAGCCAAATCGTTTGTTTTGATTGAAATCAATAAATTTCGATTATGGCGGTGGGTTTAACTGCGCCATGACCGCGCCACCGGATGTCACTGAGATTTCCACAGTTTCCAGACTGTGCCCGAGCGCGGCGCCCCGAACACACATGCCGTTATCGAGATCGAATTCGGCACCGTGCGCGCTGCACACAATGCGCGTGCCGTCTGCATTTAGGTAGGCGTTTCTCTGCCAAGGGAGCGAAGCGCCCTGATGTGGGCAGCGATTCCGATAGGCTTTTATTGTTTTTCCGCGACGAACAAGGAAAAGGGCATCACGTCCGTGGCCAAAAGGATCGAAGCCCCGGGCTTCACCGTCGGGCAACTCGCCAACCTGACACAAGGTCAGGTAAGTGCCACAGCGCTTCAATTTAGTCCGCTTTTGGTGGTGGCGGACCGCTTGGTGCCCAGTTCTCTTCCAGCGTAAAACGAAAGATCTGCGATGCGTCGGCATTCATGTTGGCCTCGCGCGCTACCCAGTCGTCGTCATGCAAATCCATATCGGCGTCGTACTCGACATGGCAGCCTAACGGGCTGTTGAAATACCAGAACCAGTTTGAACCGTAGATGTGGCGGCCCGGGCCCCAGAAGGTCTCATAACCCTTATCCGAGAAACTCTTGCCGGCGCGTAACATTTCCGTTGGACCGCCAACGTGGAACGTGAAGTGCTCGCAGCCTTGCAGGAATGGCGGTGTTTGAATGCAGAACAGAGTGTGATGTTCCTGCGTTCCGGCAGGGCGCATGAACGGGCCCACACCGGTAAATTTGTCGGTAGTAATGAAGCCCAGACGCTTGGCATAAAAGGCTTCGAACTTGTCGGCATCCGGGACAAAATAGACGATATGCGACAAGGTACGCGGTTTGGGATCGGCGGCATCGGGGTCCACGCCAAGTCCGTTGACAGGGCGTTGTGCTGGCGCGCCCGGCGCGTTGATCAGTTCGCCGGGCAAATCCAATGCCCTACGCACGGTGATCTGGAAACCCAGGACGAAACCTGAATCATCGGCGGCTTCCAGCGAGCCGTCAGCCAGTGTTTTGACGTCGCGGTCCTGGCTCAGCTCGGCGGCAATCGCGTCAAGCGTCGCCTGGTCGGCCACGCCGTACACGGTCTTGCGCAGCGTGCTGCCTGTCTCAAGGGCGGGAGGCAGTGACGCATCGTCACGCGGTAGGATCACAACGCTGGTGCCGTCCAGCGCTTCAAACTTTCCGCCACCTGAGTCTTTGAGGCCGTAATCGGTGAAGTACTGCGAGCATGCATCGAGGTCATCGACGCCAAATATCAGGGAGTCAGGCCCGATAATATTCATGTGTGAAATCCTGAGAATCTACGTAGGCTAGATAAGACCACCGAGATTGCTATAAATCCAATTGTTTGTTTTGATGGTATTCCAGTCATTTTTTTTATAGGCATGGGCAATGCGGCTTAAAGGCCTTGATCTTAATTTGTTGGTCGCTCTGGACGTCCTGCTCGATGAATGCAGCGTATCGCGAGCCGCGGAGCGATTGCACGTCAGTCAGCCCGCCGCCAGCGCCGCGCTTGGGCGCTTGCGCGACTATTTCAAGGATCCGATTCTCGTGCTGCACGGGAAGCGGATGATTCCCACATCCTACGCCGAAAAACTCGTGCCGGAAGTCCGCTCAATCCTTTCCCAGGTCGACAGCATGATTTCCATGTCGGCCGAATTCGACCCGACCAAGTCCGTTCGACACTTCAAGATAAATGCGACCGACTACATTACAACGGTACTGATTATCCCGTTCGCGAAAAAGCTGGAGCAGACGGCGCCGAATATCCGGCTGAATATTCGCCTCCCGGCCGACATGTTGATGGCCGAGTTTGAGCGCGGTGAGATCGATCTGATGTTGCTGCCGGAGGAGTTTATTACGCCGCGGCATCCGGCCGCGCTGGTGTTCGAGGAGCCTCACGTGGTGGTTGGCTGGCGCGACAACCCAATTTTTGACCAAGAAATTACCCCGGAGGCCTTTTTCGCTGCCGACCACGTTGGGGTGCGTATCGGTCCGAAAAGCGATTTGACGTTTTCGGAGCGGCATCTCATGGCGCTCGGGACCCCGCGTAAAATGGCCATCGTCGCGCCCAACTTTTCAGTAGTCCCCTGGTTTTTGGTGGGTACGCAACGGCTGGCGATCATTCAAGCGCGCATGGCCCGGGCTTTTTGCTCCGTGCTGCCGCTAAAAACAGCGCCGCTGCCGTTTGCGCAACCGGCCATGCGTCTTATGGCTCAATATCATACGGCGCGCACCACTGATCCAAGCGTGCGCTGGCTGCTCGAGAGTCTGCGCGCCGTTGTTGACGACACCGACAGTACGAACATTCTCGAAGCTCTCGGCGGCTGACAGGCTCAAATCAACTATCGGCTCAGCCTCTAGATAACCATAAAGATAATTAGTTTGGCTGATAGATCGGGCCGGGCTACGCTGTGTGCTAATTGAACTGCCTAGCGTGGGATGGCAAACCAAAATGAAACTCTCATCAGTATTGATCGTTGGTGGTGGCATTGGCGGCCTGACGTCTGCTATTGCACTGGGTCGACGCGGCTTTGACGTCGAGATTATCGAGAAAGATCCCGACTGGTCGGTCTACGGGGTTGGCATCATTCAGCAGGCCAATGTCATTCGTGCTGTGGCCGAGCTTGGCATCATTGATGACTATCTTGATGCAGGCTTTGGCTACGATCATGTCGAAGTCTACAAACCCGACGGCGAGTTGGCGGCAAAGATTCCTTCGCCGCGGCTTGTCGAAAAGTATCCGTCACAGATGGGTATTGGACGGCCAGCGTTGCAAAAAGTGCTGGTGGATCGGGCGAAAGTCGAGGGCGCCAAGGTGCGTCTTGGCGTCGTCGTCGATCAGCTGCATGACGACGGTGACGGCGTTGATGTGAATTTTTCTGATGGCAGCAGCGGGCGTTACGACGTGGTCATCGGGGCGGATGGTTTGTATTCGCAAATGCGCGAACTGGTTTTCCCGGAGGGGCACAAACCACAGTTCACCGGTCAAGCGGTGTGGCGCTATAACTTCAAGCGGCCGGACGAAATAAGCGCTCTGTGTGCCTACGAAGGCCCGATTGGCATGGGTCTCGTACCGTTGTCGAATGAGCTCATGTACATCTACGTCACCACACCCGAGCCGGGCAACCCGCGTTACCCGCGCGCGGGCATCGCAAAGGCCTTGCGCGACAAACTGGGTGCGGCGCCACCGCGCATAGCCGAGCTCACGGAGCAAATTACCGATGACGCTGGCGTCGTTTACAAGCCGCTCGAATGGGTTTTTCTGGATCACGATTGGTATAAGAGCCGCGTCATTCTCATTGGCGACGCTGCCCATACTACGACACCCCATCTAGGCCAAGGCGCCGGCATGGCAATCGAAGACAGCCTGGTGCTGGCCGAGGAACTGGACAAATCGGCATCGGTTGCGGAGGCTTTTGCCGGCTTCCAGAAACGACGTCAAGAGCGCTGCAAGTATGTCGTCGAGGCGTCAGTGGCCATCTGTAACGGCCAGTTGGGCAACGGACCGCGTGTTGACCAGGCCAAAGCGACGGGTGACATGTTTCGTGTCGCGGCACAACCTTTGTGATTTTCATCCAAGGAAAACTCTAAATGGCATTGTTTGAATACTTTCCTAATTACATCTGGAATCTGTCGGTCGCCATTGCGCTGGAAAACGGCGGCAAGATTGGCGAGATTGTCGACATGTGCGAGCCAATCCGCAACGCCGCCAACAATGGCGGCGACGCAGGCACCGGCGAATTTCTCGAAGAGTGGGTCAAGATGGCCGACAAGCTTGCGGATCTCGCCGCCGAGGACATTGCCCAGGGGCGCAAATTTTCCGCTGGCGAAAAACTCAAGCGCGCTAGCATTTACTACGTAACAGCCGAAAGGATGCAAGGGCTGGGTCATCCCGGCCGTATGGAGACGTATAAAAAAGCGTTGGACGCTTTTTCCCGAGGCAGCAAGTACGCGCGTGACAATGTTCAGCGAGTGGAAATTCCCTATGGTGAGGGTAAACGACTGTCCGGTTACCTGACGCTCGCTGATGGAAATGGCCCCCGGCCGCTCGTGGTTTTTTGCAATGGCCTCGATAGCTGCAAGGAAATGCTTTGGCTCGGGGGGTTTCCGGATGCGCTGGCGAAACGCGGTATTAGCAGTCTGTGCGTCGATCAGCCCGGTACCGGCGAGGCGTTGCGACTGGAAGAGATTCCGGCGACCTACGCCAGCGAGGAATGGGCGTCAGTCTGGGTGGACTGGCTCGAGCAAGAGCCGTTCGTGGATCCCAAACGCATCGGCATGACGGGGATTTCACTGGGCGGTCACTATGCACCGCGTGCGGTGGCGTTCGAGCCACGCTTTGCGTCAGGCGCCTGCTGGGGTGCTAATCACAACTGGGCGGAGGTGCAGCAAAAACGTGTCAAGCGCGAAGGCGAAAATCCGGTGCCGCACTACTGGAAGCACGTGCAGTGGGTTTTTGGTGCGAAGGATCAAGATGAGTTTTTCGCCAAGGCAGAGGGGATGCATCTCAACGGCGTGATGGAGAAAATCAAAGTGCCGTTTCTTGTGACCCACGGCGCGCACGATCGCCAAATCAGTGTCGACTATGCGCATCAAAGCTATGACCAGCTTGTGAATTCGCCGAACAGACAGCTGCGTATATTTACTGAGCGTGAAGGTGGTGTTGAGCACGTGGGTGCAGACAATATGTCTTTTGGTACCACCTTTATCGCCGACTGGTTCGCGGAGACGCTGGGCGGTTACACGTCCTGATCTGGCTCCTGCGAGGATACTGTCATGCCAAGAAGATTTGTTGATCTGTCTATCTATCTGGAAAACGATGTCATTTCGGATCCGCCGTTTATGCGTCCGGAAATTACCTACCAGACGCACGCTGAAACGGTGAAAGAAGCGAAAATTTTCTTCCCTGATGCGACGACAGAAAACCTTCCAGGTGGCGAAGGATTTGCGGCCGCGGAGCGGGTAAACCTGACGACCCACAACGGTACGCATCTGGATGCGCCGTGGCATTTTCATCCCACAATGAATGGCGGTGAACGCGCCATTTCGATTGATGAAGTGCCGCTTGACTGGTGTTTCAGGCCCGGTATCAAACTTGATTTCCGCCATTTCGAAGACGGCCACGTGGTCACGGCGGCCGAGGTCGAAGCGGAGTTGTCGCGGGTGGGTGTTGAAGTACAGCCACTCGATATTGTCGTGATCAATACCGCTGCGGGTAAGGCTATCGGTGAACCGAACTTTGTCGACATCGGTTGCGGCATGGGCTATGAAGCGACGATGTACTTGCTTGAAAAAGGTGTCCGTGTCACCGGGACCGACGCTTGGTCCTGGGATGCACCGTTCTCGCACACGGCCAAGAAGGTTGAAGAAACCGGAGACACGTCGCTCATTTGGGAAGGCCACAAGGCCGGCCGCGATATCGGCTACTGCCATCTTGAGAAAATGCACAATCTGGAAGTACTGCCCGCATCCGGTTTCATGATCAGTTGTTTTCCGCACAAGATTCGCGGTGCGTCGGCAGGCTGGACGCGTGCGGTTGCCATTTTCGACGATGAGGATGCGTCATGAAACTGGCGACGCGGGCGGCCGACGGACCTGACGGCCGTTTAGTGGTTGTATCGAGCGATGGTGCGCGTTGCTTGACGCCGGACGCACCGATGACCTTACAGCAGGCACTCGATTCGTGGGATGCCTGCGCGCCGCAGTTGCTGGCTCTGAATGAGCGCGTCAAAAAGGGCGAGGGCGAAGCGGTGATGCCGCGTGATTTTGCCGCGCCGTTGCCCCGGGCCTGGCAGTGGCTTGACGGCTCTGCGTTTGATACCCACGGCGTACTGATGCAAAAGGCATTTGATTTGCCGCCCATCGAGACGGACAAGCCGCTCATGTATCAGGGCATGTCGCACGTTTTCTATGGTCCCGTCGCGGACGTGCCATTTGTCAGCGAGGCGGACGGCATCGATTTTGAAGGTGAGTATGGGGTGATTGTTGACGACGTGCCTATGGGCACCAGTGCACCTGACGCCATGCGCCACATCAAGCTGTTAGTGCAAATTAACGACTGGTCGTTACGTACCCTCGCGCCCAAGGAGATGAAGACCGGTTTTGGCTGGGTGCAGGCGAAACCTGCGTGTTCGGTTGCGCCGCTTGCGGTGACGCCGGATGAGCTTGGCGCGGCCTGGTCGGACGGGCGCGTTCACCTGCCGCTTGAAGTGCGCTTGAATGGAGCCCCATTCGGACGTGCGAACGGCGCCGCCATGAGCGTCGGTTTTCACGATCTGATTGCCCATGCCGCCGCCACGCGGGACCTGTGCGCGGGCACCATCATCGGATCGGGTACAGTATCCAACGACAACTATCGCGACGTGGGCTCGTCTTGTATCAGCGAGCGCCGTGCGATCGAAATGATCGAGGCGGACAAGCCTGTCACGCCGTTCATGTCATTCGGCGATTCGATTTTTATGGAAGCGCGCACCGTTGACGGTGACGTTCTGTTTGGTGCGATTGACCAGCAAGTGGTTGCAGCAGGGCGCTGAATCGCTCGATCGACAGTTGTGGCTATGTCGATCATTTTTACGAGGGCAGGCGCGTTCAGATGACTGATTCAAACCAACGTCTACGACGCATTGTGACGGGGCACGACGCTGACGGTCGCGCTGTCTTTCAATCGGTTGACCGGCTGGAAACCAGTGAAATACCGTCCGGCGATGCCGCCTTTGCGACCATTTGGAGTAGCGCCAGTGTGCCGGTTGATCTCAACGATGAGACAGACGGTGCCAGCCGCGACGTTGGGCTGACGCTCAATGGGGGTTCGGTGATCCGCGTCGTCGACATGCTGCCGGGTTGCGCATCACCCATGCACCGGACCAACAGTCTTGACTACGGCATTGTGGTATCCGGCGAGGTAGAACTCGAGCTTGACGATGGGGTGCTCGAAGTCTGTGGGGCAGGCGATATCATCGTACAACGAGGTACGATACATCTTTGGCGCAATGCCAGCACGACCCAGCTTTGCCGAATCGTCTTTGTCTTGACCGAAGCCATTGGGCCTTATGTTCACGATGGCGCGCCGCTGAAAGAGCTTAAGCCTTAATCAGCATGCGCGTTATCGTCACCGGTGCAGGCGGCTTTGTAGGCAGACAGTTCGTGGCCAGCATGACTGGGCACGACGTTGTCGCGATAGACAGTGCCCGGGCATCCATTCCGGACCTGCCTAACGTGCACCCCATCGTCGGCGATATCACGGACGTACAGGTTTTGGCACTTGCCTTTGCGGGCGGCTGCGATGCCGTCGTGCATCTGGCGACGGTGCCGGGAGGCGCGGCCGAGCAGGACCCTGAGCTTGCGTGGCGCGTGAACATCGACGGCACAATGGAACTAGCACAAATGGCAGGCAAAGTCGGGGAAAGACCGCGCTTCGTGTTTGCCAGTAGCATTGCGGTCTTTGGTGACCCCATACCGGCCGGGGTCGATGACGCGACGCCTCTAGCCCCGCGACTGCTCTATGCAGGACACAAGGCCATGATGGAACAGTGGCTTGCCGTTCTGAGCCGCCGCGGTGATATCGACGCATTGTCGCTGCGGTTGCCTGGTGTCGTGGCGCGGCCGCAAGGGCCGTCCGGTATGAAATCCGCATTTTTGAGCGATTCGTTTCATGCTCTGAGAGCTGGACGCAAGTTTGTCATGCCGGTTTCACCCGACGCCACCAGCTGGCTGTCATCGGTCAACTGCGTGGCGGACAATCTTAGGCATGCGCTTTTCCTCGATCCAGAGTTGACTGGTGTTCGTGCGCTAACGCTGCCAGCGTTGCGGGTGCGCATGGGGGATATGATCGATGAGATAGCGCGACAAACGCATGCCACGTCCAATTTGGTATCTTATGAACCCGACGTGCCATTGGAAATGGCGTTTGGCCGGCAGCCTGCGTTGACGACGCATTTAGGTGATCAACTTGGCTTTTCACATGACACGAATTTGGCAGCTTTGGTTGAAACGGCCCTGGCACAACTGGCAGTCGCCAACTGACTCGAAATCCTGAAGAAGCTTACCATGAAGATACCTTCGAATTGTCCGACAAGTTCTGTCGATCCTTTTGCAGATGCCTTTCTTGAAGACCCATACCCGAGTCACCATGACTTGCGCGAGGCCGGACCAGTGGTCTGGTTGGAAAAATACGGTGTCTATGCGCTGGCACGGTATGAGCACGTTTGTGCCGCGCTCGAGGATTGGGAAACATTTTGCTCCGGCCGCGGTGTAGGACTCAGCGACTTTTCGAAGGAAAAGCCCTGGCGACCGCCCAGTATTATTCTGGAGGCGGACCCGCCGCTGCATACGAAAACCCGTCGAGTGTTGATGCGCGTACTGTCCAAGCCCGCTTTGCAACATCTCGCTGAGGGTTTTAGGTCAGCGTCCGACGCGTTGATCGACCGACTGGTCGCGCAGGGCGAGATCGATGCGGTGCGTGATCTTGCCGAAGCCTATCCGCTCAGCGTGTTTCCAGACGCTATAGGCATTTGCCAGGACGGTCGCGAAAATCTCTTGCCGTATGGAAATATGGCATTCAACGCGTTCGGACCGCGCAACAAGTTGTTTGAAGCGTCGTTTGCCAACGCGCAACCTGTTGTGCAGTGGATCACGGCACAGTGTCAGCGTACGGAATTATCACCAGATGGCATTGGCCAAAAGATCTATCTGGCCGCTGATGACGGCGCGATCACGCATGAGGAAGCCGCGTTGCTGGTACGGTCGCTGCTGACGGCCGGTTTGGACACCACCATCTTTGGGATTGGTGCGATGCTGTATTGTTTCGCCCGTTTTGAGGAGCAATGGCATGTGCTGCGAGAGACACCCGCGTTGGTTCGAGGCGCGTTCGAAGAAGCGCTGCGCTACGTATCGCCAGTGCAAACCTTCATGCGTACGACGACGCAACCGATCGATATTGACGGTGTGGAAGTCCCGGAGGGTCAGAAGGTCGTTCTTTTCCTCGCCTCTGCTAACCGCGACCCACGAAAATGGGAAGATCCGGACCGATTCGATATATCCCGCAAGACACTTGGGCATGTTGGTTTTGGACGCGGCATTCACGTTTGTGTTGGCCAGATGTTGGCGCGGTTGGAAGCACAATCTGTGTTGTCGTCAATGATAGAGCGCGTGCGGCGGATCGAGATGACTGGTGAACCGCGGTGGCGGCTCAACAATACGCTGCACGGGCTTGATCGACTGCCCGTAAAGTTTCTCGCATGACCGGGCTACTCTGGTGAGCTCGCAGAGTATTCTCGACGACTTGCCAATGAGGCCCCTGCAGATCGCGGCAGTTGCGATCTGTGTCTCACTGAATGCGCTGGACGGATTCGACGTGTTGGCCATCAGCTTCGCGGCACCGGGTATCGTAGAGCAATGGGGTATTTCGCGAGCCGAGCTTGGCGTGGTGCTTGCGATGGAGTTGATTGGCATGGCGGTCGGCGCTTTGCTGCTCGGATGGTTCGCCGATCGATTCGGGCGCCGGCCCGTTATTCTTGGTTGCCTCACGCTGATGTCGGCCGGCATGTGTCTGGCGTCGACCGTCAACAGTATCAATGCTCTGCTGGTGTTCCGCTTTGCCACCGGCCTGGGTATCGGCGGCATGCTGGCGACCATCAATGCGATGGTGGCCGAATACTCTAACGCCCGCCGACGGAGCTTCAATGTGGCGCTCATGGCAACCGGCTATCCAATCGGCGTCATAATTGGTGGATCAATCGCCGCGCTCTTGCTCGCACACTACGATTGGCGTGCAGTATTCGTGCTGGGCGCGGGCATGACTGCGCTGTTTATCCCGCTCGTTTGGCTGTTGATGCCCGAGTCCATTTCGTATCTGGCGCAGAAGAAATCACCGACAGCATTGCGGGACATCAACGGCATCCTGCAGCGCATGGGCCATGCAACCATCGATGAGCTGCCGGGCGTCGATGACAAGCAGCCACCCAGCGGATGGCGCGAACTGTTTTCGCCGCAACTGGCGCGCATCACCATCTTGCTCACGACCGGTTATCTGGCGCACATAATGACCTTCTACTTCATCTTAAAATGGATACCCAAGATCGTTGTGGATATGGGTTTTTCGGGCACTTTGGCCGGCGGGGTCTTGGTCTGGGCCAACGTTGGCGGTGCCGCGGGTTCACTGCTGCTGGGCTGGCTGAGCCACTATGTTCGTGTGCGCCTGCTGGTCATTGTGGCGATGCTCGGCTCCGTATTGATGATCAACATTTTTGGTCAGGGTCAGGCGACGCTTGGTCAACTCGCGGTCATAGCGGCAATCGCGGGATTCTTTACCAATTCTGCCGTGGTTGGGTTGTACGCATTGCTCGCGCAGTCTTTCCCGACACATTTGCGTGCCAGCGGCACCGGGTTTGTGATCGGGGTTGGCCGTTCCGGCGCGGCTCTGGGGCCGATTATTGCGGGGCTCTTGTTCGAAGGCGGCTACGGGCTTTCGAGCGTTGCGTTCGCTATGGCGCTTGGTTCGCTGTTGGGCGCCCTAGCGCTCTTGTTGCTACGAGATCCTGCACGCTGAACCTTCCAGTCAGTTTTTGAGTGAGTACGCCCCATCCATTGTGTGTGCCCGGCTGGTGCTCTCAATCGGTCCCCACTTGATGCGGCAGTGTTACGTAATCTCTTCTGTATCGATCGTCTTACGCATGCCTTCCGGGTAGCGATGACCGGCGACCGCCGATTGGTTGATTAACGCGTCCGCTTTGTCCAGCGCCGTTTTCGTCACCTGCAGATCAAGCGTAGCGAAGTTCTCTTTCAGATGTTTTGCAGACGTGGTGCCGGGAATGACATGAATAAAGTCACCTTGCGCGAGCACCCAGCTTAGCGCCAATTGAGCCGAGGTCACATTGGCCTCAATCGCGAGCGCGTCGAATTGTTCAGCCAGCGTTGCATTAATTGCCCAGTTTTCAGCGTTGAAGCGCGGGTGACTACGTCTGAGATCGCCTTCCTCTAGTGTGAGCGGGTCCTTGACCCCGCTGGCCAGAACGCCGCGGGCGACGGGCGAAAACGCGACAAATGCGACGCCCAGTTCACGGCAGGCGTTGAGTACACCCAGTTCAGCATTGCGGGTCCACAGCGAATATTCGTTCTGGATCGCATCAATGGGATGCGCTGCGTGCGCTTGACGCAGCGTGTCGGCAGACATCTCGGAAATGCCAATGCCACCAATCTTGCCTTCTTCTTTCAGCGCCGCGAGTGTGCCGACGCTGTCTTCTATTGGCACGGTGAAATCACGTCGATGCAGATAGTACAGATCGATGAAATCCACTTCGAGCGTCTGCAAACTTGCCTCGACCGCCTTAACGATGGCCTGCGGACTGCAGTCGATGCCGCGTTTGCCACCGGTAAACTCGATGCCGCACTTCGACGTGATGAACATCTCGTCTCTGCGGGTCTTTAGAACTCGCGCAAGGAGGGCCTCATTGTGTCCGTGTCCGTAAAGCCTGGCTGAATCAAAGTGTTTGTAGCCGAGATCGATTGCATGATGCAGCAGCTTTTCGCCATCGTCGTCATCCGGCTGATTGGAGTACGCATGGCTCAGTGGCATACACCCCAATCCGACGGCGGGGAGGGCGTTTCCTGCAAGACTTCGTAGTGCGTTGCTCATAGCGGTAGTCCTATGTAGTTTTCGGCGATGGTCATTTGAGCGGCGCGCGAGCCGGCGATGTAATCAAGCTCAGCGATCTGCATCTTACGATCAAAATCTCCGTCAGCGCCAAAGCGATGCATGAGCGTGGTCAGGTACCAGGCAAAGCGCGATGATTTCCACACGCGGGCCAGTGCGCGGGCCTCGTAACTGTCGATTCCCGAGCTGTCATTGCGCTTGAAATAGTTGATCAGCGAGGGTGCCAGATACGCAACGTCGGACGCGGCAAGGTTCAGGCCTTTGGCGCCAGTTGGCGGAACGATGTGCGCGGCATCGCCCGCGAGAAAGAGGCTATGGTGGCGCATCCTTTCGCATACGAATGAACGCAGCGGCGCGATGGACTTCTCGATGGACGCACCGGTCGTAATTTTGGCCGCAAGCTGTGGCCCCAGTCGCACGGCCAGTTCGCCCCAGAAACGGTCGTCTGACCATTCGTCGATGTTTTCGTCCACGGCGACCTGGAGATAGTAGCGACTGCGCGTCAGCGAACGCATTGACGCCAGTGCGAAGCCTCTATCGTGATTGGCGTAAACCACTTCGTGCGCGCAGGGCGGCACGTCGGCCAGCACGCCGAGCCAACCAAACGGATACACACTTTCGACCCCTTTACTGAACTGCGAGGGAAGGGCTCTTCGCGACGGGCCGTGAAAGCCGTCGCAACCGGCGATGAAACGACAGTCAATGCGTTGCGTCCTCCCGTCTTTTTTGTACGTAACGTGTGGCGATTCCGACGAGATGTCGTGCGGGGCGGCGTCGGCGGCTTCGTACACGATTTCGAGTCCGCGGCCGGGTGCGGCGTCCATAAGGTCGCGTGTGATTTCCGTCTGGCCGTAGATCATGACCTGATGGCCGGTCAGCGCCTGGACCTGGATGTGAATCAGACGTTCTCCATCGGCCAACGTGACCGCATCGTGTGGAATGCCTTCGCGCAGCAAGCGCTCGTCGAGCTCTAACTGCGCCATGATGTCAAGGATGCCGCGTTCAAGGACGCCGGCTCTAATTCGCGACAGGACGTACTTGGGTGAGCGACGCTCAAGCACGATGGCGTGCACGCCGGCCCGGACCAGTAAGTGGCCGAGCAGAAGGCCAGCAGGCCCGGCTCCGATAATGACGACGTCCGCTTTCATGTCGTTACTGCGTCCTAACCGTGGGGCCATTCGCAGGTGCGGATGGCTCAGCGCTGTGCCTTTAGCTTCTGCTCAAGTTCGTGCAGCGTCGCGTAGCACGGCAGCACTTTGGCTACGGAACTGTTGGGTTCGCGACCGTCGCGAATTGCCCCAACAAACTCGCGATCCTGCAGTTCAATGCCGTTCATCGTGACATCAATATTGGAAACATCGATGGCCTCATCGCCGCCGGTCGCCAGGTCGTCGTAACGCGCCACGTAAGTCCCCGTATCGCCGATGTAGCGAAAAAACGTACCAAACGGCCCTTCATTATTGAACGATAAAGACAGCGTCAGGATTCGACCCTTGTCAGACTTGAGCTGGATGGACATGTCCATGGCAATCCCGAGCTCGGGGTGCGGCGGGCCTTCAATCGCGTTAGCCACGACGATTTTGTCGCCGGTCATGTACTGAAAAAGATCAATCGTGTGGGCAGCGTGGTGCCACAGCAGGTGGTCCGTCCAGCAACGGGCCTCGCCTTTGGCATTGGTATTGGTGCGACGGAAAAAATACGTCTGCACATCCATCTGCTGGATGGAGAATTCGCTGGCCTGAATCCGCTTGTACACCCACTGGTGCGAAGGATTGAAACGACGTGTATGACCGACCATGCACACAAGACCGGTTTCTTTTTGCTTCGCCAACACGGCCTCGGCGTCAGCCCAACTGTCGGCCAGCGGGATCTCGACTTCCACGTGCTTGCCTGCGTCCATGCATGCGATGGCCTGGACGGCGTGCATCTGGGTTGGTGTGCACAGAATGACGGCGTCGACCTCGTCCATGGCGAGGGCATCTTCCAGTTTGTCAAAGGCATGCTTGATACCGCGCTTGTCCGCGGTTGCGCGCGCTCGCTCAAGTGTACGATCCGTGATGCTGACCACTTGTGCGTCGTCGATGTTCTCAATGCTATCGAGGTGTTTGTCGCCGAAGGCGCCGGCGCCAACCAGTGCGATTTTCACAATGTATTCTCCAAAACAATATGCCCAAGGGCGGTGTTTGAGGCGGGTACGTGGTAGTGACGATAGAGTTCGCGGACGCGGCCTTGCAGGGCACCGCGCATCACCATCCACATCACCATTTCGATGCCTTCGGACCCGGTTTCACGCAGGTATTCAATATGCTCAATCGCGCGCAGGCGTGCCGGGTCGGCGGTCAGGTCGTCAAGGAACCGCGTGTCCCACGGCTGGTTGATCAAGCCGGCACGCGGTCCCTGCAACTGGTGACTCATGCCGCCGGTGCCCCAAACTTGCACGTTGAGATCTTCAGGAAAACTCTCTACGGCGCGAGCGATCGCCTGGCCGAGCCGGAAGCAGCGGTCGCCGGACGGAATAGGGTAGGTGATCACGTTGACCATTAGTGGCACGACCAGACAAGGCCACGCAGCGGGCTCGCCAAACAGCGCTGACAGCGGCACCGTTAATCCGTGGTCGACCGGCATGTCGTTGATGATGGTCATGTCGAACTCGTCAAGGATCAGGCTTTGCGCCATGTGCCAGGCAAGATCAGCGTGGTTTTTGACGGTCGGAACCGGGCGCGGGCCCCAGCCTTCGTCGGCGGGTTCGAATTCGTCGGCGCAACCGATGGCGAACGTTGGAATGATCTCCTGACCAAAGGCGGACGCGTGATCGTTGAACACCAAAACGACCACGTCCGGTTTGTTCTGTTCTTCTTGCAGCCACTGCTTCGTCCATTCGAAGCCTTCAAAGATTGGTTTGAAGTAGGGATCTTGTTGTTTTTTTTGATCGACGCCGACGCCAATGAGTGGAACGTGACTGCAGCCGATGCCGGCGCTGATACGGGCCATATCAACAATCCTCGGTTTTAGAGCGGACGCCGTCGGGCGAGCGCCCGCCAGCGAGCATCATCGTTTGATACTCTTCGACGCTCATGCCGGTCATCGTTGATACGGCTTGAACAAACGACAGGCCGTCGGTCGAGAAAATTTTGGCCAGGTAATAGATGTTGCCGCCAAGATCCAGAAGTTGGTTGTAGTCCCTGGCCAGGACGGCGTCTTTCTGAGGCTGGGTCATGTTCCAGTCGGCCAGATAGGCTCGCTCATCTGCCAGCCAGCGCGTGCGGTTTTCAGGGCGCATCAGGCTCATGCAAAACTGGTTGACCCAATAGCCCTGTCTGGCGCGCGTGGTGGTGAACACACGCGTGCCCGGGATGTCCTCGATCTGCTCAGCAAATTCCTGCGGGCGGTCAGGCATTTTCTTCGATCCCTTTTTTGATAATGCGTCGCGCGTGGACGCCGCCCTGGTCAACAGACAGATTGCGCAGGCGCAGGTCTGGGTTTTTCGCAATGGACTTTTGCTGGGCTTCGAGTACGTCTATGTCTTCCGTAAAGATTGCCTGCTGCCCGTTCTTGATCCGGCTCGTGACGCCGGGATCGTCGATGTCGAAATTGCGCGCCATTCCCCAGAAATAATGACAGGTGCTGTCCGTTTCCGGCGTCATCGAGTCGATGACAAAACCGCGGACGCCGGAGTCGTGACTCTTAAGCGAATCACCGGCCTCAACAGGTGACACGCCGACGTCAATGAGTACCGAGCACGGCTCAACAAACTGACAAATCTGCCAGCGATTGACCGGGCCATCCTTTTTCAGGGCATCGCGCCAGAACGGGGGCGGGTTGACCCCAGGCATCCAGCGCGACAGCGTGACCGTATCGCCATCAACCTTGGTTTCCAGCGGGCTCTCCATCAATTCATGCTGTCCGATGGAGCCCTGATGCACGTAGGTTTCGTGGGTCAGATCCATCAGATTGTCGATAAACAGCAGGTAGTCGCATTCGACGCGCATGTAGCCGCCATCGAACACCCAGCCGTCAGTGGCGCAGGGCCAAAAATCGGGCACCAGCGCTTCATCGGCTTTGTCCTGGTCGCCAATCCATACCCAGATGTAGCGATACTTTTCCGTCACCGCGTAGGTGGGCGTGCACACGTTTTTATTGACGCGCTCGGTGACGATCGGCATCTGCTGGGCACGACCATCGGCACCCACCAGCATGCCGT
Organism: Gammaproteobacteria bacterium; assembly: GCA_045107005.1. Classification (GTDB taxonomy): domain Bacteria; phylum Pseudomonadota; class Gammaproteobacteria; order Steroidobacterales; family JBCCMA01; genus JBCCMA01. The sequence goes on from JBGCFP010000189.1 coordinate 17,904, forward strand.
GATACATGCAGCGCAGGTTGTCGCCTTCGCGTACGCCCATGGACAACGGCAGCAAGCGGTGGGGGCAGGCGTCACGCAAAGCGACGACGGTGCCATCGAGCTTGCGATACATGACAATGGCCTCGCCGCAAATCGTGCGCGCGACCGGCTTGGAGCCAACTTCGCCATCCCACGCGGCGACGTACCAGCGATTGGTTACAAAGCTCATAGTCCGCGTGCCTTGAGCTGCTGATCGAGTCTTGGGAATACGCGACGCGCATTACCCTCAAAGATGTTGTGCCGCGTTACCGTGTCGAGATTTAGTGCATCGACGTAACGCTTGGTGTCATCAAAGTACTGGCCGGTTTGTGGGTCGATGCCGCGTACAGCGCCCACCATTTCCGAGCCAAACAGAATGTTCTTCGGATCGATGACGTCGAACAAAAGATCGATACCGGGCTGATGGTAGACGCAGGTATCAAAATAGACGTTCTGCATGACGTGTCCGTCGAGCGCCGGCTTCTTAAGCATATCTGCCAGTCCGCGATAACGCCCCCAGTGATACGGCACGGCGCCACCACCGTGCGGAATAATAAAGCGCAGCTCTGGAAAGTCGCGAAACAAATCGCCGGCCAGGAACTGCATGAACGCGTTCGTGTCGGCGGCAATGTAATAGCTGCCGGTAGCGTGAAACGTGGGGTTGCAGGAACCCGACACATGAATCATCGCGGGCACATCCAGCTCGCACATGGCTTCGTAAAAGGGATACCAGAACCGATCGGTTAACGGTGGGGCAGTCCAATGCCCGCCGGACGGATCAGGGTTTAGGTTGCAGCCGATGTGCCCTTGAGTTTCGACGCAGCGCTTCAACTCCGCGATAGAGGCTTTGAGATCGGTTTTGGGCGTCTGCGGCAGCATGCACACACCGACAAAGGTTTCCGGGTAAAGATCCACCACCCGCGTGATCAGATCGTTGCACGCCTGGGACCAGGTGACGGCGGTCGATTCATTGCCAACATGCGGCTCCATACGTGAAGCGCGTGGACTAAATATCGTCAGGTCTGCGCCGCGTTCCTTGATCAAGCGCATCTGGTTTGCCTCGATGCCCTCGCGAATCTCGTCGTCGGACATGGAGGGCCGCGAAGGGGTTGGCAACGCAGGGTCATCCAACTGCGCTTTCTGCGCATCGCGGTAGTCGAGGTGTTTTTGCGGTGCGACCGTGTGGTGGCCGTGGCAGTCAATGATCATGGTCATGATGGGCTCGTCGGTTGCTTATCGTGGATGACTGAGAGTTTGTCGAGAAGAGCACTGGGTATGGTTGTGAGTCCGAGCGCGCCAATCGGTTGCATCCTCCATCTCACAATTAAGTCATGGCCACACCGGCGTTGCTAATAACAAGTCGCTTTGAACTATAAGAAAATACGAATTAACCCTCATTCTGACAAACCTCCTTCAAGGTCGCCAGAAACGCCTCTTGGGTCGCCGTGGGTCGCCAGTCTTCACGATAGATCAGGCCGATTGTTCGCTGCAGTGCGTCTTGTGGGGCGCCAATGACGGTCAGCCAGCCACTCTTTAATTCGACAGCAACCTGATCTGGCGAGAGCACGGTCAGGCAGTCCGAGTGCATCAGGACCTGGCGTATCAGCAAGACAGAGCCGCATTCAATTTTCACTGAGGGAGGCTCAAGTCCGGCTTCAACGAAGAGCGTCTCGCAACCTTCTCTTAATGGCACGCCACGTGTCGGCAGGCACCATTCGAAACGGCTAAGCGCTCGCACGCTGGGTGACTTTTTTAATCGCGTGAGAGGGTGATCGCGGCGCGCGACAATCACCGGGCTATCGGTGAACAGTGGCTTCTGCGCCAGATCGGGTCCGGGCAGTGGCGTTCTAAGCGCACCGACGAGGAAGTCGAACTCGCCATCGCGCAAAGGCTCCACCAATTCCGCGTGGCTGCCTTCGGCAATCGCGAGTCGACAGTCTGGATGCGTTTTGCGAAAGGCTACGATCGCTGTTGGCAAGACTCGTGCGCGGCTCAGCGGCATGGCGCCAATGCTGACGCGACCAACCGCTGCGCCATGCAGCGAGCGTATTTCGTCCGCCGCGGTTGACAGTTCGTTTAGTGCGAGTCGAAAGCGCCGCGACGTGGCGCTGCCTGCAGGCGTTAATTCGACGCCGCGCCCACGACGCTGCACGAGTTTCAGGTTGAGGAGTCCTTCCAGATCCGCCACCGACCGGTGCAAAGAAGCGCGCGCCAGACCGGTCGCCGCGCTGGCATCTGCGTAACTGCCGGCACGAGCCAGAGCGGTGAACGCGCGTAAATGCGTAAAGGTCAGCTTGCGCGAGCGAATCAGGGTCTGTGCATTCTTGGCACGCGGGTACAGCACCCGTGCGGCGGAGCTTGGGTGCATGCCGTCATGCTGTCGATCAAACAGTCTGACCTCGAGTAAATCCTCCAGACGTGCCAGACCCTGAGTCAGGGCGGGCTGCGTAATATGAATGGCGCGTGCAGCTTTGAGCAGCGTGCCAAGCTCATAGATTTTCACAAACGCTTGCAGTTGACGCAGGTTGATTTTTTGCTCTGTCACCGCGCAAAGATTAGCATGAGCTTATAGCTTGCGTTAAGTCTGAATGTGTCATGCGGGCGGCCCTGCCATATCGTGCCAAGGGAACCCGTGACCAGTCGAGGCAGGAGCACAACATGTCAGGAATTGTCGTACAAAACATAGAGCGCGCGAGCCGCGAGGTTATTGATGGTCTTGCCGCTGCCGGTGTCGCGACCGTGCATGAAGCGCAGGGGCGAAAAGGGCTGCTGGCAAGCTACCTGCGCCCCATTTACAGCGGCGCCCGTATCGGGGGCTCCGCCGTGACGATTTCGTCTCCGCCGGGCGACAACTGGATGCTGCATGTTGCCATCGAGCAGCTGCAGGAGGGCGACATCATGGTGTTGGCGCCGACCAGTCCCTGCGAGGATGGTTACTTCGGTGATCTGCTGGCGACGTCAGCACAAGTGCGTGGGTGCCGGGGCCTGGTGATTGACGCCGGCGTACGCGACATACGTGATCTGCGTGAGATGAACTTCCCCGTGTGGTCCAAAGCCGTCTTCGCGCAGGGCACGGAAAAAACACGGCTTGGCAGCGTGAACGTGCCGGTGGTGTGCGCCGGTGCCGCGGTGAACGCGGGCGATGTCATCGTGGCCGACGACGATGGCGTGGTGGTCGTGCGCCGTGAGGAGGCCGCGGACGTGCTGGTCAAAGCACAGGCGCGTGAGGCAAAGGAAGAAGAAAAACGGGTGCGCTTTGCGGCGGGTGAGCTGGGTATGGATATCTACGGGTTTCGGCCGAAGCTCGAAGCACTTGGCCTGAAATGGGTTTAGAAACAGGCCGTGCGGTCCCGTGCATGTGGATGCGCGGAGGCACCTCAAAGGGCGGCTATTTCCTTGAGACCGATTTGCCGCACGATCCAGCGGCGCGCGATGAAGTGCTGCTGCGCATTATGGGGTCGCCGGACGCGCGTCAAATTGACGGCATGGGTGGTGCCGATCCGCTGACCAGTAAGGTGGCGGTGGTGAGTTCCTCCCAACACGACGGCGTCGATGTCGATTACCTTTTCCTGCAGGTGTTTGTCGATCGGGTGCAGGTCAGCGATGCTCAGAACTGTGGGAATATTCTCGCAGGCGTTGGACCATTCGCGCTCGAGCGAGGCTTGCTTAGATCTGCGGCGGATGAGACGCGCGTGGTCATCCGTATGGTCAATACCGGTCAGACCGCCGTTGCGACGGTGCAGACTCCGGGCGGTATGGTGCGCTACGACGGCGACGCCAGCATCGATGGCGTGCCGGGCACCCATGCGCCAATTCCTCTCGAGTTTCGTGATACCGCGGGCTCAAGCTGCGGCGCGCTGTTGCCCACGGGACAGCCGCTCGAGAGCATCGACGGCGTCGACTGCTTGCTGATCGATAACGGCATGCCGTGCATCGTAATGCGCGCGCAGGACGTTGGCATCAGCGGCTATGAAGACCGGGACACGTTGGACGCAGATGAGGCCCTGAAAGCAAGACTTGAAGCGATCCGATTGCAGGCCGGCCCGCGCATGAACCTTGGTGATGTAACGAACAAGTCGGTGCCCAAGCTGATGCTGGTCGCGCCGCCGCGTGAGGGTGGTGCGATTACCGTACGCAGCTTTATTCCGCATCGGGCACACGCATCTGTCGGTGTGCTCGGCGCGGTGACCGTGGCCACGGCTTGCTTGATTGAGGGCTCGCCCGCGGCCCAGCTGGCGAGTGTGCCGGCAGGAGAAAAAAAACTCCTGTCCATCGAGCATCCGACCGGTGAGATGAGTTGCGTGCTGACCACGGATACGCAGGGTAAGGTTACCCGCGCCGCCCTGTTGAGAACGGCGCGTAAGCTAATGGATGGAGAGGTGTTCACATGACACGAATTCGCAGCTGGTCCGAGGCGCCATCAAAGCCAGCATTCGAACTGCCCGCCGGGGCCGTAGATGCTCATTGCCACGTGTTTGGACCACAGGCGGAATTTCCCTTTAGTGCCAAAGCCAAGTACCTGCCTCAGGATGCCGACGCCGCCATGCTGTTCGCGCTGAGAGATCGTTTGGGCTTCAAGCGCAACGTGATCGTGCAAGCGAGCTGTCACGGCACCGACAATCGCGCCACGTTGCATGCCATTGAGCAAGCGGCGGGACTGGCGCGCGGTGTGGCGGTGGTCGAGCCGACTATTACGGACGAGGAGCTTGATGCCCTGCACGTCGGCGGCATTCGTGCAGTGCGTTTCAATTTTTTGAAACGACTCGTTGATCACGCGCCGAAAGATCTGTTCCTGAAAATT
>JBGCFP010000019.1:0-58084 GCA_045107005.1 Gammaproteobacteria bacterium
GCGTCGGCCAGCGAGCTGGTGATCAATTCTCTGATTCCGTTTATCCCGGTGACCGTTGTTGGTGAGGCCTCATTCGGCAAGCCGGTTGGCGCGTACCAGTTTGAATTCTGCGACAAAGTCGCGGTACCCACTGCGTTTGCCAGCGTCAACGCGCTGGGCGACGGTGATTTCTTCGACGGTTTCGTGCCCGACTGCCCGGCGGTGGACGATCTGGACCGAGCGCTTGGCGATCCGTTGGAGGCCTCCCTGGCCGAAGCGCTGTTTGTGGTTGAGAACGGCAGTTGTTCCCCGGTTTCCGGCTTGCGGGCCACGTCGGCCAAGCGGGCCCGAGATCGCGAGATTGCGCGCAAGGTTGGTCAATCGCTCAACGAATTCGATCTGGAGCGCAACGCCTTCTAAGTAAGGCTCGCACTGACCAGCTGGTCACGGCATCATCCGGACATGGCGGTACACACTTCTTTCGAGCCCTTGCGCATTGGCGGCGTGCCCGAGCATTTCAACTTGCCGTGGCGCCTGCTGCTTGAGTCTGGCGACTTGCGCCGTGCCGGTATTGATGCGAGCTGGCGCGATTTCGGTGAGGGCACCGGTTCCATGGCCGCCGCGCTCGATGACAACGACATCGACATGGCCATGCTGCTTACCGAAGGCGCGGTCGCCGCGATTGCCAAAGGCGGTCGTTTTCGTATTGTCAGCGTTTACACGAAGTCGCCATTGATTTGGGGTATTCACGTGCCCGGCGCGAGCGCTTTGCACAGCGTCGCCGATCTGCAGGGCAAGCGCTATGCCATTAGCCGCTACGGCTCGGGCTCGCATCTGATGGCGTGCGTCCACGCGCGCGAGCAGGGTTGGTCGCTCGAGCGCATGCAGTTCGAGACGGTGGGCCGGATTGACGAAGCCCGGCGCGCCTTGGGCGACGGGCGCGCCGACATTTTTTTCTGGGAAAAATTCATGACACAACCGCTGGTCGACAGCGGTGATTTCCGACGCGTGGCGGAGTATCCGACGCCGTGGCCGTGTTTTGTCGTGGCGGTCAGCGAGCGGATGCTCGAAGACGATCCCAAACGTTGCGCGGTGGCACTGCGCGCCGCTTACGCCAATGCCTTCTCACTCACTCAACGTGACGATGCTGCCGAGTTGATCGCCAAGCGTTACGCCCTCGAAGTGCACAACGTTGAGCAGTGGCTGACTCTGACCGAATGGTCGACGGATCTTGGAATCAGAGAAACGGTGATCCAGGACGTGGCAGACACGTTACAGTCCGTTGGGCTGATTTCGTCCGAGCAACGCCGCCAGGAATTTGTGGCCAGTCTCTAATTAAAGCGACTGATTTCAGGTGCGCTGATACCAGGTCACACCGTCTTGCTGACCGGCAACGCACAGTTCGTTGCGCGCAAGCAGGTAGTTAACGTTGGCGACCGCTTCGCCCGTCGCCATGATCAGATTGCCTTCGTTGATCTTGCTTTTGAACAGCGCGTCAAACAAGTCGACGGTGCGCCGCGGTTGGGCGCACAGGTCGAGCACTTTGGACAGCCCTTCTTCGTGCTCGTCGATCAACTGCTGCAAGCGCAGACCGACATTGCGAAACGGCCGGCCGTGCGCCGGCAACACCAGCACGTCTTCGGGGAAGCGCTGGCTGAGCCGTCGACACGAGTCCAGCCAGTCCTGCAGCGGATTGGCCAAAGGTTCGGTCGGCCACACGCTGACGTTGGAGGAAATGCTGGGCAGGATCTGGTCGCCGGAAATCACGACGTTGTGCTCGGCGTCATACAAACACGCGTGCTCAGGTGAATGACCGTTGCCCATCACCACTTCAAACGACGCGTCGCCAATGGATACCTTTTGACCTTCCTGCAGGCGCACGTAAGAATCGGGCAGGTAAAAGACCGCTTTGCCAAACAGGCCAAACATTCGTTTGTAGCGTTCAATTTGCGCGTCGCCAAGACCGGCCGCTCGATAGAACGTCACGCCGTCGGTGGGTGCGGACTTGCCGGTATCGGCCGCAAGAATGCGGCACAGGAAATATTCGTTGCGGGGCATCCACAACCGGCAGTCGAACTCCTTGCACAACCAGCCCGCCATGCCCACGTGGTCCGGGTGCATGTGCGTCACCAGCACACGGCTCAATCCCCGACCGTCCAGCAAGTCACGATTGACCTTCTGCCAGAAGTCGATGGCGTCAGGTGTCCACATGCCGGTGTCGACGGCCGCCATGCCGTCGCCGTCACGCACCAGCCACAAATTGATGTGGTTCAGCGAAAAGGGCAGCGGCATGCGCAGCCAGGTAATGTGATCGAGCACGGGTTGCCAGCCGCCGTTGTCGGGCGTCTGATCAAACGCGAAGTTGAGAGAGTCAGTCATGCAGACTTGCTTTGTGTCGGTAAGACGCCAGAGTGTACACGCAAATCACCGACACGAAGACGCCGCGCTTGAGCAGCGACAGGCTTCAGGCACTTGTCGATGCAGGAATGTTAAAGCGAGAAAAGGTGAGCACGTTTTCCGCTTTTTTTCGATATCAGCTTCCGCTGCTATAGGCGCGGAGGCCACACTCTGGCACGATTCAGTTCTCTGACAGAAAAGATTACGAGAGGCGAGCCCTCGATTTCGTAAACAGTATGTTCTGGTTTTCAGCGAGGAACCCATCATGAAAAACGTTCTAGCCTTACTAACGGTCGCTTTGTTTATTGCCGGTTGCTCCTCCACCCCCGCGCCGAAAGCGCCAGCTGTTCTGGATTTTGGCGACTACACGTCGCAGACGCTGACCACTAACGCGTGGCTGGCATTGGGCGAGGGCAATTACGCCCACGCGATCGAATACTCTGAAAAATGTTCACAGCTGTATGAGACCCAGGCGAAACAAATGCAGGCCTCACTCAAATCGAAAGCCCACATGGACAGGGTGCATGAGTACTGGGCACTGAACGACGTCGGCACCAGCTATTTTATTAAGGGCGAAGCGCTGGCCAAAATGGGCAAAACCCCCGAGGCCATCGCAGCCTTTACCAAAGTTCGCGACGAACTGTCCTTTGCCCAAACCTGGGATCCAAAAGGCTGGTTCTGGTCTCCGGCGGATGCGGCTTACGCGAAAATCGCCATACTCAGCGAAGATTTTTAGCCGTGCCACTTCGCCAGTACGCGCGGCTGTTTCCCATCGTCGCGATGCTGGCCGTTGCTGCGATCAGCGCCCAAGCCGACCGAAACTCGGCACAGGGCTCCGATGTACGCGTGGCTCGTCAGACGGACGGGACTTTCACACTGATTCGAAACGGTGAGCCCTATCAGGTCAAAGGCGCGGGCTGGGGCTCGGCGAATACATCGCAAGGTGACAGTCTGGCCCTGCTCGCTGACTCCGGTGGCAACTCGATTCGGACGTGGGGTATCGAGCAGCTCGAGCAGCTGATCGACGGAAAACCCTTGCTGGATCGCGCGCACGAACTGGGCATTACGGTTTCCGCCGGCTTTTGGGTCGCCCATCCTCGCCACGGCTTTGACTATGGCGAGCCTGCCAGCCTCAACCGACAGCGCCAGCGTCTTCGCGACGCCGTGCTCAAGTACAAGGATCACCCTGCGCTGCTGACCTGGGGGCTTGGCAATGAGATGGAGCACGTCTTTAAAGCGGGAGAGGGTGACAACGGCGACGTGCGAATCTGGCAGGAGCTGGATCATCTCGCGGCGATCATCAAAGAGCTGGATCCGCATCACCCTGTCATGACGGTGATTGCCGGTGCGGCGCCGACCAAGATCAGGACGATCCTGGAACACTATCCGCAGCTCGATATCCTGGGTGTCAATGCTTACAGCGGCGGCGCCGGGGTTGGAAAAAGCCTGCTTGAATCCGGCTGGAACGGCCCGTATGTGCTCACCGAGTTTGGTGTCAGCGGTACCTGGGAGGTGGCTGCGACGCCGTGGGGCGCACCCATCGAGCAAGACCCGAGCACGAAAGCGGGCGCGTCGTATACCACTTACATGCTCGATCAGAAAAACAACGTTGGGCGGACGCTTGGTTCCTACGTTTTCATCTGGGGCAGTAAGCAAGAAGCAACGTCCTCGTGGTTTAGCATGCTGCTGCCAACGGGAGAGAAGCTGCCTCGCGTCGACGCCATGGCTTACGCCTGGACTGGTGATTGGCCTGAAAATCGTGCCCCGAAAATTCGCACGCTGACATCGCCTGTCGCGTTCAAGAAAGTCGACGCAGGGGTTCGGAGCTACGCCACCGTGGACTGCATCGATCGAGAGGGCGATGCGCTGGCGTTCACGTGGGAGATTCGTGCGGAGAGTACGGATCGTCGTGTGGGTGGCGATGCAGAAGCTGCCCCGCCCTCGTTTTCCGCTGCCATCAAAAAGGGGCAGGGGACCTCTCGAGTGGAATTCGAAACGCCGAAGCGACCTGGCGGCTATCGCGTGTTTGTCACGGTGCTCGATGGCAACGGCGGCGCTGTTGTGCACAATCTGCCGTTTTTCGTCGAAGGATAGCCAAGTCAGACTAGGGCCGTAACGAACGCCCGCCGTCTACCGCAATAATCTGACCTGTGACAAACGGTGCTTCGGTCAGAAAATACATGGCCGTACGCGCAATGTCCGTCGGATCACCCGAGCGCTTGAGCAACGTGCTGTCAACAATGCTCGCTTTGGTCGCGTCGGTGATGTCGTTCTCGGGCCACATAATCGGGCCGGGTGAAATGCCGTTCACGCGCACGTCGGGCCCGAGGTCGACGGCAAGCGACTGCGTCAGCATGTACAAACCGGCCTTGGCGCTCAGGTAAACCGTGTGATCCTTGATCGGTCGCTGCGCGTGAATGTCCACCAGATTGATGATGGCGCCCTGGCGCCTTGCGAGTTCGGGCGCTGCCGCTTGCGACAAAAACATCGGCGCCTTGAGGTTGCTGCCCATCAAATCGTCCCAGTCTTTGGATGTGATGCTGCCGACGGGCGTGGGATAGAACGTTGACGCATTGTTGATCAGCGCGTTGAGACCGCCGAAGTGGCCCACCACTTTCTCGATCAGCGACTCGTGCGTGGTGATGTCAATCAGATCCGCGGCGACCGCCAGTGCGCTGTCGGCGCGTTGCGCGTTGAGGTCGGCGACCAGTTGGTCGGCGTCGGCGCTGGAGCTGCGGTAGTGAATCGCTACGTTGGCGCCGCGCTCGTGGGCGGCTCTGGCCATTTGGGCGCCGAGGCGGCGGGCAGCGCCGCTGATCAGAACGGTTTGGCCATTTAGTGCGTCAGAGGGCATTCGACAATCTCATAGTCAGGTATAGTTCGCGCGCTATCGTAGCAGGCCCGATTAGCTTCGCACGTAATTTGCCAAGAGATGTCATGACCAACGATTTGCCACAACCGGAACCCGATGCGCTGGCACACAGCCAGGCGCTGCAGGTTCACATTCGGCGCACCATTCGCGAAGCCGGTGGCCGGATCGGGTTCGCCCGCTACATGGAAATGGCACTCTATGCACCAGCGCAGGGTTACTACAGTGCGGGCACCGCGAAATTCGGTGGCGCCGGTGATTTTACCACCGCGCCTGAAGTCTCCCCGCTGTTCGGTGCAACCTGGGCGGCCGGGATTGGGCCGACGCTCAAAGCTCTCGGGGATGAGTCCGTGCTGCTGGAAATGGGGGCAGGCACGGGTGCGCTCGCGGTTGCTCTGCTGCGTCAACTCGATGCGGACGGCGCGCTGCCCGGCGAGTACTGGATACTGGAAGTGAGCGCTGATTTGAAGGAGCGCCAGCGCGCCACCATCGCCGCTCTCGATGCCGATCTGCGGGATCGCGTGCGCTGGCTCGATGCCCTTCCGCAGCGGCCGTTTCGCGGCGTCGTTGTTGCCAATGAAGTGCTCGATGCACTGCCGGTCGAGCGCTTTCGAGTGAACGCCGACGGATCGGTCCACAGCGCATGGGTCGGATTGGACGACGACACACCGGTGCTCGAATACGATCGCGCGCCGCCGGAGCTGCGCGTCGATCTGGACGCCATTGTGGCCCAGTGCGCGGCAGCCGGTGTTCCGCTACCGCCCGGTTACTGCTCGGAGTTTTGCCCCGGCGTGCGCGGCTTCATGTTTACGCTCGCCTACTGCCTCGAGCAGGGGCTGCTGGTCCTGGCCGACTACGGCGGCACGCGCCGCGAGGTGTATTTGCCCGAGCGGGCGGACGGTACGCTGCGCTGCCACTATCGCCATCGCGCGCACGACGACGCGTTTTTTCTGCCGGGCCTGCAGGACATCACGGCGTGGGTCGATTTCACCGCCGTGGCCGATGCCGCGATTGACGCCGACTTAACGCTCGCCGGGTACACGACGCAAGCGCATTATTTGCTGGCCAGCGGTTTCGACCGGGTTCTCGGTGAGCATTTCCAACGTGAGCCCGAGCGCCTGCCGATGTTGCAAAGCGAAGCGAAAACGCTGACCCTTCCGGGCGAAATGGGCGAACGCTTCAAGTTCATCGGGTTGAGCAAGAACTTCGACGGACCGGTGGGCGGTTTTGATTTTCGCGATTTGGCGGCCACTTTGGCGATGCACACATGACAACTTTGCAAACGATCTTGCTGGCTCTGATGCAGGGCCTGACCGAATTTCTGCCCATCTCCAGCAGTGGGCATCTGATCCTGCTGCCGCTGTTTGTCGGCTGGGAAGACCAAGGCCTGGCGTTCGACGTTGCCGTGCACTTCGGTACGCTCATCGCCGTCGTTGCGTATTTTTGGGACGACGTCATGCGGATCGCACGCGCGCTTTTAGGCGCCGCGGGTGGCGGTGCTCTCAATGACGACGCGCGGCTTGGCTTGAACGTCGGTATTGCCACTATTCCGGTCGCACTCGCCGGTCTCGCACTGGGCGATTTCATCGACGGCAACTTGCGCTCGGCGGCTGTTATTGCAACCACCACCGGCGTGTTCGGTATTTTGCTGTGGGTGGCCGACCGCTTCGGCAAGCGCGAGCGTTCGGTCAACAGCGCGACGTTCACTGACGCCATGATCGTCGGGTTTGCGCAGGTCATTGCACTCATTCCCGGTACGTCGCGTTCCGGCATCACCATGACCGCCGCTTTGGCGCGCGGCTTTGATCGCGACGGCGCGGCGCGCTTCAGCTTCCTGATGTCGATTCCTGTCATCGTGCTCGCCAGCGGCTATCAGACTCTGAAGCTGCTGTCCGACCCGGTGGGCGTGCCGTGGATGGAGATCGGTCTGGGCGTGGCGGTCTCCGCCATTGCGGCTTACGCGTGCATCGGTTGGTTCATGCGCTTTGTCGCGCGCGCCGGCATGTGGGTGTTTGCCGTTTATCGGGTGCTTTTGGCCGGACTAATCGTCTACTTCCTTGTTTAAACGCTTCATCGCGCTCAGCCGCGCGTTGTAGATTTTTCTCGCAATGGCTTCGCCTTTGAGGCCACTCAAGTCGAGCTCGCCGGGCTTGACCGTTTGCGCAGCGGCCAGTTGCGCGCGCAGTACGTCGACCTGCGGGTAATCACGATCTTCCAGTCCAAGGCGGCCGCGCGCATCGGCTTCGCAAGCCACCAGCGCCTGCTCAAAGCGTTCGGGTCTGCGCAGCGCGTCGCACTGCTCAAACAGTTTGAGTACGGTCGAGGGTTTTAACTCGGCAACGCGGTGCACCTTCGTGTGGTGCTCCGCCACCATCCACGCGAGGTCGCGGCAATCGTTCGGGATGCGCAGTCGCGCGCACAGCTCCTGAACCAGCGGCAAGCTGCGTATTTCGTGGCCGTGATGGCTCGGCAGTATGTCCGTCGGCGTCCTGGCTTTGCCCAAATCGTGGACCAGCGCCGCGAAGCGCACCGTCAATTCGTCGCTCAGCTTAGCTGCCTGATCGACCACCATCATCGTGTGGACACCCGTATCGATTTCCGGGTGCCACTTGGCCGGCTGCTCCACGCCGTACAGCGCTTCGAGTTCGGGAAACACACGCGACAGCGCGCCGCACGCTCGCAGCGTCTCGAAATAGCGGCTCGGTGTCTGGCAACGAAGGGCTTTGACCGTCTCCGCCCAGACTCGCTCGGGCACCAGCGCGTCCACTTCGCCGCTGTCGACCATGTCGCGCATCAGTGCCATGGTCTCGTCAGCGACCTGAAAACCAAACGGCGCGAATCGCGCTGCAAAACGGGCGGCGCGCAACACGCGCACCGGATCTTCGACAAACGCCGGCGACACATGACGCAGCACGCGGTTGTCGAGGTCGCTGGCGCCCCCATAGGGATCGACCAGCGAACCATCCGCATCGCGGGCAATCGCGTTGATCGTCAGATCGCGTCGAATCAAGTCTTCGGCGAGCGTGACATCCGGATCGGCATGCACCGTAAACCCCGTGTAGCCGCGCCCCGATTTGCGCTCCGTGCGCGCCAGCGCGTACTCCTCTGCGGTGTCCGGGTGCAGGAACACGGGAAAGTCTTTACCCACCTGTCGATAGCCGAGCGCCAGCATGGCTTCAGGCGTGCTGCCCACCACTACGTAGTCACGTTCGTGCACGTCGAGGCCGAGCAATTCATCGCGCACGGCGCCGCCGACGAGGAAGGTATTCAAGTCTGTTTTGTTGTTGTTCATGGTCATATTTGGCGCGCCACTGTGCGCGCAGCGAAGAGTACTACAGTGGCTTTGCGCGTGCGCGACAGGCTTGCTACTTTGGCGGCATGTCACGTTCAAAATGGTCATGGCGTCGTTGGGGGTTAGTGGGCGCTGGGGCGCTCTGCCTCATTGTCGTGCTCAACGGTTGCGCACGCACCGCGTACTACCTTCAAGCCGCCCGCGGGCAACTTGAACTGGTCACGCAACGCGTACCCATCGACGAAGCCCTCGCTGACCCTGAACTCAGTGCCGATGTGCGTCAACGATTGGAACTGGCGTTTGATGCGCGCGAGTTTGCCGCGTCAGCGCTCGCACTACCGGACAACAAAAGCTACCGGACTTACGTTCAGCTGGATCGCCGCTACGTGCTGTGGAACGTTGTCGCCGCCCCGGAGTTTTCGGTCGAACCCAAAATCTGGTGTTTTCCCATTGCCGGCTGCGTCAGTTACCGCGGCTATTTCCGCGAAGCGTCGGCGCGCAAAGAAGCCCTTGCTTTGCAAGAAGAGGGACTGGACGCCTTCTTTGGTGGTGTTGGTGCCTATTCCACGCTCGGCCGGCTCGCCGATCCGATCTTGAGCAGCATGCTGACCGGCAGCGAACTGTCGATTGTCGGGGTGATGTTTCACGAGCTGGCGCATCAGGTGTTGTATCGACCGAGTGACTCAGCGTTTAACGAGTCGTTCGCATCGTTCGTTGAGCGCGAAGGCTTGCGGCGCTATCTCGCCGCCCGTGACCGAGATGGTGACTACGATTCGTTTGTGGCCGGTCTGGCACGACGCGAAGAGTTCGCAACGCTGGTCAGTTCGGCCCGCAAGACCTTGGCTGAAGTCTACGCGCAACCCTTGGACGAGCAGGCCATGCGTGAGGCCAAAGCCCTGGCAATCGATCAGCTGCGTGCGGATTACGCTGAGCTAAAAGAAGCGCAATGGGGCGGGTACGCGGGGTACGACGGCTGGTTCTCACGGGATCTGAACAACGCGCACATTGCGTCGGTCAGCACTTACAACCAGTGGGTTGGGGCGTTTGGCGTTTGGCTCGATGACCTGGACGGTGATTTACCCAGTTTCTACGTGGCCGTCGAAGAGCTTGCTGAACAGGACGACGCTACCGTGCTGGCTCGGCTTGAGTCGCTTCATGCTCGGGTGTCTGGCGAACGCTGACGTTTTTGACTCAACGGACTCGGGCCGAGTCCAGCGGGCGACAAGGCCGTTTGGGGAATGGCTCCCAAGCGGTCCGCGGAATTTCCCCAAACGGCCTTGTCACCCGCTGGACTCTGCATCAACCGATACTTAATTCTCTCTTCTCGTGGAAATCGAGCAGAAGCGGGTTGGTCTACGCTTCGAGGTCTCGGCGGTGTGAACGTTGATTAGGGAAATTCCGCGGACCGCTTGGGAGCCATTCCCTAATCAACGTTCACACCGGCGAGGCCGGATTCAGCGCGAAAAACCAAAAGGGTCAGCGCCCGGCGTCCCGCCGATAATCATCCAGCGGATCCTCGCCGTTAACAGCACGCACGGTGCGAGGGATCCAAATGGCGGCAGGGCGGGGCTCGATACCAAGGCTCTTGAAACCGTTGTTATCGCAAATGCTGTTCACTTCGAGCGATTTAAGATTGTCGCGCGACAGCGGTTTGCCGGGCACAAATTCGAGCAGCGTTGCCTGCATCCGAGCGATCGGATCGGGCATGCCCATGATGTAGCGGCGCAAGCCCAGCGCGTCGCGCACCATGGTGACGACTTCGCGTAATGACAACACTTGTGGTCCGCACAGTTGGTAGGTTTTGCCAACGGTTTCGCGTTCGTTGACGGCGTGCACGATGGCGTTTGCGACGTCGTCCACGTGCACCGGCGCAAAGCGGGCGTTGGGCTTGGGCAGCGGCATGAACGGAACGGGTAGTCGGAGCAAGTCGGCGAAACGGTTAGTAAACGAATCGTTGGTGCCGTAAATCGTTGAGGGCTGGAATATGGTCAAGCCCATGTGACCGGATGTGGCGCGTCGCAGTGCCGCTTCGCCCGCGCCTTTGCTGCGCAAGTATTGGCTCGGACCATTCTCTGCGTCGGCGCGCAGTGCGCTGACGTGTACGAAGCGTGACGCGCCGGTCGCCCTGGCCGCGACGGCAAGACGTGCCGGCAGCTCCGCGTGTACGGTCGTGAATTCCGCTCCGTCGCGCGTGCGACT
Organism: Gammaproteobacteria bacterium; assembly: GCA_045107005.1. GTDB lineage: Bacteria > Pseudomonadota > Gammaproteobacteria > Steroidobacterales > JBCCMA01 > JBCCMA01. The sequence goes on from JBGCFP010000019.1 coordinate 10,737, forward strand.
GTTCAAAATGCCGACCAGGTTGATCACTGCGCTGCAGCCCGCCAGAGCCGATTGCAATGACGCGTCGCTGGACAGTCGGGTTTGCACCAACTCGGCCTGTGGCACCACCTTGAGTGCACGATGGCGCTCCGGGTGGCGTGTCAGGATGCGGACGTGCCAGCCCGCTGCCGCAAGCTTGGGCGTGAGGGCAGTGCCGAGAAATCCGGTACCGCCAGCGATGGCGACAGTTTTTGGAAGCATGGGGTCGATCAACCTGAGCCTTGCCGTGGAAAACGAACGCGCGAGTATAGAGCAATCATAGCGCGGCGTGTGTTGATCGTGTCACACGTCGGTCAGTATCAGTGTAAGGCCTTGAATCCGCGTTGTTTCTCGACGCTACTCCTGGCTGGTAATCGGTGGCATCCGGCCCGCCAGACGGCGCTCGTCGCCCGTTAGCCGCCAGTAAAACACGGTGTCGGCGAACAGAACTTTCTTGACGTAGTTACGGGTTTCGTTGAACGGGATGCTCTCGATCCAGATGTCCGCCGGTATGTCGCCGCGCTCCGGTAGCCAGCTGCGCACGCGTCGCGGACCCGCGTTGTACGCCGCCGTCGCCAGGACCTGGTTGCGATCAAAACGGTTGTACATCTGGCCAAGATAGTGAACACCGAGCTGAATGTTCGATTTCGGATTGAGCAGCGTTTGCAGGCCGCGATAGGGCATGCGTGCACGTCGGGCGGTTTCTTTGCCAGTGGCCGGCATTAGCTGCATGAGTCCGATGGCACCGGCCGAGGATTTCACATCGCTCATGAACAGGCTTTCCGAACGACTGACGCCGTAGGCCCAGGTGCGGGCGATGTCGGCTTTGGCGGTGGTCTCATCAAACGCCGCTTTGAACGGCGCCGGGTAGGTGCGCAGCAGGTCGTTCTGTCCGCCGCTGTAGGCGAGCGTTCGAATGGCCTGCGAGTGCCAGCCCCAGCGATCGGCGAGCAGTGATGCCTGTTGCCGGGCGGGCAATTCCATACCGCGTACGACGCGTTCCCATTCGCTGCGCGCTTGCCCGAAGAGCCCGACGAAATACAGCTCGCGAGCGCGCACGAAGGCGGTGTTCTGCATCAGTTTTTCCACCAGCTCCACATCGTCGGCGATGGTCTGGTGGTCGAACTGGTAGGTGGCGTCGAGCTGGTCGGCTGCCAGGAACGCGTAGTAACTGCGCTCTTTGGCCAGAGACTGATAGATCTGTTGAGCGGCGTCATTGTCGCCAAGCCGCGCGAGTGACCGCGCACGAAAATAGCGCCATGCTGATTCCATGCGCAGCGGCTGGCGCATGGCGTCGATGTTGGCCAGAACGCGTTGCCAGTCGCCCTTGGTGAGGGCGGCACGAACGCGCCAGCGCGCCAGATCGTCGGAGACTTTGGTCGCGTCAGTGATCCACAGATCGGTTTCGTCCAGACCTTTGCGCGCGCCACGCACGGCGATGTAGTTGAGCAATTCTTGATAAAGCGTTGGGGCAATGTCGGCGTCCTGTGCGGTGGCCACCAGTAACGCGTGGGCGTTTGCCGGGTCTTTGACGGCGGCGCGGCGCACGCCGTAGCGATACAAGTCGCTGCGCAGGGCGTGCTGCGGAACACGAGTGATGCGCTTAAGTCCGGTGGACGGATCGGAGCGCATGGACTGCCAGCGTGACAGCCACACTTTTTCGCTCGCCGGCGCTTTTTTCACAAGGTAACGCGCCAGCTTGGTGTTGTTGCGCGACAGCGCCAGGTGCAAACGTTCGGCAAAACGGTTTGCCGTCAGCAGGCCTTCCTTGTCCAGACGGTGAAACAACGGGTCGCATTCCTTGGGTTGACTCTTGCCCACCATCCACAGTTTCAGAGCCGACTGCTGGTTGGCGCTGCTGTTGTCCTGATCAAGACGCGCGTGAGCGGCGTAACAGTCGAGCTCGACGTCGCCGGATTCACTGTAACTGGCGTTGTAGATGCGCAGGTAGTCGCGGGTGGCGCCGCGCTTGGCCAGTCGAGTGGCGTATCGATGGCGCAGTGTGCGATTGAGCGACGTATCGGGGTAGCGTGACAAATGCATTTCAATGTCGCGGCTCGATGTCTTGGACAGACGACCAATGTATTGGGCTGAAATCAGATCTGGCCACAGCACATAATCGGCCAAAACGGCCTGAGAATTGCGCAAAACGTTCGCGTCGCCGCCTCGGGCCAACTCGTACGCCTGTTTAAATGCCTGGCGTTGCTGATCGGCCACGCCTGCGAAGGCGGGCACGAGCATGCCGATCAGAGCGAGGCCCAGGACAAATTTTACTTTTTGCTTCAATATCATAGGGACAGAGAATAGGGGTTTTCCCGTGCGTTGGCCATGCGTCAGATTGGATGCAATCAGTCACATATGGCTAAAATTTTAAGGCGTTATTGTTAAATATCAGGGTTTTCCTGATTTCATTATGGGCTCGTCAAAAACAGTATCCTTCACACTCTCCCTGGCTGTTCAGTCCCCCTCGGCTGTTCAGCCTTTTTTTTGCCCGTTTGCCACGTGCACTTCTCTGACATTCAATGCTGCCTCAGGTTCGTTTCAACTTGGGGACATTCTGATCGACTCGCAGATTTTTTTCACGCTTATTCCGATTGGCGCGCTGGCCGGTTTTGTTGCCGGGTTGTTCGGCATCGGTGGCGGCGTCGTCACCGTTGTGGTTTTGGTTATCCTGCTGCCGGATTTGGGTGTGCCGCCGACGCGTGTGATGCACGTTGCACTGGGTACATCGCTGGCAGCGATCGTGATGACATCGCTGTCGTCCACGTTCTCTCATCATCGGCGTGGCGCCGTGCGTTGGTCGATCGTCTGGCGGCTGGCACCGGCGACCGCGCTCGGTGCCATTCTTGGTGGAGCGGTCGCGCACTTCATTCCGGATCGGGCCTTGCGAATTGGCTTTGGCGTTTTCCTGTTGGTGGTGGCTGTGCGTCTGTGGCGTGGAAAATCGACGGGGCAATCGCATCCTTTGCCCGGGACACCGCTGCTGCTTGGTGTAGGGGGTGTCATCGGCGCGCTGTCCTCGTGGACCGGTATTGGCGGCGGCTCCCTGACCGGCCCGTTTCTGATGGCGCGCAGTGTGGCGCCGCGTGAGGCAGTCGCCACGTCAGCCGCCGTCGGCTTCCCGATCGCCGTTGCCGGCGCGTTGGGGTATTTGCTGGGCGGGAGCGGGCAGGTGGGATTGCCGGACTGGACGTTTGGTTATGTGTACTTGCCCGCCGCGGTGGTTCTTGGGTTGTCGGCGATGCTGATCGCGCCGCTCGGTGCCAAACTCACGCACTCGTTGCCGCCGCATTATTTGAAAATGGCCTACGCCAGTTTGCTCGGGTTGGCGGCGATCAAAGTCATGCTTGGTTAGTGTTGCGCGATAGTCGCGCACGAAAAGACGACTGCGATGGTCGCGCACGAAAAGACGACCGCGATGGTCGCGCACAAAAAAAGCCGCCGCGATGGCGATCGCGGCGGCTTCGTTTTTCTTCGTGACGGTTAGCTGATGAACAGCAACCGTGACGTGCCGTCGCGCACCACCGTCAGCATCAACTGCTCGACGTCTTCACTGGCCATCTTTCGGAACGACGCCAGATTGCGCACTGGCTTGCGATTGACGTTGGTGATGATGTCACCGGCACGCAGGTCGCGAGCGGCGGCGGGCGAGTTGCCCGTGACTTCCGCCACCATGACGCCGACTGAGCCGTTGCGCCTTGACGGACCGTCGAGGTCGGCAAACGAAGCACCCTCAAGGGCAGGGTGCAAGGTGCCGTCGGGCTCATTGCTCGGGCGCGCTGCCGCCAGATCGCCAGTGGAGCCCAAGCGCGCTGTCAGCGTGCGTGCTTTACCTTTGCGGATCAGATCGATCTTCGCCTTGTCGCCAGGGCTAAGCAGACCGATGCTGCGGCGAAGCTCGCCCGCATCGCGCGTCTTCTCGTCGTTCACTTTGACAATGACGTCTTCCATTTCAATGCCGGCTTTTTCGGCAGCAGAATCGGGCGACACGCTCATGACGATCGCGCCTTCTTCCGAATCGAGTTTAAGGTATTCGCGCATCTCGGTGCCCAGGCGCGCGACGTCCCAGATTTCAACGCCAAGCAGACCGCGCCGTACTTCGCCGTAGTCGAGCAGCTGGCTCATGATCGATTGCGCCATGTTAATCGGGATCGCGAAGCCAAGACCAACGTTGCCGCCGGTGCGGGTAACGATGGCCGTGTTAATGCCAATCAACTCGCCGCGCAGGTTGAGCAGAGCGCCGCCCGAGTTGCCCGGGTTAATGGCCGCGTCGGTTTGAATAAAGTCTTCGTAAGCGCCGTTCAGGCCATAGCGACCCAGGCCGCTGACAATCCCCGACGTCACCGTGTTGGAGAAACTGAACGGGTTACCGATTGCCACCACAAAATCACCGACTTCGAGTTCGTCGGAATCGGCCAGGGGAATTTGCGACAGGTTGGCGCCGTCCACTTGAATCAGCGCGACGTCAGAGCCAGCGTCTGAGCCGACAATCGTCGCTTCCATCGCGCGTTCGTCAAACAGCGTGACGGTAATGGACGTGGCGCCTTCGACGACGTGGTGGTTGGTCAGAATGTAGCCGTTCTTTGCGTCAACAATGACACCGGATCCGGCGGCACTGGTTTCACGCGGTGCGGGCGGGCGGCCAAAAAACTGTTGGAAGAACGGATCTTGAAAACGGTTCATCGCCGGTGAATTCACCGTTGCGCTGACCTTGATGTTGACGACCGCTGGGGCCGCCTGCTTGATCATCGGCGCCAGTGACGGGAGTTTGTCTTTGCCCACGGACAAGGGCAAAGCGGCTGTGGCCGATGAGGCGCCGGCGAGAAAAATCAGACTCGCTAACGTGGCGGTCGACAGTCTCTTCAAATTCATGTGCAACGTGCTCCTGATATCAATACGGGAAAGGTCCGGATCAAAACATCCGCCGCAAGGGGTGGGCGGCGGCTCGCTTTGTCAGTGTACCGATTTATACGACAGCGTCGGCGCGCGGCGAGTTCCAAATCAGAAACCGGCACCCGCAGGGGCGCCGGTTGGGGGCATTGTCGCGCGAGGGGGACGCGAACAAAGCGTTTAGCTCACCTTGACGTCGATACGTCGCGGCTGCAGTTGCGCCTTTTTCGGCACTGCGATGGTCAGCACGCCGTTTTTGGCAGCGGCTTCGATCTGATCGGTGTCAGCGGTATCGGGCAGCTGGAAGCGCCGGGTGAAGCGCCCGGTTGAGCGCTCAATGCGCTGCACTTTGACGTCTTCATCCGCCTGAGCGTCGCGCTGACCGGTCAGCACCAGCTCGCCGTTTTCCGCGGTGATGTTGATGCTGTCCGGGTCTACGCCGGGTACGTCGACCAGCAGTTCGAAGCGGTCGGTTTTTTCCAGGATATCGATGGCCGGTACCCAGTGATCGCGCGTCGGATTGTCGTGTTTCAGCGCGTGATCGACGTCGCGTTGGAAGCGGCGAAGGGCGGACCAGGGTTCGTAGTGCACAAGGTTCATAGTGTGATCTCCAATGATTAGGGTTTGATTAAATCGGTTGAGGCCAAGCATGTCGTGGAGCTATGGACAGGCCGGGAAATTTTCAAGCATTGAATTCTCGAAAACGGGGTTTTCAGACGGAATCTGTCCGTTATTTGTCATAATTCATCGAATTGGGGAGACACAAGATGTAGTGTTTAGGGGTTTCCCTTGGAAATTGATCAAGTTTTGCACAATCCGCAGCGTTTTCTTAAAATACCTGCGCAAGTCATTGTTTTTACGTGCAGCTTTTTACACGCAAATTGCCTGTTTGGTCTTGACAGAATGGGTGCAGAGGCATAATCTCTCCCACCTAGGCACAACATATAGTGTTTGGCACAAAGTCGGGCTACGCACCGTAGATCACGACACAAAAATACCGACCAAATCGTTTATCGGAGGTCTGTCGGGCCACTGGTAGCGGGTTGTTATTTCGTAAAAAAAATGGAATTGGGGGATTCGCCGACCATGACAACGGCCTTAAAGTTGACGCCGAGCGCAGCGTCAGACATTGCCTTCCAGGCAGCGTCACTCGATATCTGGGATACAAAATACCGCCTCAAAGCGAAAGATGGATCGATCATTGATGCGGGCATCGACGACACTTATAAGAGAGTGGCGCGAGCACTGGCCGACGTTGAAAGCGAAGAGAAACGCGAATACTGGTACGAGCGTTTTAGCTGGGCGCTGCGCCGCGGGGCGATTCCCGCCGGCCGCATCACCTCCAACGCCGGCGCCTGGGAGCACAAACCGGCAACGTCCACCATTAACTGCACCGTGTCCGGCACGATCGGCGATTCGATGGACGAGATCCTCGATAAGGTGCACGAAGCGGGCCTGACCCTCAAAGCCGGTTGCGGTATTGGTTATGAGTTCTCGACGTTGCGTCCGCGCGGCGCTTACGTGTCCGGGGCGGGCGCTTACACGTCGGGCCCTCTGTCGTTCATGGATATCTACGACAAGATGTGTTTCACCGTGTCGTCCGCCGGCGGCCGTCGCGGCGCGCAGATGGGCACGTTTGATATTGGCCATCCCGACGCCCTCGAATTTATCCGCGCCAAGCGCGAAGACGGGCGTCTGCGCCAGTTCAACCTGTCACTGCTGGTGACCGACGAATTCATGCAGGCGGTCAAAGACAAAACCGACTGGCGTTTTGCGTTTCCGGTGCTTGAAGACGAAATCGAATCGGAAGGCCTGGACATCAAAGATCCGTCGCAGGTGGTGTGGCGCGACTGGCCCAAGAAGCGCGGCTATGTCGAAAACGAAGAAGGCAAAGTGGCGTGTAAGGTCTACCGTTCAATGCCGGCGCAGCGCATCTGGGACATGATCATGACGTCCACCTACGATTTCGCGGAGCCGGGCTTCGTGCTGATCGACAAGGTCAACGATCAAAACAACAACTGGTTCGACGAGAACATTCGCGCGACCAACCCGTGCGGCGAGCAACCGCTGCCGCCCTACGGCTCTTGCCTGCTCGGTTCGATTAACCTCACCAAGTTTGTGCGCGACGCGTTCACACCCGAAGCCAAGTTTGACTGGGTGGAATTTCGCGAAGTTGTTAAAGTGTTTACGCGCATGCTCGACAACGTGGTCGAGATCAACGGTTTGCCGTTGGGACAGCAGCGCAACGAAATTTTCCGCAAGCGTCGCCACGGCATGGGCTTTTTGGGTCTGGGCTCGACGAGCACGATGCTGCGCATGCGTTACGGGTCGAAAGAAGCGGTTGGTTTCACCGACAAAGTCGCGCGCGAGCTGGCGCTGGCCGGCTGGGAATCGGCGCTGGAGCTGGCGCATGAAAAAGGCCCGGCACCGATCATGACCGAAGAGTTTGAGGTCACGAAAGAAATGTTGGCCAAGCGTCCGCAGATGCACGCTGACGGCTGGCGCGTGGGCGCACGTATCCCGGGCCGCGTGTTGCACGCCAAGTACAGTCACTACATGCAGCGCGTGGCGCAGCATGCACCGGAGATTGTTGAGGAACTGGCCGAAGTGGGTGCACGTTTCACGCACCACAGTTCGATTGCGCCGACCGGCACCATCTCACTGTCGCTGGCCAACAACGCCAGTAACGGTATCGAGCCGAGTTTCGCGCATCACTATTTCCGCAACGTGATTCGCGAAGGCAAGAAAACCAAAGAGAAAGTGGACGTGTATTCGTTTGAGCTGCTGGCCTATCGCACGCTGATCAACGAAAAAGCGATGCCCGGTTCGGAAGATGCCGAATCGGCGCTGCCACCGTACTTCGTTGCCGCCGACGACATATCGCCCAAAGAGCACGTTGACATGCAGGCAGCGGCGCAGACGTGGGTTGATTCGTCGATTTCCAAAACGGCCAACGTGCCGACGGATTACCCGTACGAAGATTTTAAAGACATCTACATGTACGCGTACGACAGCGGCCTCAAAGGTTGTACGACGTTCCGCTTCAATCCCGAAGCGTTCCAGGGTGTGCTGGTTAAAGAAGAAGACCTGCAAAACACCACTTACGATTTTACCCTTGACGACGGCAGCGTGATTTCAGTCAAAGGCGACGAAGAGATTGAGTACGACGGTGAAATGCACACCGCGGCGAATCTGTTCGACGCACTGAAAGAAGGCTACTACGGCAAGTTCTGACTGAGGTTTTACGATATGGGAATCAAGATTGAGCGCAAGATTGTCGGCTACGCTGTCGCCAAGCCAGAGGAAGAAGCGCCCGCCAAAGCCACGGTGACCGAACTGTCGGCGGCGAAAAAGGAAGAATCGAACATTGTCCGGATGACCGAGAAGGTTGATCGCCCGGAAGTGCTGGTCGGTTCAACCTACAAGGTGAAAACGCCGGTATCGGATCACGCGATGTACGTGACCATTAACGACATCGTGCTCAACCAGGGCACGGCGCACGAAAACCGCCGTCCATTCGAGATCTTCATCAACTCGAAAAACCTCGATCACTATCAGTGGATCGTGGCATTGACGCGCATCATCTCGGCCGTGTTTCGCAAGGGTGGCGATGCCACCTTCCTGGTGGACGAACTCAAGGCTGTGTTTGATCCACGCGGTGGCTACTGGAAAGCCGGTGGCAAGTACATGCCGTCGATCATCGCCGAGCTTGGCGAAGTGGTCGAGCAGCACTTCATCGCCATTGGCATTTTGCAGCCGCCGGAGATGGACGAAAACACCAAGGCAATCATCGCCGAGAAGCGTCGTGAATTTGAAGAACGCAACAAGCAAACCGATGCGTTCGCCGACGAGGTGTATCCCGAGGGCGCGCAGTTGTGCAACAAGTGCAACACGGTCGCCGCCATCATGATGGACGGATGCATGACTTGTTTGAGTTGTGGGGAGTCCAAGTGCGGGTAACGGGGTAGCCGTTCGTACTTAGCGTAGAAATTCGCCTCGAACAACGAGGCAACCGTTTTATTCGAAAACCGTTTCGAATTCGCCTCTGATGACCCTCGCTTGCGGGGATGTCATCAGAGGCATTTTTTTTGACTTGGAAATCTCAATTCGAATGGACAGGCTAGCCGTAAAATTCGGCCCGCCGTCCGTTCGCAAGCGTTAAGGTTGTGTTGAGCAAGCGGCCTCAGGGCCAGCGGGTCCTGGCGGCTGTAAAAAGAAACCCTGGAAGAGATTCACGTCCAGAAAGTTGACCGTTCCATCGCCGTTGATGTCGGTCACGGGGTCATTGGTCAGAAAGTTCTGGGTCAGCACGGCGTAGTCCAGCAGATTGGCGTAGCCGTCGTTATTGAAATCGGCGTCGCACGCGTTTCCGTAGCCGTCGCAGTCCGCGTCGATCTGGCTGGCGTTGGCAACCAGATAGCAGTTGTCCTCGTAATCAAAGACACCGTCGTTGTCGGTGTCGCCGATGTAAACGTCCACTTGCGTCGTGTCGCCGCCGAGCGTGCCGGGCACGACATAGAGGCCGATGGTCGAATTACTCAGCGGGTGGGTGTCATACAAAAACGTTTCACCCTCGCTAATTTGTCCCTCCAGCCTTGGTCTGCGGCAGTTGGTCGTGTAGCACTGATGAATGCGCAAGGTGTTGGCGACGTCCGCTCGGGCGCCGAAGAAGTCCGAGACCAGATTTGTCACGGGGTGAAAATCACCCTGACGATAGCTGACGCTGAACTGATGCAAGAGGGCGCCATCGGCCACGTCTATTTTCAATACGTGTGGATCGGTGCTCAGGTTGTCCAGGTTAGCAAGCGTGTAAGTGCCGGATTCGGTCACGCTGGACAAGGCGCCCGGTTCGGCTTCATACCAACCCAGAAAGAAGCGTTGAATTGCCAGCATTTGATCACCCCAAGTGGAGTCGCAGCCTGAGGCCATCATTGTGCACTTGTCACCGATGCCCTCATCGCCCACGATAATGCCGTCGCCGTCGAGATCGGCGCCGGTGTGCTGTAAATTGTAGTTATGGCCTAATTCGTGGGTAACAGTGTGTCGCAACGTTGGCCCGGCGACAGACCAGGCTCGGCAGTCAATCAATGAACTGGCATCGCAGTTAATGAGTCCTCGTCCGCGCCAGCCGCAGCCGTGACTGGGGGTAATGTAAACTTTGTGCTGATACAGCGACAGATCGACCCCGTCCGCAGTCGCTGCTGCATCCGCTGCATCGGCCCAATTGTTGTACAGACTGCAATCGCCGCTCGAGTACGGTACGTCATAGACGCCGAAAATATCGAATTCGCCATCACCATCCGCATCCGGCTCAATCTGCAGTTGTCCGAATGAAAAGCGCTCCAACCCGGCTTTTACGGAGGAGGGTGACGGGTTCGAATAGTCACTGACAAACGCTCCGCCGTAGTGAACGTTGGTGTACATTTGGCCCGGTATTTTCGCGATGGTGGAAGTCGGGATCTGGTCGTCCGTAAAACCGATCTGGATTACGGCAATGGCTCTGGTGCCAACAATCGCGTGAGTCGTATTTCGATCTGGTTGAGACAAGACTTCAAAACGATTGGCCGTCAGATCGTGCCCACGCAGCGTGCCCGAGACACGCACCAGCGCGCCGCTGACCAAGCTGTCACTCGGCGGCGCGGTGAGTTTCAGCATTCGTTTTTCGGTTTTGATCCAGTAGTCGTAGGTCGGCGGCGTGCCGTCGAAGTTCTCGCCGATAATCACCTGTAAGTGCCCGGCAACCTCAATCGGTCCATCGTCATGGCCGCTGGATACGAGTGCCTTATCGGGACTTGATGCGGCGATGGCATGATCCGCCAAGACGCTCTGGAAAATCAGGGCGGCAATAAACACTGAGAGGTATTTCATTCTGGTCTCGCTGATGACTGGCCAGGCACGACTGCTGTCGGAAACGACGTCTGTCGCACTCGACAGGCCGGCATCCATTTGTGGCCTTGATAGATCGTCAATCTAGCGAGCGCTTTCGTTCGGCGCTGTTATCTGTACGTGATCTCTGGGTGGCGAAGTCTACCCTCCTGTTTTCACAGCGAAACTGTTGCGATCGCGACGGTTGGGTTTGCGTTGGTCAGCAGTGATCTTAGCGGCCGGGGAGGCGGAGCGCGCATCGAGAGCGCGTTGCCAATACCGTTGTGCATGGATAGTCGTCAGTTTTGACCAAGCGGCATCGACTTTTGTTAGTGTGATCCTGTTACCAAGGAGAGATTCATGACTCAAAGCGCATTCCTCGCCCCAGTGCTCGCGCTCATTATCTGGACGCTGCTGATCTGGATACTCATGTACGCCAAACGCATCCCGGCGATGCAGCGGGCGCGCATCGATCCGGATACGGCGAAATCGCCGGACGGGAGTTGGAAAAAAGAGCTGCCAATGTCGGTTCAGGCGGCCGCGCATAACTACAATCACTTACTGGAACAGCCCACGATATTCTACGCGCTAATGTTCTACATTGCGGTTACCGCGCAAATGACGCTGTCACTGCACTACGCGGCTTGGGCCTATGTCGGGTTGCGCGTCTTGCACAGTTTTGTTCAGGTAAGCGCTGGAAGCGTTGTGCTGCGCTTTGGTCTGTTCGTGCTCTCGACGCTGACTCTAGTGTTCATGCTTGCGATGATACTGCTCCGGGCGTGACCATGAGAAAGCGGCTACTCGCATTGATCGGTAAGACCGGAGGGCCCAGGTGGCTGGAAAAACTGCGTTCGGAACAAACCGAGGTCGAGCACGTTCACCGTGCCGTTGCCATCCATATCGGCGTTCGGATCTGAGGTGAAAAACCGACTGCGCAGATAACCAAGATCCATGACGTTCCCCACGCAGTCCTGATTGAAATCCGGATCGCAAACGTTGCCGTAGCCGTCGCCATCGGTGTCTCGTTGCGCCTGGTTGTTGTGGTTTATGCAGTTGTCGTTGACATCGTTGATACTGTCGCCATCCGTATCGAGTGCCGGCGGCGGCAAACAGGCGCTCGCGGCCTGGGGCGTGTCGAGTCGGCGTATGAAATCAAACTCGGCCTGAAGATCAGCGCCGGAAAACGCGTTGACGATCATGCCCACCTGGAGCGTATCGGGCATATCAGGTCGATCGTAGCTTTCCAGCTCGACCCAGTCGGCGTCACCCTCCAGACGACGAAAACTGTAGAACGTGTTCGCTACCCGACAAAGCACGACGTCGCCGAAGTGTGGGCCGTTGTCCAGAATTAGCGCCGACTGCGAGTCGATGGTGTTCTTGGTCTCGCTACCGGTACTCGAAGACTGACGCCCGACGTTCACCATGATGTGATTTTCCAAACCCGCAGTAATGCCGCCTGGATCCCGGGCCATCAGCCCGGCCGAGTTAAACGCCGCCGTGGGTGCCTCTTGCGAATTACCCAGCGACCGGGTCATGACGCGCGTATGGATTGAAAAATTTCCGTCGATCAACTTGAACAGCAGCGGCGCGTCGCCGTCGGCAAACCACCCCGGCGTCTGAATCGGCACAATGGTCAGGTGGCCAGGCGTAGTGTGGTTGGCGTCGAGCAGCGTGTACTGCGACGGCACGGCTTCAATGACGTGTCGACGTGACCAGTTATCGAGCGTGTCGCTGTTGTTGAATTCATCCGAGAAAGACTGCGCGCTGGCCAGAGAGCTCGCCAGCACGGCGCTCAGCAGGACGCTTCCGAGTAATCGAACCATTGATTTTTCTCCTGAATCAGACGTCACGGGGGACGCGCGCAATCTCGATGTTGACGGCCCGCTTCAGGTCACCGTCCGAGCCCGCGTTTTTGTGTTTACCGCGCGCAACGCAACAAAGCATATCCCAATCGAATGACAAAAAGGGCAGGGAGCGTAGTCAATTCGCATTGCCCGCCGCAGTCGCTGGTCGAGCCAACGCCCCAGTTCGACATTGCGCGTATGATTGGGACTTTTGGGGGAGAGCTTCGATGCCTGAATTTTCCCACTCCATCATTCGGGTTGCGGTATGGAACCTGGCGGGCAATAACATATTCCAGCCGGACACCGGAATTCCAGCGGACAGCGAGAAGGTCCAGAATCAGGCCGAGGGTCTGGCTTTGCTCGATGCGGATTTGGTGACGCTGGTGGAAGTCAGCCCACTGGGTCACATTGTTGAGCTCGCTGATCGCCTGGCCAACGACTATGGTGTTATCTACGAACACAAAATCGTTGAGCAACCCAATTCCAATATTCACATTGGTTTTTTACACAAGCCGGGCATCGACGTTACTGATATAGAGTTGATCGAGAACTCGAACGGTTCGGCGCAGAGCGGTCGACTCGCGGTGACTGCCGACGCCAAGGTTGGCAAATTCAAGGCGCGTCTGATTGGTGTTCATCTCAAATCGGGTCGAGCGGCGGGCGAGCAGGAGACCCGGGACACCCAGTGCGCTGTTATTGGCGACTACATCAAAACGTTGCGTGAAACGCCGGGCACGAAAACCCGGACCGTTTTGCTGATGGGCGATTTCAATATGATTCCCGGTCAGGACGTTTCCAATTTTCACCACTTGGGTGGTGACGATTTGATGGATTTTGTTTCCAGCTGGGATTTGCAGGAGCGCTTCAGCCATATATTGAGCAAGGGGCGCGCCAATTTGCTGGACGGGTTTGCTGTCTCGAGAACGTATTCTACCGATTACATACGCGGCAGCTTACGATTGTTCCCCATGCACTGGACGATGGACATGGGCCGCGAGCGGTTCCGCGAAGAGGTGTCCGATCACCTCCCGTTCGTCGCCAGTTTTCGCGTTTTCTGACCTCTTGCGCCCTGGGAGAAGCTGAACATGTTCTTTGTTATGTCCATTACGGTTGTTGCGATGTGCATTGTGGTCTCGTTGCATCATGAAGTCTTGACGCATCTGACCGCGGTACACTTTCGGCGTGGCTGGTCCAACCGACTGCTGCTGCCGTCGGGCATGTTGCTGGTGATCTTTACGCACATCGCCGAAATCTGGATTTTTGCGGTCGCGTATAAGGTGGCCCTGACTCGCCCCGGCTCGGGCGGTTTCGCCGGTCCGTTCGACTTTCAGTGGGTCGATTTCGCGTACTTTTCTTTTGTGTCCTACACGACGTTGGGCTACGGCGAAATTGTGCCGACGGGGGGATTGCGTTTTATGGCAGGGACCGAGGCGATCGTAGGGCTAGTGCTGATCGCGTGGTCGGCGTCGTTTTCGTATCTGCAAATGGAGCGAACCATGCTGCGCGTCGGTGAGACCAATTAGTCAGCAATGTCGCTCTCGAACTGAACGGCTACACCAATGCGATCAATGGGCACTGCGGCGATCGGCAAGCGTCTCGAACGGTTGACGCAATCACCACTGTGGGACGGTCAACGGCTTCGAAATATTCATCTTGAGCCGTTGTTGGAGGATGGCCGGTGGCTGAATCGTTGATTGCCTCTGCGCGGGCTTGCACGTTATGTCAGAGCGAACTCGAGCACGGCGTGCGCCCGGTGCTGCAAGCGCACGCCAGCGCCCGCATTTTGATCGCGGGCCAGGCGCCCGGTGCGAAGGTTCACGCGACGGGCGTGCCGTTCGACGACGCCAGTGGCGACAGGCTGCGCGATTGCCGGTGATCCGACGCAAAGTGGCGGCCCAACTGAACCGATAGCCGGTTGCCCGCGCTCGCGGTCACGGCATCGCGCACGTAGCATTAACTCCGGACGGTCCCGGTGGCAGGAAGAACATCTGACGTAAAATGCCCAGGTCGGTAATGTTCACGACGCCGTCACCATTGAAGTCGGCGTTTGCGTCAGCGGTGAAAAACACCGTGCGCAGTATCCCCAGATCGACGATGTTCACGACGCAGTCATCGCTCAAATCCGCGTCACACGCGTTACCGAAGCCGTCGGCATCGGTGTCGCGCTGATCGTTATTGACGACCGTCAGGCAGTTGTCCTTTGCGTCATCGATGCCATCCCCGTCGCCATCTGCCGCGCCCAGCGTTCCGTCGAGCCGCACGCGTTGTGCAACCAGTTCGTTTTGTGAGCTGGATGTATCGCGTTGCCAGACAACGGTCATTGCCCCATTCAGTGCGACGCTCTTGATTGCATCGGCATCGGCACTACCGGACAACGCAATGGTTGCTGATGTTTGCTGTCCATCGGTACTCACGCGGTATAACTTCACGCTCGCTTCGAGCGTGTCGGAAACCGTGTCGCCGATCACAATGCCAAGAGAATTGTCGTCGAAGGGAGCGACCGAATACTGGCTGTCCGCGTCATCAACCGCGGTGATTTGAATGCCGTTGTCCCCCCACAGGCGTTCTCCGAACAGGCCCATGCGCTGCGCCCGCACAGACTGATCGCTAATCGAGCCGTCGCGCCACACGATGAAGACATCGCCGTGTAGCGGGTGGCGAGTCGCGCGTACATCAAACTGACGTGCGGGGCTCAGCGAAATGCGTTCGCCGCCTGCGACCAGCATGGTGTTACCGGCGGCATCAACGTGCTGCATGCGAATGGGGACCGGAGTGGTCGATTGTTCAGCGCCCTGAGTCCAAACCAGAATCAAACCACCCAACCCGTCGGCGAGCGCCACCGGATCGGTATGTCGGGATGAGCCCGGCGGCTGGGCGACCAGCACGACGGGATTCGCCCACACCGGCGTCCCGAGCGCGTCGATACGCGTGGCCAGTACGGTGCGCGTGTAGGTGCCCGGCGCGTCCCACAAAATATACGCGCCGTCTTCGCCGTCGGTCACCAAAGCAAAGACGCGCATGTTGCTTCCGGTGGAGCTGGTCAGGTTGACGGTCGCCGGGTCCCAGACCGAGTCACCGGCGGCACGAAATCGACCGAGCCGGATGGTTCCTGTCTCGCTGCCGGCGATCAGTGTGTCCCCGTTGTCAAACGTCATGAGCTGCTCGACGTTGTCGGCAAGCACCGGGTCGCCAACGGCGTCGACGGCCCACAGCTGTTGGCCGGTCGCATCGACGCGGTACGCAGGTTGGGTCGTCGATGGAAAATTGACGGCGCTGACGATCACGGAGCTGTCATCCAGTGCCACGATGCGGGGTGCCAGAGAGTCGCAGTTGTCGCGTGTCTCCAGTATCAGACCACCGGGCGACAGCAGCGCCCCCGATGCCCCGATGCGCTGCAATCGCAAGTTGGCGAAACACTGATGATCAATCCACGCAATCCAGGTTGCGCCATCTGGGGTGGTGACCACCTCGTGGTCGGGGCCAAACCCGAGGAGTTCACCGAGGATCAACGGTGATTGGGGGTCCGACGGCCACTGCGCCTGGGTGGTGGTGACACCCATTAGCATCGAGACGGCCAGCACTGAAGACAAGACTTTGCGGAACATAGCCAACTCCGGTGACGTGCGACATCCCAATCAGTATAGGCGCATGCACCGTCACGCACACAACAATGAAAAACGAACTCGCGGCCGCTAGTGGCCGTGCACGGCCCCGCGTTCCACGCGGCTTGCGATGCGGACGAGGAATGCCACAAAATGGTGGTTTCGTCTTGCCGGAGTCAAACGTGCAGCAAACACCCGCGCAATCGGCTGTCCCGGATCAGACCGCGACCACCCATCGCGATATTCTGATCATCAGCTTTGTCGCGTGGACACTGACCAATATGGATCAGGCGTTCTTCGGCTACGCGATCCCCGGAATATTGGCGGAGTTTGGTCTGCCGCTTGAGGCGGTGGGCGCCGTTCTGACCGTCTCGTTCGTGTTCTCGTCTGTCTTGCTGCTGTTCGCTGGCACGGCTGCCGATCGCTTCGGACGCGGCCCGATGCTCAGTCTTTATCTCGCGACCTCTGCGCTGTTTGTCGGGCTTCAGGGGGTGGCAGGGGGCATCGTCCTGCTCACCATTTTCCGGTCGCTCGGGTTTGGGTTTAGTAACGGCTTGTCGCCGATCACCAACGCCTACGTCGCTGAAAACGTCGCACCGCGTTACCGCGGTTTGGCAATGGGCGTCCTGCAATGCGGCTATCCGCTTGGCTGGTTTATCGCGTCGATATTCGCCGTGCGGCTGCTGTCGGACTACGGCTGGCGCGCCATGTGTTTCGCGGCGTTTTTGGTTATTCCTGTCGCTGGCGTCTTCTACTGGTTATTGCGCGACGCGCCGGACGTACCGCCGGCAGAAAAACAAACGTCAGACGACGGAAGTTTTCGGGTTCTGTTTTCACCCGAACATCGGCGCAATTCGCTGGCAAGCATCGTGACGTACTTTGCCTTTGGCGGTGCCTATGCCGGAACGGCGTTTTTCTTTCCGACGTTTTTTGCCCAAGTGCGTGGCTACACGCCCGCCGAAGCGGCGGGTCTGGTGGGCCTGTCCAACGGCATTGGTATTGTGGGTTACTTACTCGCCGCCGTCGTTGGCGAATATCTGCTGACACGACGTACGGTATTCGTGCTGTGGGCGCTGGGCGGGGCGATCGCACTGGCGGGTTTAATGTGGCTGCCCGACAGTCGTGCTGAAGACACGTTCTGGTACGCCCTGACAGCCGCTCTATTTTATGGCTCGCTTGCGGTATTGCCCGTGTTGATCGCCGAGATATTTCCGCAATCGGTGCGGGCCAGTGCGTTATCCATTTGCGCTTCGGCGCCGCTGAGTCTGGGCTTTGCGGTATTCCCGCTGGCGGTACCGTTTGTCGTCGCGAACGTGGGTTGGGAAATGGGCTTTACGCTGGTGATTTGCCCGCTGCTGGTCGTCGCGACACTGAGCGCACTGTTCTTGCCTAACCGGCCGTCAGGACTGGCAATGGCCGCCGAGAAGGATCGAGCGCTGTAAGTGGCGGCGGGCCGTTAGCCCAGCTCTGCTGCTAGCGCCGCAATAATGCTCTGCACATAAATACCCTCATTCGCCGGGTAGGTGCCGTCCTTGCCGTTCAATTTTCGCATGCTCATACCACCGGCGTGATGTAACGCAAGCAGGTCCCACTGCTGATTGAATACCGGGCTTCCAGAACTGCCGCCTTCTGTGGGCGCGCGATAGTGTACGTGCGGTTTCTCGTGATCCAGCAGCAAATTGTCGTCGATCGAAAACGACATCTGGCCGCCACGCGGATGCCCGATAACGTAGACACGCTGATTCTGATTGACCAGCGGAAGCCGCTTGGCGATGGGAAACGGTTTCGCGTGTTCAACTTCGGTGGTCAGACTGACAATGGTGCAATCGAGTTGGGTACGCGCTGAGCTGAACAGAATTTCGTCGACTTCGTACTCTTCATCCGCGTCTTTGGCTTCGAATCGCACGCGGGCCTCTTCCTTGGGCAACGCGGGTTTTGGCGCGTTTTGTTCTGCCGGGTCGTCACTCAAAACGTGGGCGTTGGTGACCACGAGCCACCGGTCGGGGAAGCTCGCGTGCAGGTCGGTGCCGCGCACCAGGAATCCGCTGCCCAGACCGTTGCCCGATCGATCGCAAATCTGCGCAACGCCCGCGGCGCGATCCAGGCCTTTGCGATACCATTTGAACGTCTTGAAGCGATCTTTGCCCAGGATCTGCTCAAACTCGGTGTCTGTCTCCAGTTCTTTGGCGGTGTCGAGATGACGCGCGGCGTTTTGGATTTCCAGACGCCCGCCTTCCTGTCGCAACAGCGCCGCGCGCAGCAAATGAAGAATCTGCGCCTGGTCCTTGTCCCTGTCGTCGAGCTTCCAGACTTCCTCAAACTGACGCAAGGTGCCCGCGTATTCGAACGCGTCAGCGTCAACGTTCTCCCGCGTATATTTGACGATCCATTTCAGCGCCTGCGAATAGTCTTTGAGCGCAAGACTCGCCTCGCCTGCCGTGGCGCAATCCCACAAGCTGTATTCTTTTTTCGATTGAATCAGCTTAAGTATTTTCTTCGCTGTCGCGCCGGCGTCCGGCAAGTTGGACGGCAAAGCGATCTTGTCGTTCTTCGCGCGCTCGAGCAGCGCCACCGTGTTGATCCCGTGCCAGGTTTGATCACGTGTTTTCGCATACACGCCGGCGTAGTCGGTCACGGCCTCACGCAGATGATCTTGCAGTGAGCTCGCCGGGCGCTTGTCCGCCGCCCCGTTCATATAGATTTGCTTGTGCGCGCGACCCATGAGACCACGGGCTTCGGCCAGCTCCTTGTCGTCGCCTTCTTCCAGGCAGTCTTGCTCGAGGATTCTCAACACGTCCTGAGCGGCGCTGATGTGGCCCAGATCGAGCAGTGCCTGCGCATACTGGCGGCGAATGCTTGCCGTGTTCTGTCCGGTCTGAATCAGTACATCCGCGACGTCGATGATCAGGTTGAAATAGCGTTTCCGACGCAGCGTCTTGAGAATCTCTGCAGACACACCTTTGGGATAGGGTGTTCGGCGCGTGCGCAGGTGAGCAATCAGTTTTTCGCACAGCGCATTGGTTTTGGTGCGGTTGAAGGCGCCAACGGCGACCGCCAGTTCCTTGGCGAAACCTTTTGGATTCCTGGCGATGTTCTCCTGCAAATGCGCCATCAATTGCGCCGACACGGCGCCGACCTCGGCGCTGTCATACGCTTTGGCCGCTGCCGATATCCTGTCGATAAACTCATTGGTCTTCCTGGTCACTGCCGTTTCCGTTTCACAGATTCAAGAGTGTTCTCAGGTGATCACACAACGCCTGCTGGCCGAAGTACTTGTAACTGCTGTGCCGCCACTTGCCGCGGTTTCTCACTTTCTGATCGGTGATGACCTGGTGGCCGTCCTTCTGATAATCGTTGGCGATACGGGCATCAAACGCGACGGGATCGAGCCGGT
Organism: Gammaproteobacteria bacterium; assembly: GCA_045107005.1. GTDB lineage: Bacteria > Pseudomonadota > Gammaproteobacteria > Steroidobacterales > JBCCMA01 > JBCCMA01. The sequence goes on from JBGCFP010000019.1 coordinate 30,350, forward strand.
CATAGACGTTGACCCAACCGCCGGTTACCGCTTGTGACGGAAAGGCGTCGCGCTTGTCGTAGTCTGGTTTGAAGTTATCGTGGACTTCACTCAAGCCAAGCGGCGAGCCCACCGTCATGAACCCGCTGATTGCCGGACAGTCGGGCACGTTTTTGAGGCAATCGTAAGCGATTACCGTGCCCATGCTGTGGCTTACCACCACGTGATCACCATTAGCCATAGCGCCGTCAGCCTCGAGCTGATTGATAAACAGCTTACGAATGTGATCCTGCACCTGATACTCCTCGCCGGGGCGCGGGGAGAACTTGGCGTTGAACAAATAGTGATGCACATCTTTGAGCAGCGACTTCATCACGCGTCGCTTCAAAAACCACGGCAGAGGGATGGCCTCAAATTCGAGCTGAGCCACTTCATCCTCGTTGCCCGGTGGATCTTGTGGTGTGTAATTGTCATCTCCCGGGGAGGCGCGGTCCAGACCGAGCCGTTCGCGAAACGACTCGGCGAATTTTTTCTCATCGGGCGGCAGATCCTCTATCCACTGCATGTCTTCGTCCGCGACCGACGTGCCCAATCCGTCCTCCACGCTCTCGAAATTGACGCCGTCGGCTTCGGGTTGCGCGTACATGACGTCCGCCCAATAGACCATCGAGGACGTAACGCCTTCAGCGGCAAGATCGAGCCCGCCTTGTGTCAGCTCGGCTCGCCAGTTGTCGAGCAGCCTCTCTTTGGACGGCTTGTTGGCGATTCCATGGATAAACGTAATGTGCGGCATTTCGGATCTCCTTTGAGAAGTTCTCTTTGTTCCTGCAACTATAGTGTAGCCAGTGGTGTTTATCTCTCACCGACCTCGATTAATCCTGGATCCAATCAAGGTCCGACTCGCTTTACCGCTCCACCAGCTCAACGCGCCGGTTTTTGTCACGTCCGGCGTCTGTACCGTTGGAAAACACCGGCACCAGCGGTCCGACACCGTGCGGTTCAAGCCGCGCTGACGCGATGTCGTAGTCTTGTTTCAGCGCATCTGCGACGGCCATTGCCCGGTCTGACGCCAGTTTTCGGTTGTAGCTGAACGTCCCTTTCGAATCGGTGTGGCCGACCACATAGAAATTCTTGTCCGGGTTGATGGTGAGAAACCCGGCGATCGCATCGAGGGCTTGTTTCGACTCAGGCTTGAGCGTCGCCTTGTCGAACTCGAATACGATTCCGTCGAGGATGACTCGGCCATACTCGTCGATATCTGAGCCCATCGCCTCCGCATCGATAACGATCAGCCCGGTCTCGGCGGCTTCCACTTCGACAATATCAATAAGCGTGCCGACGTAATTCTTCGAATGTTGTTCGACGTAGATCACGACGTACGCCGTGCCCGCCGCACGTTCTTTTTTGGCAACAATGGCTCCGGCGCCACCGGAGGACGACGTGCCCGAGAACATCGTGCCGACAGCACCCGGCTTGGTTGCCGGGTTGGTGCGAAACGTCACTTCCATCCACTGCCGCGAGCCAATGGCCACGCCTTTGCGATCGGCGGAAACACCGCTGCCCAGAATGTCAAAGTCCTCGGCCTTGAGTGCATCAAGATAGTTTTTGTAGACCTCGGAATAGGTGCGGTCTTCGCCTTCGTATTTGTAGAAGGTTCGAGTGACGCGACCTTCGGTCTCAATCCACTCCGCAATGGAGCGATAACCGGCGACCGGGCCGACGGCGACCTGGTAAGGCTGGTAGTTTTCGATGTGCTGCCAGGCGATCACCTGACCGGGATAGCGCTTGATCATCGGATGTTCGACGACGCCGTCGATGTCCTGCGCCAGCACCGCGGTGGGTGCGAAAAAAAGTACGAGTGCTGCGGCCACAGCGCGAATCAACGTCGACATGTTTATTCCCCCCCAGGAAAAATCGCGCCTATTATGCACCGAAATCGCGCGTCGAGCGTCCTGCGGGATCGTAACGTTGAGCACCACCTGCGCGCGGGGCCGGGGCGTGCGCGTGATCTGCTGATCGAGCGTTTGGGGGAGGGTGACCGGCTCAGCGACTCAAAACGGAATATCGTCGTCCGCGATAGGCGGTGCTTCATCCCACGGTGGTGGGCCGTCGCCACCTTGGTCCGGCTGCTGCTGCTCGGACCGGTCCACGCGCCAGGCTTTGACGTCTGTGTACCAGCGGCCGTTGTATTCGCGGCTCTCCAGATCAAAATGCACCGTTAGCTCCTGGCCTTCGGCGATCTTGAGCTGATCAATTTTGTCGCCCCAGACCATGAAGCACACCTGCTTCGGGTAGTCGCCGGGGATTTCAATGACGTATTCCTGCTTGCGCCATCCCCCGCGGGACGACGTGCCGGTTTTCTCTTCCAGCACCTGTGTGATTTTGCCTTTCAGTTCCAAACTGTATGCCGCTCTTGTTGTCGTGGACCGAGTGTTGTTTTCGGGCGCAAGACTACCATTGACGCACAAAGGCGTGCCAGCTTGCGAGCGGCGTGTTGCCCTCGAGCTACGACTTCCCTGAACGCTAATCATTCAGCCGCGATGGTTGACATAAAAGCGCGCTAAATAACGCAGGTAAAACAAGTTTTTCGCCAGTGGCATCCATAGACGCTGTGGTACGATTTAAATAAATACCGCGACACGCGGATACGAGGGGAACAAACAGAATGAATCGATTTACTCAGGGCGCGCTTCGCGTCATCGCCGCCAGCGCATTGGCGACGCTCACATTCGCCGCACAGGCGATCGACAGCGACGGCGACGGCGTCGACGACAGTGTCGACAATTGCTCTGCCGTGGCCAACGCCGATCAGGTCGACAGCAACGGGGACGGCTTCGGCAATTTGTGCGACGCCGATTTGAACGACGATCTGATCGTCAACGTGTCAGACCTTGGTCTGTTTCGCGCCGTCTTCTTTACTGCCGATGCCGACGCCGATTTCAATGTGGATGGCGTGGTTAACGTTGTGGATCTGGGCATCCTGCGCAACGCGTTCTTTGCACCACCAGGGCCAGGTGCCACCGGCGCACCGGTCACCTGGACCAACGATGTCCAGCCGATCTTCGAGGAGTTGTGCGCGCCGTGCCACACCGGGTTGAACATCGGCGATCTGAACATCGGCATTGAGTACGCGAGCGCGACGTTGCCAGCGTTCAGCGGCGCCTGCGTCGGGCTGACCAAAGGCGCGTGCACGATCGTGCGCATACAGGCCGGGCAAATGCCGTCGAACGCCGGTTGCACGGGCGATGGCGTTGTGGACGCCGCCAACGATGCCTGTCTTGATCAGGCTGAGCAGGACATTGTGCAAGCGTGGATCGACGGCGGGATCGCCGAGTAATCCAAGCGTAGCCCTCGGCGCACTGGCGCCGGGGGTTTTGACCGTTTCGTGATCTTGCTGTTACGCCTTGGGATAGCTTAACGCAAACGTTATGTTCCTTTGACCATTGCGTTAATTCTTCAGCCCACTCAGCGCATACCGTGCTCCTGCACTTAATCATCAGGAGTACAACATGACCCTTCCAGGCAATCGAGTTCTTTCTTTTGCTACGCGTTTGGAATATCGGTGGCTGTGCCCGTCACCGCAACGCCTCCTTTCACACCCATCGCCACCAACAATCGGCTTGGTCTGCCCATGGCCTCTCCCTGGCGAATCTCGAAATCAAACGGCGCCGTGACCAGCCCACTGTCGCGAAGGTAACCACCCAGCGCAGCCGCCGCAGCCCCCGTCGCCGCATCTTCAACCACACCGCCAACGGGAAAGGGATTGCGCGCATGAAAGTGTTTCAAGTCGGCGCGCCAAACGAGTTGCAAGGTGGTGAGTTCATGAGCAAGCATTAACGTCTTGAGCGCGTCGAAGTCATAGTCAAGATTTGACAGTCGCTCTTGCGTCGCTGCCGCAATGACCAGGTGCCACGCGCCGGCGTAAGCTAACGCAGGCGGGATTCTCGTATCGAGTTCCTCGGCGTGCCAGTCCAGGGCATCCAGCGCATCGGCAAGCACCGCGGCGGGTACGTTCTTGTGGTGCGTGTCGACGGACGTCAGTGTCGCGATGATTCGATCGTCGCGTTCAGTGACCTGCACGGGTATCTCGCCCACGGTCGTTTGCAGCCGGTACTCACCGAGTCCGTCGCTGCGACCCAGGGCAACGCCGCTCGCAATCGTCGCGTGGCCGCAAAACGGCACCTCGGCCAGCGGGCTGAAGTAGCGAATTTGTCGGTCACGACCAGATTGCGGGGCAATGAAAGCGGTTTCCGAATAGCCAACTTCGGCCGCAATTCGCTGCATCTGGGCGGGCACTGGCAACCCGTCCCCGATCCAGACGCCAGCCGGGTTGCCGCCTGCCGGGTCCTCGGAGAACGCTGTAAGTCGTTGTACTGTAGATGAATTTGTCATGCGCCATTCCTCGCTGCGGGAACGGCAGTTTAGTGCATCAAAATATTTTGATTCAACTGACTTATATTGACCGTATGGCTAAGATAAACTTAGCCAATGCGTCGCTCGATGCCACCGCTCAATGCACTGCGTTCGTTCGAAGCCGCGGCCCGATTGGGCGGCTTTGTCGCCGCGGGCGAGGAGCTGAGCGTGACCTCCGCTGCCATTAGTCATCAGGTCAAAGAGCTGGAACGTTCGGTGGGCGTGCCGCTGTTTAGGCGCCTGCCTCGCGGTGTCGCGCTGACCCCTGCGGGAAAGCGCTATCACGAGCGAGTGGCGGAAGCACTGACACTTGTCGCTCAAGCGACGGCACGTTTGCATACGCCTTCCATCACCGGAGAGCTGCACGTGTCCGTGTCGCATTCGTTTGCGTTGCGCTGGTTGGCACCACGCTTGAGTGGGTTCACGCGGCAGTATTCCGAAATCGGGTTGGTCATCGACACGTCTGATCGTCTCGCGGACGTGCGAGCGGGCGACTCCGATATTGCGATTCGCTTTGGTAGCGGGCAAGCATCAGGTCTGCACAGCGTCCTCGTGCTGGCGGACCGGGCAGCACCATTGGTGGCCAGAGACTATCTGTCGCGAGCTAGTGACGCGCATCCGTCGACGGTGCTGCGCGATAGCGTCCTGCTCGAAGATCAAGGTGCACGCGCCAGCGAGCCCTGGATGACGTGGCGCCCCTGGCTGCGCAGCGCCGACGTTGAGCGCTCGTCTGACGATCAACGGCTGCGGTTTTCCGACAGTGGCATGGCGCTTGCCGCCTGCGAGTCAGGGGCTGGCCTGTGCATTGGACGGATGTCACTGGCTTATCATGGCTTGGCCCAGCGTCAACTGGTCGCGCTACAGCCGTGGCGCAGCACGGACTTCGGCTACTACTTGATTCACCGCGACGCGGATGTCGACAATCCGAGAGTCCGGGCGTTCAGCGACTGGTTGCGCACTGCAGCCGAGACGTTCTCGCAGCAGTCAGCGGCGTTGCCTGACGAACTCTGACGCTGGTGCGCGCTGCGGCACGACGTGCACCGTATTGTTCGCCGCCCAGTTGATGGATTAACGCGTCACCCATGATCGACCGGCAGGAATTGCCGGTGCACAGGATCAATACGTTTTTCACTACCCGCAGCACGCGTTCGGCGTTTGACCGGGCTCGGGCTCGACGGCTTCCTGGCCAAAAAGCTGAGCATCAGACATGGTTCGAAACGCTTCCCACGCCACGCCGGACGGGTCTTTTACCCAACTCTTGTCGGAGCGGGCGTAGCAGCAGGTGGACTCGCCCTCGTCAAAGACAGACAGATCGGCGGACTCGAGTCGCGCACGCAACGCGTCGAGTTCGGTCTTGTCGTCGACTTGTACGCCGAGGTGGTCCACGCCGTTCTTGTTCAATCGGGTTGAGATGGCGAAGTTGAGGCGCGGGTCATCGAGCATCCATTTCGCGTAGTCGTTTTTTGTTTTCGCGGGCTCAGTGCCAAACAGAGCGGTGTAAAAGCGGATGCTCTGTGCCAGATTTTCCACGCCAACGTGAATATGCATTCGGTTCATGGTCAGTGTCCTCAAGGGTTGTTGGGTTAGCAGCAGTCCGCCAGTTCAATGATGGAGAAGCCCGCTTTTTCGTGTTCGCGGATGCTGGCAATTTCAGCGCTGCAGCAGTCTTTCACCAGGAAGCCGAGCAAGTTGCGCATGGCCTGAAAATTGGCCGAGTAGATCATCGAGCGGCCGTCCTTGCGCGACGAGACAATCCCGGCGTTTGAAAGATGCGTCAGATGAAATGACAGCGTGTTATGCGGCGTTCCGAGCTCTTCACTGATCGCACCCGCGGCAAGTCCGCTGGGCCCGGCTTGCACCAACAGACGAAACGCTTTGAGTCGCGTCTCCTGGGAGAGCGCGTCAAAGACGAGAATGGCTTGCTGTATGTCCATATGTCCAGACTAATCGACATATCAACAAAAGTCCAGACCCCGGTGGGACTCGTCATCGTGATTTGCGGGTATTGCCCCCTCAGGCCGTGCGCCAGAGGGGGGGGGCGTCCGATTGTAGTGGCGGTCAGAAGCGCCAGCCCAGACCGACCGTGATACTCAGCGGCGAGTAATCGGCTTCCACGATTCGTGTGGTGTCGGCCGGAAGCTCCATTTCCACTCCACTGACCGACAGATAACGCACGCCCGCGTCGACGTATACGTTGTCGAATAAGTCGTAGCGACCGCCAAACTGGAGTTGCACGCCAACCGCATCGGTTTCGAACGAAATCTCGTCGCCCGCGACTTCGAAATCGATGTCGATCTCCTGCACCCAAACCACGCCTGCGCCGACGTAGGCGCTAAGTCGATCGTTGTCGAACGGTTTGAAATCGTAAAGCGCGCTGAACCCACCGCTGAGGGACGCGTAGTCGCCTTCGGTCGCGGCGCCGATGCCCTCAAGCGTCAGTGCGTCGAGCTCATTGCGTCGATACATGAGCTCGTGTTCCACTCGCCATTTCTTATTGAACCGGTAACCGATTGCGCCGCCGCCGTTGAAAGAGGCTTCAAAGTCGCCCTCGGCCGTACTGTTAACCGTGCCATCGCGGTAGTTCAAATCTTCGGAACCAAGAAAGCCCAAGCCCACGATCGCGGTTGCGTAGAAACCTTTGTCAGGCTCCGCTACGGCTGCAGGTGCCGCCAATATACCGGCCAGAACCAGCAACGAGCTGCAACCAAATTGTTTCATTATGTAGCTCCTAACTATATGAAATTTAAACGATTATTGTGCGAGCTCTAACGTTGCCACAGACACTCGCCAGCGGCCAATAGGGAAACGGCAGGTTTCCCATCAACGGTGCGCTTTTTGCACGAGCGGTTACTTGGGCAAGCGGCTACACTCACGCCTCATGAACGAACGGTTAGTGGCAACTCCCATGAGCGGGTCATTTACGTGGCGCCTGGTCGCGACCGGTGTCGCGTTAACGGTTCTGTTCACCGTGATGGCACCCCAATCGTCGGCGCCGCTGACGGCGTGGCCGCGATTTTTGTTCTGGGCGATGCACATTGGACTTGGCCTGTTGACCGCAGCGCTGGCCGCGCACGTCTTGCTCAAGCTGGCTCCAGGTATGCGAGATTGGCGTGTGGTTCTGTTTTCAGGATTGGTCGGCGTATTTCTGTTCGCACCGCTGGCTTTGACCATTGAGTCGTTTTTCCCCGTGTTCTCCGCCGATGCGGACAACGACTGGGCCGATCGTCTGGCGGCAACCTCATGGGTGGCCGCCGTTCTGATCGAAGCGCTGGAAATGGCGCCGTCGTATCTGGCTGCCTGGGTGGTCATCAATCTTAAGCCCATCAACGACGCCTGGCGGCGTGCCTCGCTCGCCACCCGGAGTCCGGCCAGCGATTCGGTACAAGACGTCCCGGCAGAGCCGGATCCTGGCAATGTGTTTGTCCAGCGCCTGCCACCCGCCGTCGGCACACACATCGTCGCCGTCACGTCTGATTTGCACTATTTGCAGGTGACGACACGCGCGGGCCAGGCAACGCTGCTCGGTGCGCTCAAGGAAGTCGAAGAAGCGTTTGGTGATGAGGGGCTTCGCGTGCACCGCTCTCACTGGGTGCATCGCGAGGCGGTGGTGCGGCTGCGCAAAGCTGGCAGCGGTTGGCAGCTGGAATTAAACGGTGGCCATCGCGTGCCAATCAGTCGGCGAAAACGCAGTGAGGTGATTGCAATTCTGGGCGAGGATTTCGTGCGCGAATCGTCCGCTGCCTGAGCGGCGACCGCAACATAGGCTTAGCCGAAACGCGCGTCATGGAACGTGAGGGCGTCAGTCATGAATGCCGGGCACGTCGTCCCGATTCTCTTCGCCGCTGACCAACGGTAGTCGAAGGTAGAATGTGCTGCCGGCGCCCAATTCGGATTCGCACCACAGTGCTCCGCCCAGGCGCGTGGCGATGCGTTGGCAAAATGCCAGACCGACGCCTTCGCCCAGCGTGTCGATTCGCCCGACCCGTTGAAACAGCTTGAAAATGCGCGTGGTGTCGGCGGCACGGATGCCGCGTCCGTTGTCTTCGACGCTGATAATCAAGTCTGCACGGTCAACGCACGCCGTTACGAGTATGTCCACGGGACGCTCGCTTTGGGTGAACTTTGCGGCATTGCTCAGTAACTCGCTGGCCAGTTGGTCGAGCAGATCTTCGTCGACTCGAAGCTCCGGAACATCGCTAAGGCGCAGCGTCACGGTGCCGCGTGCCGGGCTCAGATCGAGGGCGCTTACGATGCGATCAAAGACCGCTTCGAGCGACACGCGAGTTGGACGCACTCGGCCGATCCCGATTCGCGAAAGGCGTACTACGGTTTCAAGCCGTGACTGCAGCTTGTTGCCAGCGTCGTGGACAAAGTCGAGGACTTTGGGAATGTCCTGTGCGCTCAGTCCGTCCAGGTCTTCGACCTCATCCATGGTTTCGAATTTTTCCATTCGATTGAGCAAGCCCTCCATGGTCTCGCGCAGCTCGGCGGAAAACCCAATGAGGTTAACCATCGGCGAGCGAAGGTCGTGCGACACCACGTAGGTCAAATCATTAAGGTCAGACTTAGCTGCCTCAAGCTCCAGATTGAGCTTCTCAATGTGCGTGTTGGTGGCGTCCAGATCGGCCTGCGTATCGCGCAGACTGTCGCGCGCGGCAACTCGTCGGCTTATGTCCTGCAAGCTGATCAGTACAGCGGAGCGTTGATCGGGCAGTGCGAATTTACTGACCGCCATTTCCAGATCAATGGCTTTGCCCATTTTGCTCACACCCCGTACTTCACATATTGTCGGGAACGGACCCGCAGACGGGTTCGACGGGCGCTGTACCAGCTCGGCCAGCAAACTGGCGTCTTCGGCCATTAGCAACGCTTTCGCCGGCGTGCCAATTACGTCCTGTTCGCGACAGGCAAACAGATGCTCGCACACCGGATTAAAACTCTGGATGATGCCCTTGCCGTCCGCTGTGATGAGTCCCTCGCAGGCGTTGCTCGTCACGCCGTGGAGGAGGGCTGTGGCGCGACGCTCGGCATTGCGTGCGTCCACCAGTTGTTGGAGCAGAGATTGGCCGGTTCTTCTCGGCGTCTCAATGGATGGCGGTTCGCGGAAAGTTGGTGTACTCGGGCGCAGTTTCACAGTCGATTCCCCTCGATCGTGGACAGGCGAGGCACCTGTTCCACATAATTTTGAAGCTACCGATATGTGGGTAGCGACCGACGCCGGGGAATCTTTAGATCGTGTCCTGCATCGGCATCACAAAGAGCCATACACCGCTTGCGCGGCTTGCTCGAGTTGCTCAACCATGCGGCGATAGGGGCCCGGCCCGTGACTAATGCGCGCGACGCCTGCCGACGCCAGCGCTTGAGCGCTCGGCGCGCCGTCGCGCATCATTATGTTCACCGGGAGCGGGCATGCTGTGCAGAAATCGCGGATCAGATTCAGGTCTTTCAGCCAGGGAACGAACATACCGCTCGCGCCGGCGTTCGCATAGGCCTTGGCCCGATGCGTCGCTTCGCCAATCAGTTGCGCGTGTGATTGCTCCGGCGGGGCTTGTAAAAAGATGTCCGTCCGCGCGTTGATGAACAGCGGAATTCCCGCGCGCCTGGCCACGTCGCGAATCGCTGCAATGCGTGCGCACTGCTCATCGACGTCGTGCAAGCCACTGCCGCCAATCACCTGGTCCTCAAAGTTAATCCCAACGGCGCCAACGGTCATCAGTCGTTCCACGTTGGCAGCGGCTTGGGTCGGGTCGGTGGAATACGCGCCTTCAAAGTCGACGGATACCGGTACATGGATCGTCGCCACTATTCGTTCCACGATGCGAACCAGAAGGTCAAGTTCAATCGCTTCGCCATCGTCGTAGCCCTGCGCGCTGGCGACCGACCAACTGCCGGTCGCAACGGCGCTCGCTCCAGCCGCGACCATGGCGTTGGCACTGCCAGCATCCCAGGCGTTGTACAGGACCAACGGGTTGCCGGGCTGATGGAGGTGACTGAAGGTTTCGGCCTGTTTCAATTGTGTCATGCGTGGTCTTCCAGGGGTTCAAAGTTGTTTGGACTAGCGGCACGACCTGGCACGCGCGGTGCGAAAGCCGCTGGCCGATTCGAACCCGGCATCCAGCTGCGCGTCCACGACGTTCGACCCGGCCGCCAGTGCGCGCAGCCCGTGGCCCAACCGACGCTGTCTCGCCAGTGCCAGAAAGGTTGTGCCAACGTGTCGCTTGAAGGCGCGCCGTACCGTTGACGGATCGTGACCCAGAGCGAGCAGGTCGCGTTCGCACCAGCGTCTTGCTGGATCACGCTCGAGCGCCGCAAGCAGCGCCGATACCGTTGCATCGGGGGCGCCGACCGGTTCCAGCGGGCGGCAGCGTTTGCACGGGCGAAAACCCGCTTCAAGGCACTGCGCAGCCCCACGATAGAAAACACAGTTGATCGATTTGGGCTTGCGGGCCGGGCAGGTGAGACGGCAAAAAATGCCGGTGCTGGTCACGCCGACCAACCTGCGACCCTCATAGCGGGGGTCGCGCTCAAGTAGGGCGCGATAGAGTCGGTCGTGGGTCGTGCGGCTCGTCATCTTAGAAGCGTTATAGCAAACCCTGAGGTCGCGATGCGACGAAATTCGGGCGTTGATTTTTTTCTGCGGGTTTTGCGCGAATCGCGCCGCGCCGCAGCCATCTTGTGGTTCCCGCGTGCGGTTGGCTGGACGGCATGCGTTCATATGTGACCGGATTGTGCATCGGGACCAGATATTGCGCCGAATGGACTATGCTCAAGAGGTAAAAAATTATGCGGTCCTGCTTCAGCGACCGCCTCATCAGGGGGACAGGATGAAACGTATTGGATTATGGATGGCTGCGAGTGCCGCACTCTTTTGTGGGTCTGCTCAAGCTCAGGATATTAAACAGAGCCGTGGCGTGGACGCCACCGTCGACTATGCGTCGCTGGCGACGGTCGGTCCTTGGGATGATCGTAACTACGCGTTGACGTCAGACGATCTCAAAGTGCTTACCAAGAACGAATGGTCGCAATCTGAGGCGATTCCGGCTTTTTATCGCGTCGAGTTGCGCAAGGCGTACCCGGGATTGCGTCGGGAAGGCAAAGCGCAGTATCCACGCAGCGCGCTGCCGCGGTTTTTCATCAAGTACACCGGCTACGAAGTGGACGGCAGCTACTATCGGGAAAGCAAGCGCGAGCAAGGTCGCTGGGTGGTGTACCAAAACGCCGCGGTGGACTTGAAAAAAGAAGCGGCCGAACGTGCGTTGGAAGGCGAGGTGCGCGTCACCAATCCCAACGGTGCCGCGGAATCATCGATCGAATACAACCCGATCGATCCGGACATCGTGATCGCCGGTACCAACGGCCCGGGTGGCGGTCAGCGGATGCATTATTCCTCTGACGGTGGCGAGACCTGGAATGCTGCGGCGGCGCTGCCGTTGGGCGGCACGTGCTGCGATCCGACGATGGACTGGTCGGCGGATGGCTCGCTCGCTTACGCGGCAACGCTTGGCAATGACGTGTTCGTCTATCGCTCGTCAGATAACGGTCAGACCTGGGATGACCTCGCAAGCCTGCCGGGCAACGACCCGCGCCGCGAAGTCGGTCTTGGCGGTTTCGTCGATAAAGAATTTCTCCACGTCGATCGCTCGCCTACGTCGCCGTTTGTCGACAACATCTATCTGAGCTGGCACGAGTCGAACATTCTGCAGGTGGCAACGTCGAGCGATTTCGCCGACAACTGGTCGATCGTGTCTGCGCCGTCCGGCGGTGCGTTTCGTGGCATCGGTAGCGATCTGACCACCGACGCAGCCGGTAACGTTTATCACTTCTGGCCGGGCTTCAACAGCCAGAGCATTTATTTGTCGGTCTCGGCAGACGGTGGTGCCACGTTTGATACTCCGGTAGAGATCGCCGAAACCGAAGGTTCGTTTATCTTTCCGGTTCCCTCGACGCCATCGCGTCAGGTGTTTATCTACGTTTCCGCCGACATCGATATGACTGACGGTCCGTTTTCCGACAGCATCTACGCCGCGTGGACCGACAGCACCGGACCAACGACGGGCTCAGCCACCAACAACCACGCTCGCATTCAGGTTGCCTACTCGCGAGACGGCGGGGCCAACTGGGACCTGACGACACCGCACCCGATCGCAGACTCTGACGACGTCGATCGTTATCACCAATGGTTGGCGGTCGACGACTCAGGCAACGTTCACGTCATTTATTACGACACCCAACGTGATGCGACCCGCACCAGCGTGGATCTGTTCCATTCGGTGTCGACCGATGGCGCACAGACCTTTTCAGACCCGGTTCGATTGACCAGCGAGCAGTCGCCGGAAATCAACAACGGATTTGAATTTGGTGACTACAACGGATTGTCGGCGGCGATGGATTCGATCATTGCGATCTACACCGATAACCGGCAGGAAAACGGCGGCGTGGGCGATTCGGTTGATGTCTACGCCGTGGGTGCGGCGATCGACGTCGGCGGCGATGACGCCGATGGCGACGGCGTCCTCGACACCGCGGACAACTGCATTAGCGAAAGCAACGCCGATCAACGCGACACCAATGGTGATGGCTACGGCAACGCTTGTGACGCTGACCTGAACGACGACTGTGTGGTCAACGTGTCCGACCTTGGTTTGCTGCGTTCGGTGTTTTTTGACACGGGCGCTGATCTGGATGCCGATTTCAACGGTGACGGTGTCGTGAACGCCGCGGACCTTGGGATTCTGCGTTCGGTGTTCTTCGGCGCGCCTGGCCCGAGCGGTACGACCAGCGTGTGTGACTAAACGCACTGCAAGCCACGCCGGGCAAACGCCCGGCGTGGCTTACTTTGATTAGCCCTCCAGTGCTTTGTCCACCGCGTGCTGCGCGTGGATTACCGTCGTGTCGAACAACGGCACATCGACATGCGATTGCTCTATCAGAAGTCCGATTTCGGTACAGCCGGCGATAACGCCTTCGGCACCGCCAAAACACAGGTCCGTCACGATCTTCAGGTACTCGGTACGTGAGTCGTCGCTAACAATGCCCTGGCAAAGTTCGTCGTAAATCACTCGATGGATAGTATCCCGATCTGACGCTGAAGGGATCATGACGTCCAGTCCTTGCGCTTCCAGCCGCCCGCGATAAAAGTCCTCTTCCATCGTAAACCGGGTGCCGAGCAAACCCACGCGCTTGATGCCCGCGTTCTTCACCGCTTCTGCCGTGGCGTCGGCCAAATGCAGCAGCGGTATCGAGATCGCCGCCTGAATTTGCGGCGCGACGATGTGCATCGTGTTGGTACACACCAGCAGGAAATCCGCGCCCGCCTTTTCGACTTGCTGCGCTTTCGCGCACAGGATGTCCGCGGTGCCGTCCCAGTCGCCGGCGCGCTGCAAGGCTTCAATATCGTGAAAATCCACACTGACTAACGCTAACTGTGCGCTGTGCAGGCCACCAAGGCGTTCATTGATTTCGCGGTTGATCAGTCGGTGGTAGAGCTCCGTGCTCTGCCAGCTCATGCCGCCAAGTAAACCAATCGTTTTCATCAGGCGGCGCGCGCGAACGCGTCGCGAGTCAAATTGCGCACGCCGTCTTCGGTTACCACGACATTGTCCTCAATGCGGATTCCGCCGTAAGGATAAAGCTGATCGACCAGCGGCCAGTTAACGTGTTTGCCCAGCGCCTCGTCGCGAATCGGCTCCAGAAGCTGGGCGATAAAGTACAGGCCAGGTTCGATCGTCATCACGTGCCCGGTGTGGACCGTGCGGGTCAAGCGCAGCGTCGGGTAAGCCTCCGGCGGCGCCACGTGTGTGCCGTCTTCGTCACCCATGAATCCGCCCACGTCGTGGACCTGGAGTCCCAGGAAATGCCCCAGCCCGTGAGGAAAGAAGCGCGTGGCAAGCCCTGACTCAACCGACTCTTGCGCCGTGCATCGGATCACGTCCGCCGCTACGAGCACTTCGGCCAGTTCAAGCACCGCGCGCCGGTGCAGCGCGACGTAATCCACCCCCGGCGCTATCGCGTTGCACAGACCTTGTTGCACCGAGTCTACCGCTTCGATCAGATTGGCAAACGGGTTTTTGACTCGCGCATAGGTGCGCGTAATGTCTGATGCGTAGCCATGAAACTGGCCACCGGCGTCAATCAAAAACGAATGCGAGTCCGTCGGCTTGTCGCGATCGTGATGCGTGTAGTGCAACACTGCCGTGTGGTCATTCAGCGCGATAATATTCGTGTACGGCAAGTCGTACTCGGTCAGTGCCGTCGCCGCCAGATACGCGTTGTGAATATCCAGCTCGCTGCCGCCGTTGTAGAATGAGTCCCGCGCCGCAAGGTGTCCCGTGACGCCAATCTCCGTGGCCGCGGCCAGGCAATCCATTTCATAGTCCGTTTTGCACGCCCGTGCGTAGTGCAAAGGATTAAGCATACTGTCGGGATTGTGCTCGTCGAAGTTAAACGCGCGCACGTCGTCAGGTGCGTCGCCGAGAAAAGCGACTCGTCCGCCGGGCATCAAAGCTCGTGCTTCTTCCACGCTGCGAATCACATGCACATCGAACCCGTGCGCCCAGAAACCGTCGGGATCGCTGGGCACAGCGTGCCAATAGTCCACCGGTTGGCAATAGATCAGGCGGGGCGTTTTGCCGCCGCTGTAGACAACAAAACTGTCAGGCGCGTCGGTGACCGGAAGCCATGCTTTGAATAATGGATTGACTTTGAACGGGTACACATTGTCGTCGAGAAACAGCATCGACGGTCGACCCGAATAGACTACAGCCGCGTCGAAGCCGGCTTTGTCGAGAGCATGATCGTAGCGCGCGGTCTGCGTGCGCAGATGTGCGTCGTAATGGGTGGCAGTCATGAGAGTCTCCGGGTCCAAAGAGGCGCGAGTGTGAACCCGGATAATACGTGGACTGGCCCGCGGTCACCAACGTACGGAACAAGATGGACAATCGACATCAGGCGCGAATAATAACGGAGGAGGGAACAATGTGCTTCTACAAGCCAGATGTAGAGACCAGCGATCGTTCACGTCGTTTGGGGAAATTCCGCGGACCGAAGGGAGCCATTCCCCAAACGACGTGAACGATCGCTGGTCTCGGCCCGAGTCACAGAGCAACCGACACAACTGGGGAAATGCCGCAGACCGAAGGGAGCCATTCCCCAAACGACGTGAGCGATCGCTGGTCTCGGCCCGAGTCACAGAGCAACCGGCGACACAACAAAGTGCCGCCAAAAAAGAGCTAGTGCTCTTCCCCGTGATAGGCAACGTTAACCCGGAAATTGAGTTCATAACGACAGCGCAACTGGTTGATGCGCCCTTTGCCGTGCCACCCGCGACAAACGCGTCGCCCCGTCACTTCGGTCTGCCCTTGCTCGATGGTCTCTGCAATCGAATCGGAAATATCGAAACCGCCGTGAGCGCATTCCACGTTTTTACAGCGGAATTCAAAAAACGCCAGTGCCGGAGGGCCGAAGCTGCGCCCGTTCATCGTCGGTTCGGTTTCGTGATCCGGGGGACTGATGACCAGGTTGACCGCCAAGTGGCGAACGCTCGGGTATTTCTCTTCCATGCGAGGCACGGTGGATAGTCGGGTGCTGGCGGCGGACTTGCCCTCTGGAATGTCCACCGGATCGGCTACTGGCTTTCTGCGAAAAACTTGTTTTAGCGATTCAAACACCGGAATCTCCTGTTTCAGTCGGCAACAATGAAGTTTGCATCTAAGGACAAACCACAAGAGCCGGCCTACCTGCCAGTTCCGTGTGCAACCCCGCTGTCCGTCGAAAATGTTTCGCGTAGGACCGGTGGCTTTGCGTCCCCGCTTCACAACGGGTTTGCCCTGTGGGTGGCTGTTGCCAGCACACCCGTTTGATCTTTGAGCTTTATATGCCAGCATGCGCACAATTGCTGTGACCACAGTCACAGCAACTACGAACGCCGGGTAAGTTTACCTTTTGATGGCCCAAATTTGCACTATGTAGCATGTCGGCCTCACCTTAATTTTCAATTCGCAATCTCGGAGCGCCTGCATGGCTGAACATTACGTACTCGGCACAAGGAGTGAAGAACTCGACCGGCTTGGTCTGCAGCACCAGATCTGGCAATCGTGCACCAGTGCGCTGTGGGAGCAAGCTCATTTCGGTCCAGGGCAGACCCTGCTGGACGCCGGTTGCGGTCCCGGGTTTTCGACCGCCGATCTCGCCGCTTTGGTGGGCACACAGGGTCGTGTCGTCGCCGTTGACGGGGCCCTCGAGTTCGCACAGGCCACTCGACTGCGGTGCGAAGCCCTGGGCTATGCGCAGGTCGAGGCGCGTCACGCGGATCTTAATGACGCGCCGTTCGACGACGCGCAGTTTGACGGCATTTTCCTGCGTTGGGTCGTGTCGTTTTTAGCCGAGCCCGCGCCGCTCGTGCAACGGCTCGCGACGTCACTCAAACCCGGGGGTCGCCTGCTGGCCATGGATTATGGCAATTACCGCGCGGCGAAACTGTTTCCCGAGTGCCCGGTACTGGTTGAGTTATTCGATTACTTCGAACGCGCAAACCGGACCGGCGGCGGCGATTTTGATCATGGCGTCAGGCTCGCACAGTGGGCGCTCGATGCCGGACTGCGCGTCACACACTTCGAGCCCATCGTGCACGCCGCGCGACCAGGCGATCGTTACTGGAGTTGGTTTACCGGGTTTTGCCGGGTGTTTGTGCCGTCGCTCGTGGCGTCCGGGCAAATGCCGGCGGCGTTTGCCGGTCAGGTGGTCGACGAACTAAATCGGCTGGAGCAGACGCCCGGTGCGTTTTTCATGACGCCGCCGGTCATGGCGATGATCGCCATCAAGGATTGATTCAGGCGCGACCGAGCACTTGCGGTGGATCGTACGTGACGTCATCAGAGTCGCCGTGCAGACCTTCAATGATATCGCTGGCGATACGCAGTTCTGCGTTCAGATTGCGTATTTTCTCATTGAGCTCATCACGCTCAACTTCGAAATTACTCCATCGGTCGCGGTTTTCCTTGACGATATTCTCGAGCGATTCGATCACTTCGTCTTTTGCCGCCAGTGCTTCGTCCAGCGGCAGTTCGTCAATCGTCGCGGCTGGTGGGGCCGTGACAACAGGTTCCGGTTCGACGAACAGTTCGTCTTTCTCGGGCGCGTCGGGCGTGTCGACGCTCTGGCCGACAACATCAGGCGTCGGGACGTCTGTCTCCTCAGCAAGTCTGCCCGGCCAAAATCGGCCCATGCAGACTCCCGCCCCGAGTGCCAGCGCAAACGCGAACAGCGGAAGAAGCAAAGTGCCTTTGGTTTTTCCGGGTGTCACCGAACCGGCACCGGGCTGAGTCAGGCGCTGAGACATTTCAAGCCGTGCCGGATTGTCTGTCTGCACCGCTGCGCTGACCGCGTCGCCGGTCGCGTTTGCCTGCCACTGCCGCAACAAAAGCGAAAATACAGCCAGAGCTGCGACGGCCAGAATGATCAGCCAGACAGAGCTGCCGCGCTGTCTTTTGACGGGTGGATTGTTTTGCGAATCGGTCATGAACTGCCTGTGGTGCAATGAACCAGCACGCGCTGGCGCGCGCAGTGGCGCGCGTGCAGACAGTGTGAGCGGTCAGCGTGCTTTTACGCTACGACACCGATCACATTCCGTCTTTTTCACAGGTGACGCGATACGCCGTGACGTTTAGCCGTCGCTCAGGGCTTCGCGGGTCGCTGCCACCAGCATGTCGATCTCGGCTGACGTAATGCGAAAGTGCGGCGTGTAGCGCAGTGCATTATGTCCACCGTGGATAATGTTAATGCCTTTCTTGCGCATGTGCTCTTCGACACTGCCGGCGCCATAACTCTTGAATCTTTCGACATTCAGTTCGCAGGATGCCAGCAAACCGGTGCCCTGGACCTGGGTAATCGCGCCACCAAGTTCGTCCTTCAGCACTTCGAGTTTGCTAACCAGTTCGGCACCACGGCGGCGGATGTTGTCGCGCAAACCGTCATCAACCATATCGAGCACCGCGCAAGCCGCGTCCAGTGCGCGCGGGTTGGTGGTCATCGTATTGCCGTAGACGCCCTTGCGATAGAGTGCGGCAGCTCTATCGGTCAGGGCTAGTACAGACAGTGGGAACTGACCGGCGTTCAGCGCTTTGGAGTAGGTCTCCATATCGGGCGCCTCGCAGTCTTCAAAGCCCGGGTAGTCAACGATGGACAGACAGCCTTGAGCGCGCAGCCCCGCCTGGATGGAGTCGACCAAAAGAATGCTGCCGTGTTCCAGCGTCAGGCGACGCGCGGCATCGTAAAACTCGCGGCT
This sequence comes from Gammaproteobacteria bacterium, assembly GCA_045107005.1. Lineage (GTDB taxonomy): Bacteria > Pseudomonadota > Gammaproteobacteria > Steroidobacterales > JBCCMA01 > JBCCMA01. The sequence continues at coordinate 49,023 of JBGCFP010000019.1, forward strand.
GACCGCCTGACCCGGATTGCCTTCGCCCATCACCGGCTCGATAAAGAACGCCTCGATGAAGAAACCCTCGGCATCGGCTTTGGCAAACACACTTTCCAGTTCCGCGATGTTGTTGGGCTCGACCGTCAGCAAACGGTTGCTGTCGCGGAACGACGCGAGGTGTTTTTTGTAGGTGCCGATCGTTGAATCCGAAAACTTCGCGGGGCGATCCGTACGGCCGTGAAAGGCACCGTCGTGCGCCAGCAGGAAACGTGGCTTGCCAGCGTGACGTGCGCCCTCATCGGTCAGGAGCTTGGCGTTGATGTCTGCAATGCGCGCGCCGACAGTGACCGATTCCGAGCCACTGTTAATACAAAGAAAACGATCGAAGGGTGACTTGTTCTGATTGCGATTGCCCACTTCACGACGGATCGCGCGGTCGAAGCGAAGATGGCTGAAGCTTGGCGTCATGATGTTGGCCATGACCTGATTGGCGTTCATGGCCGCCAGCACTGAATCGGGTGCGTGACCAAATCCGAGCATGCCGTAGCCGCCTGAATCGTGGAGGACGGCGCCCTTGGCAGTGACGATCCAGGGGCCTTTACCGGCGAGCGCAACAAACGGACACACTGCATCCTGGCGGTAGAAGTTGACAAAGCCATCCTGCAGTCGCTCGATTTGTTCCGTTTCGTCCAGATCGATGAGTTCCGGGAACTCGGCCTTGAGCTTGAAAAACCGATAGACCGCGTCATCAATCGCAATCATCATCGTCGGGTCGATCTTTGCGTAGTGCTCAATCACCTCATCGGACAGGCCTTGTGTTAATGCCGCGCCTGCGCACTGGCGCAACGGGGTCAGTCGGGAGATAGGGCCTTCCGGGTGCTTAAATGACGTGGCTTGCATGCTGGAATCCTCAATAGTGGCGTCGCGGCAAAGAGGCGCGCGACGCGGAGGCGCGATCGGTCGCGCTTCGGCGTGTAGTGGTGGGCCTGTCTGGCCGGATGGGGCACATTATAGCTCAATCGGGTGGCGCTGCGCGCTGGCGGCGTGTTCACAGCAACGTTACAATCGTAGGCTCTGCGCACTGTTTCCAAGGATTAGATGTGTCCCAAGAAGATCCATTCCGGTTGTACGTCAGCCACTTGTGGGCTGAGGATGACGACTACCTGCGATTGTTCGAGTACATCAACGATGTTGAGAACTTCTTTTATGTCAATTTGAGCGACCCGGCGGATCAACCGCGCAGCATGGAGTTCGAGTTGGTGGTTGCGCAATATCGCCGCCAGATGGAGAAGGCTGAAGTGGCGATAATGCTGTCCACGCAGTATGTGACGAACGCCAACATGACGCAGTATCAACTGAATCTTGCGCGGGAGTTGTCGGTGCCTGTGGTCGTCATCGAGCCCTACGGGCCCGATTCGGTGCTAAAGCCTGTCAAGGACCGAGCCGCTGAAGTGGTGCCCTGGTACAACCGCTCCATCGTCGACGCCATCCGTCACCACGGGCGTGGCGATCTGACGTCGCGCTACGAAGTCATCGATTTTCCATAATAACGGCGGTCGTCGGGCATGCCCGTCGACCCGTTTTCACGTTGTCGTCATCAATCATAACTTAAGCTTCGACGGCTAATTTTTATCGCCAATTTGGGGAGAGCCAAATGACATCTTCACGGTGTGTTTTACCTTGCCTGCGCCTCGGTGCGGGCGCGCTGTGCGCCACGGTCGCAATCGGTGCGCAAGCGCAACAGATTAACGAGATCCGGATCGACCAGCCAAGCTCAGATAACAGCGAGTATTTCGAGCTGTTCGGAGCCCCGGGTACGTCGCTGAACGACCTGACCTACGTCGCCGTGGGCGACGGCGCCGGCGGCAGCGGCGTGATTGATACAGCGGTGAGCCTGAGCGGTCAGACCATTGGTGCCAGCGGTTTTTTCGTGGCCGCCGAGAGCACCTTCGCACTTGGCACCGCCGATCTCACGACGAGCATCAACTTTGAGAACTCGGACAACGTGACCCATTTTCTGGTCAGCGGCTTCACCGGTGCGGTCCAGCAGGATTTGGACACCAACGATGACGGTGTGCTGGACATCATCCCGTGGACGGCAGAGCTCGATCGTATTGCTGTGATTGAGCAGGACAACCCGCCGACCGCCACTGAGTTTCATTACGGTCCACCTACCGTCGGCCCTGACGGCACGTTTGCACCGGCACACGTAAAGCGCTGCCCGGATGGCGACAGTTTCGACATCGGTGCGTTTGATCCGGTTGGCGGTTCGGACACGCCAGGGGCGGCGAACTCGTGCGCCACGGCGACCACGTTCACGATCGCCCAAATCCAGGGTGCCGCGCACACCTCGCCGCTGCTCGGCGCTCGCGCCGTGACGACCGGCGTTGTGACGGCGGTCACTGGCGACGGCTTCTACATTCAGGACATCGTTGGGGATGGCGATGCGACCACGTCGGAGGGAATCTACGTATTCACCGGCACCACGCCAACGGTCATCGTGGCCAACACCGTGGAAGTGGAAGGCACCGTGTCTGAATTTACGCCGGGCGGTACGTTTACCGGCAACCTGTCGATTACGCAGCTCACGTCGCCGGACGTAAGCGTTACCGCAGCTGTTGGCGTGTTACCCGCGCCAACGCCGATTCGCGCCGCCGATCTGCCCTCGACCACAGTGATCACCGATGACGGCACCGTGCCGTTTGACCCGGAAAACGACCCACTCGATTTTTACGAGACGTTCGAGGGCATGCTGGTGATCATTGAAGACGCCGTCGCCATCGCACCGCGTGATCGCTTCGACGAGATCATCGTGTTGCCAAATGGCGGCGCCGGTGCCACCGGATTGAACGCTCGCGGCGGGCTTACGCTGACCGCGAACGACAACAATCCGGAACGCATTGAACTGCAGCTGTTCGACACTTTCACGCCGGGCTTCGATCCCCAGGTAACCACGGGCGACATGCTCGGTGACGTCACGGGTGTCTTCGACTACCGCTTTGGTTTCTTTGAAGTGCGCGTCACGCAGCCGTTCACCGTAACGTCGGCGAACCTGACGCCCGGCAGTACCACGTTGGCACCGACCGCTGACGCGGTAACGATCGCCTCCTACAACGTTCTGAACCTGGATCCGCTGTTGGAAAACCCGGCGAACTGTCAGGACGGCGAAGGGGACATTGATGATGATGTTGGCGATGGACGCTTTACCGCTATTGCGAACGACATTGTCAATGCGATGAACAGTCCGGACATCATTGGTCTGCAGGAAGTGCAGGACGGCAACGGCTGCGAAGATACCGGACTGGTTGATGCCTCGCTGACCTACCTCGAGTTGATTGCCGCGATTACGGCGGCCGGCGGCCCAACTTACGATTTCGCCGAGCTCGTGCCGGTGGACGGTGATGAGGGCGGTCAGCCCGGCGGGAATATCCGCAACGGCTATCTGTACAACGCCGCACGTGCACCGCTCGTCGCCAATTCGATGATGCGCATCATTGATTCAGACCTCGGGGATGGTGATGCCTTCAGCGCAAGCCGTCGTCCGTTGCTCGCGAAGTTCGACTTCAACGGCGAAATCATCACGGTCATTAACATGCACTCGTCGTCCAAAGGCGGCAGCTCACCGTTGTTCGGTGCCACATTCCCGGCGGTTAACGGGCGCGAGGAAAACCGCGCCGCGCAGTCGGCGGAAGTGAACCTGGTCGTCGATCAGGAGTTGGCCAACGACGCCGACGCCAATATTGTCGTACTGGGTGACATGAACGAGTTTGAGTTCACGCAGAGCGTATTCGACGCACTGACCGGCGAGCCCGCGCCGGTACTCGATGTGCTGACGCGTACCCTGGATCCGGTGGAGCGTTACTCGTTTATCTTCAACGGCAACTCCCAAGCGCTGGACCACGCCGTCGTGAGCAGCAATCTGTCCCCAATCTCGGAACTCGAGTACGTGCACGTAAACTCCGAGTTTTCCGACGCGGTGCGTGGCTCCGATCACGATCCGCTGGTGGTTCGCCTGACCTTTGGCGGCGCCGTGGATACTGACGGTGACGGCGTAACCGATGACATGGATAACTGCACGCTCGTGGTCAACCCATCGCAGCTCGACACGAACGGGGACGGCTTTGGCAATATCTGTGATGCCGATCTGAACAACGACGGGACGGTCAACGTGATTGATCTTGGCATCTTCCGTACGCAGTTCTTCCAGTCCGGTGCGAACGACGCAGACTTCAACGGGGACAACGTCGTCAACGTTGTCGATTTGGGAATTCTGCGGTCGCGATTCTTCCAGCCGCCGGGACCAAGCGGTGTTGCGTTCTAGTTCAGGGCGTTAGCGAAACGAAAAACGCCGGCATCATGCCGGCGTTTTTTTTGCTTGGCCAAGCGGCCAAGCCGTAATTTCGAAACGGCTGAGTATCAGCTTTTGGGTTGACGACGTGCCACACCAAAACCGAAAAGTCCCAAACCGATTAACGCCAGAATTCCAGGTTCCGGGATCGTGCGGGTTTGCATCTCCAGGCTGTCGAACCACAAGCCGTTGTTGTGACCGTTCATCGAGCCGACGCGCAGTTCGTCCATGCCCTCGACATCGAACCAACCCATGATTGTGTCGTGTTCCGGAGTCGTGAACGTTCCCGTGCCCGTCAGAACGCCATCGAAGTAGGTTTCCCATACGAAGGTGTCCCAGCCCGTGCGCTCGTAGCCCCAATCCTGCAACAGAAATTCGACGCCATAAAAAGTGGCGCCATCAGCGGCCGACACACGATACAAGCTGTCGGTGATGTTGCCCGCGTCGTAACCTTCGGCGGCGAAATACGACCCGTCAAACACACCGTGAACATCATTGACGAATACGTTGACGCCGTCTTCGGAGTAAGCCGACAGGTCGTCGCCGATGCTCAGAGAGTCGAACGACGCAAAGCGATCGACGCTGCTGACGGCGGCGCCGTCACCTTCGACGTAGATCGGAACGGCATGCGCTGAAAACGCCAGCATAACCAGAGGCAGGGCAGTAGCGAGTTGGATTGAGCGCATAGTGGTCTTCCAGAAATTGAGAGTTGAACGAAAGAGCTGCAATTGCCGTGCCACGCGTCTTATTAATCAGTGGATCAACGGCTTAGAAAATAGTGTTTTGGCGCCCGACGCGCTTATGTAAACAATACCGACAACAGGCTCGCCTGCCGTAACCTGTTAGCCGACGCGCGAGGCCGCGGTTACCCGCAGCTCCTTGGACAGTTTCTTGACTTCGCCTTCGAGGAACCGAATGACGGTTACGCTCGCGTCCTGATCGGCCTCCAGGCGGCTAACGTGTGCTTGGAGCATGTCGTCATCGTCATGTTCGGATACGGCCGTGCGCAGAATATCGAGCTCGCGATCCTTGGCGTCCAGTCTTTCCTGCAGGCCGTCGATCCGTTCGCGCAGCCGGTCAACGTCGGCCGGTTTGGCGCGAGGCGTTGATTCGGCGATGGCGCGCAGTCGACCGGTTTCATCGAGCGCTAAATTCAGTTCGTTGGTCAGCAACGCGAGCTGCTCGTCTTTCTCGAGCAGGGCGGTTTGCGCGGCGGTCGCGTTGCTCGCGTCATCGCGCAGGGCATCGATAAGATCGGAGCGCAGGCGTAAATCGGCTTTGAGTCGGCGAATGGTCTGTCGCGCCTCGTTCAGCGATTCGGCTCCTTCCGTTTCGACCTGAGCTTCGGCTGTGGGTGCGGTCTCCATCGCTGCACGCAAATGCATGACTTCCTCAAGCGCCGCGTCACGACTGCGTGTGAGTTGTTCGATGGTCTGTGCAATGACTTGTGGGTCGGGTGCTTCGGTCACAACGATGCCGCTGGTCGACAGGCTTTCATCGTCGTCGCTGTTGTCTTCGCGACTGCCGGCGTAGCCGGCCATTGCGCGCAGGGCGTCTTCCTTTTCGGATACCTCACGACTAAGCGCGTTGTTTTCCTCGATCAGTTCATGCAACCGCGTATCTTGGGCATCGACGCGATCTTCGGCGGTGCCGAGCATGCTTTGAACGGTTTCGAATTGCTCCAGCGTGTGTGCGTGGTCGACGCGCAAACTCTCCAGTTCGCTCAAGGCGTCGCTGGCGTCGGCTTTTTCCTGCCGCAGCAGCGAGAGAACGCGCCGCTTCGCTTGCTCACTGGCCTCGATTTGTTTGGCAGCGGCCTGTAGTTTTTCGCTCAATTCGCGTTCGCGCTGAAGGTGTTCGCCCGAGCTTGCCGCGAGTTTGTGGTCGAGTTCGGTTTTGACCTGCTCGCGAAGTTTTTCAGCGCGTTGCAGTTGCTCAATGAGCTCGGCGACGCGCTGTGCCTGACCGTGCTCCGAAATGGCCTGACGTTCGCCCAGTCTCGCCAGCTCAGCCTCCAGAGCCAAATTCTTGTCCAGCATGCGAGCGACGCTTTGCTGGGCGGCGCGCGCCTCTTCGGTCAGGGGGCCAGTCTTGCGACGGTTTTGTTCGAGATCCGCGTTCGCCGCGTCGAGGCGATGCTCCAGTCGTGAGGCGTGAGCCCGCAATTCGTCCATTTTCGCGTTGCGTTGATTCGCCGACTCAAGTTGCTCGCGCAACGCGTCGGTTTCGAGTTTCGCGCTGTTCAGAGCGCCGTCGATGTCCCGGACCTCTTGCTTTTTTGCTGCCAGCGTTTCTTGTGCGCTCGCCAGCTCTACGCGCAGTTCGCTCAGCGTTGCCGCCAACGCATCGCGATCGCGAGTGCGTTCCTGGTCCTGGCTTTGCTTGGCGTCCAGTTCGCCGACCAGTTGAACGGCCCGGTCCCGGTACGCATCGAGCTGCTTGCGAGCCTTCGCCAGATCGCCGCGCAGGGTTGTGACGGTTGAGTCCCACTCCGGGTCGCGGCGTTGCCCGCGTTGCTCGAGGAGCGTGAGGTACCGTGCGCGCGTGCGGCTCAATTCACCCGCCAGCCGATCCTGTGCCGGCGTAATATCCTGTGGGCGGCGCCACGTCAGCCAGCCACCGGCAGCGAGTCCAAGGAGCAGGCACAGCAAAGGCAGCAGGATCGAATTCGTTTTCTCTTGCTCTGGCGGGACCACCTCAACGGGCTGCGCTTTGCTCGGTGGCGTACCCTGCGCGTCAAACGTCAGCGACGTCGACATTTCCAACTGAGGGCTTGTCACTTTTTCAACGGGCGCGTCGTCCGCGCGGGCCGCGGCGGCAACGTGCAACACGAAGCCGCTGACCAGCAGCCACGCTACTGCGGCGAAAAAGACACGCTGCCAATTGGCTGACATCGTATCGTCCACACATCGACGACGCGTTACGCCTGCAGCGCGTAACGAGTTCTGCCGTTGCATCCTGCTGGGCTCTGTTCTCATTTTCTAAGGCTCCGCTCTTGTTCTCACGCGCTGCGCTACTGTGGGTCGCGGGGTGGGCGACTCGTTTTTTTCAGCGCAGTGCTTGGCTCGGAACCCTCTTTAATAGGGTCACGGGGTTCTCGAGCTTTCGTCCGCATTGTGGCACGAATCACGCGTTTCCCCGAATTTTACTGGAGCCGGTCTGATATGCGGCGACGCAGCATTACATAAGCCGGCGATCATCCATGCCTCCCCGGGTGACAGCGGGAGTTGAATGGCCGGCTTGGGTTGGTTAGCGTTGCCGTGGTTGTCATCACTTGAGTCGGCACATACCGCAATGGCCACGATACGTCTGAAGCAGTCCGTCAACGCCGACATTCAATCGGTTTGGTCGGTCATTAGCGATTTCTCGCGCCTCGCCGAATTCGAACCGGAGGTCGCCCGGGCAACGGTCGTGCGCGGTACCGGCGCGGACGCGGTACTGCGGCTGGTGAATTACGCTGGCCAGGTTTGGGAAGAACGCTGCGTGGCTTACGCGCCGAATGATTCCTACACGTTAAAGGCAGACGCGGACTCTCTACCGTTCCCGTACGCGCAGCGCGAGCGGGTCGTATCGGTCGTTCCGGACGGCGACGAGGTCAGCCTCGAATACGAATTGCGCTATCGGACGCGCCTGTGGCCGGTCGGCGCATGGCGGGCGTCGTCATCGCGAACCGGTTCGATGGCGCGCCAAACCCTGGAGGCGATGCTTCACGCGATTCGTGATGATCAATGGCGGCACACGATTACCGTGCAGACCATTTTGAATCGCAAAGGCGCGAGCGTCGTGTCAGCGAGCCCACGCGACACCATTGCCAGCGTCGCGGGTTTGCTCATGGCAAACCGAATCGGGGCGGTGCTGGTTCTCGACGACGAGCGAAAACTGGTTGGGCTGGTGTCCGAGCGCGACATCGCCTACGGGCTGGCGAGCGCCGGCCCCGAGCTGTTGACGCAAACGGCGGACAGCATCATGAGTACGAATCTGATCGTGTGCGCGCCGGAGCACGATATGGAGTTTGTGATGGTGTGCATGACCGACAAGAGAATCCGTCACTTGCCGGTCATGGACGGCGAAACGTTGCTGGGTATCGTGAGCATTGGCGACGTTGTCTGGCAGCGAATCGCAGCACTCGAGGCGCAGTCACAAACCATGCGTGACTACATCGAGTCGCGTGAATGGCGGCATTTCGGTCCGCCGGGTGCTGAGCCGGAGTAGGGGCTTTTTGTTGCTGCCGCTACACTCTTTTGCAACTCTGTCTAGTCTCCATCGCCGCACCCGTGTATGTTTCCGACCACGATTTATCCGACCTGACCCGCGGTGGCGGGATTGCACAGGTCTTTCACATTGGGGGATTCAAACGATGACCAAACTGACCGAAGTTGAAGGCATTGGCGCCACGTACGCAGAAAAACTGATTGCCGCAGGTTGCACCACGCAGGAACAGCTGTTGACCGACTGCGCCAAACCAGCCGGGCGCAAAGCGCTGGCGGAAAAATCAGGCATCGGCGACAAGTACATCTTGAAATGGGCCAACCGGGCCGATCTTGCACGCGTCAAAGGCGTGGGTAGCGAGTACGCTGATCTTCTCGAATGCGCTGGCGTCGACACCGTGCCGGAACTGGCACAACGCAACGCGGCCAATCTGCACGCCAAAATGGAAGAAGTGAACGAAGAGAAAAAACTCGTTCGCGCAATGCCTTCGGCATCGCAGGTCGAAGGCTGGGTAGCTCAGGCG
>JBGCFP010000190.1:0-34690 GCA_045107005.1 Gammaproteobacteria bacterium
CGACGATCACCGCCGCCGGTGCGCCTGGACCAGCATCAGATTCGGGTGCGGAAGCCGGACGCAGAAACACAAACGCAGCTATCGCCAGCGGACCGACGACCGCAGCGCCAAGCCACAGACCAATGGACCCCTTTTTCGGCGGCTTGGCACCGACCGGCCCCGCTTTTTCAACCGCCGGCGCGGGCTTTGCCTGCGTTGCGCGCGGTCGGGTTTGCGTACTCTTGCTCTCGGCAACTGGCGCCTCAACGGCCGCGGGCGGCGGCGCGCTGACCGCTTCTTTTGGCCGACGCGGGCGCGTAGCCGTGGGTTCTTCCGGTGCCGTGAAGTCGCCGCGAGCGGCGCGTTGCAACAGCGCGCGGCGCAAACGTCGATAGTCGTCCGTCGGGAGCAATCCGCGTTCATGCTCTTTCACCAGAACGCGAATCTGCTCTTTGATGCTGCGACTCATACGCTCACCTCAGGTTCCGTCCACGTTGCGCACCAATCGAAAGCCCGTCACGTCACTGGGCCCGGAATAAGGTCGGGAGAAACTCGTGGTGCAGTCGTCGAGACGGTCCGTGTAGGCGCCACCCGCAAGAAGGAATGACGCGCCGTTTTGCACCAACTCCTGCGCATTGCCCGCAACCTGACGCAAGCCCCAGGCGTTGGCTTGAGCGGTACCACCAAGACTCACCGGCCCCATGACCAGTCCGCGCGCCAGTTTGCCGCCAATTCTGACGCGGCAGTTAATGTTGGGATTCAAATCACCTGTGCCGGCCCGCGCGGCGTGTCGCCACTGCTCGAGGCTCGGAATCGCGTACTGCTTGCCGGTGATCGACGACAGCCATTCGGCGTAAGACTGCATCTTGCCGCTGTCGATTCCGGTTGCCGGCATATTGGTTTCACCCGGCAGCGGCGAACACTGTCCGGACTGCTGACAAAACACATTAAAATCTTTCACCGAAATCTCGGAGCGCGAGATCGCGAAATCGGGTCCGCCGGAGACGCCGGGCACGACGACAAGAATGGGCCCTTTGGCGTTGCCGGTCAGGCCGTCTCGACAGTTCTTGCTGCGACCATTACCGGCGATGGAGGTCGAACAGACTTTACCGGCCGCGCGCTGCCCGACCGGCACTTGTGGCCGTGGCTGTACCGGCGCTTGGACGACCGGCCGCGGCGGCTCGGGCTCGCGAACCGGTTCTGCGACTGGCGGTGGCGTGGCAGCAGCGGCGGTCGGCGCGCTGGCAATTTGCACATCCAGCGCCGGGAAAGGATCACGCGCGGCGGTGAGCAAGGCTCGTGCGTCGCTACGGTTGCTGAGCGCCCGGTCTTCAATACGTCGCTTGATGATGCGCTCCAGTCGCGATTTGAAGTTGGTGAAATCGGCGACCACCGGCTCGAGAGAACTCAGCAAGCCACTCAGTGCCCGAACCTCGCTGGCGCTGCCCGTGCTGACGGCGTTGTAAGCCGCACGCTGTCCCTGGAATCTGGCCTCAGCCTGACTCAAGCGCGCATCACCCGGGGCGTAGGCTTGAGCCAGCGTCAGTTGTTGAAGCGCTGCCGAGTAGCGGTCTTTCGACGCGTTTTCATTAGCAACTTTCAAGTAACCGCTGACCAGCGCGGCCGGTCCGTCTGTGGCAATGAACGGATCACTGGCGTCCATCAGAGTCTTCAGATCGCGGAACAGCGCTTCAGCCTGATCGACGCGACTGGCCACTAACTCGCGTGTGAAGCGGTCACGCTTACCGTCAATCTCCGCGGTCTTGCGTGCGTTGGTCTGTTCCAGCTCAAACGCACGCCGTCCTTCTTCAAACAAGCGGGTCTGCGCGACCACCGCCGCGAGCGTCGGCGCTAATGACTGCGCGCGCTTGATTTGCTGCTCGGCAGCAGACCAGCGCGAATCACCGCTAAGCGTTGCGGCATCAGACAAGTACAGCGACGCAGCCCGCTCCCGCGCCTCGGTGGCGTACGGATTGCCCGGCTGCAATTTCTCCAGGGCCGTCAGTTTTTGATCCAACTCGTTTTGCCATGCGGCATCCAGCCCCGCATTGGCAAGCAACGCCGCCAGATCCTGTTCCATCGCGCTCACCCGCGCGTTGGCCGCGGCGCTCGCGCGCTCGCGCTGCTGCTGCGCCAGCTCGTTCGTGGTGTCGGACAGTACGGCGACCGTGCCCAGCGCTTGCGTGCCCGCTTCCAGAAGCCCAACGGCATCCTGCCACCGCTCGGCGTCACCGAGCACTCTGGCTTGCGTGGCAATACGCTGGGCCAGGCGCCCACGCGCGTCACGATCAAATGATTGCACGCCAGCGTCATCACCAAAGCGCGTGACCAGATCCGTCAATACACGAACGGCTGCGTCGATATCGCTTTTACCAATCGAAGCCAACGCAATGCGATCATTCACTCTTTGCTGCAGGCTTTCGATTTCCTGCGCCTGAACTTCCTGTACCGCAAGCGTTTCCTGATTATCAATCTTGCCAATTTCTGTGGCGGCGTCTGCGACGATGCTCGCCGATGGTGCCAAGCCTTCGACTTTGGCAGCGAGCACTCTGGCAGTTTCCCAATCCTGTTTGAATCGAGCGGCGCGCGAGGCATCCAGATAGCCAGACGCAATGCGGTCTTTCGCCGCTGCAAGCGTAGCCGAATCCGCACCGGCGTCTTCAAGCTGCGCGAACAGTGCCAGTGCGCTGCTCGCACGCGGAGTCTCCAGATTGCCGTCTGCGATCGCCTGATCAACGCGCGCTGTCAGCGCTTCGATCATTTGCTCAAACCCGCGTCTGCCGCTATCGATCAGCCCGCTTTGTGTCGTCACGAAGCCACTGTCGAGCACCTGCGCAAACTCGTCGAGCCGGGCCGTCGCCACCGACCAGTCGCGTTTGGCAATGTCGCCGCTGACCTCGGCGGCCAACAGATCTTCAATACGACTTCGCGTCTGAACAACCAGCGTGTTGTCCGGTTCCAGACCAGCGAGATCCTGCAGGGAGGCGATTTCATCGCCAAACGTCGCGAGCGTCGCGTCCGTCGACAGCAACGGACGCAGCGTTTGCTCCAGCGACGCGATCCGCCGTGCGCGCTCGAGCGCTGCGCTGGCCGCCTCGACTTCATCGCGCACGTTAATCAGAGTCAGGTCGTCCGGCGCAACATCAAAACCCACGTCCAGAATTTCTCGGGCCAGATCGAAATCCTGTTCCCCCGCAGCCGTTCGGGCCTCAGCGGCCAGCGCCTGCGGCAGACGAATATCGGTGAGCAGTTCGTCATCGGGGTCGAGCTCGCGAGCGGTCTCGAGCACGTCAAACACGTCTTCGTCCGAGCTCGGCAGAAGCTTGCCCGCCGCAATCAGCGCCTCGTACTCAGCGGACAGCTTCGCCTGCACTTCGTTGCGGTCAACCTCGATTTGCTCACCAATCTTTTCGACCCGGCTCGAGTCATTGTAGAGCTCCATCAGCTCATCCAGGATAGCGCGCGCTCTGGGGTAATCGTAGCGACCGTCGTCGCGGTTGAAGGCCTTGGCAATCTCACTGTCATAAGCGCCGATAATCTGATCGCCGTACTCGCCCAACAGGATGCTGACGTCACCGTCTTCAAGCTCGTCGAACCGCGCGACCGCCGTTTCGACCTCAGCGTACTCTTTGGTCTGCAACAGCGCGGTAATGCTCTCGAGTTTCTTTCGATACAGCCAATTTGGCACAAGAACCAACGCCGCAATCGCCACCATCACGACGGCGAGCACGCCAAACCCCACGGCGAAATATTTCTTTTCGTTGCGCGGGTTCAGATCCTCGAGCAACTGGAATGCCGATCGCGTGCGCTTGCTGCGCTTGAGAGAAAGCGACTTGCACAACGCATTGAAGCGCGATCTGGACAGCCCTTTGATCGGTTTCGGCGTCAGATCCTGTTCCTGAGCTCTGGCGGCCGATTCCTTGTTAAACGGATGCTGGCCGCTGAGCAGCTCATAGATCGTGCAACCCAGTGCATAGACGTCGTCACGCTGATCCGGCTCTTTGCCGTCACTCATTTCGATCGTTGCGTAGGCCGGCGTCAGCGCGCCAAGATCGCCCGCGTCGAACAGCGTCTCTTCGCCTTTGTGCTCACCGGTGTGTTTGGCCGCCCGCGCGATTCCAAAATCAAAGACTTTGACCGCGCCGTCGTTGGTTAGAAAACAGTTCCCCGGCTTGAAGTCCGAGTGGATGATATTGCTCTTGTGCGCGTGTTGCAGAGCCAGGCACATGCCCTGAATCAGCGGGAGCGCCTCTTTCCACGGCATGCCGGTGCCGCGATTCTCGCGAATCAAAACGTCGAGTGGTTTTCCCTCCAGCAGCTCCATTGTCATGAAGACCGTGCCGCCATCGCGATCGAAATCGTGCACGTTGACGATGTTGGGGTGCGCCAGTGACTGGGCTTTTCGCGACTCGCGCTGCAGGGCCTTCAGTGACTCAGGGTGACGCTTAAATTCCTCATTCAGAATCTTGAGGGCGACATAGGGGTTGCGATCCTGCGCCTCTTCTTTGCGCAGGTCGCGCGCTTTGAACACCATCCCCATGCCGCCGCGCCCGATAATCTTCTCGAGCACAAAGCGATCTTTAATCACCGACCCTTCGCCGATGGGTGCTCCCGGTTGACCACCCTGGCCTTCTATCCCGGTCCACGCCGACGGGCTGCTCCAGTTGGAACCGGTGCGAGCCACGGACTGGCCAGTCTGACTCGGGGGTTGCGACGTGGCACCCGTGCGGCTCGGTGGCGGCGTTCGAAACTGGGTGGCATCCGGGTTGCCCGTCTCGGGCGGCTTGGATGCCGGCGCCGCCGGCATACGAAACTGGGTTTTGCCAGCGTCGTTGTCGGCCTCAGGCGCGCTGTCGGCGGCGTCCAGCGCCGCCAGTGGGTCTACCGCTTCGTCCGGCTCCGCATCAGGGTTCACCACGCCTTCACGCAACTGCGAATAAAGCGCGACGGGCAGTTTGCGTTTCTTGTACAGCTGATTGAGCAGATTCAGATAGGTATCGGTCTGCGCGGCGTCGGTCTGTACCAGCTTGCCGAGCGCGCGTTGCGCCTGCTCCGCGGTCAGCTTGCCCTGCGACAGATCAACCAGAATCTGGCGGAATAACTCGACGCTCACTCGCGCACCGTCTCACGACTGGCGACACTGAAATCCACCACGGCAACACTGACGTTGTCGGCGGCTTCGCCTTCAAGCACGCCCTGCACCAGCGCGCGCGCCGCGTCCGCGCACGTGTCGATGGTCAGGCACTGCGCGATCGCAGCGCTGTCCAAATCCTTGAGCAATCCGTCTGAACACAGCAAATAGCGGTCACCGTCGCGCAACGGCTCAAATTCCACATCGAGATCAAACGTCTCTGCACCGCCCACGGCGCGTGTAATAACGTTAGCCAGCGGATGCGATTCCGCATCTTCGCGCAAAATCTCGCCGCGCTCGACCAACTCTTCAACCTGACTGTGATCGCGCGAGATTTGCTCAAGCTTGCCGTCGCGAAAACGGTAAACGCGACTGTCACCGACCCACACGCTAACGACGAAGCCGTGAAACCCCAGCAGCGCCGCCACGGTGCAACCGATGGTCTTGGGCTTGCCATCCTCGTCGCACATATTGAACAGCGTGCGGTTGGCTTCAGTCAGGCGATCTTCAACCTCATCGAGCATGGCGCCCGGATCTTCGTGCGAGTTCACTTCACTGAGCGACTTGATCACCATCTGGCTGGCGACGTCACCGGCGGAATGCCCACCCATGCCGTCTGCAACCACCCACAGCCCTTTCCACGGGACTTCGAGACAAGCGTCTTCGTTGACGCGCCGGACTTTTCCCGCGTGCGTCAACGAGGCAGACGTCCACTGATATGGGGCCTGACTCATGCGTCTGCCAGCACATCGACAGACGTTGAGGCGACGTCTGTTTCGCACCAGCTGGTGCTGTGCCACTGACCGTCCAGCATGGCGGTGTAACCCGCCGGCTCGGGCAAGCCGCGGCACACAATGACGTTGGGGCTGATCAGTTCGGATCCACTGGTCCACCACAAACTGCTCGGGCCGAACCGTTCGCGGATGAACATGTCACACAGACCTTCGAGTGCAGCTGGCGCGTGATTCACATCGTCGACGCTCAAGCGAAACCCGCCAGCGACAGCGCCCTGCTGCGGGACCGGCACCGACGGCGCCGCGCTCACGGGACACGGACCCAACGCGGCAACACTGGCAGAAAACGTTTCCAGATCGAAACCCTGTTCTTCGAGCGCATTGAGCGCGACGCTTTCGGCCCGATCAAACCACTCCTGCGCGTGAGCGACATCAAGCGTGCGGCTGTGCTCCGGCAACACCGTCGCAACGGTCAGCGGAAAATAGCGCCCAACTCGATCCACGCTCGGAATCATCACGCCCGTCCATCCGAGCTCTCCAGCGACGCCCGGCGTTAGCGCAAACCGCCAGATCGGGCTGCTTAAGTAAGTGTTAAGCCAGTGCTCGCCGAGCGCCGCCTTGCTGCCCGCGACGCATCCTTGCAGCCAGCCGTCCCAGGCGCGCACAAACGGTGCGGGCAGGCGGCGCTGCACAAAATCCCCCAATGCGGGCAACTTGCCGAAAAAACCGGGTGACGCCTCGTCGACAGTCACAGGCGCTCCGGGCAGGAAAAGTTGGTCAGGTCGGACGTCTCGAACGGGTTGTAGCTACTGCTAGGGTTCAATTCAAACGTGGCTCGACGGCCGCCAACGTCAAACGTCACTTCATAACTGCCGTCCCCCGCCGAAGACGCGACCATGTTGGTGCGCTCAAGCAATCGGAACCACGCCCAGTCGCCATCCTCGGCGACGCCGGCCGGGCTCGGCGTTTGTGGTGACAACTCGATGCGCACGTCAGACCCGTCCGTGTCCGGCCAGGTAAACGTCGCCGGCTGCGGTGGGCCGTGGTTGTACGACACGACCGAGTCGCCCAGACGCAAAACGAAATTGGTGATCGACCGGTCCATCTCCAGCGGCGACAACCGGAAATTGACCTGCGGATTGCCGCTGGATCGACGAAAGTAGGCTTTTCGAATACGCGCCGCCCGCTCAAACTGAGCAAGCGAATTACGACTCGCCCGGCGCATCTCCGTTTTCCAGGTCCACGGGCTGTTGCTGGTGTTAACGAAGTCCTTCAACGTGCTCTCAAAGAACTCGTCCATGACGCCACCGTGACCAAAAAACGCACCGAAGTCGTCGAGTTCGATGGCCGCGCTGGCCGAGCGACTGAACGGATAGCGACGCGAGATCGTCTCGCGGCAGTCTTCGAGACCTTCGCTGCGCCACAAATCGTTAATCGCTTTGAGCGTGTCACCAGCCATCACGCGGTTTACGCCGCCCACCATGCCGTCCACCACGGTCGCGACGGTCGGATCTTCATTGCGTGTTTTGCGGCTCAATTCCGCCACAATCTTCTGCATTTCACCGGAACGCTGTTTCGCGGCTTTTGCCGGATCGCTCGCCTGATCAATGTCGTCGAGCACGGTATAAAGTTCGCCAAGCAGCGCGATGACGTCGTCGAACAGCGACGAGTCGCCCTCTTCGGTGGTCATGCTTTTGAGCTTATTGAGCTTGGTACTGCCGAGACCTGCCAGCTGACGCTCACGCGGCGACAACGACACGCCACCGCGTAAGCGCGGCGTCGCCCGACCGGTCACTGAGCGAATCTTGTCTTCGAGCCCTCTTTCGAGTTCTCGTGCCTTACGCGCGGCGCTGGCAATCTTACTCGACGCGCTGTCTTCGTCGCGCTCCAGCGTGATTTCGTTAATGACGGCGTTCACCAAAAGCTCCAGCGGCGAACGTTTTTCATCCGACAGAATCTGGAGTTTTTCCACTGCGTCACTGCGGTCGCTTGGCGGGACCAGCGCCAGATCGGCCAGCAGATCGGCGTAGTTGCTTTCGTAGTCTGACAGGTAGCGCGAGAGGACTTCGCTTTCCAGTTCGTCGATATTGACCTCTTCCAACGCGTCGTCGCCGAGCACCCAGCGATCACTGTCCAGATCACCCGATTCTTCGGTGTTGAATTTTTCAAACGCCGTGTGAAAGCCGTCGTAGGTGTAAAGCCCGTCAATGCCAACGCTCAAGGCCTTGCCGCTCTTGCGTCGAAATACGATGGCGGAATCCTTACCCGCCGCCGACGCGATCGTGAACGGTTCGATCTCCAGCTGGCTCGCACGTTGGCGCACGCGTGAGTACACACGATCCGCGGGCGACAGTCGCTGCGCCGCACGCTGCGCGCTACTGATCAGCCGCTCATCCAGCGGCTCGGGCAAACTGCCCGGCATGTTTTGTGTGAGCGCCGATGCGTGCATCATCAGTTCGTCAAACTGCTCTTGCGTGGTGTCGCGCGGCAGATCAATTTCCCACATCAGTTTCCAGATGGTGCGCACGAAGACCGGGTCGAAACGATCGTCATCGTCCAACATCAGATACGCCTTGAGCGCATTGAACAACATCTCAGGGCTGTCCCAGCCACGACGCATCTGCGTTTCCTGATCCAGCAGGATTCGCGGCAGCATTTCGTTGCCCAGCAAACGCGTATAGGTGTTTTCACTCGCGCGACCGATTCGATTGCCCTGATACAGCCCCAAGCGCTGGGTCAGCGGCGGGCTCTCTTCACGCGAGGCATAGCCGCCGGGTAGCAGTGCGGTGGCGTTGAGCAGCGGTACGGCATCGAGCGGGTGAGTTTGTCGCGCATCCAATCCGGCTTCCGCCTCCTGCAGCGCGTTAACCTGTTCCTGTGCGCTCGCGATTAGCGTTCGGTTCTGCATGAAGCTCACGGTCCAACCGACGACTGCGGCGATGGCCAGCAAGAATACCGCCGCGTAGGACGCGCGCTGCAGCCACGCGCGCTGCATCTCCAGTTTGCGGTTGCTGCCGGCCAGTTCAGATTCGGTGAACGCGACCTTTTGCATCATGTCGCCAATAAAGTAGCTGCGACCCTGACCACCGGAAGAAGCCAGCGCTTGTTGCTCCAGCCCGAACGTGCGCGCCAGCGAGCCAACGAGACGATCAATCGGCGTGCCTTCCTGCGTGCCGCTGGTCATGTATAAGCCGCGCCAGACAAAGGCGTCGTCGTAACGGCTTGGTTTGAAGATTTTCATCAGAAAATCCTGCGCCGCCGGCTTGAGCGACGCGACCTGACGCGGGAAACCGAAAATTTTCGAGCGTCGCTGCAGGTCTTGCTCCTGATGCATCCGCTGACCGAGGCGCTCGTTCAGGCGATTGACCAACGCGTCGTACTCGCCACCAAACGCCTTGTCGAAATCAAACTCGGCATCCTTGTCGAGCAGCGGCAGCGTAAAACCCCAAACCTGTTCGCGATCGGCCTGCCCCAGATCGTCGAAGTACTCCATGAAACCGCTGATCAAATCGACCTTGGTCATCATTACGTAGACGGGAAAGCGAATGCCGAAGTGTTCGTACAGCTCGCCAATGCGCGACTTGATCGCCGCCGCGTGCGCGCTGCGCTCGGCCTCGTTTAACGTGAGCAAATCCTGCACGCTGATGGCCACAAACACCCCGTTGATCGGACGACGTTTACGATGCCGCTTGAGCAAATCAAGAAAGCCGTGCCACGCCGTGCGATCAACCGAAGCGTCACTGTCTTGCGTGGTGTAGCGCCCGGCCGTATCGAGCAGAACCGCTTCGTCGGTGAACCACCAGTCGCAGTTGCGCGTGCCACCAACACCCTGCAACGCCTCTTTGCCGAACTGGTCGGCCAGCGGAAACTCCAGACCAGAGTTCACCAGCGCCGTCGTTTTGCCCGAGCCGGGCGGACCGATGATGATGTACCACGGCATTTCATACAGCGACGCGCCGCTGCTGTTGGACTTTTTCAGCAGTTTGACGGCGTCTTCGAAACGACCCTTGAGCGTCGCGACTTCCTCTTCACCCTGATCCGCTTCGACCGGCTCATCGGGCTCGACGATGCCTTCAACGATTTCACTGCTCGCCTTGTCAGCACGCAGTTTTTTCCACAGGGCGCGACCGATCATGGTCAGCGCAACCAGCGCAATCAGGATCAGGCGACGGCTCTCTGGCTCGAGAAAACTGCGTTCATTGAACGCCAGCAACGGGCCAAAAAACCAAATGACAAACGCCATGGCCAGAAACGCCAGCACGCCGACCACCCAAGGATTGAACAGTATGGACAGCACTTTCTTCATTGTGACTCCACCGTCCTTGCGTTGTGAGTGACGCGACGCACGTCAGCGACCTCGCGCGCTGAGCGTCAGCTCAACGCGGCGATTGAGCGCGCGATTTTCCCGCGTATCG
The DNA here is from genome assembly GCA_045107005.1 of Gammaproteobacteria bacterium. Taxonomy (GTDB): domain Bacteria; phylum Pseudomonadota; class Gammaproteobacteria; order Steroidobacterales; family JBCCMA01; genus JBCCMA01. Next base: position 10,260 of record JBGCFP010000190.1, read on the forward strand.
TTCTCGACCAGCGGCTCAACCGCGCCGCGCCCTTCAGCGCTCAAGCGCGAGGCAATCACGCCGTTGAGCGCGAGCTTCTGGACGATTTCATCCGCGCGCGCCTGGGACAGGTCGACGTTGGTAGGAAACCGCAGACGCAGACTGCCGGAGATCGGAATGTTGTCGGTATGGCCAACGGCATGCACTTTGCCGTTTTCCGTGTTCAAGGCTTCGGCCACGCGAGCGACCAGCGCCGCCCGATCCGCGGTAAGCCGCGCGCTGCCCGGTGCGAACAGACCGGTGCCGCGCAAGGTAATGATGCTGCGCCCGGGTCGGTCTTCCACTGCGACCAGACCGGCTGCCACTTCCGGGGCGAGAAACCCGGCGATATCCAGACGTCGCGCTTTGCTCACGGTGCGATTACTCAACACGGCGCGCTCGCGACCAATCGCGGTCAGCGCATTAACGACCGGCGCCGACTCGCTGCCGAGTTTGAGACTGAACAGCATGTAGACGCCTGCCAGCACCGCGGCTGATACGGCCGCCACGGCCCACAGTGGGACATAGCGTTGCAAGGGGCTGCGCAAATCCTTGACCCCGCGCCAGCGCGGCGACAGCTCCTGATGCGCTTCACCCCGGTGTGCGCGAATCGTCAGCGCGAGGCCGTCGGTGATCGTGCGCAACTCCTGACGACCGCGCTCATCAATTCGATACTTACCTTCGAATCCCAACAGCAAGATGGCATTGAGCAGCTCGATGATGTCGATGTTGGCGCCCGGGTCCTGCGCGACACGGTCGAGGATGGCAAAAAATTTCTCACCGCCGTAGCCCTCGCGATGGAAGCGCGACAGCAGCGTGCTCTCGCTCCAGCCGCTGTTCGCACCCCACGGAGTACTCAGTACGATTTCATCGAGAAAGGTGCACAGTGCGTAACGCGCCGCGAGCACGTGCTCCGGTTTGCAGCCGCGTCCACGCGCGGCATTTTCAAACGCCTGAATCTCCGCGGCGATGTGCTGGTTCAGGCCGTTGGGATCCGCGTGCGACGTACTGAAGCGCAATTGCGTCGCCAGTGCGAGTAACGGTCCGGCACTGTCGACCAAAGCGCTCTGACCGGGCGTGATGACGTTGGCGACGCGCCGTCCAGGCGCACCGCCAGACGGTGGTGGTGGCGCTGCCGGACGAGGTGGCGGCGCTGGCGGCGGCGTAGGGTTCGCGGGCGCGGCACCGCGTCGGCCACCCGGCGTTGGTTTGAGCACCGTCCGGTCACTGTCCTGATCACCGAAAAACGGATCGTCCGTTGTCATTTACTGGCCCCTGATCGCCCAGAACTCGAGCACGATGCCCGGAAACTCGCCGCCCAGATGCATGGCGAAAGTGGCCGATCCGGACAGCTCTGCCCACAGCTTGTTGCTGCGATCCAATTCAAAGTACACATTGCCAGTGTGGTAGGGAATCTGGCGCGGTGCCACCGGCAGCGGGCGAATTCCGATACCCGGCAACTGCAAATTGACCAATTCCTTGATCCGTTCGGTCGAGCCAATCTTGATCTGCATGGGCAGGGATTTACGCAGAGTCTCCGTTGGCATATCGGCGGACACTGCCAGGATAAACTGCGCGTCCTGCAACAGAGTCTTGTCGCCGACGCGCGCCACGCGGATACCAAAGCGACGCTCCTTAAGCTCGATCGAAACGGCATTCTGTTCGAGCACCATGCTCAACGTGTCGCGCAGCGCCTCGCGCACTGGCGTGAACGTGGCCTGCAGATCATCGTGGCGGTAAGTCGGAAAATTTGGCGCGCGTTTGCTGCTGGCCGTAAACGTTGACAGCTCGCCGGCCATTTGGACCAGCTCGCGAAACAGCGTCTCCGGGTGCAGACCGGCAAGCGTCGCGAAGTGGGCGGCGAGAGGCTGGTAGCGATTAACCGCCTGCAGCAGCAGGAAATCGGCCAACTCGCCAGCGCCGCGACCAGACTGCGTCGCGCGACCGGCCAGCGCTTCACCGCGGTGGTGGAGCAAGCCCTGCAGTTCGTTGGCAAAACCGCTTAACGGTGGCGAGCCCTGGCAGTCGAGCACTGGGGCAATAAACTGATCGTCGAGCACAACGTGTTTGTCCGCGCGCGCTTCCACAATGCGCGCCGCGCCCAGGCACGCGTATTCCCCGCGCGGCTCGGCCTCCAGCAAATAGCGCATGCGCGGCGTGCCGACCTGGATGACCGCCGTATCGACCGCCTGTTGACTGGCATCGCGTACGTCGTACTCCCGCGCTTTGTGTCGCGCCAATCCTTCCTGATCGTCACCAGCATCCACTTCGAGCGTACCGGGCCGACGCAGCGGCAAGCACAGATACACCTGCGTATTGCGCATATCGTCCGAAACGTCCATTGGCGCTGGCGGTGCGTGATCTTCGGGGATGCAAAAGGGCGTACCGTCCGGGAACACGCCGCGCGCGGACGCAATGCTGAATTTCCCGATGGCCAGCAGCTCCTGGTCGATGGCGAGCTCCGTAAATCCCCACGACGCCGACCGCAACGGGGCGGCGCGTTGTTCGATCAGGTTTTCAATGTAGCGGTCATGCTGCTGGAAATGCTGTGGGCGAAGAAACAGCCCTTCGGTCCAGATGACCTTGTTGTTCCACGACATTGCGATCTCCGTCCGCTACTTCTTCGGGGGCTTGGCAAAGGTCAGCGTGACCGTGCGATCGTCCAGATTGACGAGCATCTGACGGCGGTCCAGCAGCTTGATCAGCTTTTCCTCCGGCAACTCCACCTTGGAACGCCACTGTGCGTTCTCGATGTCGCGAAAGGCGGCCATCACCCCGATCACGCGCGTGTCAGGGTCGAACTCCGCCTCAAATTTTTCCGTGACGCCGGGCTGCACAACGATTTCACGCGTGAACAACAGATCGGCAGCCAGCACCCCCGCCGCATCGTTATACAGAGAATAAAAATCCGCGGAATCAAACGTGCCGCCAGTCTTGAGCTGGAATATGCGCACGACCACGGGCCGCGATTCGCCGCGGCGATCCGGATTAATCGCCTGCGCCGCAATGACCTGCCCTTTCATTGTCGCAGCTTCGGGCGGTTTGCTGGCGCATGCGGTCATGAGAACCATGACGAGTAACACGGCGAATGTTCGCAATGAGCGAATGGTCATACGAGCTCCTAATAACAACGCAAAACGGACAGGCACCATCTCTACAAGCAGGAAAAAGCCTCCTGCAGCATCACTTTATTTCTAGGAAAGCTTGTCCAACTGATCTTGATAGGCCTTGGCGAAATCTTCACCAAACAGCGTGAGCACGCTGGCTGACGAATCTCCGGCGAGTTCCTGGTAACACTCTTCATAGAGATCCCAGTATTTCGCCCTGCCGCGCAGCGACGCGATCTTGCTGTGCTTAAGCCTTTTCTGAAACGTGATCTCGAGATCATCGGGATCAAATTTTTCCATGATTGAGCTGAGCGCCGCACGCAGCCCGGCCATCATGGCCAGTTGGTGGGCTTTAATATCGTCAATCGCCTCGCGCAATGCATCGACCGGCGCCATGTAACCTTGCGCCTCAGGGAACAGCAGCTTGTTGATGGCTTCGTCAGCACTGACGGAAAACTTCAAGGGATTGTTCTTGCGCGGCTGAATGGTGGTTCGCGCAATGCGCAGTTCGCTCTTGAGCGTGTCGCGCGCCTGCAGCACTTCGAGTAACCCCTGCACCGTCTCGCGAAACATACTGCCCGCCAACTGGAACACCGCGCTCGCCGCTTCCGGCGGCATCTTTGACGGATCCACTCCTGCGGCACGCAACAGTTGATGCAAGCCTTCCTGGCTACCGGGAATGGGCGGCACATCGGCGGCTGGCGCTGCCGCCGCTGGCGCGGGTGCTGCCGGTTGTAGCGCGGGTGACGGGGCTGGCGCGGGTGGCACCTGAGCCGGTGCCGGTGCCGGTGCTGCAGCCGGGGCGGGCGCCGCGGGCGCTACCGGCGACGGCGCGACCGGTGCAGGCGGTGGCGGTGACGCTGCCGCTTCGCCCATGGGCAAGATTGTTTTGTCCCAATCGTCGTCGTCCGGAATCAGGTTATTGCTCGCCGCCGGCGGTGTAAATTGCTCATCCAGTGGCGACACGTGGTCCGGCGTCGCGCCCGCTTGCTCGGGCCAAGCCGGTGTCTCGGACGGTGACCCAAGCAAATCCGGCGCGTCAAATTGGGACACCGGATCGAGATTCACATCATCGGGGATGATGGGCGCTGCGGTCGGCGTGGACGGCGGCGCAAACGGATCGTCCGCGGCACCGAGCAACGCGGCCAAAGGGTCAAGCTCTTCGCCTGCCCCGGGCACGGAGGGATCGATGACCGATTCGGGCAACGGACTCGCGGTGTGGCCACCGGTCAGCGGCGCCGCGGTGGTCGTGGGCTGATCGATGCTCACCATGATTTCGTAGTCACCGACGAACAGACGATCGCCCGAATTCAACGGCACGGTATTCCCGCTGCCAATCATGAACGCCGGATCGTTGACAAACGTACCGTTGGTGCTGATGTCGGTGAGATACCAACCGCCACTTTCATATTTGACGCGCGCGTGCTGGCTGGAGACGAAGCGTTCCGGGTCGGGCAAAATCCAGTTATTGCCATCAATGCGGCCGATCGTGCCGCCCTGTTCGCCGAAGCGAAACGTGGCATTGGTCCCCAGGGCCTGCGCCTGCTGACTAACTACCTGCAATGTCAGGTCCAACCGCTTCCCCTAACCCGCGCAGCACAGCTGCGCACTATTTATTCGGACTGCGCGGCGCCAGGCAACTCTTCCCAAACCCACTTCAGTGCCGCCTCTTCATCTTTAGAATAGACGTAGTAGCCGTCGGCGTCGCTGCCTGCATTGATAATGACGGGTGTCGATCCGCCAAACTTGGAACGACCCCAGGAGTGCATGGCGATCTCGTTGATCTTGTGCTCGTCAACGTAGGCTTTCCACTTGTCAGCCTGCGACTTTTCAATACGATTACCCTTGTCTGCCGCTTTACGCAGACTCTTGGTAAACTCGTAGTAATCGACGGCGATGATGCGGGCGCGCGGCATGCTGCTACCTTTGGCTCAGCCCAACCATGGGCAAGACAAAATTTAACCACGTAAAGCATCATTTAATCAAATAGATAGTCCAGAAATCTCAGCCAGAGCGGGAGTCGAGTGGAAGAAGTCTTCAACATGGGCAGGCAACTGCAGGCAGCCGGTCAGTTCGACAAAGCCGAAGAGTGTTACCGGCGCTATCTCGAGGACCACGAGGACGCCTTCAAAGCCCACAACAATCTGGGCATCGTCCTCGAAGAACAGGGCAATCTGGGCGAGGCAGTGAAATGCTACAAGACCGCCTGTGAACTGGTGCCTGACGACCCTATCCCGCTGTACAACCTCGGTCATGCGTTTTTCGGGCAGGAACGCTTTGAGACGGCGGCGGGTGTGTTCGAGCGCGTCATTGAAATGGCGCCCGATCACGGCCCGGCGCACCTGAACCTCGCGGCGATCCATTGGCAAAATCAAGACGTCGCGGCGACCGAGCCTTTGCTGCGCCGCGCCATTGAACTGCCCGACGTCGCCGAGAGTGCGCTGCACAAATTAGGACTGTTGCTGTTCGAGGACGGTCGCTACAACGATGCGCTGCACTATCAAAAAACGGCGCTGGCACTCGCCGAACGGCCACAGCACTATTTTCACGTCGCCATGTGTCACCGGGTGATGGATCAGCAGCAAGAAGCCGCCGATGCGCTCGCGCACGTCGTCCGACTCGATCCGGCCGCACGGATTGCGCACGAACACCGCGTACGCGCATTGATCGCTCTTGGCGACCGCGAGGCGGCCAAAGACGCACTCGACGAATGGTCCGCGGCCGCGCCGATTGATCCGGTGTGCGACCACATGCGAGCCGCATTCGATGAGAATGAAGAGCGCAGTCGTTGCACACCGGAGTATGTGCGCGAAACGTTTGGTGAATTCGCTACTGACTACGAACACACGCTGGAGCGGTTGGGCTATCGCGCGCCCGAAGTCATTGCCCTCTGCGCCGAGGCAAGTTTGCCTGTAACCGGCTCGTTCACTCGTGTGCTCGACGCCGGTTGCGGGACCGGACTGTGCGCTCCAACTTTGCGTCCGCTGGCCCAGACACTGATTGGCGTCGACCTGGCCGAACCTATGCTCAAACAGGCGCGCGCACGACAACTGTACGACGAGCTCGAAGAAGCCGATCTGATTGACTATCTAACCCTGGACAGCACGCGAAGCGAGCCCTTCGATGCGGTGATCGCAGGCGATACCTTCAACTACTTCGGTGAACTTGCGACGCTGTTTGCAGCCACTGCCGGCGCCATGAATCCCGACGGACGCCTGATTTTCACGCTCGAGACCGGCGCTGACGACGAACGGGATTTTCAACTCATGTTGCACGGCCGATACGCTCACGCAAAATCTTACGTCGCCAAAACACTTAGCGCTGCCGGCTTTGTCGACACGGCGTTTGAGCCTTTCGTGTTGCGCAAAGAAAGCGGCCGCGACGTCAATGCCTGGCTAGTGACCAGTAAGCGGGTCTAAGGGCGCACGAACGTCAGGCCGTGGGTAGCGCAACGTTACAACAGGCCCGGTCCTTGGCAGCGACCGTATAGGTCACTCACAGCCGTTCCGCTGAACTTCAAACCCATGTTGTGAGCGGCAAACACTTCGGCCACCACTTCCTTTTTATTGGTCGCGGCGTACGCGCTAATCTCGCCAAACGCCGTGCCCACGTCACCACCTTCGAGCGGTTTGTCGCCGTCACCCCAGAAATACTCGTGACTTTCCAGATCGTGCAGCACGTGGCCCAATTCGTGGACGACAACGGTGGTCGTGTAATCGCCCAGTCCCGCTTTGTGGACCTTGTGCGCAATACCTTCGCTCATCGGCGTCGGTTCCGAGTACGACGCGTTCACACCGAGAAAAACCTCGACGTTAACGGTGTTGTCTTGCTTGCGCGCGTACGCCACGGTTGGCGCTTTGGGATTGGTCGAATCACTCGACAAGTGAAACGCGATTTTGTCGGGCAGAGCATAGCCTTTCTTTTTCAGAATCCTGACGCCCTCGGCCACCGCTTTGAGCTTCGTCGCGTAGTTCGGATCATTGTAATTGTTGATCGTGCAGGACACGCCGTGCAGATTGCCGGTCGAGCTTTGCGCCAAACCCAGCGCCGTTTTCTGACCCAGCTTGATGGACGCCATGCCATCGAGTTTTGCTTGTTTTGCCATTGGTTCTTACCCTATTTGTCGAACATGTAATCGAATTCGCCGTCCTTGACAGCAATATGCACCCGATCAAGATCCTGCCCCTCAATGCTTCGGTTCAGAAGCTCGGCGCTGATTTCAGGCAATACGGTGTTAGTCAAAATGTTGTCAATCATGCGACCACCGCTCTCAAGTTCCGTGCAGCGACTGGCGATGAGCTTGATCACTTCGTCGTCGAACGAAAACGGAACGCGATGGTTCGCCGCGACGCGTTTCTCGATCCGACCAAGTTGCATGCGCGCGATGGCGTCGATCATGGTATCGCTCAATGGGAAGTACGGAATGGTCACAATGCGTCCGAGCAGTGCCGGCGGAAACACTTTCAGCAGCGGCTCACGCATTGCTTTAGCCAGGCCGTCAGGGTCGGGCAACAACTCGGGGTCGTTACACATGTTCATGACCAGATCGGTACCGGCGTTGGTGGTCAGAATGATCAACGTGTTCTTGAAATCAATCAGCCGGCCTTCACCATCTTCCATGAAGCCCTTATCAAACACCTGGAAGAAAATCTCATGCACGTCCGGATGCGCTTTCTCGACCTCGTCGAGCAATACGACGCTGTAGGGTTTGCGGCGCACGGCCTCGGTCAAAACACCACCTTCGCCGTAGCCCACGTAGCCCGGGGGTGCGCCTTTCAACGTCGAGACCGTGTGCGATTCCTGGAACTCGCTCATGTTGATCGTAATGATGTTCTGCTCGCCGCCGTAGAGCGTCTCCGCCAGCGCAATTGCCGTCTCGGTCTTACCCACACCTGACGGGCCCGCCAGCATGAAAACGCCAATGGGCTTGCCCGGATTGTCGAGGCTCGCACGCGAGGTCTGAATGCGCTTGGCCACCATGTGCATCGCATGGTCCTGACCAAACACGCGTTTGTTCAAGATGTTGGCGAGATTGAGCACGGTCTGAATTTCGTCGCGCACCATGCGGCCCACCGGAATGCCAGTCCAGTCGGCCACCACCGACGCGACGGCTTGGGCATCAACGCTCGGCAAAATCAGCGGCGACTCACCCTGCAGCTCGGCCAGTTTGTCCTGGAGTTCACGCAGTTGGGTCATCAACGCGTCGCGATCGACGTCATCCGCGGGTTCGCCTGCGGCTTCGTCTGCCGCCGCTTCCAACTCGCTGTCGGTGCCTTCCACGGTACCGCTCTCGCCACGCAGCTGTGAGCGCAGTTCGAGAATCTGCGTGACGATGTCGCGTTCCTGCTCCCATTCTTCTTCGAGCTTGACGAGTTTTTCCTTGTAGTCGGCGAGCGCCGCGCTGGCGATCTCGCGTCGATCACCAATCTCGATGCCGATCGCTTCTTCTCTATCGATAATCCCAAGCTCGGTCTCGAACGCATCAATGGAGCGGCGCGCGTCCTCGACCTGCGCCGGCACGGCGTACTGACTGACCGCGACGCGAGCGCTCGCGGTATCGAGCAAGCTCACCGACTTATCCGGCAGCTGGCGCGCCGGTATGTAGCGGTGCGACAGCTTCACCGACGCTTCGAGCGCTTCGTCGAGAATCTGAACCTTGTGGTGGTTCTCCATCATCGACGCCATGGCGCGCATCATCAAAATCGCCTTCTCTTCACTGGGCTCTTCGATGGCCACGGTTTGAAAGCGCCGCGTCAGCGCCGGATCTTTCTCAATGTGTTTTTTGTACTCGGCCCAGGTGGTGGCGGCAACCGTGCGCAGTTCGCCTCGCGCCAGGGCGGGCTTGAGCAGGTTGGCGGCGTCGCCGGTTCCAGCCGCGCCACCGGCACCGACCAACGTGTGGGCTTCGTCAATAAACAGGATGATCGGCGTTTCTGACGACTGCACTTCGTCGATCACCTGACGCAACCGATTCTCGAACTCGCCCTTCATGCTGGCGCCGGCTTGCAACAAGCCAACGTCGAGCGTGCGCAGCGATACGTTCTGCAACGGTGGCGGGACGTCGCCGCGGGCAATACGCATGGCAAACCCTTCGACTACTGCCGTTTTACCCACGCCGGCTTCACCGGTCAGAATCGGATTATTCTGGCGCCGACGCATCAGGATATCGATGATCTGGCGGATTTCTTCGTCGCGCCCGACAATCGGATCGATCTTGCCTTCCAGCGCCTGGGCGGTCAGATCGACGGTGAACTGAGCCAGCGCTTCCTGCTTGCCCATTTGCGCCGGTGCCATGGCATCACTGGCCTCGCCCGGCACGGCACCGCCGCCAACCTTGAAGCCGTCCTGCGCGCCGAGCTGGTCCTCGGGCGAGCCGCCAAACACTTCGTCGAATTTGTCGGTCATGACGTCGACTTTGAGCTTGTCGAATTCACTCGACATGGCAATTAGCGCGTTACGCAGAGACCGCGACTTGAGCATGCCGATCAGCAAGTAGGCCATGCGGACCTGAGCGTCGCCAAACATCAGCGTGCCGATCACCCAGCCACGTTCGACGGACTCTTCGACGTGCGACGACAAATCGGAAATGGACGTGGAACCGCGCGGCAGTCGGTCCAATGCATCGGTGAGGTCCTTGGCCACGCGAGCGGGCTCGAGATTGAATTGCTTGATCGCCCGATGCAGATCGGAATCCTGCAGCTGCAGGATTTGATGGAACCAGTGCACCAGCTCCACATACGGATTGCCACGCATCTTGCAGAAAACCGTCGCGCTCTCGATGCCTCGATAGCCCACTTTGTTGAGTTTGCCGAACAAGGCGGCTCTGCTGATCTCGGCCATGCTTCTTCCCTTTCTCTGCTAGAGCGTGATGAACAAAATTTACGCAGCCTTGTGCGTATTCCACAGGCTGCTGATCGGACGTATGCGTGTGTCAGCGGCGTCCGTAGACCGTTTGGGATCAGTCAGCCAACTGGTGCGACCAAGCGCACCCTGTTTTCCCAGGGCCAAAGCGGGCACTTCGTCCTTCAGAAGGACAAGCAGTAAATCCCACTCAAACTCATCACCGCAGTACTGACGCACCATGGCAATGATGCGGGTGATCGTCTCTTCACCCGGCAAAAAACGTTGAAACGTCTCGAAATCCATGGGCCCGAGCACCAGCCTGAAGCGATGCTGACAGCCCCAGACGCGCGTGCCGATGGTCGTGCCCCGACCGAGCCCACCGTTCGGGCGGCGCTCGCCCAGACGCCAGCGACCGTCCGCCGGGATCTCTAGCCACTCGCCAACAAATTCCTGCAACGTCACGTCAATCTCGAAATAGTCCTGCAGCAACGTCACCAGACCCTGCGGCGTACGGACCTGACGCCCGAAATGACCGGCGTAGTGCAGCCGACCGTGATCGGGCACGGCCGTGCGATCGCGCAGCGAATCGAGTCCCATGCCAACGAGGCTGGCGACGTAGCGCGTAAAGCGATCGTCATCGGGCCGATCAGCGCTGATCGCAGGCTGCGTGTTCGCCCACGCCCGATACAGCAGGCTGAGCATGCGATGGTGAAACAGATCGACGAAACGCCACATGGTGTCGTCGTCGTGGTTGCGCATGCGATCGCGTACGTATTCGGTCAGGTGAATGGGCAGCGCCCCGTTCGGGCCGAACAAGCCCGGGCCGTAAACCGCCATACGTGGTGCGATGGTGCCGCGGCCTGGCTCGACCTCGGCAATCTGGCTCGCGGCGAACGCCATCGTGGGTTCCTGGCCGATGCGCACACTGTCATCGCTCGGTCGCACCGAGCGCCCCAGTCTTGGTTTGTCCGGATCGGCACACTCGAACTGTCGTAACGCCGCATAAAAATCGTACGCGTAGGGCTTTTTGCTCAGTTCTTCAAAAAACTCGAGAAAGCGGTCAGAGGACATTGCGCATTCCCGTTCGAGCTGGCCAGGTGTGCACTTCGCCTCGATCTGACGAACGAATCACCGTTTCGGTAAATGAGTTGAGCGAGGTGTACTTGCCAAAAAAGCGTTCGAGCACGGCACCGAGCAAAAACACGCCGACGCCTTCAAACGCCGATTCGTCCATCGTCACGTCAATCTGCAAGCCGCGCCCGAAGGAGATCGGGCCAGCCACCGGCATGCGCCTGACGACCGGCTGACCGGCGCAGGCCACCAGTCCTTCAATTTGCTTACGCGTCGCCGGGTCGGCCTGATTGGCGTACAAACCCAGCATTTCGCGCATGGCCGCGCCTGGCTCGACACCGGCCGAGTCCATCAGCGACAGGTAATTCAGCGACAGGTGGCTGATGAGCCGCCACGGTGCGCTGCCGTCGATGGCCACCGCAATCGGGCGCGACGGCGTCTCCAGACATTTGATGCTTGAGACCGGCGCGCCGGACTGCAGCTCGAAATCCGACGTGCTGCCGCCGATGGGCATGAGCATCGGCAAGTCGCGATTGGTGCACAAGGTGGTCACAGCCAGCTGGCGCAGCGAGCTCGAATAGGGAATGTCGCGCTCGTCGACGAGACCCAGATACACTTCGCTGCCCAGGTAAGAGGTGCGACTGCTGTAGCGTTTTTGTCGCTCGCTTAGCTGCCGCGGCCGGCGCTGCTGCGAGAAATAGGCGTTGGACTGTGCGCGATAGCCGCGATCTTTCATCGAATAAAACGGCACAAAATCGCGTTCTTTCTCGCCGCTCTTGCCGTACCCCGCCACGTCGAGGATGGAATACACCTCGTAATCCATGGGACGCGTTCGATCCGGAACAACGTGATATTCGGGTCGTTTGCTGTCGATGTGAATCCGGTCAGCGCGTCGCTGGAACAGATTGATGGCGGGCGTGCAGTGCAACGCAAACTGGGCCGGTTCGAGCACGCGCTCCAGCGCATCGGCGCTTTTGTTGAGCAGCACGATGATCTCGATTTCCTGCTCGTCGCAGCGTCGCATCGCGCTCAGCAGATGCTGGAAGCGGACAAACATGAAGCGCTTTGGAAAAGCGAAGTATTCGTTGAGCAGTCGATAGCCATCGAACTCGCGGGCATCGGCCGGCAGCAGCGCGTGATCGTCGTCAAAGCCAAGCTGGACCAGTGCGTCGCTGTTGCGCACTTCGTGCCACTTGTCAGGCTCGCTGGCCGAGCGAACGACAAAGCCCTCGCAGTTGCCAATCAGCTGCTCGTAAATCAACCCCGGCAACTCTTCGCTACCGCGCAGGTAGACATCAAGTGTATCCAGCGGCAGATCGGAAAAATTCACTTCGCCGAGCGTGCGCATCCGCAGACGTAGGCCGGCGCGCACGTCGGGGCGTTCCGGGACGTTCAACGTGGCCACGGCGCCGCGACTGGAGAAATAGTCGGCGCCGGTCATTTCGATCGGCCACAGCGTGACGTCGTGAGCGGTGCGAAACTCACAGCGCGTCTTTTGCTCCTTGCCCAATCGGCCTTTGAGCGTTGAGCCGCGCTTCACATCGTAGCCGGCGCTCAAATCCCCTTCGGTGGGATCCGGTAGAAACTGGGCTATGGTGATCGCCGGCGTGGGCGCCGTGTAGTTCGGATACACAACTTCGAGCAAATGCTGCGTGAAATCCGGGAACTGCGCATCCACTTTCAGCTGAACGCGGGCCGCCATAAACGCAAACCCTTCGAGCAGGCGTTCGACGTATGGATCGGAGCAATCGAAACCGTCAAGGCCGAGGCGGCCAGCAATTTTCGGAAACTCCTGAGCAAACTCCGCGCCCATCTCGCGCATGAAACGCAGCTCGCGGTTGTAGTAAGAGAGTAACCGTGCGTCCACTAGCTGCGGCCCGACGCATTCCGAACGACCACATCGCCCGATTCGAAATCAAGCTCGGTCGCGAGAAACAAACGCTGCGGCGACGGATAAGACCAAAGATCGCCTTCAATGTTTAGCGTTAGCGCATTGCGCGACATCTTGTCTTCGCGCGTGTTGATGGTGACTTTGAGCGTCTGCGGGTTTATGCGCGGCTCGAAGCGAGCGATCGTGTCGCGCAAGGTCCGTTGGAGTGCCCGACTGTCCAAACTCGACAACATTAGCCCGGCGAGATCCGGCATCCCGAAATTCAGCACCGAAGCCGCCACTTCGTCGTAGTCATCCAGCGGCACAATCGAGCCCAGGTTGCCGGTGTTCAGCAGCCAGGCGAGATCCCGCATCACTGCCTTGCGCAAACCACGAACGTTGAGCTTCGCGCGATCTGACGCTTCGACCTGTACGGTCGGCGCACTGTCCGTCAGGCGATCCAGCAATGACGGCTGCAGGGTTTCCGGGTTTGCACGCTCCGCCATCGTCGTCGCGCCTATCGCTCCGGCTCGTCCGCGGGCGTTTCGATGTCGAAATTGATTTGCGTGACGTCCATCAGCGGGAAGTCACCGGTATCGGTGGTCAGCAATCGCTGGCCAAGACCGTGGTATTCGTCAGCGCCTTTGTCCTGCCAGTTGGTCACACGACCCAGGCGTTCCTGATCGTCGGCGGATTCCGCCGAGCCGGCGTAGCGACACGGGACGAGCCCCACAATCTCGCCGCCGTTGGCCCAGGTGATGTAGGCCGGTTTCCAAACGACGTCACGCAGGTCGGTTGGCGGCTCAAAAATCAGTTGGGAAATACGATGGAAAGGCACCCAGTAATAGCGACCGTTTACGACCATCTCGAGCACCGGACCAAGACGGCTGTCGGCGTCAGCCAGCCACTCGAAGGGCTCGTCATCTATCTTGCCGCCAACAGCAGGCGCGTCTTCAAACGCTTTGCCGCGCAGCTCCTGAGCTTTCTCAAACTGACCTTGCGCGGACAGCTTCGCCGCTTCCAGGTGCATCGCCAGCCACTGCTCGGGTTCACCGAACAGTAACGGAGTCCGATCCCCCGCCATGACCTGGTTGCGGAACACTTCGCTGCTGATGGCGTCGCGATAGGTGTGCATCATGGGCAACGCGGAGGGATCCATTTCGCCAGCCACGTTGAGCTGCGTCAACGCGCGATCCCACTGACCCATGACGGCCAGCAGCTGGAACAAAAAGGTGCGCTGTTTGGCGTCCGCCGGTGCGGCCCGCACGTCGTTTTGCAGCGCCGTCAGCGCGTCGGCCAACCGACCTTCGCGCACTAGTTCTCGTGCATCCACACGCACCCCCAGTTTGTCTTGTTTTCAAACAGCCGCTTGGCGCGATGGCGTCGCCACTGTATTCACAGGCAATAGCGGCCGCTTTCGCGGCCGCCTCGCGTCGTTCTAATGAACGGCAGCCGTCACCGGCTGCACGTAAATTAGTAAGACTGGTTCTTCTCGATGTTCCATTTCTTGGGCGTACCGGTGGTGACTTTGTCGCCGTCGTACGCGTTGTACTGGTAGGAAATCTTCGTGAAGTTGATCGAAAAGCTCTCCGATGGACGATCGCCGCCGCTCGAGGCCGAGTACGAGCTGATGATCGATTCTTCCAGCTCAAGCATCAGATAGACCTGGCCCTTGGCATCGGTACCGTGCGTTTGCATGAAGTGGATTTCACATTTACCGAGGCTTTTGCCGGCGACCGCCTGAAAGTACAGGTCGGCCGACGCAATATCGGTCGCTTTTGAACAGGTCACTTCCGAAAAGCTCGGGTTGCTGGTTTCACGATCGGCGCCACCACCAACCGACGAAATGGATCGACCGACACCAAACTGGAGAGAGTTAACGACAATCCAGTCCGTGTGTGCGTCTACCGTTGAGTTTCCCTTAATCGTTGTAGCGAAATTGAGCAGAATCATAGCCTTCTCCTAAATAATGTTAGCGGCCTTGCCGCCGGGCACCTGATTACAGCGCAGGTGTTAATCCCCGGTTGCAAGACTTTTTGGTGTTCCTATGAGGTATAGCAACAAACCCGTAACTATTCCTTCCCTGACGGCAGTTTTGAGACCAACCGCAATGAAACGGTCAGACCTTCCAACTGGTAGTGAGGCCGTAAAAAGAATTTCGATGAGTAGTAACCAGGATTTCCGGGGATCTCCTGTACCACCACTTCCGCGCCAGCCAACGGCTTACGTGCCTTGTCAGCCTGGGTTGCCGTGGCCGGATTGTTTTCGACGTACTGTCCAATCCAGTTGTTCAGCCAGGTTTCCATGTCTGCACGTTCTTTGAATGAACCGATTTTGTCCCGGACGATGCACTTGAGGTAGTGCGCGAAACGGCAAGTGGCAAACAGGTACGGCAGACGCGCCGCCAGGTTGGCGTTCGCCGTCGCATCCGGATCGTCGTACTCAGCAGGGCGCTGCAGCGACTGCGCACCAATGAAGCACGCCATATCGGTGTTTTTGCGATGAATCAGTGGCATGAAGCCGCTTTTGGCAAGCTCAGCCTCGCGACGATCGCTGATCGCAATCTCGGTTGGGCACTTCATGTCGACACCACCGTCGTCGGTTGGGAACGCGTGGGTGGGCAGATCCATGACCAGACCGCCGGATTCGACGCCCCGAATCTGGGTGCACCAGCCAAACTCCTTGAACGCTTGGTTGATATTGACCGCCATGGCGTAAGCCGAGTTAGACCAGCAGTACTTCTGGTGATCCGCAGAGCCCGTGTCTTCTTCAAACTCAAACTCTTCCACCGGATCGGTGGCCGCACCGTAGGGATGACGCGACAGGAAGCGCGGCATGGCGAGCGAAAGGTAGCGAGCGTCGTCCGAATCACGCAGCGAATTCCACGCCGCGTAGTCCGGCGTTGAGAAAATCTTGGTCAGATCACGCGGATTGGCGAGCTCCTGCCACGATTCCATTTGCATCAGAGACGGACCGGCGCCGGCAACGAACGGCGCGTGCGATGCCGCCGCGATTTGCGACATGCCGCTTAAAATCTCGACGTCGGGCGGGCTGTGATCGAAGTGGTAATCGCCAACCAGGCAGCCGTAGGGCTCGCCACCGAACTGACCGTATTCTTCTTCGTAAATTTTCTTGAACAGCGGGCTCTGATCCCACGCGGTGCCTTTGTATTTCTTGAGCGTTTTGCCCAGATCCTTTTTCGAAATATTGAACACGCGAATTTTCAGTAGCTCATCCGTTTCGGTGTTGTTCACCAAATGATGCAGCCCGCGCCAGGTGCCCTCGAGCTTCTGGAACTCGTCGTTATGAATGATGTGGTTAACCTGTTCGGTCAACTTCTGATCGATTTCAGCGATCATCGCGTTGATCGTCTCGACCACGTCGGCGGACACGACAGTGGTTTCACGCAATGCCTGCTCGGCCAGCGTCGCCACCGCGCCTTCCACGGCTTCGCGAGCTCGCTCAGACTTTGGCTTGAATTCCTTCTCCAGAAGCGACGAGAAATCGCCCGCCTCGAGAGTTTCTACGGCGCCTTCGGCCGCTGCTGTGTCTTTCTCAGCCATGACTTATTCGCCCTCTTTCTCGTCGTCAGGTTTCGCCTCGGATGCCAGTGACTGCAGCAGCGCGGGATCTTCCAACGCTTTCGCGATCAGCTCTTCAGCGCCGTCTTTCCCGTCCATGTAAGTGACCAGATTGGCGAGCTGCGTACGCGCTTCGAGCAGCTTGTTGAGCGCGCCCACTTTGCGTGCCACGGCCGCTGGCGAGAAATCGTCCATGCTTTCAAACGTGATGTCGACACTCATTTCGCCGTCGCCGGTTAACGTGTTGGGCACGCGAAACGCAGCGCGCGGCTTCGATGCCTTGAGGCGATCATCAAAGTTGTCGACGTCAATTTCGAGAAACTTGCGGTCGCCCACGCCCTGCAGTGCCTCTTCGGGATTACCGGAAAGATCGGCCATGACACCCATCACAAACGGCACCTGGACCTTCTTCTCGGCGCCGTACACTTCGACGTCGTACTCGATCTGCACGCGCGGCGCGCGATTTCGCTGGATGAATTTCTGGCTACTTTTTTTGGCCATGATGTGCTCCTGGTCCCTGATTCAATGAAGGCTCCGGGCCCACGCTTAGCGCTCGGACCCACAAGAATTGGCGACTAACTATCTAAAGCAGCAAAAACCTGCCAAAGACATCATCGCGATGCAATTTCAATATCGTTGACTGACGCGTCCGCGCTCAGGACTCTTCAGGTCCGCGCAGATTCTCTATTTCACCGACGCCATTGGGCGTCAGATTGCGCACGATATCCATGAAATCCATATTCACAAGACTGCGTGCGCGCTGCAGCAAAATAGGCACCGGGCTTGATGGCTCCGAGCGCCGATAGAATTCGCACACCTGATCGAGCACGCGAATCACATCTTCCCGATTCTGAACGGTGCCGGAGATGCCGGCTTGTTTGGCTTCGCCCTGCGCGCCCGCTTCGCCGTCCTCGTCACCTGCGCCGTCAACGGAGACGCCGCGCTTTTGCAGCGCAGCATTCACTTCGACGAGGATTTGGGTGAGCACCTTGGACAGGGGCACCAGATCCGGCGTTTCGGTCAGCGGGATGTGCTCGGCAATGGCGCTGGAGATACCGGCGATAGCGGTGTTCGCCGCGGCAACGTTCTCGGCAACCGCTTGTAAATCCTCGAGCTCAGTCTGCATGCAGGCTGCTTCGATAATGGCCGTGCTGGGTATCTCGCCATCGGGGTTTTCCGGCGCGGGCAACTCGCCATTGGCGATCAGCATGTCGCGAAAACCAAAAGCACCGACCCCTTTCGCTTCGACCAGCGAAACGTCGAGGCACGATTCCATGATCGTGACGCGCCGCTCTTCGGGAATTCGGTTATCGACCAGACTCAACGCATTCAGGGCGTTGACTCGCATCACCGGATCGTTGTCGTCATCCGGGTCCAGCGCCGGGTGGACGCCAGACCAGTGCTGGGCAATCAACCCTTCGATCAGCTTCAAGGCATCGGCAAACCCCGACCAGCCGTCGAGCCGCAAGGCACCGTGAGCCAGGGAAACGGCCGCTCTCAAGTCTTTGCTTTGTCCGAGAATTTCCAGAGACGTTTTTTTGAGCTCGCGCCAATCCGGTGGCTCCGACTCGGTTTCGCCCTCAACGGCCTGTTGGCCACGCTTCCCTTCAGCCGCCCGCTCCATTTGCTGGAACAGCGGGTCGTACTCCATATCCGGGCCGCAGGGATCGTCTCCCGCCACGTCGGCAAGCAGTTCGTCCACTGAAAAGCTACTCATGTTCTACCAACAAAGAAATGATTTCCTTGATTATTCTGGTCACAAATTTTCACCTGAGTGTAGACCCTAGTTTTGGCTATAACAAGCGACGGACACCCAACTGGGGCCGCTGCATCAAATTCTCGTGCTGGACTTCGAGCGCTGATTTGGATCCGGCATTGAACACCGCCTGGCCACCGCCACTCGGTTAATGTCAGGCAAGCCGCCGTCGCCAAGCGGTCCGGAAATCAGAGCGCTTCGAACGGATCGATGTGCGACCAATCGCTGGCGAGGATCGCCTGCCAACACCCGTCGACGCCGTGGGCACCGAGCAATCCCGAGGCGTTCAGGATGTTGGGCATGTCCACACAGACGCCGATGTGGTCATTGTCCAGAAGATGCGTGCTGACGCGATCCGAATCGAGCTTGAAATTCAGGCCAGGGGTTTTACCCTGCGGCAGCTGCGACGCGGACTTCACCGTGTAGCCGAGCAACGTATTGAGGAACGACGCGCGCATGCCCGTCACCTTTGACGCCGCAATCGCGCTTTTCATCGCCGGTGCGTTGAAGGTGACGAAAGGAATACCCTCTTGCACCGCAACAACCTGAGCCAAGCCGCCGCCCAGAGAATGACCGGTCACGGACACGCGGCGCGTGCCGGCCATTTTCTTGGCCTTGCGCACCATGTCGCGAGCGGAGCGAGCCTGAGTCGGGATCATGCGCAGCCCGATCTTGAGGTCGGCCACCAAATCGTGCAGCAGTTTCGCCTTCTGCCCCGGGTTCGTGCCACAACAGCTCACCACGACATCGTTATTCTTTATATAGATGGCGCCCTGAAACCCATCACCAAACAGCGTGCCCTTCTTGAACTTCTGGACCTGCCAGTCATCGACCATGTAACCCGGCTTAGCCTCGTAATACTGTCCCGGTCGCGCGTGGTAAGTGGCCGTGGCAAGTTTCGCGTAATCGAGGCAATTAGCCATGATGATTCACCTGAATTGATGGGTTGCAAAGCTAAGCATACTATTGCGATAAACTCCCCCAACCTGCAAGCAGAATGCACCAGCGGACGCTGCTCTGCCGCAAGCCTCGATACGGATCCGCCCATGCTGCCCATTCTTTATCGAGACGATGAGTTCGTCGCCATCGACAAGCCGGCAGGACTGCTGGTGCATCGCAGCCCTATCTCGCGTGACGAGGTGTTCGCCCTGCAGACTTTGCGTGACCAGATTGGTCAGCGGGTTTACCCGGTTCATCGTTTGGATCGAGCGACCTCCGGGGTTCTGCTTTTTGCACTGAATAAAGACTCGGCGGCGAAAGTGTCTGCACAGTTTGAGGCGCGCACCGTTGTAAAGCGCTATCTGGCTGTCGCCCGAGGCTGGATTGGCAGCGAGGGCGCAATCGATCACCCGTTGATCAACGACGAGGGCAGCGCTCAAGCAGCGCAAACCCGCTACACGCGCTTGGCGAAAACAGAACTACCGTTCGCGGTGGATCGCTATCCGACCACACGCTACAGCCTCGTGCAGATCGAGCCCCTGACCGGGCGACGGCATCAGATACGGCGTCACTTCAAACACATCTCTCATCATTTGATTGGGGATACGACGCACGGGAACGGGAAGCACAATCGGTTTTTCCGGGAACGGTTTGGGGTGCGGCGGTTGTTGTTGATGGGGCAAGAACTACGGTTTTTGCATCCCCGTCTCGAGACTTTGATCCGTATCGAAGCGGCACCGGACGGCGAATTCGCCGCCGCGCTCAATGTGTTCGCCGAACCTGGAACGCGTTAGCCGACGCTGGTGCTTACCCAACTCACACGTTTGGCAGAATAGGAGGGCAATTGGTCCTAACGGTCGTCATGGCAAAGCGGTAGTTTACAGACATGAGCACAAACACTGAGAAACACCCGAGCGCAGATCGCATCAACCATGTCGTGGTGGTCATGCATCGCGACGCCCACATTCTGGACGTTGTCGGCCCCGTCGAAATATTGACCGGCACCACTCTGTTTGTTGAACAGGACGCTAACCCCTACGCGGTGACCATCGTCTCCGACGCTGCCGGGCCCGTCACCACCACCTGCGGCGTCAGCTTGGCCGCGGACCAAAGCTACGCTCAAGCCCTGCGCAGCGACAAGCCAATCGACATTCTTATTGTTGCGGGCGGACACGGAACGAGTCAGGCGCTCGAGAACACCGCGCTGCTTGACTACGTCAAAACGGCGGCCAGCCGCGCTGGCAGAGTGGTATCCATCTGCACGGGCGCGATGATCCTTGCCGAGGCGGGTTTGCTCGACGGCAGGCGCGCCACAACGCATTGGTTCTGGTGCCCGATCCTGACAAAACGCTACCCCGACGTGAAGGTCGAGCCCGATGCCCTTTTCATTCGTGACGGCAACGTTTGGACCTCGGCGGGCGTTACCGCTGGCATGGACCTGGCGCTGGCGCTGATCGAGGAAGACTGGGGGCACGACGTTGCGCTGCAGATCGCTCGCTACAACGTCATGTTCATGATGCGACCCGGCGGACAAACCCAATTCAGTGCGCAACTCATCGCGCAGCAAGACGTGTCCGGACAGATGGGGGAGGTGCTGGAATACATTCTCGGAAACCTCACCGGCAACCTTACGGTAACTGCCCTCGCCGCGCGCGCGTGCATGTCAGAGCGATCGTTCGCCCGCAAATTCAAACACACCACGAGCATGACGCCAGCGACCTACGTCGAGCGAGCGCGACTTCAGGCAGCCCGCGTTGCATTGGAACAAACGGATGCGCTTATCGAAACGGTCGCGCGCGACACAGGCTTTGAAAAGCCCGAGCGAATGCGGCGAGCGTTCCAACGGCATCTGGGCATCTCTGCCACTGATTATCGCGAGCGCTTTCAATCGCATCGGGTTGAAGACACGCCTCGCACCGACGATGGCTTACCGCGGGCGGGCCCCGAATGAGCCTGATCAACTAAACCCGCGTTGGCGCGCCACTTAACCACGCCAACTTTTCGCCAACTCTTTTTCAAACACGTTTACGCGTGTGACGGGCTTCTTTGTGCCCGAAAAACGCACCGACAACCTTAACGACACCGAAAGGACAACACTATGCAAAACACCCGAGCCAAACTTATTTTCGTTCCGCTGTTCTTGCTGCAGGCAATGACCTTTGTCGCTTGCGGCGGCAGTGGCGACGGCAATGCCGTGGTCTCCCGCACCACACAAGAAAAACTTCAGGGCACGTGGGAACAACGCGGTTACGGCCGAGCCCTACAAATCGCCAGCACCTCGGTCACGTACTACGACTTTACGTCTGAAACCTGCGTACGCGGCGAAACCGAGTCGCTCGGCGAATTCGCCGTCGCGCTAAATGACATCGCCCAGGACGAAGACGAATTCCAACTGCGGGACACTGCCTTGGGCTTTAGCGAGCGGTACAGCAGAATTGGCTCACTACCGACAACCTGTGGCCAGCCCATCAGCGCGCAGCCGACCGAGATATTTCACCATGTCTGGCACACATTTCAGGAGCTCTACGCGTTTTTCCCCGAGCGCGATGTGGATTGGCTGGCCCAGTACGACGCGGTCCGTGATGACGTTCACGATGGCATGTCCGACGCCGAATTGTTCGCCGCGCTGCAGACGCTCGTCGGACCCATCGACGACGTGCACGTTTCCATCTCCACACCCGATGGCAACGTATTCTCGCCGGGGCAACCCAAAGGCTTCTATCTGGACTTGCTCGCCGAATTTGCCGAGCAATCCGATGTGCCAACGCCCGGTCAGTACTTTGACCAGGAGCTGAGCAAGGCGCTGGCCATTATCGATGACGTCTATCTCGACGAGGAATACCGGCAAGCCGGTGGACCCACGGGTGACTTTTTCAAATGGGGTTTGATCGGAGAACGCACAGGCTACTTGAGCATCGGAGCGTTCATCCTTCAGTTCGACCGGACGATTGCCGACCAGCTCCTGGACGTTGAAGAGGTGATGGACCAGGCGCTCACTGACCTGGCCGACACCGAAGCGTTGATCGTGGATGTACGCCTCTCGCCCGGCGGCGCCGACCCCATCGCGCTGGCCATTGCTCAGCGCTTTGTTGATGCGCGTCGCCTGGCGATGCGCAAGATTACCCGCACGAGCGAAGGAGAAAGTTCTGGCCAGGACTTGTTTGTAGCGCCTTCGACGCGCGTGCAGTACGACAATCCCGTGGTAATTCTTACCAGCGGTTACAGCGCCAGCGCCACCGAAGTTTTCACACTCGCCATGCGAGCACTGCCGCACGTCACTGTGGTCGGCGAGCCAACCATCGGCGCACTGTCGGACGTATTGGAAAAAACGCTTCCAAACGGCTGGCAAATAGGGCTCGCCAACGAAGTCTATTTTGATGCGGACGGCTTCAGCTACGAGGCCACGGGCATCCCTCCCGATGTTTCAGTACCGGCGTTCGCCAAGCAAGAACGAGATATTGGGCAGGACTCGGCAATCAACGCCGCCCTCACTGCACTCGGCATTGATCTGCAGTGACCAGCGCCCCGCACTTTAACTTTCATGACAACGAGGAAAAAAGATGAACAAGTACTTACTGACATCCCTACTGGCGCTGACTTCTGTCACCGCAAACGCTGACCCGTCCTACCAGTACATCCAGACATCCTGGGTGCGACTGCACTTCGCGGACATCGACGCCTTCCGACCAATTGGTCTGCAAATTGAGGGGAGCTATGCATTTGCTGACGACTTCTTTGCGCGTCTTAGCTATACGGATGCCGACGATTCAGAGGCTACGGTCAAATTTGACGTCGAGCAATGGCAAGCGGCATTTGGATACGTATGGCAATTTTCTCACACGACCGCGATGGACCTGCAGCTTGGCTATGGAGACATAGCACTTGCAGGTCGATCCGCGTCAACGTCGGCGAGAACTGGCACGCAATATTGGAGCGTGGGCTGGAATGTTCGGCACATGCTCAATCAAAACATCGAACTGGTGGGTGGTCTCGAATGGCAAACCTGGCGCAAGGGTTCCGACCAAAAAGCCTACACGCTGGGCGGGCAGTATCACTTCGACAGGTTCTCCGTTGGTGCGGAGTACACCAAATATTCCGACTCCGAGTGGGTGGGAGTGACTGGGCGGTTTTCGTTTTGATGAGCGCCGGGGCGGCTTGATCGAATGAGAACGGTGTGAAAAGCGAGGCGTTCAGGTGCCGGTCGCTGGCTGCGCGCACGGTTTGTCATCCGGCGATGCGATCACTGCCTTCGTGGCGGGCGCGACGTTTGGCTTGCCGAAAAAATAGCCTTGAAAAAGATCGGCACCCATCTTGCGCAGCAGGTCAAACTCCTGCTGAGTTTCGATGCCTTCTGCCACCACAAGCTTGCCACCCACACGCCCGATCTCAATGATCGACTGGCAAATTGCGGCGTGCATTTCGGATTCGACACTGCGACTGACCAGCGCCCGATCAATCTTGATCAGATCGGGCGACAAATCTGCCAGCAGTGTCAATCCGGAGTGTCCGGCGCCGACGTCGTCCAGCGCGACGCGAAAACCGGCGGCGCGATACTCATCGAGAATAGTTCGCAGGTGATGGCGGTCAGTGACCTGATCGGTTTCTACCACTTCGAAGACCACTTGCGATGGGTCCAGAGACACTCGGCGTGCTACGGCAAACGTACTACGCAGACACACGGATGGCTCGTAGATCACCGTGGGCAGAAAGTTGATCAGGAAGTGGTACTTTTCGCGCTCAGGGACGAGCGCGCAGTTCTCGATGTGACGTTCGCGACATACTCGATCGAGCATGAAAATCAGGTTTTCCTTGCGCGCCCAGCCAAACAGGTCGTTCGGGGAAACAATCGTGCCGTCCGGATGCCGAGCACGCGCCAGACACTCGTAGCCCCACAGCTGCAGTTCGCTGCCCTTAAAGATGGGCTGAAACCAGGTTTCAATGCTGCGGGAATCGAGAATCTGCCGCAGCGGTGTTTCGCCTTGCTCTACCCAATCGCAAAGCGGTCTTGCGGCAACCAGGGAGGTCAGTTGCTGCGCCACCTCCTTGCTTTGATCGAGCCAGCAGCAGCGCAGCTCGCCGGCGTCTCGCCCCCACTGCGTCAGTACAAAATCGTGCATGGCAGCCACCGACGCGAAACCTTTTGCGCCAATTGGAAATTCCACGACCGACATGTCGCTGTAATAGGTGCCGCCGAACTTGGCGACCACCGAGCGAAAATCCATGTAGCCTGCCTCAAGCCCGCTCAT
>JBGCFP010000191.1:0-24894 GCA_045107005.1 Gammaproteobacteria bacterium
GGACGGCATGCAGGTTACGCAGGTCGTCGAAATCACTGCCGAGCAGCTGAAGGCACCAATCTCTGTAACACGCGTGTTTGATCGGCAGGAATGACCGGGCAGCAATTGTTAAGTCTTGAGCGCCGTTCAGCCGAGAATAGGGCGTTGCCAACTTAACTGGCCGTAATTGGTAGAACCTGGAAATGGACACGTACAAACGGCATCGATTTCCACCAACGATCGAGCCGAACTGTCGCATCAACCAACCAGAGTGCGAGAACGCGGGATGCGAAGACTCAAATCGGTTAAACAAAGCCAGCGATTTTTGACAGTCAACGCCGCTGTTTACAATTTGTTCAATCTTGGACGGCATGAGATTGCTGCCAATCACTACCGAAATCTCAGGACACGTGCGTTTGCAGAATGGAATAGGGCGTCGGCGCAAATTCAGATGAAAGTGGTTTTGGCTCTTACGGAGTTAACTTGCCAATACCAGGATCAATATGCCCCAGAAGCACGCTGCGCGCTCTGTTCGTCAGCCTGGACGATGTCCGGGGGGGGGGGGGCGGTCTGATTTGCACGATCAATTAGACCGTCACGCAATTTGATAAGTGCAAACGCGGCGGATTGAGTTCGAGCGCAAAGGGTGCCACGTGGCGCAGCGCACTGAGGCCCAGAATGTTTTTTCTGGATCCGGGAATCACTGCGACCTCGATGTCGCTCAGGACGCAGTCTTCGGTGAGCGTCAATGTTTTGACGCGATAGAGCTTCACGCGCTGGATCTTTCCGTTGGCCATCGCGCCGCGGATTTCCCGGCTGTATTCGGTGCCCGGCAGGCCGATCACGCTGGCGAAGAGATCGGTGGTTAGCGTTACGTAGCCCGAACCGGTATCAACCAGGAAATCAGCCTTTACGGCGTTTGAAATCAAGCCACTTACGTAATAGTTGCCCGAGGCCACCTCGGTCATTACTACACTATTGCCAAAGCGATCGGCCGTCGCCGACGGACACAGTGCGGCCAGTCCAAGCATGACAAATAGCGTTCGCGTCGGGTGGCGCTTCATATCGATATTCCAGTTACCTGGAACCTTCGTAGCAATAATCGCGCCACTTCAGTGTGACCCGTAACGAGTGGTTTACGCTACGCGGCTTGCTATCAGCGCACCATTAATGCGCACCACGGGTACCGGGATGCACCATTATTGACGCTCTTTTTGCGGGTTGTTAGAGTCCTGTGAAAATGAACATGCATGGGGGTGCCTGAACAATGAAAACAACAACACGCTTATTTGGCTGCGTCGGAGCAACCTTTCTAGCCGCTTTATTGGTCAGCGGTGCCAGCGCTGGGGAAACGGTACGTGATCTGGGCGATGGTCGTGCTTTGGTCGTGGATTTCAGTGGCAAACCGCCGTTTAGTCGCAAAATTGTGGCGATCAAATCGCTTAATGCGAGCCAGGCGCGTCGTTTGGCAGGCGAGGCGACCAGCGCGTCGCTCGGACGGGCGCAAAGCGGACCGCGCGGTGCTGGGTTCGGCGCCAAACCGCCATTTCGAAAGCGCGTTTCGTCACAAAGGGCGCAGTCCGACGTTTCGTTTGCACGATTTGAGGAGCAGCCTGCTCGAGACAAATCTAAAGTGCGTCGCGGTCCACCGGGTAAGAGCCTGCCGGCGCGTCGTCGATAGCGGCCGTATCGAACCGCGCGCGACAGACCTCAAATCGACTGGGGTGACACGATAATACTGACGGTCGCCGCCGTCGTTGGGTCGCTAAAGCACAGCAAGTCTGACGCCCGGTAGTCAATCGTATCCACCCCCACAAAGCCCGGCGGTGGCGTGTCCTGTATGCCCACCCAAAGCCTGGAAAGCGGATTGATCAATTGGGTCAACGTGCCACCGTTTGCACTGACAAAACCCGAAGTAGTGCGAACGAGCCCCTGAACTGAAAAAAAAGCGAAAGTCGCGATTCGTCGGACGAGCGTTTGGTGGGGAAGGCTAGGGGAGTGTATTGGTCAAGATGCGAAACGGCGGCAAATCTGCACGCGTCGACCCGTTTTGAACGACTGACGAGGTGCAGGTTTGCGTTCCAGGCTCTGATCGCGGCGCAAACGGCTCTGCATGACATGAACAGGCTTGCGCGCGGCGAAATTTTGCGTGGCTGCTGGGTTGAGCCAGTGTTGCACAATTGACCTCCCCGGATTGGCTGCCTCCGTGAGCTGGCGGCTTGCGCAGGCTGGCCACGCCTCGCAGGCCGCTGCAACGTCAGGCTCGGTAGCTCTACCGGTCAGGCAGTAGCAGACTGTCACGTCGCCAGCGCCCAGCGGATCTGTTTCGCATGGGGAGAACGTGCGCTCGATCGTTGGGATGCCTTGGTCATCGGCAGTGTCTATTGACAACTCCCTCAAACGCGCACCGCATATCGACGATTCTGAATTCGCCCACCCGATTCTGGTCCAGCTCAGGAGGAAGCGGACCTGCGTCTATCGACCCCTCCGGCAGGCCCGACGGATCGCCATCCAGAAATTGCAGCTCGATCGCCGCTTCGATCGAACCGACAGTGCCGCTCACGCGGTCCGAGAAAACAGCCTCGACGACAAGATAGATGCCGCCGTCCGAGCCACGATAATAGCCGTCCGTCACGGCATTCTGACGCCACCAATTGTGCTGGCTCGCGCCGCGAAATTCCTTTGGAACCGGAGAGCCCATGAGCTGTATTTTCTCGCCAATCGAATCGGTCTTGTAAACCGTCACCCAGAAGCGGTCGTAGGTTGCCGTCATGGTCAGGTCGGACTCTTCAATGTTCACGACACCGGACAAGTGGCCAACGCGGTTTTCAAAGTACGGATTTTCAAGCCACTGGCTGGAGTTATCGATTACATCAATGCTGTCGTTGTCGGCCGTCGCCCCTTCCCGAAACAGGCCGCGTGGTCCAGTCAATTCCTTAACCGATGACCCGACCACGGTGTTCCCCACGATAATTTCAATCGGCTCCTTGGTGATGGTGTCGTAGCCTTCAAAGTGGTTATTGACTAGCTTGAACTCAGTTGGATCGTGGATGTGACTGGCAGAGCTGCCGTCTTCGGTGCCGTTGTAATAGTGCCCGGGCTGAGTATTGCCGGTACCGCGAATAAAAACGCTGTCCTTGATGATGTAGTTTTCCTGATAGAACGACATGATGGGTTGATCGACATTCCAGGCCAGAAATTTTTCTACGATGACGTCCATGTCGTGCCGATGCGCAATTTTATTCGCACTGGTATTGAGCGCATGGCGCGACGCAACCACTTCGTTATGACGAAAATCGCGCGTTGGTACCTTGCCGGGGTAGATCGAATTTTGACCATAGAACGGATCGTAGCCGTGTACGAACTCAAAGTCCTTGCCGTTTGAGGATATGTGCGATGGGCCGTCTGTGCCGTGTGGCCAGAACGAAAAGCCAGCGCCGTTGGCACTGACTGCGACGTTGTTGGCAATTTCAAGCAGGCGCGACTTCATGCCGTAAGCCTCGCCCTGAGTAAATGAATTATTCAGAATTTCGGATTGATACGCGGGATGATCAACGGGTGGATTGCCATCGGGACCGGCGCTTTGTTCGGCGTTAAACGTTCGCACGACACCGGTCGTTTGAATAACAATATTGTTTGTCCAGCGTCCGGTCTCGTTACCGGCTTCGGCAACAATGCCTGACCCCACCACGCCGAAAACGGCATTGGAATCGACATTGAGGTTGGCATCGTGATGGACGATGCCCCAGCCGGGACTCCCCCAAATCGCGTTACCCTCGGCAATTGCCGGAAGGTCCAATTGACTTACACCAGTTCGGTGGTAGTGCAGCGAGTATCTACCCGACACATTCGTGTCCGAGAAAAACGCTGCCTTGTCGGTTCGCCCAAGTTCGAAAAACTCCGCGTTCTTCACGATCACGTCGTCGTTATGCATAAACATGACGTGTCCACGTTCAGCCAGTGGCACCGTCTTACCATCGTCGAGGTACACATCAGCGCTGGTCTCAGTGCCGATGAAAATGCTCCGAGTGTAGTTAGCAACCGAGACATGCAGCGCGACGTCTGCCACCCGGTCGGGCGGTGTGTGGTTATAAATTAGCGGTCGGTCAACGGAAACCAGCGCACCCCCGTCGCCATAGTCCTTGACAGCGGTCACACGTACCACCTCATCTTCATAGGTTTCAAACTGGCGGGAATGGGAAGACAGAGCGTTCCTGACTGCGCCCACCACAAGCTTGTCCCCGGCCGCCCAGTTGACGGGCAGAGCGTCAAACCACAGCGACGTTGTGCCTGTCGCTGGATGCTGCGATGTCTTTAGATGATCAGTTTTATCAGCACCGACAATTCTGACGGCGGCGTGACTGACAAGCCCTTTCGATAGCAGCAACGGATCATCGGCGGGTTGCAGCGGTCCGTTGGCACGATGAAAAACAAGTTCGGCGCGAATACCAGCAGGCACCGGGTTGTGCAGATCGCCGATTGTGAAAACGGCCTGTGGGCTCAACAGCAGAGTATCGACCTTCAAGCGAGTGTCGCGATCTACAGCAAAATGCAGTTCACCGTCCACGCCGAGTCGGTCGATTGTTGCGTCGCTGACGCCATCGTAAACAACGGATATGCCACTTGGAATGTAAACCTTGTCCCCGTCTCCCGGAATCTGCGCGTTCAGCCAGGTCAGGGGATCGAACCACGATCCGCCATTAAGCGCGACCAACACGCTGCTGTCGCCCGCCAGCGGGAACAGGTCGAGGAACGCTTGATGTTCTGTTGCCAAATCCGGGTTGTCGGTGTGGATGTGGCCCGAGTGGTTCAGAATGTGCAATTGCGTTGAAACCGCCTCGGCCAAACTGACAGAGCCACCACCGGTCAGATCCTGAAGCGGTGGCGGCGCCCCTTGCGCAAAAGAGAAGCTACAACTGCACAGGAGAAGCAAAACAGCAAAAAGATGTCGGGTCCAAACCCTGGCTCGGTGACGCATTCGTTTCTCCTGATCCCTATTGACACTGCTAACTTTCATTTGGCGAAGCCCAGATGTTAAACCAGGGTACTGCCAAGTTAACCTTCCGAATTTGGTAGAATTGTCGCATGGATACGTACAAGCGCCATCGATTTCCACCAACGATCATCAGTTACGCTGTTTGGATTTATTATAGATTCAATCTCAGCCACCGTGACGTTGAAGATCTGCTGGCTGAACGAGGAATTACGGTAAGCCGCGAGTCAATCCGTGTCTGTGGCGAATTACAACTCAAGCCGCCAGCGGCAGTTGGTACAAGCCTCGACAGTGGGACTGCCACCGGTAACTATTCAGATTCGCCACCTTGCAATCGCCGTCACCGGCCTTTGTCTCCGGCGTGACGCCGCCTAACGAATGGTGAACGCGGGCCGCGTTGTAATAGTCGGCGAAACCAGTCAGTTTCATTTCCAGGTTTTGAGCATTCCAAAATGGCGTGTGGTCAGTGAATTCTCGTCTAACGGTACCCACTAACCGTTCAATGAACGGGTGAGATATTGGTACATGTGGCACCGTTTTGATTTCCGCAATGTCGAGGATTCGAAGGTTTGCTTTCCATCGGTGATATCGGAAAAGCGGGTCATTGTCCGAGCTTAGATTTCGTGGTGGTTCGTGGCGGGCAACTATTCGGTAGAACATCCGACAAACGGCAGGTCCGTCGAGCGCGCCGCCATGCACTGCGAATCCAATGATGCGTCGGCTGCACTGGTCCATGATCACCATGACCCAGTGAGAACGAAGGATGAGCGATTCACATCGAAACATGTCCACCGACCAAAGACTGTCTTTCGTGTGGCCCAAAAACGTTAGCCAGGAGGGCCCGCCGTCTCGAGGATTTGGCCGATAGTGCTTCGCCAGTACACGCCGAACCACGTCCTTGTTGATTTCCAATCCAAATACGAAGGAAAGCTGCTGAGCAATGCGAGGGCAGCCAAATCGGGGATTCTTTTCTTTCATCTGAACAATGGCGGCAACGAGTTCCGCGGATGGACCTTTCGGACCAGGTTTGGCTCGGCTCTTGGCGGAAAACAGAAAGCGATACTTGCGTTGGACCAGCGCGCGATGAAACGAAAGCAGCGTCGACGGTTTGAAAACGACAGCCACACTGGCGAAGCGGGCAGGGCGCACGAGAAGGGAACACAGACCGGCGAAGACTCGATCCATCGGACGAAGATTCGGCGCCCGTTCGCGACCACGATTAAGAACAACGAGTTGGTGTTTGACGAGAAGAGATTCGGCGACCACGGCACGCGCACCGCCGCGGCGCATCAGTTTTACGACGGTCGTGAGCAGATGTAGGAATAGGATGCCGAGGTCACGCATTGTCCATCATCGTAGCGCTCTGATCTGGTTTTGCAAGGTGTGGATTTTTAACGAGTTGATGCGGTAAAGTTGTATTTCGCCATACACACGTTAGACGACACCGGGATATTCAGCAGCCGGCTTTGCCGGCCCACTGCGTCGTCGTTCGCCGCAATAACGGTCAATGCATCAACTGAATTCCCGGTGTAAAGTCCGAGCACAGTGTCGAATAATGAACCAACCGTATCCACGGTCAGATATCCATCTCCTGGCGCGGACCACTGATACCAGACCGACGCTCCCACAGGTACGTTCGCATGTTGCGGTTCACCTGGTTCGGCCGTCGCATCCACATTCGAACCTGACCACGTTCCTTGCGAGATCGTCTCCGGGAAGGCAAAAAAATCGTTGGCCGGTGCGGCGTATGACAATGTCGGCGCGAGGATCAAGCTAACAGCCAGATGAGCCTTAGCGCTGTAAAAGTACATTGCGATCACTCCCGCAAAAACACCAAAGAGGCCGAGAACGCCACTAGTTGATATGTTAGTCGTACGAAGTGCAGATGTGGAACAATTTTCCCGATCGCGGTCGCCCTAAAAATGCGTTTTCCGTCGAGAATAGGAGATTTGTTCCTAACGCGCTTTTCCATTCGTCACAGTTGGTAATTCCCGAATCACGCCTTTTTCCGGACGCACCGCTATGACTCAAATTTCAGACCGTCTCGCATCGCAAACCCGCATGGCCATAGTGCTGTTGGCATGCACCATGAACCCTCTCGCGCTCGCACAGATCGAGGTGATCGTGGCCACAACGGGCGAACGAGCCGACGTGGGCATCGCGAATGATTCGGTCGGCTTCATGTATCACTTTGATGTCAGCCCCAATGGAGAATGGTGGGCCGGTCACTTCGAAACGGATGATGGGCTGGACGAATTCCATCTTCGCGGCCAGGACACGACCAGTTTCGATATCGTCTGGATGGAGGGCCAGCCCGCCCCCGGCGGCCTCACAGGGCAGATTGGGGCAACACCAACGCTGCGCCAGGTGGATATCAATGACATCGGCAATGTGGCCGGATTCGCACGAACCAGAGAGTCAGGGATCACACTTGGAGAAGTGGTCTATCGTTACGATGGCGCTTCAATTAATGTCATCGCAGCGACAGGTCAGGCTATCCCAGCCCTCCCTGGCGCAACCTATGGCGCAGACTTTCTGTCGCCTAACATCGCCGCCAACGGAATCTTATCTTTCTACGCCGAAAACATTTCGGGCGCAGGTATTTCCACAGCCAACGATGCGCTGACGGTATCGGGCAACGGCAATGTTCTCGCGGGGCAGCAAAAGGGCGTGACAAGCTACGCAGGCGCCCCGCTAACCCGCATTGACCCGGACAAGTTTGTCGCCACCGGAGTCGACGATCGATTCATATTTGCCGGCGATACATCCGCAAGCACCGCAACCGATGACCTGGTTGTTGTCGGCACGCTGGGATCGGCCGGCGACATTGTTTTGCAAGAGGGCGTGACGCCCGTGACCACGTCTGGCGGCGCAGAGTTGTTTGATGTGGCCTCGCATGTCGTGTTGGGCGGAACCGCATGGTTTGCAGCGGGAGATACAGTGGGCGGTACCGGCGTGGTCCTGCGAGACGGCGTGGTGATTGCTTCTGAAGGCGATACGGCTCCTAACGGTTTTGGTTATGTCGGCGATCCCATTGCCCTTGCAGCCGACCAAGCCGACAACTACGCGTGGGTCTGGCGCACCGACAACCCCGACCCGGAGCGCGATCTTGTGCTGGTCTACAACGGTACATCTGTTGTCATCGTCGAGCACGACACGCTGATGTACGACGTCGACGCGGATGGCACTGCGGATGAGGTCAGAATGGACCGGCTGTTTGAAGACTTTTTCGATCTGGAGCTGGCCAGCGGCCACATCTACTTCATGACGGAGCTTGACGATCCGGTCACAACGGTCTTCGCAGGTTATGCATTCTTGCGGGTGCCGGTAAGCGCAGATGAAGACGGCGACGGCGTTGTGGACAGTGACGATAACTGCATCGAGATCGCCAATGCCGATCAGCGCGATACCGACAGCGACGGTTTCGGAAACGCATGTGATCCGGATCTCAACAACGACGGCACGATCAACGTCATCGACCTGGGTTTACTGCGCAGCGTCTTTTTTAGCTCGGACGCTAACGCAGACTTCAATGGAGACGGTGTTGTGAACGTCATTGATCTGGGTGTAATGCGCGCGACGTTTTTCGGCACGCCGGGACCGTCAGGCGTCGAGTAGAAATACAACCCGGCTGCACCAGAAAAGCCGGATAGCGTGGCCGCTACCCGGTTCTTGATTCGTCTTGCCTTTGGTGAAAGTCCCTCTTCAAACGCGGCACGTCCCTTTGCCGTCACGGTCGTATCTCGGAGAGGTCATCCTCGACAGGTCGTTTAGCCTCCGATCTGTACCGCCGAATAGTTCTTGAGCATCTGCTCCCCAATCAAAGGCTCGTTCGCGCCTTGGTGACACGTGGCGCTGTTGGCTTTCGGCGTACCGCCCGTTGGACCCAGACGATTGTCCGGATACCCAGGTCCAAGCGGTGTCACGTACTCGTAGTTCAAACCGCTGACGATGCGTACGCCGTGCCATGCGGTAAAGCGCTGCGGACAACTCTCCGGCCTGTTCGCAAACGAGCGCGAGTTGTGACAGAAGTTGCCGGTTTATCTTCGCAAGTGACCCGGCGGCAATGAGCGACGCGGACTACTGGCGCGTAACGTAGAGAGCGCGTCTCTGAACTGGTATAGCGAACAGGCCTCAACACCAGACGGTCCGGCCGGCCGTTCGATCACCTACCGTGAAACAGACGGACCTCAGGAGCGTCAGTAGGCCTACACTCTGCAGGCCTTCTTGGAGATCGCACCCAACGACAACGCGCCAGGAGAACCGGCGACCGGAGCCAGTTGTTTACGACTTCAATGCACCCGGTCAAATCCCGCTTGCCGAACTCAATGCTCTGGTGCATGCCGGCTATCAGGACTACGTGCGGCGGGGTTGCGTCCGGAACCACTTGCGCGGCGCGGCAAGGTCGCCGCACCGCGCTGTGAAGATCGTCAGAGTGCAACGCCGCTCGGGCCGGGTGGCATCAGGAACAGGCTGCGCATTGCGCCAAGATCGATCGTATTGACGACGCCATCGCCGTTGAAGTCTGCGTCGGCGTCGGCGCTGAAAAATGCGACACGAAGCAAGCCCAGGTCCACCACGTTAACGATGCCGTCATTATTCAGGTCAGCATCGCAGACGTTGCCAAATCCGTCGCCATTGCTGTCGCGCTGATCCGGGTTGGCGCGCAGTGTGCAATTGTCCTGGGCATCGGCCACGCCGTCGCCATCGGCATCGGAGCCAGTCTCCAGCGCGCCCAGATCAATGGCGGGGCCCTGGACTCGCGGTGCGCCATCGAGATCCAGTGAAGACACGCCGGGTGCCGCAGACGTGCCCGCATCGACCAGTGGCGATCCGGGACTTAGTGAGAAGTCACTGACGCCCGAGAAAAGCGGGTCGACCGCGTTGAAGTTGCTGGGCGAGATGGGAATTGGCAGTTGCGAGAAAAAGCCGACAAAGAACGTGTGATTAAAGTCGTTCGTTTCAAGGTCGGTTGTCGCTGCTACGCCGTTGTCGTCATCGTCGTTGTCGATGCTCAGGTCGGCGCCACGCACGGCCGTGTTGTTCCAGAAGATGTTGTTGAGCAAGAGCATGCGCGTGGCGTCACCATTCAGATTGAGCTCGGCGCCACCGCCGTCCTGCGCGGCCTGATTGTTGACGACCGTGTTGTTCACAATCTGCAGCAGGCCAGCGCTGCCGATCGATTCAATGCGCACGCTCATCGCGCCCCCGTCTTGCAGGCTGCTGTTGCCCTCAAACAGGTTGTTGGCCATCAAAATGATGCCTTCGCTGGTCAAATCGGCGCCGCCACCGCCGTCTGCTGCGGAATTGCCGACGAATCGATTGGCGCGCACCGTGGCGATGTCCATGTCGCTAATGCTCAGGCCGCCGCCATCTTCGCCGGTGTTGCCGGAGAAAAGATTGCGTTCCACCGCCACGTTAATGCTGCGATCGATTTCGACGCCTGCCGTGCCGCCTAGACCGGCGACTGCATCATTGCCGACCACGCGGTTGTTGAGTAACTGAACGCTGAGCCAGCGGTCGATGTCCAGACCGCCGCCCTGATCCTGAGCCAGACCTCCGGTCACCGTAAGACCGGTCACATCTAGCGAAGAATTGTCGCGCCCCGACAGCGTAAGCGTGCGTGCCACGCCGCCGCCGTCAATGACCGTGTCGGCAGCAACGTCTGAGCTGGTGATGCAGCTCGTGTCGTAGCCACCGCGCAGTTCAAGGTCGCCGGCTTCGGCTACGTTGGCGTTGTAGATGAAGTTGCCGGTGATGGTGCCCTGTTGAATCAGCACAACATCGTCCTGGCCGTTGTTGTCGGCGATGTTAAGTGCGGCGGCGAGTCCGGCCGCGTCGCCGACACAAAACTGGGCGGCCTGCGCGGTCATCGCGCAGGTCGCCAGCAAGGTGGTGGAAAGTACTTTGAAGATCTTGTTCATTGCGTTCTCCCGTAGTTATTTTAAAGTGACAGTTTCTGTAAGACGAACGCAATGTGATGATAAGAACAAAATAGAACTAGTCGTCGTCCAGCGTCTCGAGATAGCTGCCGATCGCCTGGATGTCCGAATCGGGCAGGCACGACAAAAACGCCATTTCGGGTTCTTCGGCCAGCGCGCGGTAAATGCGATCGGCATCACGACCGCGCACGTCTTCATTGACAGGGCCGCCACTTCCGTCCAGACCGTGACAGCCGGCGCAGGTCGTCACGAATCGTCGTTGACCGCTAACGGGCAACTGCGAATTCAGAAAATCCGAGACCGTCTGTATCTGTGCGTTGCTGTAGACGCCTTGCAGAAACTGCATCTCCGGCACGCCGCCGGGAAACACAAACGTGCCGTTAATGGCACCTTGAATCGAACAACTGCGCGCACCGGTATTGCGTCGACCGGCGACCAGTGTCGGGTCGATGGCCGGGCCGTCCCAGGGATCGCCGTGGCACGCCTGACAGACCGTGCGGAAAATGGTCTCGCCGGGTTCAGGGGCTTGCGCAATCGTCGCCGTAGTGGTCGCATCGCCCGACAAGCCGTCGTCGTCGATGACGGTCAATGACACCGTGTAGTTGCCGGGCAGCGCGTACGTGTGGCTGGGGGTCGGACCGCTGCCCGTCGCGCCATCGCCGAAGTTCCACAACCACTGTGTGATCGACCCGTCGAGGTCCGTCGAGCCGCTGCCGTCGAAGGTCAAGGGCATCATGGCGACGCCATCGTAGGGGCCACCGGTGTCGGCGGTTGGCGGCAAAGGTACGTCACGTTCGGTGACGGTCACTGTGGTGGTGGCCAGCGCCGTGAGTCCATCATTGTCGGTCACCTTCAGGTGCACGATGTAGGTGCCGGGCGTTGCGTATACGTGCACCGGTGCCACATCGTCGCCGAAGCCGCCGTCGCCGAACTTCCAATGCCACGCAACCACATTGCCATCGGTATCCGAAGACGCGGCACCGCTGACGCGTACGCGCAGTCCGCTTACCGCGGCATAAGGACCGCCAGCGTCGGCCACCGGGGGCGACTGGGCCGGCGGGTCCAGCATGACATTGGCCGGCGGCGTCGCCGGGCTGCTCTGGCCGCTGCGCGTCCAAGCAAGATTGCTGCAACCGGCCGTCGTCGGCTCGCACCAGCCGGGCAGCGCGCCGGCATTGATTTCACTCAGGTTGGAATTACCTTCGCCATCGGCATCCAGTGCCTCAATGTCAAAGAACGCTTGCGGCACATTGGCGAAACCGCCATTGATCAACACCTGATAACCGTACTGATTCCACGGCTCGCCACCGCCGGGATTCACATGGCAGACCTGACAGGGCGTGCCGGTCGTGGCGATCAATTCGTCGTCTGCGACGGCGTCCGGATAGGCGGTGTTCCAAAGATCGTAAATGCCCGGAAAGGCGGCGGCAGCAGGGCACAGAAGTAGCGCGAACGTGGCGACGATTGGGTTAAGACGTTTCACAGTTGGCACCCCGCTGCGGCCGGGCCCGGGGGCTGAAAGAAGCCGAGCTTGAGACGTCCGAGGTCAATCACGTTGATGCGCCCGTCGGGCGGCCCGTCCAACCCGGCAAAGTCGGCATGCGGATTCCAGTTGGTGGACTCGGGCGTGCTGCCAAAGGCGAGGCGCAGCGCAGCCAGATCGAGGATGTTGACAATGCAATCGTCGGCGCCGATGCCCAGTGGCCCGGCGATGTCCGCGTCACAACGATTTCCAATGCCGTCGCCGTTGCTGTCGGTTTGCAGCGGGTTGCTGATGTTGGTGCAATTGTCGTCGCTGTTAAGCACGCCGTCACCGTCGGCATCGTCCGTACCGCAGTCTGGTGAGGTGAGCGTAAAGTCGTCGATCTGCGCGCTCCAGTCGAAGTCGCCGCGATAGTGAAAACACATGTACACGTCGGTGGCGCCGTCATAGGCTGAAAGGTCGACGCTGATGGTGGCGCCTGGCACGCTGAACAAGCGTCCTGTCGCGCTGCCAGCCGCGGACCAGAGCGTATCGAAGGTAGCGACGGTTTGACTGTCGGGTGCGGTGATGCCGGCAAGCACTTCAAACAGATCGTCGGCGTCTGCACTGCCAAATGGGTGATAGGACAACGCGAACCTGGCCGCCGAGCTGGTCAGGTTGCGCAGGTCCAGCGCGCTGGAACACAGGTAGGCATCCGTCACGCCGTTGCCCGCCGCGTCGGAATCAATACAGGCGCTGTCGCCAACGCGACCAGTAAAATTGCCGCGTACACCGTTGGCGGTGTGGCACTGTGCGTCATCGCTTGTGCCCCAGACTTGACCGGTTACGCCGGCGGCGCCCGCAAACGTCGTCCAGCCAATGGCGGCAAAATCGCCGGCCAACGTCGGATCAAATGACTGTGCCTGACACACGCCCGGGAGCGGTGCGCAGGCACTGGGTTGCCCCGCTGTGGTGCCGCGGATCACGCCTATGTTGTCGATCAGGAAATTGGTTTCGCCGCCGTTGACCGACAGCGTCTGCGTGGCAAAACGCACCGTATGCGATTGGCCGTCGTTGTATGGACCGCCCGGCGCGTTGGCCAGATCGACGGAGATGGTTTGATAGTCCGGATTGCCACAGCGAGCATCCGCCCCGGTGGCGCTCCACACCGGGTTACTGTCGATGTTCAGAGTCAGTGTGTCCGATGGCCCGTCGCACACGTTTTGCGCCAGATCAAAATCGAGTGTGGTGTCGGTTGGCATAAGCACGACCGATTGTTCGACAAACGCCGACTCGGGTTCGAGCGCTCCGCCGAGCCACAGCCAACCCGCGCCGCGGTTGCTGCGCACGACGGCGTCATTGCCACAGCGGCCGAGCGTGCACAGCGGTGAGCCGAACTGCGTCGAGCCAACAGCCCAGCCGCTGTCAGGGCTGGATTCGAAATCGCCGTTGATGATGGCGTTGTCGTTGATCGCGAGTTGCCCCGCGTCGCACAGAAAGCCGGATTCGATGTGACAGCTTGCGCTGCATCCGTCCCCGTCGGCGACGTTGCCGTCATCGCAGGCCTCGGCAGGGTCCGGCACGCCGTTGCCGCAGTAAGTCGCGGCGCCGGATTGGGCGAAGGAATTGCCGTGTAGGGCGATAGCCGACGCGGTGAAAAGAAGGAGCGCCGCAAGTCGACGCCCTGAGTGATTGACTTCGATCATTGCGGTCTCCTTCATTGGGTAACGCCGATTACTCGGTTATGCCTCCGTCGATCCACGCCTGGACCAGATCCTGTTCGGCCTGATCAAGGCAATCCGGGTCAGCCGCGTCGACCGCTGGATCGCCAGTGCAGCCGCGATTGGGGGGCATCTGGCCGGACTGAATGCGCACAATCGAACAGGCGCCCTTCGTCAGACCGTTGCATGAGGCGTTAACGGCAGGCAGCGGCGCCCCTGCGTAACTGGTGCCCATGTCATGCCCGCCCAATCCCAGCCCGGTGTGGCACGGCGCGCACAGCTCGTTGAAGATTGGCTGCACGTCATCGGTCCAGGTGACCGGTGAACCGGTCGCGCCTGGCCCCGGTGGCTGGAAAAAGGACGTGCGAATAATGCCCAGATCGATCACATTCACAACGCCGTCGACATTAAAGTCGGCGTCCGCATCATCGGTGAAAAAGACCAGACGCAGCAGCCCCAGGTCCGTGATGTTAACGATCATGTCGTTATTGATATCGGCATCGCACCGATTGCCAAATCCGTCGCCGTTGCTGTCGACCTGATCCGGGTTGGCGACGGCCGAGCAGTTGTCGACCGAATCGTCGACGCCGTCACCGTCGGTGTCGACGGCGTAGGCTGAAAGGGCGCCAGCAGTAACAAGCACCGCTGCGAGACCTTTCAGAATTTTCGTTATTTCAAGTTTCATGTGGTTTTCCCCTGTTGCGTACGGATGTGGACAGCACCCAGCCGGGCTTGGCGCCCGCACGCGTGTCGATTTGTAAACGGCCGTGAGCTGCCCATTTCCGCGCCAGACGTCACGCGGGCGCAGAAAATGGCAGTTCAACTTGAGTTGAGTCGAATCCGTTGACAGGGTTGGAACAACAAAGTCTCTGAGCGCTATATGCGGTCGCAGCATTTCGTCGCCAACAGCCTGAAAACCCGGCGTATCGAGCGCCGATCCAATGGATTTCGGCTAATACCTGTTCCATCCGGTGCGCGGCGTTCGTCAAACCATATTCAGCGCGCGAAACCCGGTCGTTTTCTGAGGTTTTCAGCGTGTAAGGGTTAGTGCACGATGACAGACGTATCGGAACACGCTTTGTGGTTCCGTTTAGAGGGGGCGCGTTGAGTGACAATGCGTGAGCTCGAACAACTGGACGACGAACAACTGATCGCGCGTGCGGCCGATGCACGGTTACGCGCTCAGTGCGTCGCGTGCCTGTACAAACGTCATCTGCACCGCGTCGTGGGCTGGTGTCTGCGCGTCAGCGGTGACGAACATGAAGCGTTGGATATCGCGCAGGAAGTGTTTATTCGCGTCGACGGCACGCTTGATTCGTTTCGTCGTGACAGCCGCTTTACCACATGGCTTTACGTCATTGCCCGACGCACGGCCATCGATCATCTGCGCCGCCGGCAGGCCAACATGGACAAGGCCATGGCCTTGGCGCGTGAGCCCACCAGCGATACGCAAACGCCCGAACAACTGACTCAGGAGGCGCAGTCATCGCGCCAGTTGCATGCGGACCTGAACCGCCTGCTGGCACCGGACGAAGCGCAGGTTGTTTACATGCATTTTTCTCTCGGTATGACCCTGCCCGCGATTACCCGCTCTCTGGGGCTGACCAACAATTCGGGCGCGAAAGCGCCGTTGGTCGCCGCAATGCGCAAATTGCGGCGTCACTATAAAGTCGCGCCCGGCGCGACACGGAGTGCGCTATGACTTCACCATCCATGAGCGACTTGGCCAACGCACTGCGCGGCGACGATTGCCCCGCCCCAGAGGTGTTTCTGGCGCAAAACTGGGCCGATCTCGACACGGCGACGCGGTTGCAGATGCAGACGCATGTCGCGACCTGCGCTGCCTGCCAGGCTGAACGAAACCTCGCCAGTGCCTTTGACGACGACAGCTCCTCCGCACGCGTGCGGGCCATTGCAGATCGGGTTCAATTGCCCGTCGCGGAGACGGTGCCGAGTCAGTTCGGCGCATGGCGCGGCCTCCTTGCCGCCACGGTCGCAGCGTGTGCGATCGGGTTGGGTGCCATCGTCGTGCGCGATGACGGGGCGTTGCCTGAACTGCCGCAACGCAATAGCGCCGCCGACACGGTGCGTGGCGCGCGTATCCAGCAGCTCCCGCAGCCGGCCGCGTCGAGCCCTGACGCGATGATGATTCGTTGGACACCCGTGGACGACACCGCGCATTATGTCGTGGCCGTGCGCAATGCGGCTGGCGAGCTTGTCTGGACCGCGCAGACGGGACAGACGGCCATTGCGTTGCCGGACGACTTGGCCAGAACTGGCGGCACATTGCGCTGGGACGTCGTGGCAATCGGCGCGGGCGGTGAGCGTTTGGCGCAATCGAAGGAAGGGGTATACATTTACGGTAGAGGGGGAGAAATGTGATGAACAAGAGCACAGTCTTTCGATGTCTGGTTTTCATTGCTCTTCTGACGCAGGTGTCAGCTCGCGCGCACGACCACGATCTGTTGCTGCGCGTGCAGGACGCGGTGGGTGCGCCCGGCGGTCAGACGGTGATTACGCTGCGGACCTATTCCACCCGCCCTGTGGGTCAAGGCACCATTTGTATGCGTTTTGATCCAACCCTGGGTCAGGTGCCGCCGCTGTCGTCGCTAAAGGGCGTCAAGGTATTTGGTCAGGCCGACGACGTCATCCAGAGTTTTACGACCAGCGAACAAAATGGCGCGCTGATCATCGACGTGGTGTTTGAATCAGCCAGTGCGTCGATCAATCTGGTGGACGGGCCGTTTGCTGCGTTCTATTTTGACGTGGCCCCCGATGCGCCGATTGGCCAGGAGATGGAGATCCGTATTGATCCGGGCGTCACTGGACTGCTGGACGAAAACGGGTTTCCGATTCCGATTGAGTTGCGCAGCGGCGAGCTGACGATACGCGATCCCGCGTTGCCCGTTGAAATTGCAGCTGAGGCACACCTGCCCGATTTCCCCGACATGCCCGTGACGCTCTCACTGCAAACCAATGAGCCGTTTGCAATCGGCAGTGGGCAGGTCGGCATCCGCTACAGCAGTCGCGAATTGACTGGCGAACACATCTTGCGCAGTGACCCGCGCTTCGGGCGGGCCGACATCAAGATGGACGGCCACGCCGGCCTCGCGATTTTCAATATCGTTACGACCGACCATGCGTTTAACGAATTGCCGGGCAATATTCTGTCCATTGACGTGCAACCCAATCCGGCGTTTGCATTCGGCCAGGAGCCGGAGATTTATCTCGACCCGGCGTTCACGCACTTGTTTGATCGGGAAGGTCGGTGGATACCAGTCACCATTGAGGATGCGGTGTACGCACTACCGAACACGGTGGCGCCACCCAAAGATGAGGGTCGCACCAAGCAACGCCAGCGCAAATAGCGCGTACCAGCGTGTGTGCGTTTTGACGGCGACCAGCGGACCGCTGTCACCATAGATCACGTAGCCCGCCCAGACGGACGGCGAGCCCCATTCTTCCGACGTCGCGAGACGGCGCTTGACGGCGTGCAGCGCGTCGTTGGGCGAGCGCCCAAGCGCGAGCTGTGCGTAAAACTGCTCCATCACTACCGCACTGGCCGCGTCGTCAACGGGCCACAGCGTGGCGAGCACGGCCTGCGAGCCGGCCGCCCTGAACGCGCCGGCAAGATTCGTCATCGGGGCACCAACGGTGCCTTTGCCAGCGGCGGTGCTGCAAGCCGACAACACGGTGAGTGAAACGGGCAGGTCGAGCGCCGCAACATCACGCGGGAACAGCAGCCCGTCGTCGCTGGCCGATGCGCCGAGAATCAGAACCGCGGCGTCGTCCAGGCGCGCATCCACCACCGCATGACTGGCGATGTGCAGCACGTCACCCGGACCCACGCGCGCGTTGCGCAGTGCGGTTTCGCTCGCCGCGTCATCCACCAATACTTGCGCGGGTTGATCAAACTGCGCTGCCACGCTCGTGACTTCGCGCGCGACGTTCGGCAATGACTGCAACACCCGCAGTGCTGGATGGTTCTTGTTGACGGTGTCGAGCTTGCCGTACGCGAACGCGACCAGCGTGGGCGAGTTTTCGGTCGGCGGATTGGCGGTAGACACCGCCGTGGCACTGTAACGCACGGCGACAGGACTGCTGCGCTCGCCAACGTGCTGTGCGATCAACAAATCAAAAGGGATCGCGGCAAGCGGGCCATCCGGTGCAACAATCAGATCCGCGCGTGCAAAATCCAGATCTTCAATTGGCGGACGCAGTGGCGCAAAAGCATCGGCGCCCGGCGATTCCCCGCGACTAAGCACGCTGTGCAAGTGAAGGGCTGCGTCCGCGATCGGGCCCGTGTCGAAACGGCGCCAGACAATAGTATCGGAACGGACTGTCCAGACTTCCGTGTTGTGTTGCGTGACGAAAAATTCCAGCAGATGTCCAGACGTATGTTGGTCCTTCGTATTGTCGATGAGCAGCTCGTCACTGCGTCCGGTCGCTTCCAATAGCGCAAGCGCCTTGGCGCGTCCCGCGATCCGCCGGGCGCGTTGCACGTCCTGTGTTGCACCGGTGCGCTGGTAGCGCTCAAACAAGATGTCGATCGCCAGCGCGTAAGCCGCGCGACGATCGGTCAACAGCGTTTGGCGATGCGTGTCGCCAACAAGGGCCGCACGCTGGTCTTCGATCAAATCAATGGCGCGCAGTGCGGCAACAAGAGCGGCTTCGGAGGTGCCTTGCGCAAACGCAATACGCGCACGCGCATCGCGTACAAACCAGTCGTCCGTCCCGTCGTCCAGAGTGGCAAAAAGCCGTGCAGCCTGATCTTCATCGTCGCGGTCCAGACGCACACGCAAAGTGAAATACTGTGCCTCGCGTGCGGCACTGACGTCGCCACTGGCAACGCTTAGTGCACGTGCCTGTTCAAAACGTTCGAGGGCTGCCTCGAGATCGTTGCGATTCAGCCAATGCACCAGTCCCTGATTAAGATAGACGTTGGCGACCGCCGCCCGGTCGGCGCGCGTCTCAAACGCGGCCAGCGCCGAGCGATAAGCA
This sequence comes from Gammaproteobacteria bacterium, assembly GCA_045107005.1. Lineage (GTDB taxonomy): Bacteria > Pseudomonadota > Gammaproteobacteria > Steroidobacterales > JBCCMA01 > JBCCMA01. Next base: position 19,099 of record JBGCFP010000191.1, read on the forward strand.
CTCAATGCAGCGCTTGGGTCGCCAAGATTGCGCAAGACGACGCCGCGATTCATTTGGATGTCGGGCAGGAGATCCGGCGCGGCCGTGGTGGCAATGTCGAGTGATTGCTCGAGTGCCTGCAGCGCGTCGCGATACGCTCCAATTTTTTCCAGCACGACGCCGCGGTTTAGCGTCAGCAATGCGCGCTGATATGGCGCCCACTCGGACTCGGTGTTTGCAAGCAAGATGTCATCGGCCAGGCGGTATTGGTCGAGCGCCTGAGCATAGTGACCGGCGTTGGTTTCCAGAACGCCGAGGTTGGTCAGGCTAATGACCTGGCTGCGCAGGTCGCCCAGCTGCGTGTTGATGGACAGCGCCTCACGATGATGACGTCGGGCGCTGTCGCCGTTGCCAAGTCTTTCCTGTACGCGCGCGACGTTGTTCAAGGTTCGTGCCAGCCGGCGTTGATCGGCGATCGTGCGCCGCAGAACAAGGGCATCGTCACACAACTTCTCGGCGGCCGTCAGATCACTGCGGTCAGTGAGGATGACGCACGCGTTGTTCATCGCCGCCGCCCGGTCCTCCGCTGCCGCATCACTGGCCGTCACGTCAAGGTACAGGTTGAGTGCCTCGTCAAGCTGACCGGCGCGATGCAGGTTGCGCGCGTCGTCCAGCGTACTGCCCGCGACAGGTAGCGCCGCCAACCACAGCAACATGCAGCCCAGCACAGATCTCTTCACGTTTGTTGTTCCATTGCGCGACGTGATGACGACTAACTCCCTGACGCTGACCGCTGTCTCCGGCTGCGTCAAGCCCGTGTGCGGCAACAAGACCACAACGGGCGTTTCATAACCGCATATTTCGGGGGATCCGGACATGACACAGGGCACGGTGTCGTCGGCCGGCTGGCGCTTTTCGTTGCTGTGGCTTGCGCTCGTTTTGAGCGGCTGTCCCAGCGGCACGGGTGACGGACTGGACGACAACGGGCGACCGCTCTCAGAGGGCGGTGGTACGCCGCCTCCCGCCTTGAACGCGACCTTTGAGTCGCTTCAGGCGAACATCTTCACCCCAACCTGCACCGTATGCCACGCGGGTGCCGCGGCGCCGGTTGGACTCAAACTCGACGCGGCCAACAGTTACGACATGCTGGTCGGCGTGGCGAGCGCGCAAGTGCCCGCGCAGCTGCGTGTTGTTCCCGGCGATCCCGACGCCAGCTATCTGGTCCAGAAGATCGAAGGGACCGCCGCGGTCGGACAGCAGATGCCGCTGGGTGGCCCATTCCTGGACTCAGATCAGGTCGCCCAAGTGCGCGACTGGATTGCTGCCGGCGCGCAACCTCCCGCGCCACCGGCGGCGGATACGCCTCCGCTTGTGCAATCACTGACACCCGCCGCCGACAGCACGGTAACGATGCTGCCCGTCGAATTGCGCGTGGTGTTCAGCAAGCCGATGGATGCATCGCTTGTGAGTACGACTACAGTGTTGCTGCGCGCCAGTGGGGGGGACGGTTTGTTTGGTGATGCGGCGGACCTGACGATTACGCCGGCGGGCCTGGGTCTCGATAGCGTAGCGGCGAACACGCTGGTCATAGACCTGGATGGCGTGACGCTACCCGACGACGATTACCAGCTGCGTCTGATCGGCAGCGGCGCAACGGCTCTGGCCGACACGGACGGTGTATTGCTCGATGGCAATGCCGACGGCACGGCCGGCGATGACTTTGAGGCGGTGTTTACCATCGCGACCACGGCACCACCGCCCGCGGCCACGTGGCGCAGCATTCAGGATGAGGTGTTTACACCCGTGTGCGTCGTGTGCCATGTCGACGGCGGCCAGGCCGCATTCCTGCCGCTGGATGAGACCAACAGTTACGACGCGCTGGTGGGGGTGCCGAGCACGGAAGTGCCAAGCTTGCTGCGCGTCGAGCCGCTCAATGCCAACGACAGTTATCTCGTGCAAAAACTTGAGGGCACGGCCGCGGTAGGCGCCCAAATGCCGTTAGGTGGTGAGCCCTTGCCTGAGTCGACGATTGCGGCCGTGCGTGGCTGGATCGATACTGGCGCCGTCAGGACGCCTGGCGACCCGGTGCCGGACATCGTGCCGCCGGCCGTAGTGGTCGCCGCTCCCCTGGGTGTGTTGGCCGGTACAGTGACACTGGCGGCCAATGCGAACGATGCTTCTGGCGTCGCCAGTGTCGATTTTTGGATTGATGATGCACTGTTGGCGCGCGATACGGTGGCGCCATTCGAGGCTACTTTCGATACCACCACAGTCGCGGATGGTGAGTACGCGATCACCGCACGCGCGTTGGACAACGCGGGCAACGAAGGACTGTCACCGGTCGTCAATGTGACCGTTGACAATGCGCCGCCGCCGGACGATCAGGCACCCAGTGTGTCTCTGGCCGATCCGGGCATGATGATCATGGGCAGCATCACGTTGACGGCGGCCGCGAGTGACAATGTTGGCGTGACGCTGGTGCGCTTTTTTGTCGACGATCAACTCATCGGCACCGACAACGTTGCGCCATACAGCCTTGAATGGGACTCAAGCGGTGTTACTGACGGTGCCCATGCGCTGCGTGCGCAGGCGGAAGACGCCGCCGGCAACGTGGGCGATTCGACGACGATCGATGTGATCGTGGACAATGCGTTGCCGCCTGACACCACAGCACCAACGGTCGCTGTGACGCCGCCAGCCGGTCCGCTCACTGGCACTGCCGTGCTGAGCGTCACGGCCATGGACGACGTCGGCGTCGTCTCCGTCGATCTGTTTATCGATGACGTGTTGCAGGCCACCGATACGACGGCACCCTATGAGTTTGATGTGGATACCACGGCATTCGCCGACGGCGATTACGTCGCGCGTGCAGAAGCGGTCGATGCCGCGAGCAATGTGGGTGTCTCAGACAATGTTGTCGTGATGATCGAAAACGCCGGTCCGCCGGACACCGTCGCGCCGGTTGTGATGCTCACGGCGCCGGCCCAACCCGCGGCCGGTACCGTGACCGTCCAGGTGACCGCCAGCGACGACACCGCGTTGGCTTCGGTGAGCGTGTTGGTCGACGGCGTTGCACTTGGCGTCGATACAGTTGCGCCGTTTGAATTCGTCTGGGATACGACCGCTCTGCTCGACGGCGATCACGTGCTCAGTGCGCGGGCGACGGATGCTGCGGGTAACGAGGGCGCGGACGAGCCGCTGGTTGTGACCGTTACAAACGGTGGCCCGCAGCCAACGCTCCCGTGGATCCAACGGGAAATTTTCGAAGTGGGTTGCGCAGCGGGTTGCCATATCGCTGGGGGCATAGCGCCCTTCCTGCGTCTGGACGCGGCGAACGCCTTTGCCGATCTGGTCAACGTCGCGGCGTCGGAAGGTGGCTCATCGCTGCGCGTGACGCCGGGCGATGCGGATGACAGCGCGCTGGTCCAGCGACTTGAAGGTGACCTGACACCGTCAATGCCGCTCGGTGGCGCAGCGCTGCCGGACGAGGACATTGCGGCGGTGCGCGCGTGGATCGATGGCGGCGCCTTTGAAACGCCGCCCGACACAATCGCGCCGGGTGTCAGTCTGGCTGCGATCACGTCGGCGGTCAGCGGCGAGATCACGTTGGAAGCGTTTGCCGTCGATGACGTCGCGGTGACGGAAGTACGGTTTGTGGTTAACGGTACGGAAGTGGGCGGCGTGGGCACGATGCCCTACACGCTGCTTTGGGATAGTCGCGACGTTGTCGACGGCACCTACCCGGTGCTCGCGCGCGCGCTCGATGCGGCCGGCAACGAAGGGGTGTCGCAGACCGTCTTGATCACCATCGACAACAGTACGAGCGAGGCGTCCCGTCGCGAGGAGAATCGACCATGAGGACAGGCATAAGCATTGCCATAGCAGTAGCGATCTGGTGGCTGCCACAACAAGCCCGGGCAGAGCCGTGGATCGCGATTCAGACGGGCAGCAAATGCGTCGCCTGCCACGTCAGCCCTACCGGCGGTGGCAAGCGCACGCCCTTCGGCGCGGCGATGGCGCAGACGGCGCTGTCGGCGGGCACATTAACCGGCGTGTGGAACGGCATCATCACGGATCGGTTTTCAGTGGGGGCCGACGCACGCGGCAATCTGGCCAGCACCAATATCCCCGAACGCGATGATCGCCTTGAGTTCGCGCTCGAAGAGGCGCTGATTTACGCCGAGTTTCATTTGATCAGCGACAAGCTGTCGCTTTACGTCGATGAACGCGTCGCGCCGGGAGGCGCCACCAATCGCGAAGCGTATGCGTTGTTCTGGTTCAAGGACAAAAAGTTCTACGCGCGTGCGGGGCGCATGTTCCTGCCCTACGGCTGGCGGGTGGAAGACGACACGGCGTTTATCCGTCAGGTGCCGGGCATTAACTACGCCACACCCGACGACGGTGCCGAAGTGGGCTACGAGGGTGAAAAGGTGTCGCTCAATCTGGCGATTACCAACGGCACGGCGGGCGCGGGCGAGGTGGATCGCGGCAAACAGTACAGTTTTCGCGGCAGCTTCATTCAGCCGAAATGGCGCATCGGCGGCAGCCTGAATTTCAATGACGTCAGTGCGTCCAAACGGACAATGGGGAACGTGTTCGCCGGCATCGCGACGGGTCCGGTCAACTGGCTGTTCGAGATTGACTACATCGACGACCGCGGCTTTACGACCGGCCCGCGACGCCAGTGGATCGGCTTTGCGGAAGCCAACTATTGGCTCAGGAAGGGGCACAACCTCAAATTCACCTACGAGTATTTCGACCCGGACGACGAGGTGGATGAAGATGAGCGCAATCGCTACAGCTTCGTCTACGAGTACTTCCCAATGACGTTCGTGCAACTCATCGGCGGGGTTCGCCTGGGTGACGGCATCGAGCAAAGTCCGCAGCAAAATACCGACGAGTATTTTTTACAGCTGCACACCTATTTTTGACCTGGCGCCGTTGACGCCTCTCGCCGCCCCTCAATCTTCTGGATCGCGGGCGGCATTTTTTTGGACCGGCACCCGAAGGAATGACCATTTCGTCGAGGTAACGGAGCGTCGCGTCACCTGCGATCGCTAAAACATCCACGTGGACAAGGCGTTGCAAGGGGGTCGATGGGACACTTGCAAAATATTAAATATGGTCGATAATAGACCATATATGAGCAATCAAGTTTTAAAGCCTTACTTGTCGAACACGTTGCGCCGCATCCTGCGCCCGATCGTCCGCATAGCTCTGCGTGGCCAGCTCACGTTCAAGGAATTCGCGGAACTGGCCAAACTGGCGTACTTCGATGTGGCTCGCGACGATTTTGGTCTGGCCGGCCGCAAGACCAACCTGGCGCGCGTCGCGATTTTGACGGGGCTGTCACGCAAGGAGTGCACACGGCTCAAGAGCGTTGCCAGTACAACGCCAGATCAGGCCGGTCCGATGAGCCCGGCCACACGCGTGATCACGGCGTGGCACGAAGATCCCGCCTATCGCGCCCCGGACGGCACGCCTTTGTTGCTGCCGTTGGAAGGCGGCGAGCTCAGTGTCCATGAACTGTTTCGACGTTGTGCTGGCGATATCCCGTTCGGCGCGTTGTTTGCCGAGCTACAGCGTATCGGTGCCATCGAGCCCGCCGACGGTGATCGCTGGCAAGTCGTGAAGCGCAGCTTCATTGCCGAGGGTTTCAGCCAGGACAAGATCCGCATTCTCGGCAATCAGCTCAGTGATCTGGGCGACACCATCGTGCACAACATTGAGGCGAACGACCCTGACGCGCGCCGCATGCAGCGCTACGTCGTCGCTGACGCGATCGATCGCGATGACGCGGCCGAGTTTCAAAAAATG
>JBGCFP010000192.1:0-22654 GCA_045107005.1 Gammaproteobacteria bacterium
CGGTGGGCAACTGACGATCGAGAATCTGTGCAAACGAACGCACGGTGTCGCGTTCACCGGCGAACAAATACGCGTAGGTTAATCGTGAGCCTTCACCGAGCAGCTGGGCGGCCGGCAAGTCGATAGCGTTCAGAATGAGGACGGGTGCAAGACCGCTGAAGCCGGGTGTTTGGTCCGGCCGATAGGTGATCACGGCGCCAACGGTGAAGGTGGCTGCTCCCAGTTCGACGGTTGCGCCGACATCGGCGCCCAGTTGCGCCAGCAAGCCGGTCTCCAGCCACACCGTGCCGGGCGTTGGGATGGCATCCGCGTCGCGCGGGACGCCAAGTAGCTGATCCGCAATCCGCACTTTGCCGCGCAGCGGATAGCCGCCTTCGACCGCGCGTACCGAGGCCAGTGCGCTGTCTTCGCCAACGTAGACCACGCTTGGAAACGATTTGAGCGTCGCGGTTGCCAGACCCATCTCGCGCGCTTGTTGCAGCAGTGCAGGATCGGGTTCGGTGGGCGCTTCCAGGCGCAGGTCGGCCGCCAGCACCTCAGCGGCCTGCAGCGCGACCGCTTGACCGATGCGGTCGGTCAGAAATCCAATGGCGGTGACCGATCCGACAGCGATGGTTAGCGCCATCACCAGCACGGCCAGCTCACCGGCACGTGCCTCGCGCCACAGCGAGCGAAGGGCGAAGCGCAGCGTCTTCATGCGTCGGCGACCAGCGCGCCCGCTTGAATGGTGAGACGTTGATCGCAGCGCGAGGCAAGGCCTCGATCGTGGGTCACCAACACGAGGGTCGTTGACGCTTCGGCGTTCAATTTGAACAGCAATTCGACGATGGTCTCGCCGGTGGCGCTGTCGAGATTGCCTGTGGGCTCATCGGCGAACAACACGGCAGGGCGTGGAGCGAACGCGCGCGCGATGGCGACACGTTGCTGTTCCCCGCCGGACAGCTGATTGGGGTAGTGGCCGACACGCTCGGCCAAGCCAACGGCGTCCAGAATCTGCAGGGCAACCTCGCGCGCGTCGTCCCGTCCGTTCAGTTCCAGCGGCAGCATGACGTTTTCCAGCGCGGTCAGCGATGGCACCAAATGAAAAGATTGGAAAACAAAACCGACTTGGCGGGCGCGTAACAGCGCTCGCCCGTCTTCACTCAGCGAGTTGAGCGACACGTTGTCAATCCACACGTCGCCGGTGCTCGGTCGGTCCAAACCGGCGAGTAGCGCCAGCAACGTCGACTTGCCGGCACCTGACGGACCGACGATGGCCACCGAGCGCCCGCGTTCGATGGCGAAACTCACGTCGCGCAAAATGGTCAGAGATCCCTCAGGGCTGGTAACCTGCTTGCCCAGATTTTGTGCGCGCAGTGCGTGATCGGAGTGTTCGGACATGGTTAGAGTGGGGCTCGTTGTTGGTCTGCAGTGGTTAGCGGCATCTGTGCTGCTCATGTGGGTAGGTTCGCCTGCCAGTGCAGACGGGATGTCCTGCACCCCGGTCAACTCGACGCCACCGACGATCGTCATTGTCGGTGACAGCCTCAGCGCTGGCTACGGTATCGATTTGCATGAGGGCTGGGCGGCCAAGTTACAAGAGCGCCTGACCGAAAAAGAGTACGAGTACCGCGTGCTCAATGCCAGCATTTCGGGTGACACCACGTCTGGCGGTGCCGCGCGGCTGGGGCCCGTTCTCGAAAAACACAGCGTCGCGCTGGTGATCATTGAGCTTGGCGGTAACGACGGACTGCGTGGTCAGCCAATTCGCAACATGCGAAAAAATTTGACCGCAATGATCAAGGCCAGCCGAGCTGTCGGCGCTGAAGTGGCCCTGATGGGTATGCGTATTCCCACCAATTACGGTGCCCGCTACGCCGAGTCGTTCCATCGGGTTTACGCGTCGCTGGCCGATGAGTTCAACACGGCGCTCACGCCATTTTTTCTCGACGGCATCGCGTTGTCACCCGATCTGATGCAGAACGACGGCATCCATCCCAACGCTGCCGCGCAGATGCGTTTGCTGGACAACGCGTGGCCAGCGATAGAGCAAGGTCTCACCGATTATTGCGCGCGAGAAGCAGGGGCAGTTAAACGCTAACACGTCTAGCGCTGTGGGGGATTGAGACACAGTAGACACAGGGTCGGAGACACAGGGTCAGACCAACGCTGACGCTACAATAGGGTAGACACAGGGTCAGACCAACGCTGACGCTACAATAGCCGTATAGGATTCCTTAGGATGGGTTTCTGAGGCTTTAGAACGAGATTTCGGCACCCAAATCGAAGTTTAAGCTATTTGTTTGATGCGGGAAGAGTGGTCCATTGGGGTTCGCGCAACAAAGGCTCGCAAGACAGTTTTTCCGATACCCATGATCGATGACTGATTTGCAGGTCCGACAAAGAGTCAACTTGAGCTACCGCCAGCAATCGATCGAGATCGATAATGCGGTATCGATTTCTGGGCCTTTGGATTTCGTTGTAGCCTGCCCACTGCCAGTCTTGGGGATGTGACACAACGCCCGCGCGAACCATGTTCAGATCCACATAGGTGAGGCATTGAAAAAAATGCGCACGCGTTTCGATGGGTACAGCATGATAGCGGTCTTCCCAAAAAGCGCCTCGACGATTTTTCCTTCGATTGTAGTTCTGCGCGGTACGGCCGGAAATGTACTGCATCGCCCTGGGTACGGTCTCCGTATCGTCGCAAGCGACTATCAAATGCACGTGATTGGAGGTCGCAATGTAGTTCAAAACGCGAAATTCATAGCGCCGGCACGCTTCAAACAAACACAGGCGCCAATAGTCACGATCAAGAGCGAACCGAAGCAGGAATTTCTTATCGTGGCACCGCTGGGTGATGTGCCAGACGCCGTGAGCGAAATATTGACGATTTGCGCGAGTCATGTATGCAACCTCTCAAAGTGTTGCGCAACATGTCACCGCTGATGATTCGACTCGGCAAGATCCAAATTGGCTTAATGCTCAGTGTATTGAATCGTATCTGTTAGAACCCAGATTCACGGTCAAAAACAGAGTTTAAGGGCTTAGAAACGGATTCTAAGAGAACAGAACCTGCTATTGCAGCGTGAAGTATGGTCTGACCCCTCCTAATCCAACGCTCACGCGTCTAGGGCTGTGGGGGATTCCCTAACTGAGGCATCAGTCACGTAACGGATTGCGTGCGCAGCACATAATCAGAGGGCTGGAGGCTGGGTCCGGCGCTACTAGAAGTTATCATTGAGCAAGACTCTTGAGCTGAGGCACATCTGCGCGCTGTGTGCTGTCAGCGTATTTTTCATAATCACGAACGCTGCCCTGGCGCAGACGCAGGTATCCCTGTTTGACAGCTTTGCCGGCGACTACGACTACGTCGTTATCGGTGGCAGCTTGCGCAACAGTCCCAATTCCGGAACCGGCGCCAACGCGTGCTCTCTGGATGCGACCGATAGCGCGTCGTTGCCGACGATTCCCGGTGGTTCATCACTGGTTGCGGCTTACCTTTACTGGGGCGGATCTGGCGCTACGCCCGATACGAGCGTCACGCTAAATGGCGCAAACGTGCCGGCGGATCGAGTCTTCACCGACACGTTCGTGTTGGGCAACACGTACAATTTTTTTGGCGGCTTTGCGGACGTTACTTCACAGGTGGCCCTGGGTAGTGGTCAGAACTTTACGTTTGGCGGCCTTGCGGTGACCACGGGTGCGCCATTTTGCGCGGTGCAGGCCGTGGTGGCGGGTTGGTCGCTGTTCGTTGTCTATGAAAACTCGGTCACCGAGCCTTTGCGCGTCATCAACGTGTTCGACGGGTTTCAGATCTTCCGCGGTGGTTCGATCACACTCAATCCCAGCAACTTCGTGATACCGGCGCTTCCCGACGGTCGCCGGACCGTCGTGACGTGGGAAGGAGACGTCGAGAACTCGGCAGCGCTGGGTGGCTTCTCGGAGAATCTGACCTTTAACGGATCGCCGCTCATTGACGCCCTGAATCCGCTAAGCAACCAATTCAATTCGACGATCAACGCCACCGGTACGACGACGGAATTTGGCGTTGATATCGATCAGTACGACATCAGTGCGTTGCTGTCACCAGGTGACACCTCAGCCACGACCGTGTACAGCTCCGGCGGCGATCTGGTGATACTGACTCTGGAGGTCATCGGTGTGTCGAACGCCGAGACTGCGGATCTCGCCCTGACCAAAACCCACAGTGGTGATTTCGTCGCACGCCAAAACAACGACTATCGGATTGTCGTCAGCAATGCCGGCCCCAGTGACGAAGCCAACCCGGTTACCGTAACGGATGTGCTGCCCAGCGGACTAACGTTCGTCTCGGCACAAGGCGCTGGCTGGAGCTGCGCCGCCGCCGGACAGACGGTCACGTGCACAAACAGTGCGCCGCTGGCTGACGGGCAGACCTACCCGGATCTGGTGTTGACGGTGTTTGCGGATCAGACGACGGTGCCGAGCGTCACCAACACCGCAAGCGTAAGCAGCGCCACCTTCGATAATCAGGCGAGTAACAATCAGGATACGGACCCCACCAACGTGCTCGACCTCGATCCCACGCTAGTCGTGCTCAAGACGGCGCAGACGGTGTCCGACCCCATCAACGGCACGGTAAATCCCAAAGCCATTCCGGGAGCTGACGTTCAGTACACGATTGCGGTCAGCAACACCGGGGCCGGGCCGGTGGACGGCGGCAGTTTGATTGTTACCGATGCGCTGCCGGCGAATGCCTCACTGTTCGTGGATGACAGTGGGGGCGCTCCGGTGCTCTTCCAGGATGGCACCCCGTCCAGCAACCTGAGTTTTGATTTCGATACCGACGTCGGTTTTTCCATTGCGCCAGGTGGTGGCGTTCCCTACACCTACACCCCTGTGCCAAACGCCGACGGGTTTGACCCGCTCATCACCGGCATCGAAGTGCGACCGCGGGGCATCTTTGAAGGGACAGCAGACGTTGCCAACGCCCCACAGTTTGAGCTCAGCTTTCGGGTTCGAGTGGGCAAGTAACGCTGCCTGACGGTGCGGCGCTAGCTGTGTTTCATCACCGCGATGTATTTTCCCGCTGGCTGATCGAGGATCAATCCGTTTTGACCCAGGTCGATTTCCACCTGGGCGACTTTGCCCCCGGTCTTGTTGCCGCCGATTAACTGGATTTTGCGTCCTCCCGGCGACTTGCCCACCACCACATCGCAGTGCGTGTATCCGTATGGTCGTGACATGGCCGCAATGTCGTCATAGGTGCGCGGCGTTCCACGCCAGTTGCACACCAGATCGCCGATGTCGGGGGCTGAGCGTGGATCATCGATCTTGTAAGCCTTGAACGTATTCGGCGTGTTTTGCTCAAGGTTGCGAATGGCCGCATGAACGTAAGTGACGTGCTTCCACGCGTAGCGGAACGAACCGCCGGCACCTGCTCGACGCATGACAAAATCGATGAAAGCGGCGCTCCAGTGAATGTCCCTGGCTTCCGCTCTCGTCACAGTGCGGTTCACCCCGACTTTCCAATAGCGTTGAATACGTATTTGTCCGTCGCGCCGGTTTTCCGTCAGATTGTTGGTGTTCCAGTACTGCAGTTCGCAGCGCGCCGTGTTGGCGGCCATCACCCGAATGGTCATGCTGTCGACCGCGCGCGTGAGGGCCAGGGCGGCCCGGTCGCGCAATTGCTCGAGGCGTTCGGCCGCCGCGTCCCAGGCCGACTGACGGGGAACCTGATAGCCGTGCCACATGGCATGATCGTCGCAATCGTCGCTGTGTGGAAAGAAGTCCGGCTCGTCAAACGCACCGAACGGACCGCGCTCGCGATGCGCCGTCTCTGGCGAGAGATGTTCGAATTCCCTCCCGGTGGGGCCGCACGTACGAAATCCGCCTGCCATCGAATATCTCCTTCAAGCGTTGAGCATCCGAGATAATGCGGTTGGATGCCGAGTCCACATCGGACTCAATCAGTATAGTCAATGTGGCTTGAGTTCGCCGTGTCGGAACGATGCGCTAAAACTGAAAGCCGTAACGCTCCAGCAATGCCTCTCGCACCGGCTCAGTCTGCGGCCTAACGCCGCGCCAGATTTCAAATGACAGTGCGGCTTGCTCAACCAGCATGCCAATACCGGTGTGCACGGCGCTCGCCCCCTGTTCGTCGCACCACTGTGTAAAAGGTGTGCCGTCCGCGCCGTACATCAGGTCGTAACACACCGCGTCCGAGACGCACTCAGGATTGATCTGCGGCAGCGCTCCGTGCACGGTCGAAGACGTCGCGTTAAGCACCAGATCGAACGACCCCGCAACGCTGTCCATCCCCATCGCGCTCACCGGTCCCAGGTCGTCAAACGCTGCCGCCACACGCTGGGCTTTAGACAAGGTGCGATTGGCGATGACGAGCTGCCCGGGCGACAGTGCCAGTAAATCGCCCGCGACACTCCAAACGCTGCCACCTGCGCCCAGCAACAGGATCTTTTTGCTCGCAAGGTCGAGACCCAGTGTTTCGGTCAAATCGTGGGCGAGGCCGGCACCGTCGGTGGTGTCGCCCAGAATGCGGCCTTTCGCGTCGCGAATAAGGGTGTTGCACGCGCCCGCCAGCTGCGCACGCTCGGTGACCGAGTGACACAGTTTAATGACACTGGTTTTGTGCGGCATGGTGACGTTCAGGCCACGAACGCCGCGCCGAAATAGCCGCTTTAATTCACCTTTTAGTGCGGCCGGTGCAATGTCGATGGCGCGATAGCGCAAGGTCTGGTCGGTTTGTTCGGCAAACAGTCCGTGAATCACCGGCGACAGGCTGTGCGCGATGGGGTGACCGATGACGCCGTATTCATCCGAGCTCATTCGTGCAACAGCTCGGCCACCTCTTTGGCGAAGTAGGTCAAAATCGCGTCAGCCCCGGCGCGCTTGATGGACAGCAACGCTTCGAGCGCCGCATCCGGCGCGCTCAGCCAGCCGTTGGCCACGGCCGCTTGCAGCATCGCGTATTCGCCGCTGACCTGATACGCCAGCGTCGGCACGCCAAATTCCTGTTTTACGCGTCGCACCACATCCAGATACGGCAGGGCCGGCTTGACCATGACCATATCGGCCCCTTCGGCGATATCCAGGCCAACTTCGCGCAGGGCCTCGTCGCTGTTGCCGGGGTCCATCTGATAGGTTTTCTTATCGCCACCGGCCAGCTGCTCGGCGGAGCCGACCGCGTCGCGAAACGGGCCGTAGAAGGCTGAGGCGTATTTGGCCGCGTACGCGATGATGGCGGTGTGGATGTGACCGGCGTCTTCCAGTGCCGTGCGAATAGCGCCAATACGCCCGTCCATCATGTCCGAGGGCGCCACAGCCGCTGCACCGGCCTCAGCGTGCGACAGCGCCTGGCGAACCAGAACGGCGATGGTTTCGTCGTTTAGAACGTATCCAGTTTCGTCGGTCAGACCGTCCTGGCCGCTGAGCGTGAACGGATCCAGCGCCACGTCGGTAAAGACCGCGAGCTCAGGCAGCTCTTTTTTCAGAGCGCGAACAGTGCGTTGCACCAATCCGTCCGGATTGTAGGCTTCCTCGGCCCCAGCCGACTTGGATTCGGCCCCAACCACCGGAAACAGCGCGAGCGCCCGTAGCCCCAACTGGTGACAACGCTCGGCTTCGTGTAAAAGGTCATCGGGCCCTAAGCGTTCTACGCCGGGCATGCTCGGCACAGGCACCCGCCCGGATGCGGCGGTGGCGAACACCGGCCAGATCAAATCGTCGGCGGTAAGACGGGTTTCGCGCACCAGCGCCCGTAAAGCGGCCGTTTTTCGCAGTCTGCGGGGTCGCGTAGCTGGGTAGGAAGTTTGGGTCATGATGAAAAAGCTCGAAAAAGTGGTTTTCGGACAAGGGCTTAAGCCACGATCACGGGATAATAGCGTAATGTACGCCGCGCTTGAAATATATCCAGCTGGGGTACGGTCTTTATGACTGACGCACAACGGCATCAGCAGTTCGAGTCGATCGTGGGCACGTTGGCCCCAGACTTGTTCCGCTACGCCTACTGGCTGTCACGCGACCGGCAATTGGCTGAGGATGTTGTCCAGGAAACGATGATTCGAGCCTGGAAGTCCCTGGATAAATTGCGCGATGCGAGTTCCGCCAAATACTGGCTGTTCACCATCGTTCGCCGCGAGCACGCCCGTACGTTTGAGCGCAAGCGCCTTGAAACGGTGGATATCGACACGCCCGGCATGATGGACGATTCGCTCGCCACGCCGGGGTTCAATCACGACGTTCACGCCGTGCGCGAGGCACTGAGCGAATTGGAAACTGACTATAGAGAGCCACTGGTACTGCAGATTTTACTTGGGCACAGCGTGAAAGAGATCGCGCAACTGATGGAGCTGGGAGAAGGCGCGGTATTAACGCGGCTGTTCCGGGCTCGCAAAAAGCTCAAAGACATACTGGAAACCGAAGACTGATTATGAACTGCGAAGACTTCCGCCAACAGCTTCTAAGCGCCCCGGACGACATGAGCGATGCCATGGCAACGCACATGGAAGCCTGCGAGCCGTGTCAGGACGTCGCGTCGAGCATGCTCGCGATGGACACGGTGCTGCGCGAAGCGATGGAAGTCGAAGTGCCGCAAAACCTGGGCCAAACGGTCCTTATGCAGAAAATTTTGCAACGCAAGCGGCGCGTCTCGATACCGCTGTTTGCGCTGGCCGCAACCGTCATGCTCGGTATCGGTCTGGCCGCTGGCGTGTTTTTGGGTCGCAGTAGCACGGAGCTTCCCGATGCGCTGGTCGCCCACGTGCTGCACGAGCCGCTGTTGCTGCAACCGAGCAACGAAAGTATTTCAATCCAGCGCGTAAATTACGTGTTGGATCAAGCGAACGTGGGTTTGCGCGCCGACATCGGTCGCGTACGCCATGCAGGACTGTGTGTATTTAACGGCAAGAAGGTCCCCCACCTGGTTGTCCACACAGAGAATGGACCCGTCACCGTCATGCTTCTGCCCGACGAGCCGGTGAGTCGTGTCCAGACTTTTGAAAACGGGGATTTTCAGGGTGTCATCGTGCCCAACGGCCGCGGTTCCATCGCCATCATTGGCGGCGAAGCGTCGGACATCGAGCCGGTGCGCCAACAATTCAGTCAAGCCGTGGAATACAGCATCTGACCCGTTTCACGCATTTATTCGCCCGCTTTTGGGTAACATCATCAGGAGTACTACCATCATGTCGAACAAAACGATCAAACCTCTCGCCGCTGCCGTCGGTACCGCACTGGCTCTGTCTTTCGCTGCTGCTCCAGTTGCCAGCGCAGACGTCAGTCCATTTTCACTGACCGCGCTGTCCAGTGGCTACATGGCCGCTGACATCCAGCACGACGCCAAGCTCGGCGAAGGCAAATGTGGCGAAGGCAAATGCGGCGGCGACGAGGGCGAAGAGGGCTCTTGCGGCGGTGACACAGGCGAAGCTGGCCACGATGGTGAGAAAGGCGCAGAAGGTTCTTGCGGTGGCGAGAAGGGCGCTGAAGGCTCATGCGGCGGCGAAAAAGGTGCCGAAGGTTCTTGCGGCGGTGACAAAGGCGCCGAAGGCAAATGTGGCGAAGGCAAGTGCGGCGGTTCGGTCTAACGACTGACGCGCTCTTCTGCTGACTCGCAAGGCGCTTCTTTCGACGCGCTTTGCTTGTCTATCAAAACGCCGGCTTCTGCCGGCGTTTTGTATTCTCTTGCTAAGATTGGTCACTCAAGACTGGCAGCTCGGTTGATCGCGCCAGCCGGCCCCGGCGGTGCAAAGAAAAACGCGCGCAGGATCCCGAGGTCTGCGGCGTTGACAATGTCATCGCCGTTGAGGTCGGCGTCCGGGTTCCAGTTCGCCGTACCCGGTGCGCCGAAGAAGGCAGCACGTAGCAATCCAAGATCCAGCACATTGACGATGTTGTCGTTGTCAAAATCAGGATCGCAGACGTTGCCGAAGCCGTCGCCGTTGGTGTCGCGTTGATCCGGATTGGCGATCAAGGTGCAGTTGTCGATGACGTCCGGTACGCCATCTTCGTCGATATCCAGATCGCTCTCGCCCAGATCCAATTCAACAAACACGCCATCTTGTCGACCGCCCGTCATCGCTTGCTGAGCAGAGAGTGTTACCGGGAAACCGGCGCTTTGCGTGCTGCCAGTGAAAACGTATTCGCCTGGCGCAACGACGTCGACACCGAAATTGCCAAACTCTTCGCCAGGACCGCCCAGATAGGTGGCTAAGGTGGCATCGGAAAGGTCTGGCGACAGTCGGATGAGGTAAAGATCCTCGGCGTCCTCTACCACCTGCGCCTCGGCAATTCCGTCAACCGAACCAGAAAGCACGTTATCGGAAAAGGCAGAATCGAAAGTCAAAAGCGCGTTGGCCGGTGTGGCGACCATTTGCTCGGTGTCGAGAACGAGCGTCGTTGGTGACGTCAGACGATAGTATCGATACATGGTGTCGTGCGCGGTCACAACGCCACCGCTTCTGGAAATGGCTATCGCGTTGGAAGGCGGTCCGGCAAAGTCGATGGTCGATGCGCTCAGGCCATCATCGAGAACGTTGAGCAAAACCATGCCGCCCCCGTTTTGATCCGCCAGTGCGGCCTCAGGGCCGTCAACGTCATCCAGCTCGGCCAGGTCCGCTTTCACAAATTGACGCCCGGCGAACACCGCTGTCTCAAGCACCGGACTGACTCCGGGCTGGGCGCAGCCCCGGTAGAGCGTGAGCTCGTCCGGCGCGGAGATTTCCAATAGGTAGTCGGAAAACTCGACGACATCCAGAGAGACGGTGGCGTTACCGGCGCCGTAGACAAGCGGATTGCCGAAGTCGATCAGGTAGGGGTGCTGCAAATTGACACCATCTTGCACAAACTCGATGACGCAGCCCGCTTGAGGAACGCCCAGCGCGGTCGTTTTCGACTGCGCGTCGCCAAACGCAATGGGTGGATCGAATTGACCCAGATCGTTGCCAAGATACAGCTGATTCTGATCCTCGTAATTCCCAATCAGAACATCAAGCCTGGAATCGGCGTTGATATCGGCGAACACGATATCGCGGGGGTCCGGCGCCGCGCCCGGCAATTCAGCCAGCAACTCAAATTCGTCGTTGTTTTCAACGTCTGTATAGACCCGGTTGGAACCGGGTCCGGCCACACCAAACCCGGCACGAAATTGCTGATTGAAGAAATCGGAAAAGCTGGCGAAGGCCACTACGTTGCCCGTCGCGATCGGAGAAAACCCGCCCATGTCACCGGATTTGTCGCTTTGTATTGGGTTGATCACCGGCAGCCCACGTGACCCTGTGCTAACGCTCAATACCGGTCGGTCACCATCAAGCGCAAAGGCCAGACTGCTTTCATCCCCGGGACCACCGATAAAAGTGGCAAACAGAAGTTCGTCGAGTTGAGATGTCACGCCAAGAACCACCGCATCCGCGCTATTCGTCCCGGCCTTCGGCTGTCCAAAGTTCGGCTGCCACGCGCCCGGCGTTGTCGGAAAATCTTCAGAGAATGAATAGCCCTGTACGAGCAGTTGGCCCACGCTGTTAATTCTAATGTTCTGTGCGAAGTCGGTTCGGAGCCCGCCGATGTTGACCGAGCGCAAAATCTGGGTTGCATCGGCATCCAGGACTGTGACCACGATTTCGTATTCAAACGAGTTGCCGTTGTTCGTTCCGATGCCTGGCAGCGTGGTGGGGTAGTTCGTGGATCTGGTGTGCCCGACGACGTAGATCGAACCGCTATCGTCTAGCGTCACATCGCGTCCCGCATCGCGAGCATCGCCGCTGATGCACACCGCAAAATCCTGATTGCCATCCGGCTGATAGCGCGCAACAAATTGATCGCTGATCAATCGCGAATTCACGGGCGGGAGTGCGTCCATGCCGCATTCCCCGTCACCAAGGACACTCGTCGCTGGAAAATCCGGCGCAGCCGTATTGCCAACGACAACTATGCGGTCATCGCTATCAATGGCCAGACCACGGATGGTTTCGCGCCCGAAAAGCCCATCTGGCTGCGTAGAGTCCAAATCGACGCCGCCGAGGAACGTCGAAAATACGACCGTGCTGCCATCCCCGCGGATCTTGGCGACAAACCCATCGCCTTCAAACGCGCCAGTCAAAGTGCCGCTTCCGGCGTAACTGTCGTCCTGTGCGTTGACTGTCGGGAAGTCTGGCGACGCTGTTTTGCCGACAAAGACAATATCGCCGGCGCTATCAAGCGCGATTCGGTTGCACGACTCTTCTCCCGTGCCGCCAAAGTAGGTCAGAAAAACGAGGGATTTATCGTCCGCGGCATAGCGCCCGACAATAATATCTGTGCCACCTGCCGGTGCCGGTTGCAGAGCCCCCGCTGTCGCGAGTTCCGTTGATTCGGCGTTGCCGCAGAACACGCGGTCCCCGTTTGGCGCGACGACGAGGCTGCGGGTCTGATCATCCTCCACGCCGCCCAGATGAGACGAGTAGCTCAAAGACGCAGAAGACACCACAGCTGGCGTCACACTGGCAAGCGCGGCGAAGGCGGCCAGTATTATCCCTGTTCTATCTGAAATGCGTACTGCAGCTTGGCTTTGGTCGCGCTTGTTTGCGCGTCTTACGGTGGTCATTTTTTTGTGTCCTCAGTTTCGAGAGCTGGATCGCGAGGCTCGCGGAACGGAGCAGCTGCACCTTGACGTCTCGCCCACATCAACTGCCGCCAATTAGATCACGGCACACCCAGACTCAGGGTTAGCTGAAATGAGAAAAGATGTGATTTATTTGTAATTGTTTGGACTCTTTCCATTTTGCAATGGAATGGTGCGCAAATACTAACGATTACGGCGACAACGCCACGCAACGGCCTTCGTTCATTGAAGTGCGGACGTGGCTCGCAGGCGGGTCAGTAATACTCCAACGGCGTCGCCTTGCCGCCAAACACCCGGTAAACGAAAACCGAGTAAGCGACAATCATCGGCAGCACGACGGCAGCGCCGACAAATATGATCATCAGCGACTCGGGCGCGGCGGCGGCTTGCCACAGCGTCATCTTGTCGACCACGAGGTAGGGAAACAAGCTGTAGGCGAGGCCGTGAAAGCAAATCATCATCAAGCCCACAGCGCCGGCAAAGGGCACCCAGATGCCGTATTCATTCTGCTTGCTCAGGCGCACCGGAAGTCGTGCCAACGACCGACCGACGACGAAAAACAGCACCGCAGCAATGACCGGCATCGGCCATAGCACCATCATGTTTTCCAGTGCGAACCACTTCGCGTGAATTCGCTGGCTGAGCAGTGGCGTGGCAGCGGATACGGCAATCAGGCCAATCACCAGAAAGCCCAGGGCGCTTCTAGCCCAGCCCACGGCCTTGCGCTGCAAATCGTCACTGGTTTTCATGATTAGCCAGGCGGCGCCGAGCAGTGCGTAGCTGCCGGCCACGCAGATGCCGATGAAGCCCGAGAAAAGAACCGTGGCGAAGGTTCGCTCAAAACCCATGACCAGCATACCGACCATGTAGCCCTGTGCCACGGACGCCAGGAGCGAGCCGATGAAAAAAGCCCGGTTCCATGCGTCTTTGTGTTTGTCATGCGCCTTGACGCGAAAATCAAACGCGACGCCGCGCAAGGTGAGCCCGACGAGCATCAGGACCACGGGGAAATACAGCGCGCTCATGATGGCACCATGGGCAAACGGAAACGCCACCAGCAAGATGCCGACGCCCAATACCAGCCAGGTTTCATTGGCGTCCCAGAACGGTCCGATGGAGGCTACCATCAGATCTTTCTCATCGTCGGTCGCGAGCGGCAGCACGACGCCAACGCCCAGGTCGAAACCGTCGAGCACCACGTACGCAAGAATCGACAGACCCATTAACGCCATAAACGCGAGCGGCAGCCAGCCGCTCGGTTGTGAGAGGTCGGGCATCAATTCAATCATGACGCCGTCGCCCGTTCGGTCGACGTGAGCATCGGCATCACGGGTGGTCCCAATGCTTCGGGCGCACGTTGACGTTCAAGCGGGTTGTCGGCACGTCGCGCCAGGAAAAAAACGACGGACACGTAAGCGCCGATCAAGGCCACGTACATGGCGAGGTACATGGCAAGGCTCATGCCGATGGCGGCCGCGCCGACGGTTGAGGCGGCGTCAGCCGTGCGCAACACGCCGCTGACCAGAAACGGCTGGCGTCCAACTTCGGTGACGAACCAGCCGCTAAGCACGGCCACCCAGCCCGAGAACGTCATGCCGACCAGGCCGCGTGCCAGCCACGTGCTCGGCGCTCGTCCGCCGCGCATGCTCCACTTGCCAAACCACGAAATCAGCAGCATGAGCAGGCCGGTGCCCACCATCACGCGGAACGACCAGAATACCGTTGCCACGGGCGGATGAGCGTCAGGGAAAGCATCGATGCCTTGCACGACGCCGTCCGGATCGTGCGTCAGGACGAACGATGCCAGTTTCGGTATTTCGATGGCGAACCGGTTTGACTGCGTCTCTTTGTCCGGAATGCCGAACAACACCAACGGTGCGCCGCTGCGCGTTTCCCACAAACCTTCCATCGCGGCCACTTTAGCCGGCTGGTGTTCGAGCGTGTTCAATCCGTGCAAGTCGCCAACAAAAATCTGGATCGGAATGAGCACAGCGGCAAGCGTCAGGCCGGTGCGTAACGTGGCCAGCACAGACGGCCCGCGATCGTTGCGCAGCCAGCGATAGGCTGAAATCCCGCAGATGAGGAAGGCAACCGTTAAGCCCGACGCGATCAGCGTATGGATAAATCGATAGGGGAACGAAGGGTTGAAGATGATCGCCAGCCAGTCAGTGGCGTACGCTTGGCCGTCGATCATCTCGAAACCCGCGGGCGTGTGCAGCCACGAGTTGAGCGCCAGAATCCAGAACGCTGACAGCGTCGTGCCAAATGCAACCAACGCTGTGGCCAAAGTATGGATGCGATTGCCCACGCGCTTGAATCCAAACAGCATGATGCCGAGGAACGAGGCTTCCAGGAAAAACGCCGTCAGCACCTCGTAGGCCAGCAGCGGGCCGGCAATGTTGCCCACGCGCTCCATGAAGCCGGGCCAGTTGGTGCCGAACTGAAAACTCATCGTGATGCCGCTGACCACACCGAGCGCAAACGTCAGTGCAAAAATCTTGACCCACAGCCGATACGCGTTCATCCATTTTTCGTCGCTGGTGCGATTGAAGCGCAGCTTGAAGAACAGCAGCACCCAGCCCAGCGCGATGGTGATCATTGGAAACAGGATGTGGAAACTGATGTTGGCGGCGAACTGGATACGCGCCAGCATGATGGCATCAGACATGATCGCTACTCCTTAAACTAATTCTCGCCCGAACCTTGGGCATCAACCGAATTCCTGCGTTTGCCGCTGCCGATGCGGCGCACTTTGTCCTTCACTTCCAGAACGCGTCGCACGCCGCCGCCCAGTCGCATGAGCTGCATCAGCGTGTCGCGCTCCATGGACTGGACGTCGTCAAACCAGCCGGTAATCAGCTCGATGAATTCGAGCATTTCGCTCATTCGGGCGTGGGCGTGTTCGTCAGTCTGATTCCCGGGCTCGGTCATCAGCGCGGAGCGCAGCATGGTCAGCGTGGGATCGACCTCGCGTTTACGCCGTTGCTCGGCCAGCGTGCGGAAAATGGCCCAGACGTCTTCGGGGGTTGAAAAATACTCGCGCCGATCACCGGGCAGATGCTGTGCAATCACCAGCTCCCAGGACTTGAGCTCGTGTAAGCCCATGCTGACGTTCGAGCGGGACAAACCCAGGGCTTCGGTGATTTGTTCGGCGTTCAGGGCGCTTTCGGCCACGAACAGCAGGGCGTAGATCTGACCGACGGTTCGATTGATGCCCCAGCGGCTGCCCATCTCGCCAAAATGCAGGATGAAGCTCTGTTGATATTCTGTCACATTCATCGGATTTCACTCATTCCTGAAATTACGAACATTCTAACAACGCCCGGTGCGAAAGTCATGAGACTCAGGTCTCTGTTTGTATCTATCGCGTGAGCGTTACGTGCTCGTTATGTGAGGTGTCGGGTCAACCTGGCGTGCTAGCCTCGACGCTCTTCTGTCCCGAGAGCCCGCCACGATGAAATCGACCGTTTTCAGTCTTTTGATTGCTGCACTACTGACGGCCGGCTGCGCCACAACCGCCCAGCCCGACCCAACGGGGTTTTTGACCAGTTATGGATCGCTAAAACAGATCGATGACGATCATCTGTTTTTCTCTGCTGGCCGCACGGCCGACTACTCGCGCTTTATCGTCGATCCGGTCGTTCTGCTGTTCATCCCGGAACAAAACGGGATGTTTAATGCTCAAGAGCTCGAAGAAATGCGCGATTACTTTGAACAACGAATCCGCGAGAGCCTGACCGAGGAGGACGGTTACGAAATTGTGACCGAGCCGGGTCCGGGCGTCGCACGGTTGCGGGTTGGCTTGGTCGATGTCGACCGAACCATTGGTGCCCTCAACAT
This sequence comes from Gammaproteobacteria bacterium, assembly GCA_045107005.1. Taxonomy (GTDB): domain Bacteria; phylum Pseudomonadota; class Gammaproteobacteria; order Steroidobacterales; family JBCCMA01; genus JBCCMA01. The sequence goes on from JBGCFP010000192.1 coordinate 16,415, forward strand.
CTGGCTCGTAACCAAAGCGACTGGCGCAGGTATCGGTGGAGCATCCGCGGAGGGCGAACTGGTCGACTCAGTGACCGGCGAGCAACTCGCCGCATCCGTTCGATGGGGCGGGGGTTCGCGTGTATTGATCGCCGGGTTTACGAGCATGGGCGACGCAAAACTTGCGATCAAACGCTGGACTCGTGACATGCGAGAAATGATTGATGCGGCACATGCCAAACGGTAGTGCCGCTGCTCAACATGTTCTTGCCTGCATTTCTTTGCAAGCTTGAAGCAGTAACGCAAGCAGATCAAAGGTCCGGACTTTTGTTTCGTTCACTGTGTCTAAATTAAAATGTCTGCGCTGTCACTTAGCATAAATAATGCAGTTTGGTGGTGCTGTAACAACTTTTAACGTAATCTTACGTAGCCAGATGAGCGCCCCAGCCGGCTTGGTCAGCGAGAAGTTTTTCTTCCCAAGATCGCCCTCGGAAAAAACGCGCCTGACGGATCGCGATGAACGTTTCGGCGTTCAGCGAACAGGATTGTTGATGTGCACAGCCGTTTTTTCCTCTGGGAGGTTTGTGCCACTTTTGAAGATGTCCCGGTTTGGGATTTGGAGTTTTAGATGAAAAAGTTATATGTGGGAAACCTGCCATGGAGCACCACCGAAGATGATTTGCGCGAACTGTTTTCGCCCATGGGCGAAACGCATTCCGCGATCTTGATTACCGACCGCGAAACGGGTCGTTCGCGTGGTTTTGGTTTTGTAGAGTTGGAAGACGACGCTGCAGATCAGGCAGTTTCCCAGTTGAACGGCACCGACTACGGCGGCCGTCAGCTGAAGGTAAACGAAGCGAAGGAACGTGAACCCCGCCGTGGCGGCGGAGGCGGTGGTGGTGGCGGAGGTGGTGGCCGCTGGTAAGCGCACACTCCCATCAACGACGTAGAACGATAAAACCCGCGGTGTCGCCAGGACACCGCGGGTTTTTTTTTAAGGCGAAAAACGTTGGCGTCACATGTAGGGTGAGAACAGCGCGGCGGTCGCATCGCGCGTACGCACGAGGGGCCCGCGCCGTGCGACATCCTTACGCCCGATGGGCTTGGCCACGGTAATCAGCGATTCGACGTGTTCGGACAGCGATTGATTGAACGTCTTGGAAAACACCTCGATCCCCAGCTCAAAATTCAACCGCAGGCTGCGCGGGTCGAGATTAGTTGAACCGATTAATGCATACGCGTCGTCAATCAAGATGCATTTGGTGTGCGCGAACGGAGGCGGTTGTTCCACGACGCGAACCCCAACGTTAAGCAACTCCCACAGCATATGCGCCAGTGCCCACTGCACCATCGGCCAGTTGTTCACCGATGGCACGACGACGCAAACGTCCACGCCCCGTAGCGCCGCGCTCTGCAACGCGCCAACCAGTTTACGGTGTGGCAGAAAATACGGCGTCACGATTCGAATGTGGCTGCGCGCACTTGAGATCACCGCGTGCAGCAGCATGCTCAAATGATCAAGATGGTTGTCCGGCCCGTCCGGGATCAGGCGGCAACGGCAGCTCCCTCCGGGTGGAATCGATGCCGGTAGCACCGCCAGCGCGTCGCCGCCGGCCCGTCGCCAGTCGTCGCAAAACAGTTTGCTGAAGCGCTCGACAATCTGACCGCGAAACGCGAAGTGAAGATCCGTTGCTCCTTTACCTTCGGGGTGCTGTGCCAGCTGGCGATCGCCGATGTTCATGCCGCCGGCAAACCCCACGCCGCCATCGACCACCAGCAGTTTTCGGTGATTGCGTAAATTCAGGCTGAGTGACGGCGGAATAAGACGGATCGGAATGAAGCAACGCACGTCGATGTTGGCGTTGCGCAGCGGGCCCAGAATACTGGGAAAATCATAGCGCCGCCCGATGTCGTCCACGAGCACTCTGACCTCAACGCCGCGCGCCACAGCTCGACCGAGCGCCGCGACGAACTGACGCCCGGTGTCGTCGTTGTCAAAAATGTAGGTCATCAGCAAAACTTGCGTTGCTGCCTCATCGATGGCTTTGAGCATGGCGGGGAACGCCTGCTCCCCGTCAAACAGTGTTTCGAGTGAGTTGTTGTCGCTGAGTTTTTTGCCGGTAATGGAGAGCCCGGCGTGGCGCAGTGGCGGTTCGTTTTGCGTCAGATGTCGCGCCGGGGGCAGGAAGCCCGCTTCGCTCCACGGAATACCAAAGATCCCGCGACGCTGCGCTTTTCGACGCACGCGATTGATGCCGAACAACAGATACAGCAGCGCACCAAAATACGGGAAGAACAGAATGATGCCGATCCAGCCCAGCGACGCCCGCGAGTCGGCCTTGAACAACAGGGCATGCAGCGTTGCCACCGTCGCAGTAAACACGTGCAGCACCACCAGCAGTGCGCCGTAGTAAGTGAAGTCCGAACTCATCGGTCAGATCACAATCTCGTCTCCGGGAGGCCGTTGATTGTAATCGCTAGCCATCGTGCGTCCATAGGCACCCACATTCGCAATGAGCAGAACGTCGCCTTCGGAACACGGGCTGACCATGCGGGCTTTGCCCAGCACGTCGGCGCTCTCGCAGATGGGACCCACCACGTCGACCAGTTCGTCAGCGGGCTGATCGGGTCGCGACAGATTGACAATGTGGTGATGCGCGCCGTACAGCGCCGGTCGAATCAAGCTGTTCATGCCCGTGTTGACGCCCACGTAGCGCACACCGTCCTTGTCCTTGATCTGGGTCACTCGCGTGAGCAAGACGCCCGCTGCCGCAACCAGAAAGCGACCCGGTTCAAGCCACAGGGCGAAATCAGGATAATCGCGTTTGACGTCAAGCAGGTGTTGGTCCAGCGCATCAAGATTCAGGAGGGGGTCGCGGCTGGTGTCCGGCACGCCAAGGCCACCGCCAAGATTGAGCACTCGCACGCCCGACAACGTCGCGGCGGCTTGGGCGAGGGTGCGCGCCGTTTTTGCCCAAGTGGTTGCGTCAACGATGCCGCTGCCTTTGTGCGCGTGCAGCCCAATCAATCGTGCACCCACATCGCTGGCCCGCTTCGCGGTGGCGGCGACTTCATTGAGCGGCACACCGAACTTTGACTGCTTGCCCGCCGTGCGCACAAACTTGTGATGTCCCTGACCGTCGCCCGGATCAACCCGCAGCAGAATGTCGCGCTCGGCGAACAGGTCGCCCCATTGCTCGAGGACAAATCGATTGTCCACGGTAAGCAAAACGTTGTGTTGAAGTGCGCGCGCGTATTCATCGCGCGGTGCGAAATTGGGGGTGAACAACAACCGTTCACTGGCCAGGTCCGGCAGCGCTTCACGGATGTGGTCGAGCTCGCCGATCGACACGCATTCAATGTCGGCCGAAGCGCCGGCCAGCGTACGCAGTACGTCAGCGTGCCCGTTGGCTTTGCTTGAATACAGCAGGCGATCCACGGCTTCAAGCGCATTCAGTGATTCGGCGGCGCGTGCGATGGTGGTGCGGTCGTAGACGTAGACTGGGGCGTTGTCGGGAGCGAGCGCCACCAGCTCGTCGCGGCGCACTTGCCACCAGGGCGTCTCGTCGCGTCGGGCCACTCGCGTTTTCGCAAAGGCTGCACCCATCACCGGGTCGTCGTCTTGCGGGCGATGAATCAGCAAATCGTGCAGACGCTGGACGAGCTTGTCGCTGTGGTCTTCGTCGACAACAAACGTGAAGTTCAGGTCGTTCGCCGCCTGGCTGACCAGGTGAATTTCGAACTCCTTGAATACGTCGAAGGCGGGTGCCACTTCGTGCAGGATGGCGCGCACGCGGCGACCAACGAGGCTGATGGCGGCGCAGCGGTGCACGACGCTGACACGACAAAAATCGCCAAGTGCCGCGCACAGTGCGTTCAGCTGATCATTTCTGGCCGCGATCGGTGCGTCCAGGGAAACGGTCACGCTCGTTTCCGACGTCGAAATCAAGTCAATGGACAGCTGGTGCTGCGCGAACAGGGTGAAAGCGCGGGCCAGAAAACCCGGCTGTTGCCACATGCCGGAGGTCTCCATCGACAGCAACGTGATTCCCTTGCGCGCCGACACGGCTTTGAGCCGCGCGTCGTCGCTGCCTGGTGTCGCGCAGATCAGCGTGCCGGGTGCGTCGGGCGCGTGGGTTGAACGCACGTGCAGTTCGATGCCGTTACGTTGCGCCGGGCTGATGCAGCGTGGGTGCAGCACGCGCGCACCGGTCGAGGCAATTTCCTGCGCTTCCGCGTAATCCAGTTTTTTGAGCAGTCGTGCGCCGGGTACCAAGCGTGGATCCGCGCTGTACATACCCGCCACGTCTGTCCAGATCTCGACGCGTGCGGCGCTGGCCAGTACCGCGAGATAGCTGGCGGTCGTGTCTGAGCCGCCGCGACCGAGCACAACGGTCTCGCCGTTGGCGTCGGCCGCAATGAACCCTTGGGTGAGGAAGGCCGGGGCTGTCCTGAAGCGTTCGCGAACGTCGTCGTCCGGGGCGACGTCGCAGCTGGCATTCAAAAAGTGCTGCGTCGGGTCCTGCGTCTGATCGGTGACCGCGTGCAGCAGCTCGCGTGCATCCAGCCAGGTTACGTCGGTTTCGCGCGATAAAAATGCGTAACCCAACCGGCTCGCCATGCGCTCGCCGAGTGCCAGTACCCGGGCGCGCTGGCGTGGACTGGCTTCGCCTATGAGCGCGATACCGGCACTGAGTTTTTGCAGTCGGGTGAGTTCGGCGCTGATTAGCGTCGTATCGTCGAAGCCCAGGTCGCGCGCAAGCTGGGCATGTTGACCGGCAATCTGTTCAATGTCGGCGTGATGCTCATCGCGCGTCGCGCTGACCAGCACTCGCTCCAGCGCGTTCGACACACCCGCCAAAGCCGAATGCACAACGATCGGCGTTTCGCCGTCAGTGACACAGCGACCGATGCGATCGAGAATGGTCTTCCAACCTTGCGCCGTGGCCACACTGGTGCCACCAAACTTGAGCACGACGATCGTCATGTCTGCGCCTGTCTTTGTTGCGAAGCCGGGTTATTGCGTGGCGAGCCACTCGTCGTCTGAACCTTCATGCAGCTCATTGTAAGGGAATGCGCTCAGATAACGCTCCCCTGTGTCAGGCAGCATCACCAGGATGGCGCTGCCATCCGGGGCCTTGTCTGCAATCTTCAACGCTGCGGCCAGCGTCGAGCCCCCCGAGATGCCGGTGAAAACGCCTTCCTTTTGGGCCAGATGGTGAGCACCTTCGCTGCCTTCTTCGTCACTGACCGGCACCAGTTCATCGAATACGTCCCGGTCCAATACCGAAGGAATAAAGTCCGGCGTCCATCCTTGAATTTTGTGGGGCTGCCATTCATTGCCGTCGAGCATCGACGCTTTCGCGGGCTCGGCACAGACAATTTTCACGTCGGGACGGCCTGCCTTGATCGTGCGACCAGCACCACTCATTGTGCCGCCGGTACCCCAGCCGGTCACCCAGTAGTCGAGCCGGCGATTGGCAAAGTCGCGCAAAATTTCGGGCCCGGTGGTGGTCGCGTGATAAGCGGGGTTCGCCGGGTTGTCGAATTGACTGGTCAAAAACCAGTTGTGCTTCGCCGCGAGCTCTTCGGCCTTTTTCACCATGCCGGAGCCGCGTTCGGCGGCTGGCGTGAGTATCACCTTCGCGCCCAGTGCGCGCATGATTTTTCGCCGCTCGACCGAAAACGATTCCGCCATTACAGCCACAAAAGGATAGCCGCGCGCTGCGCAAACCATGGCAAGCGCGATGCCCGTGTTACCCGACGTCGCCTCGATCACCGTCTGACCGGGCGCCAGAGCACCGCCGCGCTCCGCGTCGGTAATCACCGCATAGGCAAGTCGGTCCTTGACCGATGACATGGGGTTGAACGCTTCGAGCTTGACGAAAATATCGACGTTGTCCGGGCCCGTGCGTTGCAGTCTGACCACCGGCGTCGAGCCGATCGTGTCGAGAATAGAGTCGTAAATCATGACGCGTTTCCTGTGGAGAGGAGAGGAGCGGCGGGCATCGTCGCAGCAGCTCGTGCTGAGGGCGCCGGGCCAGTGGGGGGCAGTGGATCAAACCATGCCAGTTCATTATGTAAGGCTACCACCTCGCCAACGATGACGCAGGCGGGTCGAGCCACGTTCGCGGGTGGGCGTTGCAGCAGGTCGCCGAGCGTCGTCGTCAGGACCTTCTGCGTTGCGCGCGCACCGTTTTGCACGATGCCAACCGGTGTGCTCGCCGCGCGCCCGTGGGTCATCAAGCCTCGCGCAATGTC
>JBGCFP010000193.1:0-30260 GCA_045107005.1 Gammaproteobacteria bacterium
GTCGCTGACTTGGTTCGAAGGGCATTTCCCCGGGCATCCGGTACTGCCCGGCGTGGTCCAGGTGCACGTGGCGTCGACCATCGGTCGCGGTCTGTTCGAGATCAGCGATGCGTTTATCGGTATCGACGGATTGAAATTTCAACGCTTGATTACCCCCGGGCACCAACTGCGCCTCGAGCTGGAATTTGAGATCGCCAGTGGCAAACTCACGTTCGAGTTTCACGACGCCGAAGGACGCTGCTCGGCCGGACGTGTGCTCTTTGCGTCATGAGCAAGCTGCAGGCGCAGGTGACGCTCGACGTCCCATTCCACGATTGCGATCCGGCTGGCATTGTCTGGCACGGTCGCTACGCCAAATATTTTGAATTGGCGCGCTGTGCGCTGCTGGATGGCCTGGGCTACGGTTACGGCGAAATGGCCGACTCGGGATACGTCTGGCCAATATTGGACATGAGTGCGAGGTTTCTGAAACCGGCGCACTACAAACAAACGCTGCGCGTGCAAGCTACGCTGAGTGAATGGGACTATCGTTTGAAAATCGACTACGACATTTTTTCCGCCGACGGCGAACCCATGACGCGCGCGATGACCACGCAAGTGCCGGTGCTGGAGGCCACCCGCGAGATGGAGCTCGGTGTGCCGCCGTTTGTGATTGAGCTGATTGATAAGGCGGCTGCGTCATGACGCGCGCGCGCCTGGAAGAATTGCTCAGCCATCGCGACCCGATGCTGCTGCTCGACGAGCTCACCGACGAGGGCGACACCTATGCTGAATCGATTGTCCGGATCACGCCAAAGACGGCTTTTTTCGAGCAAGGCCGCGGCGTACCGTCGTGGATCGGCATCGAATACATGGCGCAGACCATCGGCATAGTGGCCGGTAGCCAGAGTCGCTCTGACGGTGGCGGGGCGGCCATGGGCTATTTGCTGGGGACGCGTCGCTATCGCTGCTCGCCGGCGTGGTTCACCGACGGGCAAATCCTGAAAGTGCGCTGCGACGAACAGCTGACTGACAACAACGGTCTCGGGGTGTATTCGTGTTCCATTCGCGACGGCGAAACGCTCGCCAACGCTCGACTCACTGTGTTTCGGAAACCACCTGATGAATGATTCGACTTCTGCCTCTTCACGCCCGGTCGTGTTGGTCACCGGGGCAAGCCGCGGCATCGGCCGCGCGATTGCCCAGGAGCTGGCGCAAGCGGGATACGATCTGATCGTGCACTACGTGCGTGATGAGGGTGGCGCCAACGTCACGGCCACAGCCTGCGCACAACACGGCGCCAGCGTGCGGGTGCTGCGTTTTGATATTGCTGATCGCAACGAAACCAAAGCGGCTCTGGAAGCGGATATTGACGCGCACGGTGCCCCGTACGGTGTCGTGCTCAACGCCGGGATCGCGCGCGACGGTGCGTTCCCCATGCTGTCGGACGACGACTGGGATTTGGTGTTGCGTACCAACCTCGACGGTTTTTATAACGTGATGTCGCCACTGGTCATGCCGCTGATTCGGCGCCGCAAGCCTGGCCGCATTATTACGCTGTCGTCGGTATCGGGCATCACCGGCAACCGTGGACAGGTGAATTACAGCGCGGCCAAAGCCGGTATTATCGGCGCGACCAAAGCCATGGCGGTGGAGCTCGCCAGTCGCAAGATTACCGTCAACTGCGTCGCGCCCGGATTAATCGACACCGACATGAGCGAGAACGCGCCGGTCGAGGAGATGCTCAAGTACATTCCGGCTGGCCGTATGGGCAAGCCCGAAGAAGTAGCGGCCACCGTGCGCTTTTTGCTGTCGCCCGAAGCGGCCTACATCACGCGCCAGGTGTTCGCGGTCAACGGAGGCTTGTGTTGAATCCTCGGGTCGCCATCACCGGCGCTGCCGGGATCACGCCGCTGGGCGATTCGTGGCAACAGACGCGCAGCGGTCTCGGGGCAATGAAAAACTGCGTGCGCCGCATGGAATCCTGGGATGACGTCGATGGCCTGAACACGCGTCTTGCCGCCCCCATCGTCGACATCGATTTGAGCACGCGCTACGGCGGCAACGGCGTTCGGTCCATGGGTCGCGTCGCACAGCTCGCCGTCCACGCCACGCATTTGGCGCTGTCCGAAGCCGGCCTGTTGGACGACCCGACGTTGAGCGACGGGTCGACCGGCGTCGCCTACGGTTCGTGCACCGGCTCCACCGAAGAAATTGTCGCGATGGGCGACGCGTCGGATCTGACGCGGATGCAGCCGGTGCAGTATTTGCGTTTGATGAGCCACACCGCGGCGATGAACATCTGTCGGCATTTTGATATCCGCGGTCGCGTGGTGCCAACGCCGAGCGCCTGCACGGCCGGCAGCCAGAGCATCGGTTTTGCCTACGAGGCCATCCGCGCCGGTCGTCAGACCATCATGGTCGCGGGCGGTGCCGAGCAGTTGTGCGTCAGCGAAGCGGCCGTGTTCGATGTGCTGTACGCGACCAGCACGCGCAACGACGAACCTAACGCCACGCCGTGCCCGTTCGACACCAAGCGCGACGGCTTGGTCGTTGGCGAAGGCGCGGGCACGTTGATTCTCGAAGACATGGATCACGCCAAAGCACGCGGTGCGAATATCCTGGCGGAGCTGGTCGGTTTTGGCACGAACGCCGACGGCGCACACGTAACGCGTCCAAACCAGAGCACGATGCAAAAGGCGCTTGAGAGCGCGTTGGCCGATGCCGATATTGATGGACAGCAGATTGGCTACGTGTGCGCGCACGGTACGGCGACTGAACACGGTGACATCGCCGAAACCAACGCGACGGCCGAGGCGCTGGGCAAAAAAGTACCGATTAGCTCGCTGAAAAGTTACCTCGGCCACACGCTTGGCGCGTGCGGCGCGCTGGAAGCCTGGATGACGCTCAATATGCTTAACGACGATTGGTACGCGCCGACGTTGAATCTGGAAAACCTCGACGAGCGCTGTGGTGATCTGGATTACCTGCGTGGTGCGCCACGTAAACTCGAAAACGAGTTTGTCATGAGCAACAACTTCGCGTTTGGCGGGATCAATACGTCGCTGATTTTTCAACGCGTGTGATTGCCCGAACCGACGCCGTTGCTCGCGGTCCTGTTCAGGTCTTGCTTATTAATAAGAAAAATCTTATGATAAGGCATGACTTATGAAACGCAGTTTGCGGCGTTAGGCAACCCGATACGCCAGAACATCCTCAATGCGCTGGCCCAAAGCCCCGCATCCGTTCGAGAATTAACCGATCAGATCGCCGTGTCGCAGCCGGTGATGTCGCAGCATCTCAAAGTGCTGCGCGAGGCGGACCTCGTGCAAATCACGCCACGGGGAAAGAAGAACATCTATCGACTTGATCCGGATGCGCTTTCGAAACTGCGCGCCTACCTCGAACAGCACTGGCTGGCTGCTCTGCAAAACCTTGACCCAAAGGAATCCCCCAATGATTGAACCTGTCGAAGTTTCTGTCGTGCTGAACACCCCGCAGGACGCCGCGTTCGCCGCCTTTGTGGAACAGATCAACCGCTGGTGGCCGGTCGCATCGCACTCCATTTGTGGCGGTACCGTGATGATGGAGCCCGGTCTCGATGGCAAAATTATTGAAACGGCGGCGGACGGCACCACTCACCAGTGGGGCCACGTCACGCCATGGGATGCGCCCAATCACCTGGCCATTTCCTGGTACGTCGGCGCCGCACCCGTGGCCACTGCGTTTACCGTGGATTTCGCCGCCACTGACGATGGGGGCACGCACGTGACGCTGGTGCATACCGGTTGGGACGCGCTTGGCGAAGACGGCGTCGCGCAACGCGGAAACTATCAGCACGGCTGGACCCAAATCCTCGGGTCCTGCTACGCGAACTTTGTCGCCAACCGCGGTCTCACTCGCACCGGCAGCGATTAAAAAGGCCGGTTGAGGTTATCAACCGGCGCTTAAACTACGCGTAGCGCGATTTGCAGGAGATCGCCGCTCGCGCTAGTTCGCCAGCCGCACCATTTCGCCTTTCAACGCTACGCCAGCCATGATGGCCCCGGCACCACACTGATATTCGGTGTCGCTGCGAAACGGACGGCTCTTGTAGTTCGACTCGATGTTAATCACCGCGTTGCCGCCTTCGGCCAACGCGCGCTGGTGCAGCGCGACCAGAGCAGACATCAACGCCCACTCGCACGCTACCTGATCTTCTTTCTTGAACGCGTTGGTTTTCTTGTTGGTCCGCGTTTTCATGATGGATTTTTCAACCGTCGGGTGCGGCTGGTCACCAAAGTAAAAGCGCACGCCCTCGAGGCGTTCGGCGTGTTCGGGATTGTCGAACACGGCTTTTAGCGGGAAATTATGGCGCGTGTCGCGGGCGTCGGCGCTTGCGATTGCCAGAACACAAAGCGCGAGTGCGCTGATTAGCTTAGTCATAGTCCAGATGCTCCCTCGTTAGTCGTCATTATTGGAAAAGTATAGCCGTCGTTCACGCCGGTCACTAGATCCAGTTACGGGCACCGTCGCAGCACGAGCGATGTATTAATGCCGCCAAAGGCAAACGTGTTGCACATAATGTAATTGGCGTCGGCGTTGTGCCCGTCGCCGACAATGTGATTCACGCCGGCACAACCTTCGGCGACGTTGCTGAGGTTGCGTGTCGGTGCGAACCAGCCAGCGTTCATCATGTGCAGCGAGAGCCACGCTTCCAACGCGCCGCTGGCTGCCAGCGTGTGGCCCAGATAGCTTTTCATCGCGCTCATCGGCACACGATTACCGAAGACGTCCGCCATGGCTGCGCACTCCGCCGCATCCGCCGCCGGTCGCGCCAGACCTAATCCGGCCACGTAGCCGATGGCCGACGCGTCCAGCTCGGCGTCAGTCAGCGCCAGGCGCATGCACTTGGCCAGTTCTGCCTGATTGGGTGTGGTCGCACTGCGCGCGTAGTTGTTGGTCGCGAAGCCAACAATTTCACCGAGCACGGTCGCGCCGCGTGTTTCGGCGTACTCGGCGTCCTCAAGCACCAGGGCGCAGGCGCCCTCGCCCAGTACGCCACCGCCGGCGTCCTGTGCGTACGGCCGCGGTGACTGCGCGACGTCGTCGGCGCTGTGCGCACCGCCGAAGATCGCCGCTGCGCCTGGCGACAGTTCGTCCGCGCCGCCAGCCACCATCACTTTTTGCTTGCCGTCGCGAATACTCTCGTACGCGTAGCCAATCCCCTGACTGCCCGAGGTGCACGCGCTGCACGAGGGAATAACGCGGCCGGTCATGGCAAACAGTACGCCAATGTTGACTGGTGAGGTGTGACTCATCATCCGAATGTAGGACGTGGCGTTGAGTTTGCTGGTGCTGCTGTTGATCAACAGATGCGCCAGCTCCATAACGGCTTCTTCGCTGCCCATGGACGAGCCAAACGCTACGCCGGTTGTGCCGTTTTTCAGATCTTCATGGTCGGCAAGATCTGCGTCACCAAGCGCTCGCTGCGTCGACAACACCGACATGGCCGCGACGCGCCCCATGCTGCGGCGCTGTCGACGGGTGTAACTGGCCGGCAGTTCGAAGTGCGTCGCCGGTGCACCCAGCGCCGTGTTCAAGCCGTCAATACCTTCCCACGCAGGCATGATTTGCACGGCACTGTCGCCCGCGCGCAGTCGCTCTAACGCAGCGTCGCCGGTATCGCCCAGCGCGCACACCGCGCCGGTGCCGGTTATCACAACACGTTTCATTAGTACGGATTCTTGTTGTTAACGGAGGAGGTCATGTTGAGTGCTTTGTCTGACGCAAAAGTCTTCGGCCAACGAGTAACGGCGAGCGCCACAGCATGCCGATGATCAGGCGAGTATGCATAAGTGTAATGTGTACGTTGTCGCGCAACAATCGAAAATGCGAGAGCCCGCTTTCGGGGTAACGCACGTGCGTCGGGTGGAAGACCACCTCTCCACCGCGCCAGTGCCAGTGCACGAGAATTTCGGTATCAAACTGCATTCTCGGGCGCAGGTTCGCGCTGTTGCAGATGGCCAGTACCTTGGCGATGGGATAAACGCGGAACCCGCACATGGCGTCTTTGATGTCGTTTGACAGTGTCTCAATCATCACGCAGAACGTCGTCAGCTTGCGCCCGTGCAAACGGCTTTTTGGCACGCTGTCGTCGAACACCGGACACCCGGAAATCAGACTGTCGGGATGCGCACGCGACAGCGCCATCAGCGTCGCGATGTTGCCCAGTTCGTGCTGGCCGTCAGCGTCCACCTGAATCGCGTGGGTATAACCGCGCTCGGCAGCCACGCGTAAACCGTTCTTGACCGCACTGCCTTTGCCCTCGTTCGGCGTGAACGCGAACAACTCGCAGTTTGGCCATTGTGCAACCAGTGCTTCCAGCGCGCTGACGCTGGCGGTATCGCTGCCGTCATCCACGACAAGGATCGGCAGATCCAGACTGCCCAGTTCTTCAAGCACCGGCGGCAGCTGAACATGATGATTGTAGTGCGGCACGATGACGCAGTATTTTTGATGCACTGGCGCGTCCGTTGGTCAGGGGTACAGCGTAAGAAATTGATCGACGACACGGTTCACGTGCTCACGGCGCTGATCCGGATCCATCGGGCCACGCAGATTCAGCAGGCGTTCTTTCATGTGCACGTGTTCGAGCAGCGCGAAAAACACGCCAGCCGCGTGGCGCCCATCGCCAAATCGCCCCGCCGGCACGTCATGCGCTTGCAAAAAGCCGCTCACAGCATCGCGGGTCACGTTGGGGCCGGCCTCAAAAAACGTGTGTGCGAGGCTCGGCTGGGCGACGCACTCGCTGATCATCAGACGGTAGGTGCCGATCACCTCTTCATCGTTAATCAAGTCCACAAACTGCCCGCCGATGTGGCGCAGCGCTTCGTCCAGCGGCTTGTCCTTGGGCATGTCTTCGGCGTTCAAGCCGTGCTGATGCAATTTATCTTGCAGACAGGCACGCAGGAGCGTGTCTTTGGTATCGAAATGCGAATACACGGTTTGCTTCGACACGCCCGCGGCGGCGGCCAGCGCATCCATGGAGGTGTCTTTGAACCCGGAGTGCAGGAACAGCTCGGCAGCGGCGCCCAGAATGGCCTGGCGTTTTTCATCGCTTTTGGGGCGGCCCGTGCGGGGCGGACGGTCGGGGTTATTATTCATACTGGACAGTACAGTTTGTTACAACTATTATCATACGCATTGGTCTAGTATATCGACGTCGGTGACTTGTGTCACCCTTAGGGTGGCTCTCAAAAGCATGATTTATAAACATTTAATGTTGCTACTTGGCGCAGGGGCCACCTTCCTGTCGGGTTGTTCACCTGCGGACAACGCCCAGCCGGCCACCGCAGCGGCGGCCCAGAGTGTGTCCGTGATGTCAGTGCGCTACGACGACGCGTTTTCGCAAACCCAGACGCTGACCGGCCAAGTCGAAGCCAATCGACACAGCGACGTGGGCTTTGAACTGTCCGGCCTGGTCGCCACCGTTTTCGCCGACGAAGGCGACTCGGTTGACCAGGGCCAAGCCCTGGCAACGCTTGCCAGCGAACGGTTGCTCGCGCGCCGCGCCGAGACGGACGCCCAGCTCCAGCAAACCATCACGGCGGCATCGCTGGCAGACGCCACCTTCGCGCGCATCGAAGAGGCGCTCTCGTTCGATGGCGTCTCGCGCCAGGAATTCGACGAAGCGAGGAACACTCGTGACAACGCGCGCGCGGCCGTGCTGGCGGCACGAGCGCGTCTGCAAAGCATCGACGTCGACATCGCCAAATCAACGCTGCTTGCACCGTTTGATGCGGTCATCACCGCCCGTCACGCCGACGAAGGACAGGTACTGGCACCCGGGCAACGTGTCCTGTCGCTGCAAGAGCGCGGGCGATTGTCCGTGCGCGTTGGTGTCGCCGGCTCCGCGCTGGATTCGCTGGTTCCAGACTCCGCCCACACGCTGCGCATTAACGACAAATGGGTCGAGGCGAACGTACGTCAGCGCTTACCGCAGCGCGATCGCGTGTCGCGCACCGTCGATGTGCTGTTCGATTTGCCGCCCGACGATTCGATTCGCGCTGGCGATTTGGCTCGTCTCGAGGTCACCCAAAACCGCGCGCAAGCTGGCGTTTGGTTACCGCTGGACGCGCTGGCCGAAGGCAGCCGCGGGCTGTGGACGGTGTACGTCGCCATTGAAGAAACTCAAAGAGACCTCGGCGCCACACACAAAGTGCAGCAACGACCGGTAAACGTGGTCTATCAGGACGGGAACCGAGCCTACGTCGACGGCGCGTTGACCGACGGCGACGCCGTGGTCGTGTCCGGACTGCAGCGCATTGTCCCCGGACAGGCGGTGCGCTTGATTGATCAGGCACCGCAGACGTGAGCGAGCAACGCTCGCTGTCGAGCGGACCGGCATTAACGCTGCTGCACAATCGCTACGCGTTTGTGCTTTTTATTGGCGTCATTCTAATGATGGGATGGTCGGCGCTCACCACACTGCCGCGGATCGAAGACCCCCGCATCACCAACCGCTATCCCCGCGTTATCACTGTGGTGCCGGGTGCGTCCGCCGATCGCGTAGAAGCGCTGGTCACTGATGTTCTGGAAGACGAACTGAAAGAGCTGTCAGAGATCAAGACGGTGGAATCCACGTCGCGTGCCGGCATCTCCATTCTTGCCATCGAGCTGCAGGACGACATTACGCGCGCCACCAACGAAGCGGTGTTCTCGAAAATACGTGATCGCATCGCCGACGCGGTGCCGCGCTTGCCGCCAGGCACGGGCCAGCCCTTCTTCAACGACAAGAGCAGCGCCGTAGCGTTCAGCCTGATCACTGCGGTGACGTGGACGGGCGAGCGCGAGCCGGCACTCGGCGTGTTGCATCGACTGGCGCTGGACCTGGCCGACGATCTGCGCGACATCAGCGGCACTGACATCGTGCGCTTGTACGGCGAACCGATGGAAGAAATCGCGGTGGATGTCGATCCGGATCGCCTGGCGGCTCTCGGCATCACGGTCGAACAGCTCGCGCAACGCATCGGCGGCGATGACCCCAAAGCGCCGGCAGGCGCATTGCGCGCCAGTCAACGCGATCTGTTTCTCGAAGTAAACGGCGAGCTCGATTCGGCCGCGCGGATTGGCGCCATCCCGATCAGCGGCGGCGCACAGCGTTCACTGTTGCGGGTTGACGATGTCGCCACCGTGACCAAAGGCTGGCGTGAGCCAGCGTTTGATATTGCGCGCACCAATGACCAGCGCGCGATCTATGTCGCCGTACGCACTGAAGAAAACGTCCGCGTCGATCGCTGGTCGTCGGCGGCGCTGGCAACGGTCGACGCATTTCGTCAGCGCACCGGAGTTGGCATCGACGTTGATCTGGTTTTCGACCAAAGCGAGTACACCGAACAACGATTAAACAGCCTGGGGTCCAATTTGCTCGCAGGGGCCGTCGTGGTCATGTTCGTCGTGTTCCTCGGCATGGGTTGGCGCGCGGCAATGGTGGTGGGCGCAGCACTGCCGTTGTCAGGGTCGCTCGCCGTGTTCGGGTTGACGTTCTTCAATCAACAGCTGCATCAAATGAGCATCTTCGGGATGATCATCGCCATCGGTTTGTTGATCGACAACGCTATCGTGATGACCGACGAAGTCAAACAGCAAATCGACAAGGGCAAGGCGCGCCCCGATGCGGTCGGCGCCGCCATTAGTCATTTGTTTGTGCCGCTGCTCGCCTCAACGCTCACGACAATTCTTGGTTTCATGCCGGTGTTTTTGCTGCCCGGCGCGATGGGTGATTTCGTCGGGCCTATCGCCATTTCGGTGGTGCTGGCATTGGTCGCTTCGTTTGTTGTGTCGATGACGGTGATTCCAAGTTTCGCGGCGTCTTTCCTGCGCCGTCGTGTGGACGGCGAAGCAAGCCACTGGTGGCAGGACGGACTGCGCTTCAAGAATCTTGCCGTGCGCTATCGCAACACGTTGCGCAGCGCCATTTCGCGACCGCTGATCACGCTGCTGGTCTGTCTGGCTTTGCCGCTCAGTGGCTTTGTGCTGGCGTCGACTCTCGGCAAGGAGTTTTTCCCGCCAGCCGATCGCGATCAGTTCGAGATCGAAGTGTGGCTGCCGTCGGATGCGTCGATTGAGCGTACGGCCGCGGTAGCGCAAAGCATCGAACAACGACTGCGCCAACGCGACGGCGTCAAAGCCGTGCACTGGCTGGTGGGCGGCAGCTTCCCGACGATCTACTACAACCGCATTATGAAACAGGACGGCAATCCGTCCTACGCGCACGCGATGGTTTACACCGATTCGGTGCGGGCGGCAAAAACGTTGACGGCATCGCTGCAGGGCGAACTCGCTGAAGCGTTTGGCGATGCGCAGATTGTGGTTGCGCCTTTCGCGCAAGGTCCACCGGTCGACTCGCCGGTGGGCTTTCGCATTGAAGGGCCGGACCTGGCAACGCTGAAGCGCCTGGGTGACGAGCTGCGCGCGATCATGCATCAGATTCCGGCGCTGACGCAGACCAGCGCGAGCATCAGCGGCGGCGAGCCCAAGTTGGTGTTGAACGCCGACGACGAAGCGACGCGCATGGCTGGCTTGACGTTGAACGGCGTCGCCGGGCAGCTGCAGGCAAGTCTGGAAGGCCAAGTGGGTGGATCCGTGCTCGAAGATCTCGAGTCTCTGCCGGTACGTATTCGCTATGCCAATGCCGACCGCGATACGTTGGCCGGCATTCGGGCGACGCGCTTGGTCACCGGAGCCAGTGATCGCTGGATTCCGTTGGAGGCGCTGGGCGACGTGGCACTGTTGCCCGAATCGGGCGGCATCACTCGTTACAACGGGCAACGCGTGAACAACATTTTGGGTTACCTGCGGGCCGACGCACTGGCGCTCGACGTCACCAACCAGATCCTGCAAAAAATGGACGAACAGGATTTCGTTTTGCCCAACGGTTACACGCTGACGGCTGCTGGCGACAGCGAAGCGCAAAAAGACGCATTCGGCCAGCTCCTGACCTATCTGCCGATTCTGCTGCTGCTCATGATCACGACGCTGGTGCTGTCGTTTCGCTCCGTATCACTTGCCGCGTTGATCGGCGCGGTGGCGTTTCTGGCGGTCGGTCTTGGCATGCTGTCTTTGTGGTTGGGGCAATACGCGCTGGGCTTCAATGCCATTATCGGTAGCGCCGGTCTGATCGGCGTGGCGATCAACGGCACGATTGTCGTGCTCGCGGCGTTGCGGGCAGACGCCAGGGCGGCGAGCGGCAAGGTCGACGCCATGGTGCAGGAGACCGTCGGCGCGACGCGTCATATCGTGTCGACGACGGCGACGACCATTGGTGGTTTCATGCCACTTCTGCTGTTCACCGGCGGCGACTTCTGGCCACCGTTGGCTGTCGTCATTGCCGGCGGCGTCGGGTTTTCCATCACGCTGTCGCTGTTCTTTACGCCCGCTGTGTATCGGTTGCTCAGCCGGCGTTTTGGTTCGGCGCCCGTGCCCGCTCCGGTGGCCGCATGAGCAGGCGGCGTCGGTTGGCGGTACTGAGTGTGTGCCTGACTGCAGCGGGCTGCGTGACCGGTCACCACATCGAGCCGCCGGCTTTGCTGGTAACGGCGACGGATGCGCAGACGCCGGCTTCACTGCATCACTGGTGGGAGCGTTTTGAAAATCCAGAGCTCAACGCGTACGTCGATCGCGCGCTGCGTCACAATCGCCAGATTGAAGCGGCTCGCGCGACGGTGCGTGAGGCGAGCGCCAGCCGCCGCGTGGCGCGCAGCGCCTTTTTGCCGACCGTGAACGCCGAGGGCGGCTACTCGTGGCAGGACCAGAGCATCAACTCACCGGCAGGCGCTGGCCCGCTGATTGGCGCCGGCATTGTCGACCGCGATATCGAATTTTGGTCCGCCAGTCTGGACGGGCGTTGGGATCTGGACTTGTTCGGCGGCACGCGACGTCTCAACGACGCGGCCCGTGCGCGCGTTGAGCAGAGCATCGCGGCCCGCGACGCCATTGCGCTGGGTGTGGTGGCGGAAACAGTGTCAGCCTTTTTCGAACTGCGCGGCGCGGCCGCGCGCCACGTGCTGGTGACGCGCAACATTGAACTGCAAGCCGCCACACTCGAGATTATCGAGAAGCGCGTGGCGATTGGTTTGAGCCGTTCGCTCGACGCGCTGCGCGCGCGCGGCCAGCTCGAAGCGGCCCGCAGTGCGTTGCCCGCGCTCGATGCGGCGGTCAAAGCCGCCGCCTATCGGTTGGGTGTGTTGACCAACGAACCTGCCGAAACGCTGGTTGCGCCTGCGCAGGCGGGTGGCACTGATGCGACGCTGCCGGGGATGCCCGCAACTCTGCCTGAGTTGATTGACGCCGGATTTCTGCGCCAGCGCCCGGACGTTGCCGCTGCCGAACGTAATCTGGTTGTGCTGATCGCCGAGCTGGGGGTCGCGAAGGCACAGTTTTATCCGCAGCTGTGGGTCGGCGCATCGCTGGGCCTGGAGAGTGCCTCGCTGTCGGATCTCGCCAGCGGCGACAGCCGGATCTTCGGCTTGGCGCCGCGTCTGTCTCTGCCGGTGTTCCAGGGCGGTCGACTGCGCGCGCAGCGCGATGCTGCGCTGGCACGCGCGGACAAAGCTTATGCCGATTTGGAGCTGGTGTTGCTCGCGGGCCTGGCCGATGCGCACACCGCGATGGCGTTGGTGCAGGGTGAATCCGATGCACTGCGTCACGTCACCGCCGCGGCACAGATCAGCACGCAGTCGCAGGTGATCGCGCGTGGTCTGTATGAACGTGGGCTCGGCGATTTTCTCTCGCTGCTCGACGCCCAGCGTGAACAGCTGCGTGCGCAGGATGCGCAGGTGCAGTCGGCCACTCGGCTGCGGCTGCAGCTGGTGCGCTTGTACACGGCGCTTGGCGGCGACGCCGGGAATTTGCTCGAAACAGGCTAGACGGCCAGTGGCTCGCCTGGAGCGTGGTATTGGGTATAGACTCGAAGGATCGTCACCACACTGCGAGACGCCCATGGCCACCAATAAGACCGTCGCGACCAAAGCCAGCGTCAGCGACTTCCTCAAAACCGTCAAAGATCCAGACAAACGACGCGATTGCAAAACGATGATGGCAATGATGCGGGCTGCCACCGGCAAGCGCGCGACAATGTGGGGTGCCTCGATCATTGGATTTGGCAGCTACGAGTATCAGTTGGCGACAGGTAAGACCGGCTCATCCGTGCTGGTGGGTCTGTCGCCGCGGGCGCAGAACATCGCCGTCTACATAATGCCCGGGTTTTCGAAATACGGCGCGCTGTTGAAGAAACTCGGCACGCACAAAGTCGGCAAGTCCTGTCTGTACTTGAAGAGCCTCGAAAACGTGGATCAAGACGTACTGAGCAAGCTGATCCAGCGTTCGGTGGACGATATGAATAAGAAGTACCCGAAGGGCTAAGTCGGCGTTCTGTTAACTCCGAGCGCTTTCGGAGTACGATAAATCGCGCCCGATGCGGCGCACGGCCGGTCTTGGGCTACACTTCCAAGTCGATGAACAAACCTGCCCACATTGATGTGCCACCGGTGCGCCACCGGGATCGTCCCTTTAGCGTCGCGCTGTTTGTGCTCGCTATCGTCGCGCTGTGCTGGACTATCGCCCGCACCGGGCCACCCATTGCGCGTGATGATCTGGATCTGGCTTTCCTGTTCCTGGCGTTCGGACTGTTCACGATCACTATGGGTTACCCGCACCCGAGCTACGGACACGTCTCGTTTGATCGCGTGGCGCAGGTGGCCTGCATTCTGGTCATGGGCCCGGTGGCGGCCGCACTGATCAACGGACTGGCGTCCCTGATTTATCCGTGGCACCGCATGGTGCGAGGTGCGAGCTTTAGCGCCGCTTTGATGGCGTCGTTGAATAACGCCGGCATGATGACGCTGATGATTCTCGGCTGCGGGTATGCCTACACCGCGCTCGGTGGACCGGTGCCGCTGACCCGCCTCGATCTGCACTCGAGCGGCCTGTTGCTGTTGCTGATGCTGAGCATGCAGTTGGTTAACGATGTGGTCATGCTGGCGTTCGTGTATTTGCGCGGCGGCGATCCTGGCAAGCACTTCAATCTGTTCTCCACTGCCGTTGAACTGAGTTCTGTGCTCATTGCCGTGTTGGTGGCGATCGTGTTTAACCGCATGGAACCGCAAATCATGTTGCTGCTCCTGGTGGTGCTGAGCCTGGGCATGCTGGTGCTCAAGCAGTTTGCCAACATGCGTCACCAGCTCGAAGTTCTGGTGGAAGAACGCACGCGTGAACTGCACGAAAAATCGTTGGAGCTTGAACGTCAGGCTACGCACGACAAGCTTACCGGTCTTTACAATCGCCGCTTCGCCGACGATTTCCTCGAGCAGGCCATGCGCGATGTAAAGGAGCATGGCCACGATTTCACCATCGCGTTGGCCGACATCGATTACTTCAAACAGGTCAACGATCAGCATTCGCACGCCAAAGGCGATGCCGTGCTCAAGCGCGTTGCGCTGCTGCTGTCAGACCACTGTCGCCCGACAGATATGATTGCCCGTTACGGCGGCGAGGAATTCCTGCTGTGTTTTCCAGCGACCGATTCGACCACGGCCATGCGTGTGTGCGAAGGGCTGAGGCATCGGATTGAAAAGGAGGACTGGAGTTTTGTCGCGCCGGGTCTGTCAATCACGCTGAGCTTCGGGTTGGCCGAGAGCTTTGCCGATTTTCGACGCAAGACCATCTTAAGCGCTGCGGACAGCCGACTGTATGAGGCGAAACACAGCGGTCGCAACCGCGTGGTCGCCTGATCTGGCCCCGTTAAGTCAGCAGCCGCCGCCGTAAAAAAACCAACCCCGGCATAAAAGGTCAGTAAGGGCACAGCGACGGCCACTGATGGCGACAGGCTCTCGCCCGTCCTTAGTGATAGCGGCGGCGGTCATGAGAGCTTTAGCAAATTTTGACGTTCGCTAAATCGCGTGCCACGACCAGGGGTCACGCCGCGTCAGCAGCTTCAGCAAGCGTTGTCTGGCAATCAGGCGCGGCAGGGCGTGCTCGCGTCGTATGCGGCGTTCAAGCCGCAGGCTCGCGGCCATGAGATTGCGTCGTTGGGCGGTGTTGAGCGGTCGCATGTGATCAGGTCTCCTGTTGCAGTGATCCGTAGTGAGATCAGAACAGGACAATCCGGCCGTGCTCGGGCCGGATTGTGATCAAATGTGCTAAGCGGTCGCGACGTTGCGCCGACCGTGAGCGTCTGACCAGGCGGCGATCATTGATTGCAGCATCGGGGTGAGTTGCGCCAGCGGCATCGGGCGTGCGAACAAATAGCCCTGAGCTTCATCGGCACCCATGTCCCGCAGTGCCGACATCTGCTCTTCGGTTTCCACACCTTGTGCGATGACACGCACGCCGAGACTGGCGCCGAGTGCCACCATGCTTTGAACGACCCGTGTCATACGTTCGTCGTCCGGGACGCCGGCAATCAGATCGTGCGCCAGTTTGATGTTGTCCAGCGGAAGATGACGCAGCTCGGTCAAACACGACTGGCCGGCACCAAAGTTGTCCAGGCTCACGTGTACGCCGCGGTCGTGGAGCCGCTCAATCAGCGACTGCAAATTCTCCAGCGAGCCATGCAATTTACTTTGCACCGCGCGTTCCGACACCTCAAGCTCGAAATCTTCACCGCTCATGTCATGCTCTTCGAACGCCTCGCACAACTCCGAAAAGAACGTGTCTTTACTGAACAGGTCACCGGCGACGTTTACCGCCATGCGCACATTGACGCCTGCCGCACGCATCTCGTTCAAATCGGAGCAGGCCCGACGGATGGCCCACAGGCCAAGCTGCTCCATCATTCCGGAGTCCTCGGCGATGGGCAAAAACACGTACGGACTGAGCAGTTCGCCGTCCTCACCACGCAGTCGCAATAAGGCCTCGACGCCGGTTACTGCGCCGTCCGAGAGCCGCAGCCTTGGTTGATAGTGGAGCAGCATTCCGTCGCGCTCGATGGCGCTGCGAATCTGGCTCTCGAGCTGCAGCCGACGCTTGGCATCAGCCCGTGCAGCCGGCGCGAACAAATGGTATCGATTGCGACCCATGGAGCGCGCGTGCGCCATCGCGCTGGAAGCCAGACCCACGAGGCGCTCGGCGTCATCCGCGTCGGTGGGAAACACGCTGGCGCCAATACTGCAGTCGATTTCAAACGCCTGGCCGTCGATCTCGTAGCTGTCAGCGAGAGAGCGCCGATATTTGTGCACGGCACGCGTCACTTCTTCGGTGCGCGGTAGCGGCTGACAGATCGCGAGACAGCGGGCATCGAGCCGCGCCACCACCGCGCGTCCGCGCACCGCGCTGGACAGTCGGTCCGCCATCGCCCGCGTGAGTCGATCGAGTGTGGCCTGATCGCACACGCTGCCGAGCGTATCGTAATTGCTGAATTCAACGACCAGCACGCCTAGCGCGTAGTCGGCACGCCGCGCCCGGTCGATTTCCTGGACGACGGATGATTCGAACATCGTTGCATTGGGCAAGCCCGTCGCGCCGTCGCATTCCTTGAGCACTGCTAACTGATGCTCGGCGCGTTCCAGCTCGTCGCTCAGTCGACGTCGATTGCCAAAACGATTGAGTTTGAGCAGCGCGTCGATTTGCGCATTGGCAAGCGGCCAGTTCACGGGCGTTGGGATCAGGCCGTCGGCGCCCGCGGCGAAGCCTGCCATCGAGGCGTCCGAGCCCGGTTCGCACAGCAACAAAATCGGGACGTCGCCGACATCGTCGCACGCCCGTATCTGCTCACAGACTTCCGCCGCGCTTGATGCGCCGATGCGCTGATCGATAAGGGTCAGGTCCAGCGCGTTATGATAAATAATGTTCAACGCGTCTTCGACGGAATCGGCGCGCAGCACGCGCAGTGTCGGGTGGTCATTGAGAAGCGCGGACCGGGTCGGATCGCTAACGTCCTGAATAACCAGAACGCTCGATCGACGATGGGAAAGCGTAGAGCTCAAGGCGCGTGACTCCGAAGTGGCATGATGGGAACCGCACGACCCGTCCATGGGTCAAGTGCGGCACGGCGCGATGCTCAAGGCACGCCCCGCAGCAGTTAATAGCGTCTGTTCAGGAGGAATCTTTAGAGCGGCGCTTGCCAAATTCGCCGACCACGACATTGCTCGCCGTGGGCGCGGGTGGGCGAGCCTTGGCGGGCGCGAGGCTGTCGGCGGTTTGCAGCGTAACGACTCGATCGCGCCCCGTGTCCTTGGCTCGATACAAGCCTTGATCAGCACGCTGCAGAAGGCTTTCGATGGCTTCCCCCCGCACGTAGGTGGCGACACCGGCGGACAGCGTTACGTCAAAAATGTCATCAAAGGGTTGCTCGCGCGTGACGGCGCACAACCGTTCGCCGCAGCGTACGGCGCCGTCCAGTGCCGTTTGCGGTAACAGCACGACAAACTCTTCGCCACCGTAACGCGCCAATTCGCTGCTGCGTACGAGCGAGTCGAGGACGTCCATGCCGCGCAGTGCACCACGCAGCCGTTCGCACAGAGCGATGAGCACTCGGTCACCGGCCAGATGGCCGTAGCGGTCGTTAATATTCTTGAAATGATCCAGATCGAGCAGGATTACGCTAAAGGGCTCGTGGCTACGGTCACATCGAGCTTTTTCTTTTTGCAACGCATCCATGATGTAACGACGGTTGAATGCCTGCGTCAGCTCATCCTGGCTGGTCAGTTTGCGAATGTCGGTCAGCGCAATATTCAGGTCGCGATTGCGGTCGTACAGTTTACGGCGCAGCGTACTGACGTGGTTACCGAAAAACGCACTCCAGCCCATCATGCCGCCGAGCATCAACAAACGCTTCGCTTCATTCGTTGCGTCGAAACGATCGGGGAAAAACTGCGAATCCACGAACACCAGGGCGGCGTATGACAAAAAGGCATAGGCGGCGACCAAAGCAAGTGCTCTGGCACGCAATGCCAGCACACCAAACATCATGATCATGACGTAGCCGATTAAAAACAGATCGCGCAGTTCGGCGTTCGCGATCATTGGCACGAGCAGCCAACTCATGGCGATGATAATTTGTGGCACCGACATGGCCGGATCGGCAAAGCGTTCGGAGCGACCGCTGTACAGCATCAGGAAGAAGTACAGATTGGTGCCGAGGACCGCGAGGGTCAGCGGTACGATCCAGCTTCTGGTCAGCAATCCCGGACTGTCGTAAAGAAAAATCAGTGATAGCACGCAAATCAGCAGGTAGCTGCCGCACGCAATAAAGAACCGTTTCAGACGCAAACGGCGTTTCGGGTGTTTGTCGGTGGCTAGTGCGAACACGGCGATCGCGGACTCGGCTGGCTGGAAGCGGGCGGGTATCTTGCCACATCAAACCACTCTGGCGGCCCCGGATTAACGTAACGTTTTGATAATTGCCGCGCGGTGGGCCGAAACTGGGACGCAATGCCGCGTTTTTAACCTGAGGCGGCTACTCTTCGATGGTTCTGACGAACGAATCTTCGAGATTATCGGTACCGGTTTGGGCGCGAATTTCGTCTGGCGTTCCCGCCGCGACAACCCGGCCGCGGTTGATGATCACGATGCGATCACATAATGCGGCGACCTCCTGCATGATGTGGCTCGAAAACACCACGCACATTCCGGCGTCGCGCAGCTTCTCAATCAGCTTACGCAACGCGCGCGTGCTCATAACGTCGAGGCCGTTGGTGGGTTCGTCCAGGATCACGTTGCGCGGTTCGTGAATCAGGCATCGTGCCAGTGCCACTTTGGTGCGCTGTCCTTGCGAAAAGCCTTTGGTACGACGGTCGAGGATTTCGGCCATGTCGAGGAAATCGGTTAATTCGTCAATGCGCCGCAGGATGCGCGATTCATCGAGACCGCACAGTTCTCCGTAATAGCGAATGTTTTCGCGCGCTGTCAGATTGGGATACACGCCGGGATTGTGCGCAAACACGCCGAGTTGATGGCGTCCTTGTGTCGGTGACTGCACGACGTCGATGTCGTCCACCATGGCCGTGCCGCTGTCGGGCGTCAGCACCGTGTAGAGCATGCGCAAGGTGGTGGATTTGCCAGCGCCGTTTGGGCCGAGCAGACCGGTAATTTGCCCGTCGTGCGCCGTGAAGCTGACGTCCTCCACTGCCGTCACTTTGCCGAACGATTTTTTCAACTGGCGCGCTTCAATCACGGTTTTGGTCCTGCGAAGCTGATGAAAAACGGGCTCGGCCCCTGTTTGTCGAAACACGCCTTGTCGAGCGTGTCGAAGCGACGCTCGCGTACAAAATCGCCCATGAGTTTCGGCATACAGCCGATCGCGGCTTGCCCGTGACCTTGGCCGCGTCCAACCAGATGCAGAGCGTTGCCCAGGTAGCGGGCCGCGCGCTCGCCGTACGCGGGTGGCGTAATGGGATCGGCCTCGCCGGACAAAATCAGCACCGGCACCTCTGATGCGAACACCTGTTTGAAGTCCTCGTCCATGACACCGGTCGGCCACACATCGCAGACGGCGTTCAAACTGTCGACCATGTCGCCCCCGAGGTAAGTCTGGTCCAGCCCTTGCGCGGCATCGGCCGTAAAAAACGGCGCGTCTTCGGCGCAGACAACAGCGTTGTGCATGCCGTAAGCCATGGAGTCGAGCAGATCGCGCGTGACGGTGAGTGCCTGTGCGGCCAGGGGGACGTAGTTACCGTTGGTTGCCTCGTGAATCATCAGCGGTAGCAGCGCCACCGTTTGCGGCGCGTAGGACAACAGTCGGATGGCGCCAGCCAGGTCGAGATGCCCCACGGTGATCGTTTCGAGACGGGCCGTTACCGGGTGGTTGAGCGTGACTTCGACGGGCTGTTCGCGCAGCGACTGCATCATCGTGCTGAAGCGCGCCGCCAGATCGGGAAAGGCCTCAGCGCATCCCGGTTCGACATCACACCGGGCAAATGCGGACTGCAGCGCTTGCTGTGCGAGGAGCGAAATGTCCGGGCCCAACGCTTCGTCGACCGGTACCACGCCATCGAGAATGACACTGTGGGTTGAGCCGGGGTAGCGGCGCAGGTAGTGCTGCGCCACTCGCGTGCCGTAGGAAATGCCGTACAAGCTAAGTTGCCGGTAGCCCATCGCCGCGCGGAGAGTATCGAGATCACGCACCGCGACAGAGGTCGTGAAAAACCGCGTGTCGATGTCGATTTCGTCAAGACACTCGCGCGTGACTTGTGTCGTTTGTTCCGCCGTCCACAGCCCGCCGATGGTCTGTTCCGGCATCTTGCAGGTCAGCGGGTGGGAATCCCCCGTGCCGCGCTGATCCACCAGGATGATGTCGTACTCTTCGCGCATGCGCTGAAACGCCGGGTTGTAGCCCGCGTAAAAATCGAGTGACGACTGTCCCGGGCCGCCGGCAATGACGGTAATGGCGACATCTTGCGCCTTGCGTTTGAGCGCTTTGACCCTGGCAACCGACAGCGTGACGGTTGGGCCGTCCGGCTGGTCATAATCCAGTGGTACCGTCAGCGTGCCGCACTCTCCGCGCACCGCGCGCCGGGCGGTGCCAGCCGCCAGACGGCAAGCCTCGAGCTCGATGGTGGTTTCGGTGGCAGGGGTCGAGTCGGCCCAAGCGGGCAGTGCGGGGCCGATCGCCGCCAGTGCGAGGCCGCTGATCAGCCAGCCTCTGGCACGGTGTAATGAGCGTTGCATCGGCGCACGGTAGCGTAAAAAGTCGATCGGCAGTAGTCATGACCCGCAGTTTGCTATCATGGCCGGTTCTGATAGCGCGACTAGCCCTTACTCTAACGAGGCGATGGAAGCCATGACGGTCTCCCATAACTATGACGTGATTGTGGTCGGCGGCGGCCACGCCGGTACCGAAGCGGCTCTCGCAGCGGCTCGAATGGGTGCGCGCACGCTGCTGCTTACCCACAGCATCGATACGCTGGGCCAGATGAGCTGCAACCCGGCCATTGGCGGTATTGGCAAAGGCCATCTGACCAGGGAAGTCGACGCGCTGGGCGGCGCGATGGCCCGGGCGGCCGATCGGGCGGGCATTCAGTTTCGTACGCTCAACGCACGCAAAGGCCCGGCCGTGCGCGCGACGCGGGCTCAGGCTGACCGGGTGCTGTACCGCAACGCGATTCGGGAAACGTTGGAAGCCCAGCCGAATCTGCATATTTTCCAGCAAGCGGTGGAAGATCTGATCATCGACGGCGAACGGGTCACCGGCGCCGTGACCCAAATGGGCCTGCGTTTCCATGCGCCAGCGGTAGTGCTCACCGTGGGAACGTTTCTGGCCGGTAAGATCCACATCGGCGCCGCGAATTTCGAAGGCGGCCGCGCGGGCGACCCGCCGTCCAATCGATTGGCGGCGCGCTTGCGTGAGCTACCCTTCACTACCGATCGTTTGAAGACCGGCACGCCGCCGCGTATCGATGGACGCAGCATCGATTTTTCAAAACTCCAGGCGCAGCCTGGCGACGACCCGCGCCCCGTTTTCTCATTCATGGGATCGCATCGCGATCATCCGCGTCAGGTGCCCTGCTACATCACGCACACCAACGAGCGCACCCACGACATCATTCGCGAAGCGATCCCGCAGTCGCCGATGTTTACCGGTGCCATCGACGGCGTCGGACCACGCTATTGCCCATCGGTCGAAGACAAAATTGTGCGTTTCGCGGACAAGACTTCGCACCAGATTTTTGTTGAGCCCGAAGGGCTGACGGTCAACGAACACTACCCAAACGGTATTTCGACGTCGCTGCCCTATGCCGCGCAGTTTGCCTTCGTGCGCAGCATTGTCGGTTTTGAAAACGCGCACATCACTCGACCCGGCTACGCGATCGAGTACGATTTCTTCGATCCACGCGGTCTGCAGCACACGCTGGAAACCCGTTACATCGACGGGTTGTACTTCGCCGGTCAGATCAACGGCACCACGGGTTATGAAGAGGCCGCAGCGCAAGGCCTGTTGGCTGGCGCAAACGCGGCGCTCAAAGTCGCCGACCGCGAGCCGTTTACGCTCGGTCGGGACGAAGCGTATCTTGGTGTGCTGGTTGACGATCTGGTCACGCAGGGAACACTCGAGCCCTACCGTATGTTCACCTCGCGCGCAGAGTATCGACTGCTGCTGCGTGAAGACAACGCGGATCTGCGCCTGACACCACGCGGCCGCGAGCTGGGTCTGGTGGATGACGAGCGTTTTGCGCGCTTTGAGGAAAAGCGCTCCGCCGTGGTCGCAGAAACCGAGCGGCTCAAACGACTGACCGTCCATCCCGGCGATGCACTCAACGCGTTGCTCGAAGACAACGGCGACACGCCCGCGACACGCGAGGCCAAGGCGTTCGATTTGCTGCGTCGGCCCGGCATGACTTATGCCTCGTTGTGCGCGCTGGACGTCGCAGCGCCAGGGGTGAGCGACGATGAAGTGGCGCAGCAAATTGAGATCGACGCGCGCTACAGCGGCTACATTGCGCGCCAGCAGGCAGAAATCGACCGGCAACGGCGATTCGAATCAGCGGCTATTCCCGAGCATTTTGACTATGACGGTGTGACGGGCCTGTCCAATGAGGTGCGTCAGAAACTGGCGCAGATCCGCCCTGCCACCATAGGGCAAGCGTCGCGCATCGCCGGCGTTACGCCAGCGGCCATATCCATTCTGTTGGTGCATGTAAAACGACGCAGCGCGCCGGCCCACGCGTCGCAGCAAAAGAGCGCCTAGCCGTCTGCAGAACAGCCGGCTGACACGGCGCCGGTCGGTTCGGTGTACTCTCTGTCAGCAGATACCGCTCAGGGGCCAGCAGCATGACCGATCATTGGGAAGTTTTCCCGTGCCAGATTGGCGATCACAACGCATTCGTCGCCTACGACCAGGGCTTGAGTGAGACCATTGACGGTCTGACGCCCACCTCCTTGCTCAAGATTAAGGCAACACTGCGCGCGCCCACCGACCAGGGCATGCCGCAAAAGACCGAACTCGATCAGCTGGGCGTGCTCGAAGATGCGCTGGAGGCGCAAGTACGCGAATACGAGGGCGTGCCGGTGGGCCGAGTCACGGTGGCCGGGCTACGGATCTTCTACTACTACGTGGATTTGTGCGATGCCGATGCGCAGACCATGGTCGAGGCGTTCGCCCGGGAGACCGGGTACGAATTGCGCCACACGATCCGCGAAGACAGCGTGCGTGAAGGCTACTGGCAGGATCTTTATCCAAGCGAAGACGAGCGTCAGGTCGCGGGCGACATGCGCACGATCGATCAGCTGCGCGTACGCGGCGATGATCTGAGTGTCGAGCGGCGTCTCGATCACTGGGCCTATTTTTCGTCGACCGATGACATGGACGCCTTTGTGACGTGGCTGAGTGAGGCGAAGTTCGAGGTCAACAGTGCGCAGGCGGTCAATCCGGCCGACAGCGTGGATGCCAGCCACAGCCATCGCGTGCAGTTTTACCACCTGCTGGCGCCAACGCTCGCCAACGTCAGCGACGTGACCGTCGCGTTGTCGGCCAAAGCGCGTGAGCTAAACGGCGCCTACGACGGCTGGGAAACCAGCGTTCAGGATGAAGCGCTCACCGACTAGAAAAGGGTCAGTGGAAAACTCGCGCTGACCCCTCTTTCTAGTTAACCACCAGATCAAACTCGACGTTTACGTCGGCGCTGTATTTGATCTCACCGGTTTCGTAGGTGTCGGCGCCACCCTGTCCTGCCTTCAAACTGCGGCTTTCCATCGCCATCATGCGCGGGCCCTGCGGCGGACGAAACGATACGTTAGTGGTACTGATATTACGCACGTCGCCAAGCCGCGCACCGAGCGTGGTGGCCACGGTTTCGGCATTGAGCCTCGCGTTAGTCGCGGCTTTGGCCAGCGCTTCGCGCAGTAGTTCGTCCTTGCGGCTCGACTGCAGTTGCGGCGGTTGCGACTGGTTGACGCCCAGCTCGGTGGCTTGTTCCATGACCAGACCCAACTTCGACAGATCGTCGAGTTTGACTTCAATGGAGCGCTGCACGTAGTAGCCGATCAGCGTGCGCGAATTGCCTTTGGACCAATCGTATTCGGGTCGCATGTTTAGCTGCGCGGTCTTGATGTCCTTTTTCGGAATGTCCATGTCGCGAGCGGCTGCGAGAAAATCCCGGATTACTTTTTCCACTTCAGACTGAGCGGTTTTTTTATCGCGTGAGCGGGCCTCGACGCCGAGTTTGATGATCGCCTCGTCAGGCGCTGCAAAAATTTCGCCCTGCCCCGATACGGTGACTGTTCGATCGTCTGCCATGGCTGCTCCGGTAAAAAAGATTAGCGTGAATAGCGAAAGTAGTGTTGCCGTGCGCGTCATGTTGAAGGCACCTTGTAGTCGATGAGTTCCGGAGTTTACACCATGCGCTGCTACACTCAGACGCCCGCTCACGGGTTCCTGAATTGAAAGGAGGATCGCCAATGACGAGTTTTACCGGTCTGCGCGTGCATCGGACCGATGGCGACATCTCGTCGCGAATGGATACGCTTGAGATCGACGACCTGTCGGCCGGCGACGTGGTAATCCGCGCCCGTTACTCGAGTATCAATTACAAGGACGTGTTGGCGTGTACCGGCAAGGGCGCGATCATGAAATCGTTCCCGCTGGTGGCGGGCATTGACGTCGCCGGTGAGGTGCACAGCAGCACCAGCGAACGCTTTAAGCCGGGTGATCCGGTGGTCATTACCGGCTGTGGCCTTGGCGAAACGGCCGATGGCGGTTACGCGACCTATGTGCGCGCCGATCCCGAGTGGGTGGTGCCGTTGCCGAACGGTTTATCGCTGTGGGAAACCATGTGCCTTGGCACCGCGGGCTTCACGGCGGCGCTCGCGATCGAGCGCATGGAGCGCAACGGCCAGACGCCGGACGGTGGCCGGATTTTGGTCACCGGCGCCAGCGGCGGCGTCGGCTCGCTGGCCGTTTCGATGTTTGGCCGTTTGGGGTACGAGGTGACCGCGCTGACCGGCAAGACGTCCGCGTACGACTATCTGGCGGCGCTCGGTGCCGACGACGTCATTGGGCGCGATGCGGTGCCGGACAAGCCCAAGCCATTGTCCAAAGCGCTGTGGGGCGGTGCATTGGATAATGTCGGCGGCAACACACTGGCGTGGCTGACCAGCACGGTGGATTGGTGGGGCAACATCGCATCCATTGGCCTGGTTGGCGGGCATGCGTTGAATACCACGGTGATGCCGTTCATTCTGCGCGGCGTGAATCTGCTGGGCGTGAATTCGGTGCGCACGCCGCGACCGCAACGGTTGGAAGTCTGGCGTCGGCTAGCGAGCGATCTTAAGCCTGATTTGGCGACAATCGGCACACGAACGGAGGCATTCGCTGATCTTCCGTCTCTTTTTCAGGCGTATCTGGATGGCGAAGTTACCGGCAGAACGGTCATCGCTATCGACTAACACGTGTTAAAATGCGGCAGCGCGGCAATCCGCGCGCTCACGTACGCTTGTGAGTTCGAATGACAACCATGGGGTTCAGTATGTCAAAACCAGCTTCCGAAGAGGGCTTGCGCGGAATCAAGGCCGGCAGCACCGCCATTTGCACTGTTGGCCAGCAAGGTGACGGCCTGCACTATCGCGGCTACAGCGTTGAGGATCTGGCGGAAAAAACCAGCTTTGAAGAAGTGGCGTATCTGCTTTTGTATGGCGAATTGCCCACACAAGCTCAGCTTGACGACTACACGGCGCGCTTGAAAACGCTGCGCGGATTGCCCAAAGCCTTGTGCGAAGTGCTCGAACGCATTCCGGCAGACACGCACCCGATGGACGTCATGCGTACCGGGTGTTCGATGCTCGGCAATCTGGAACCAGAGACCGATTTCTCGATGCAGGACGCCGCTGCAGATCGGCTGTTGGCGGTCCTGCCCTCCATCATGGGCTACTGGTTCCGGTATACACGCTTTGACGAACGTATCGATACGCAGACCGACGACGACACCATCGCCGGGCATTTGCTGCGCAGCATAACGGGCGGGAAAGCCCCGGCGGAGCACGAGCAGTGCATCGATACCTCGTTGATTTTATACGCAGAACACGAATTTAATGCGTCGACGTTTGCGTGTCGCGTTTGTGCCGGCACGCTCTCCGACATGCATTCGGCGATTACCGCCGGCATCGGCACTTTGCGCGGTCCTCTCCACGGCGGTGCCAACGAAGCGGCCATGGCGCTGATCGACACATTTACCTCCGCCGAAGACGCCTTCACGGGCGTGCAAGGGATGTTGGAGCGGCGTGAAAAAATTATGGGTTTTGGCCACGCGGTCTACAAAATCCAGGACCCGCGCAACGCGATCAACAAGAGTTGGTCCAAACGACTGTCCGACGGCCACGCCAAGAGCTACCTCTACCCGGTGTCCGAAACCATCGAGAAATTGCTGGCTGACGAAAAGGGTTTATTCGCCAATGCGGATTTCTACAGCGCCAGCATGTATCACTTCATGGGTATCGCGACCGAGCTGTTCACCCCGATCTTTGTTTGCTCACGCCTGACCGGCTGGGCGGCACATATTAAAGAGCAACGTGCGAACAATAAGCTGATCCGACCGGGCGCCGAATATATTGGCCCGGCCGCTCGTACGGTACCTGCTCTGAGCAACCGCTGAATCTAAGCGCCAGAGGGCGCCGCGCCGGCTTTGATTAGGTCGGCGCGGCGTCGCTGCGCCCTGCGCGACCCTCAACTGGTGATGAATTATTCAGCTTTGTAAAGCATCGTTTACCCGTCTTGACATAAACGAGGGCTTGCGTACAGTTCTACACACAGTTATTGCAAAAGACATGGTAAGCGTCGGAATTCGCTTAGCATTTGGTCTCCGATTTGTAACTCTGTCGACGAATCCCGTGGATTTGCGGCAGCGTTATGGAAAATCGGAGATCATTGCTGTCCGAACCGTTGACGTTTGCCCGTCGGACAAACCTGCTGGGGTGCAGGTGATATTGGGATTGGCCTTTTTCTCGTCACAACGCACGGACAGACACGTGATGTCGCCAGTGCGGTCGCCGTAACCACGAGCGACGATGACCGGTCGACCAAGACCAGATCCGTGTCCGAACGGCGCAGCAGCGCGGTCAACGGCGTAAACGCGAACAAAATAAAGGGGAATCGCGTGGCAGGATCGTTTGAGGGGCGTCGTCGTGCGCCGAGTGTAGAGCGTTTGGGCCAGCACTGTCGATCGAGCAAACCGATGCTGCGCGGGGCGCTTGTCGCACTGCTCGGACTCGCGGCGGTCAGCAGTTACGCCGCTCCGTTTGAACTTGACTGGGACGCTCTGACCTGGACGCCAGAGGGCAACGGCAACCTCAGCGAAACGTATACGGTTGGCAACTCCCCGCTGACCGTTACGTTCAGCGGTAACACCGGAGCTCTGGATCAAGATGATGGCGGCGGCTCGAGCCCCATTTCGCCATCGATTAACTCCCAGAATACCGGCGGATTGATTCCCGTCGAAGATGGCCTGCATATCGCGGCCGATTATCCGAACCAAACCGATAATGCCGTCACCGTCACGTTCGATTTCAGTCAGTACCCCGGTGGCGTCAGCAACATCAGTTTCACCATGTTCGATGTGGACGCATCGGGCAGCTTTATCGATCTTGCTGTCGTCACGGCGGTCAACGGTTCGGGCACGATCAATCCGACCAATCGCATCACCAGTATCGACAATCAACTCTCTGGCGCCAACGGCATCCGAGGTATCAACCCAGCCGGCGGAACGACCTCGGACGGTAACGCCACCTTCGAGTTTTCCCAAACCGGCATCACGCAGCTGACCGTTGTTTATTCCAACGAAATCGGTCGCGCGAACCCCGGCTTCCAGTTTGTAAACCTGCACGACATTTCGTTCGACGCTCCGGTCTCTGACATCGGTATCACGAAAACGGCGAGCAGCCTGACGCCGTCGATCGGCACCGACATCACCTTTACGCTGGACGCCATCAACAACGGTCCGGATGCGGCGCCAGACGTTATCATCACCGATGTCCTGCCCGCCGGTTACACCTACGTCAGCGACAACGGCGGTGGTGACTACGACGACGTCACCGGCGTATGGACGATTGGCGCCATGGCTGCCAGCGCCACCGCGGCATTGGACATCGTCGCCACCGTCAACGGTACCGGTCCGTACGCCAACACGGCGACGGTGACCAACGTCGGGTCCGACGATCCGAATCCCGCCAACGATCAAGACACCGAAACGCCCGTTCCCGTTAACGAGGCCGATTTGAGCCTCGTCAAAACCGTGGACCCAGTGGATCCTCTGGTTGGCAGCGACGTGACCTTTACGTTAACGCTCGACAACGCCGGAGCCGGTGTCGCGACGGGCGTGAGTGTGCTCGATCAATTACCCAGCGGTTTTGCATTTGTCTCAGCCAACGCCAGCCAGGGTGGGTACGCAAACGGCCCCGGCATCTGGAACGTCGGCGCCTTGGCCAATGGCGATACGGCGACCCTCGACATTGTCGCGACCGTGCTCGCCAGTGGCGCATACACCAACAGCGCGCAGGTCAACGCGTCGGATCAGACTGACCCGGATTCGACGCCCGGCAACAACGTACCGTCGGAAGATGATCAGTCAGCCGTGACCGTCACGCCCGCTCAGATTGGTGTGGCCAAAGCGGTAACGACCGGCCCGACGAGCAACGGTGACGGCAGCTATAACCTGACCTACACCGTGACCGTCGAAAACACCGGCGGCGCCGTGCTAAACAACGTGCAGGCGGTTGACGATCTGGCGACTACATTCGCTGGCGCGACCAGCTTCAGCGTGGTCAGCACCAGCAGCTCCGATTTCATTACCAATGCAGGCTTCAACGGCACCAGCGACACCGATCTTTTGACCGGCGCCGATACGCTTGCCGCCGGTGTCAGCGGCACCGTGCTGGTCACGGTTAGCGTCACGCCAGGTGCAAATCTTGGTCCGTACAATAACGTCGTCACCGCTACCGGCACGTCACCCGGCGGCACGACGCCAACCGATACCTCAACCGACGGCGCCAACGTTGATCCAAACGGCAACGGCGACCCCACGGACGATACAACGCCAACCCCGGTGTCGTTCACCGAGACGCCGCAAATTGGCACGGCGAAAACGGTCACTGCACCCGTCAACAACGGCGATGGTACCTATGACGTCACCTACACGGTGCTGATTGAAAACACCGGCGACGTTCCGCTCGATGATGTGCAAGCCACCGATTCGCTGGTGACCACGTTCTCCGGCGCGAGCTTCACCGTAGCGGCGCCGACCAGCGCCGATTTTGCCGTCAACGGCGGCTTCAATGGCAATGCCGACACGGCACTGCTGGCCGGCACCGACACGCTGGCAGGCGGCGCTTCGGGCACCGTCTCGTTTGTGGTGACCGTGACGCCGGGCAGCAACCTCGGTCCTTATAACAATGCGGCGACCGCCAGTGGTACGTCGCCCGCCGGCACGCCGGTCAACGATCTGTCGCAAAACGGCACCGACGTCGATCCGGACGGCAACGGCAATCCGGGCAATAACTCGGTGCCCACGCCGGTGACGTTCACCCAGGCACCAGAGATTGGTGCGGCCAAAGCGGTGACTGCCGGTCCCGTGAACAACGGTGACGGCAGCTACGACCTGACGTACACGATCACGGTCGAGAACACCGGCGACGTGGCGCTCAGTGCACTTCAAGTTACCGAGAATCTGGCGAGCACTTTCACAGGCGCGACGTTCAGTCTCGGCGCGATCAGCAGCCCGGATTTCAGCGTGAACCCGTCGTTCAACGGCATTGGCAATACCGACCTGCTCGACGCAAGCGATACGCTCGCGGTCGGAGCCTCGGGCACGATTCTGGTACCGGTCACGGTCACGCCAGGCGCGAACCTTGGGCCTTACGATAATGTCGCGACGGCCAGTGGCGACGCCCCTGACGGCACACCGGTCACCGACGCATCGACCGACGGCGCGGATGTGGATCCAAACGGCAACGGCGATCCGGGCGATGACAGTGTGCCAACGCCGGTCTCGTTCGCAGAGACGCCGGAAATCGGCACCGCCAAAGCAGTGACTGCCGGCCCGACCAACAACGGCGACGGCACCTACGATCTGACGTACACGATCACAGTGGAGAACACCGGCGACGTCACGCTCAACGCGGTACAGATCGCCGAAGATCTGGCGGCGACGTTCGCCACGGCAGACAGCTTCACGGTGGGCGCGCCAGCCAGTGCTGACTTCGCCGTCAACGGCGCGTTTAACGGCGACGGCGTCACCGACCTGCTTGCCGGCACCGATACTCTGGCCGTAGGCGCGAGCGGCACCATCACGGTGCCGGTCACCGTGACACCAGGTGCGACG
>JBGCFP010000194.1:0-3387 GCA_045107005.1 Gammaproteobacteria bacterium
GTTCGTCAGGAACATTTCGAGATTCCCGCCCGTAACTTCGTAGTTAGCTGGATCGTAATAAACGGTCCGCTTATCATTCGCCACGGGGCGGTGAATCCATTTCGACGGGTTGAGCGTGCTGCCGTTGAAGTTATCAACGAAGGTCTCCGACCACTGCGCGGCCACAGCTACCGCTACCGTCGTGAACGTCTGCTCAGGCCCCCAGAATATCCGCTCTACGGCCGTAGACGTCGGCTTATCGACACAAGCCACCTGCACAGTGGCCAACGCGCCAGACGGCAGCCCTGTGACCGTGTGCGGCCCTGTGGTGACAAAGTCCGGCGTCACGATCACGTCATTGAGCGACATCCGATAGGTGCGCGTGCCGCTGGTCTGCCATGAACAATCCGGCCACGACACATCCGCGCCGGTCGTGGTGATGTTGGTGATATCGCCATACGCTGGCAGACACCACCAGATCAGCGCTAGGGCGGCTAGCTTTCTCATGTGATGCGGTTGACCTGGTTGAGAATGTCGATGTTATCCGGCCCCACCGCCGCGCCCGGCAGCGTACCTGTGGCGTTGTCAGCGTAGGCATCGGTAGCCGCAATGAACGTGTTACCAGTCACTACGCAGTCATTACCGTTTAGGCGCAAGGCCAGTTGGTTGTTGGCGCACCCGGTCATGTCCACGTTATTGCCGGTGATCGTGTAATTCGTGTTAGCTGCCGCGATGTCGATCGCATACCGGCCGGACGATGTGCCACCCGTAAATGAACACGTGATCTTGTTATTGCTGATCAAACCATCGGTAGCCGATGCCGCTGGCCTGATTCCGGCGTTAACCAGAATATTGCCCGATGCGTTCACGCACGATTCGATGCCGAACCCACCGTTTGCCGCGCTGACCGAGGCCCGCCTTAGTTCGTTGCCGTGGCAGTTCTGCACGTTGCGGATAATGCCGTTGGTGCACGCGCTGTTTTTGCTGATGTTTTGGTTGGCTGTGTTGCCGGTACCGTTCGTGGTTTCGATTTCCTCAATACCCGCGCCACCGCAGCCCTCAAAGCGGT
Source organism: Gammaproteobacteria bacterium (assembly GCA_045107005.1). GTDB lineage: Bacteria > Pseudomonadota > Gammaproteobacteria > Steroidobacterales > JBCCMA01 > JBCCMA01. The sequence goes on from JBGCFP010000194.1 coordinate 1,049, forward strand.
TCAGGTTGAACTCGCTGTCCGTGCTGGTGGTCACGATGGCGCCGCGCTCGCACGCTTTGAGCAGGTTGTCGTTAAACCGCAAACGCACAGCCACCGGCATCTGTAGCGCGACGGGACAACCGTCGAAGGTGTTGCGCGATACGTTGTGATCGTCGGACACCCCCGCCACGCCCGAGCTAAAGCCTTCCAGTAAAATGTCCGATAACGTGTTGTACGTGAACGTTAGATTGGTCAGAGAATTAGAACCACCAACGCGGCGTAGACCGTAGTCCGCGCCGTTGATAAAGTTGTTTTGAATCTTGATGTCGTCAAGGTTGCCCGACGATGGATTGAGGAAAACACCAGCGCGTTCAAAGTCGCGAATGGTGTTCCCTTCAATGCGCACGTTCTCGATGCCCGCCGCCGTCAGCGATGCCACCGAAATGCCCGCACTGCGAGCGATGGTGCTCGCAGTGCCTGGCGTGCTTGAGCCATACAGGGTGTTGCCCTCAATTGTTATGTCCCTGCACCCCTGCTGGATGCTGATAGGCGCACCGTCCGTGCCGAATGATGGCGTGTTGATCGTGTAGCAGCCGCGAATGGTGCCGCTCACCACGTGCAGAAAGTTAATGGCTTCATCGCCCACGCTATCCATAACGCAGTTCTCAACCAGCACGTTTTTGCAATACTGGACATCGACAAAATGTGATTGGTCAGTGCCATCGTGTGCGGCTGGGTCATCGTCCGAGCAGCGCAGGCGGCGGAAAACGATGTCGCTTAGATAGTCGTCATACGCTGTATCGCCCGGCGTCACCGATGGGCGAATCTTGAACATGATCTCCTGCCCGCCAGTGAGTGGAACGCCACCGGTAAAGACAAACTCGGCATCGCCGCCTGATTCAACCGTCAGCCCCGAGTCGCCCTGCGTAGGCTCCAAGATCATGCCGCCTGATACGCCGTATTTACCCGGTCCGAAGTGGACGTGTGCGGGCATGTTCGCGATAGCGTAGGTCATCGCCTCGACAATCGTGGCGCGGTCATCAAAGCCGCTACCATCGGCGCGACAGTTCCATGTTTTTACGCCAGCGTTTGACGTGACAGTGACAGCACCCGGCCAGCCTTTGGGCGTCCGGCCATCAATCTCGAATGTGTTGGTGCGCGCATCTGCACCGCCAAAGAAGTCGCCAATCAGCGCGGATGAGCTACGCACGTTCATACGGTTGCCATTCGATCCACCGTCAGCGGTGATGCCTACCGTCTGCGAACTTTCGTCCCAGTCATAAAGCTGCACCTTGCTGAAAATGTTGGTGCTGGCGCCGATGAAGGTCCACACCTTTTGAGTTATTGGTGAAGCCTGAATCTTGATGTCCGCGAAGTGGTTCGCGTTCACGTTCGCCTCGCCGGTTCCGTTCATGGTCGGCGCGTCTGAACAGCGCTCGATCCAAACATCTGACATTGAAACGCCGTTGACGAAGCACACATCTGTGCCGTTGCGCGCTTCCATCTCGAAAGGCTTACCGAAGTCGTAAAGCTTGATGTTCGTGAGCGTGACGGCTTGCACGTAGGTGTAGTCGCCATCGGCTAGAAAGTAGATGCCCCGGCGCAGTCGCGTGGTCTGGCCGTAGAGACCAACGTCGCGGACGCGGGTTTTCAGCTCGCGCAGAAATACGCCCGGGACGTTTTCGGGGTCCTCGCGCTCTGCACCGTTCAACGGGATCGAAACACCAATGAAGGCCAGCGGCGCACCCGTGCCAGTGCCAGCACACACGATGTCGCCGTTTTTCAGATAGGCGCCTGGCATTACCCGCACGCCATACGTTTCATCGTTGGCGGTGTTGCTGGTCCATGTGATGGTCTGGCCGTTGAGGTCGAGCGTGACGCCTTTGGGCACGGTCAGCCATGTGTCGCCCGTAACGGCGTAGCCGCTTGCATCGGGTGCGAGCATCACCGTACCGTTGCCACCGGTTGCTGCTGCCGTACACGCAGCCTGTATGGCCTCGCCCGGCGTGTTGCCGCTGGTGTAATCAAGGTTGGAATAGATACCGGTGTGGGCGTTAAGCGTGGTCGGCATGGTCTAGGCTCCTGTGGTCAAGTTGTCGCCGGTCTGCGTCGTTAACGTGTCGCCGGATATGGTGGTCAATTCGTTGCCGTTGCCCGGATCGGGGCCGGGGCCTGTGGCTTGGGTGGTGGCCGTCTTGCTTGCCGACCATTCAGACGCGGGCGTATCGGCGGCGGGGTTGAGCGCACGCACCCGGAAGGTGAACGTGGTATCACTCGCTAAATCACGGGCCTCATAAAGCGTTGCGGCGGTGTTCTGGACCGTCACAAAGCCTGCGCCGCTGTCGATTTGGAATTCATAC
>JBGCFP010000195.1:0-8896 GCA_045107005.1 Gammaproteobacteria bacterium
GAGTGAAAGTCGTGCGAGCGTTTGGTGGGGAAGGCTAGGGGAGTGTATTGGTCAAGAAGCAAAACGGCGCAAAGCGCTTAGCTTTACGCTGATGACCCGAACTCGCGACGAGCGCGGGCTCGGGTGAGCGGATAGATACTCACTTTGCGCGACCGATTGCGCCAACCGTGGCCTTGATATCGGGACCGATATCGCCGGTGTACAGCACTTCGCTGGACCTGCGCAGCTCGATGAAGAGGGCAATTACTACATCATGGACATGAACGCTGGCGCACCGGGCAGCGTGCTTGGAAGCGACGGGTTCGTGTGGTCCGACGGTTTTGTCTGGTCAGACGGGTTTGTCTGGTCCGACGGATTTGTCTGGTCCAACGGGTTCGTCTGGTCGGATGGGTCTGTGTGGTCTGACGGCTTCGTCTGGTCCGATGGATTCGTTTGGAGCCAGGGCTTCGTATGGTCGCAGAACTTCGACGAAGATATTGGTGCATCAAGCACCGCGGGCATCAACCAGTGGGTTCCACAGGAGTAGCGCGCACGAGGCCTCGATTGTCACCCGGCGTCTGCCGATGTTGCCGTTTTTGACCATGCGTACAAAACGTTTAGATTGCCTTTAATTCGTCACCCTGCGACTGGGGGATGAGCCTCTTCCAGTTCGACTTCACCAATAAAGACCCCGCCTGCATGGCGGGGTTTTTGCATTTCAGGCCTGCTGAATCCTCGTTGTTGCGCTGTGAACCCAGCTGTGTACCGGCACTGTGTGCGCATGCGCCCAGGTGCGAAAGATTATAACTATCAGCAGGTTGTCGCCAGATTTCGAGTTGATCACATCTCCAGGACAAATAGATCACGTCGCGATCACCTGTTGCAGCCGCGACTTAAATAGGATCGCGAGGTGTCTTTTGCATTGCGCTGCAGCTGAATTGCTCGCTTGCACAATTGATCTTGAGAATAAGGGGATGAGTATGGACCGCAACGACTGGATTGACGAAAGCGCAATCAGCCTTGCGATTTCGCGTGTTACCAGCGCAGTGTTAGCCGTAGTGCTGATATTGCTTACCGGCGCATTTGGCCAGAGCAGCGCCGCTGCCCAATTGGTCGGTACGCCCAACGGCAAGTTGTCCGTCGACCCGACAGGGGCGGCGAATTACCAGATACCGATTGAAACACCGCCCGGCGTCGCGGGTGTAACGCCCGAACTGGCGCTGGTTTACAACAGCCGTTCGGGTAATGGTCTGATGGGCATGGGCTGGTCGCTCTCCGGTTTGTCCGCCGTATCTCGGTGTCCGGCGACCATTCCCGTAGACGGCTTTTACGACGGCACCGATCTCGACGACAACGACCGTTTCTGTCTTGATGGCCAACGCCTGATTGATCAAGGCAACGGCAGCTACCGCACCGAGGTCGAAACGTTCAAGAAAATTCGGCGTCAGGGCGTGCCCGGGAGCTGCACGACGACCTTCCGAGTGCAAGATGCTTCGGGTATGACCCGCGAGTATGGCGGTACCGACGACAGCTGTATCGAGACCGAAAACGCAGGCCAGGGCCTGACCTGGGCGGTCAGTCGTATCTCCGACATTTTCGGTAACTTCATCGCCTTTGAGTATGGCAACGACGCAACGACCAGTGAATACTGGCCAACGAAAGTGACGTACGGTTCAGGCAAAGCGTCTGTTGCCGAAGTCCGTTTTGACTACTCCACCAACCGCCCCGACGTATTCTACGCCTACGTTGCCGGTACCCAGACCGGCGTCAAGCGCAGGCTGACCAATGTAAAGACCTACTCTCAGAGTACGCTCGTGCACGACTATCGCCTGACCTACCGTCAGGGTAGCAAGTCAAACCGCAGCCAACTGCAGACCGTCACTCAATGCGACGTCTTTAATGACTGTTTGCCGGGCGTCGAGTTCTTGTGGCAACAAGGCGCCCGCGGGTTTACGACCGGGCCTGCCGGTTCGCTGAACTCCGAGCTCGAGCACTCGCAGTTTCTCGATATGGACGCCGATGGCTTCCTTGATATTGCCTATTACGGCGCGAACAGCATTTTTGTCTTCCGTGGCGGGCCTGTATTCACGACACCATTCAACTCCGGCATTCAGATCACGCCTGATCAAGCCGAGAACCTGAAGGTCCTCGACTACAACGGCGACGGCCTGTCGGATCTGGCCTATCCCAACAATCCACAGGGCGGCTCTACGTGGGTGATCTTGCAATCTCGCGGGCTTGATCCAGTTACCGGCAGCACGCCTTGCGGCGGAGATCCGGTGCCGTGTCCAACTAACGTTTTCTTTGAGACCATCACCACGTCATTGTTGTACCCCGGCTCAGAGAACAGCACGTTTCTGGACGCGGACGGCGATGGCCGTTCGGATTTTCTCTATTCCACAAATAACCAGTTTCGGCTCTATCTCAACGGGCCGTCGGGAATTTCCGGCACCCTCACCGACAGCGTCCTGGCCTCCGATCGGCCCGCGCCCAACAACCGCGCAAGCATCAATCTCAATCGTGGCGGCGTCAATCTCGATGGTGACGGTCGTGACGACTATTTAGGCTATCGCTGCGAACCGCAAATTGACTCGCCATGCATGAACAATGACGATCACTATTTCGTCAAGGTAAGTTACAACCCACTTCCTAGTGGTGGCGGCAATCTGACTGCCACCGAGATTCCAGGTATTGCTGGCGCAAAAATCACTAAGAGAGCCAACTTCGTTGACATCAACGGCGATGGCATTACCGATCTCATGTACCAGGAAAACAGCGCCAACAGGTGGCGCTTCCACGTCAACTCCGGCACGCAATTTCTGGCCGCCCAGACCTACACGGTTCCCACACAGGCCTCGATTGAGCGGGTACAGATCATTGACTACAACGGTGACGGACGTAGTGACGTCATCTATCCATCGGGGGCAAACCGCTGGGTTGTGGGGTTGTCTAACGGCACGCGCCCCGTCGGCATCGTTGAAACCGGTGAAAACGCGGCGCTTGCCACGTTGTTCGTTGACCTTAACGGCGACTCGCTGGCGGATCTGTTCTCCAACCCTGACGGCGGCTCCAACGTTTGGTCTTTACGTCAGCAAAAGCCGATGATGCACGACTTGCTCGCGCGCGTGCGCAAAGGGCGCAACGCCGCTCCTGAGAGTTATCGCTATGTAGATGAAAGCGCCATCTATTATGTGCCTGCTACGGACCGCGGTTTTTACACGCGTGTTGACACCATCCCGGCCTATCCCTATCGACGTTTCGCTGCGCCGATGTATCTGGTCTCCCACGTATCGGCAGACACGGCGACAACCCCGGATCAGAGCGAACCCAATCAGGTATTTACCAGCTACCACTATGAAGACGGTGTCATCGAGCTTGGTGGCCGTGGCTTTCTTGGCTTCCGTGAAATTCGCGCGCTGAACTCCAACACCGCGACGCTGACGGTCAACCGTCACCGCCTCGAATTCCCTTACAACGGCATGCTCGAAGTTGCAGAGCAGATGATCACCGACGGCGTGACAATCGATCAGACGAACGCCAATCTGCCGCTTGCGCCGTCGGAGTTTGTCGGTTCCATACCGGACATCTGCGACGAACAGGATCTTGGCTATATTCCGCCAATTTGCAGCGCGCCACAGGTACCTGTCGTTGAAGTGCCGCCGCCATACGTGCCGCCACCGACTTTTCACGGTGGAACACTGGTTTCGCGTATCACCAATACCCTGGACCAAATGCCATCGCAGCCAACCGGCTCGCCGTTTCCGTATATCGATGAAGGCTACCAGGAGGTATTCGACCTGGGCACCGGCAGTCGCTACAAGCGTGTGCTGACCGATTTCACTTACAACGGATGGGGCAATGCGACAGATGTCGTTGCCACCACGACCAACGGTACCGGCGGTGAAGCGCACGTGGTCGACACTACGCATGTGTTTCAGAACTGGACCGGCGGTGATCAGTGGTGCCTCGCGCGCCTGACGCGCACGGAGATCCGTCGCACCCGCAATGGTGGCTATGCCCCAACCGCAGGTGCCGGCGCAAACCTGGCGCCACTGAACACCAACAACGACCCGCGAGTATCGACCTTTGGCTACGATCCGGTCACTTGCCAGCTGACCAGTGAAACCACTGAGCCCTCAACGGCACTGTCGATGACTCGACAGCACGACTACGACCGTTTCGGTAACCGTATTGCAACCACCATTACCGGCGCGGATATCGAAACGCGGGTTGCGCGCACGCGCTACGACAATAGTGGTCAATTCCCGGTTTGGGAACAAAACGATCTTGGTCATACCGAAACCAAATCCTGGGATGCAAGATTCGGTGTCGCGCTAACGAGCACGGGACCGAACGGGCTCACCACAACCTGGGAATACGACACGTTGGGGCGCAAGGTTTCAGAAACCGCGCCCGTGACCACACTGCGTAACGATTGGATCTATGAATGGTGTGAAACGGCAGCGTCCGGTTGTGCATCACCATTCGCCTTGTTCAAAATCTCAATGACCGCGACGGATGTCACCACGCCTGATGGCGTACGGATGTCGACAGAGCACGACCAGCTGGGACGCGAAGTCGCTACCAACACACTCTTGCTGGGCGGAAGTTTTTCCACTGTTGAAAACCGCTACGACCCGCTGGGTCGCACGTACGCAACGTCAGCTCCCTATATGGGGTCGGCCATTTGCTGGCGCTTCCTGATTTACGACAATCTTGGACGCGTGATTGAGGACCGCAGTCCGAAATCGGCGGCGCAATGCACAGCGTCGCTACCGGCGTGGAACGCCAACGATCCGTTCTCAGGTTATTCAAGCGTGAGAAATTTTGCGTACAACGGATTCGTCAAGACGTTGACCCACCCGGAAGTGGGAACCCCCTCTTTCCGTCGAGTTGAAACGCAGATAGACACGCCGCTCGGGAATCTCCGCCGCGTCTGCGAAGGCGCGTGCTCGTCCGTCAGCGTGCAGACCCGGTTTGATTTTGACGTCTACGGCAACACCACCTGGGTAGAAGATTCCGCCGGCAACGTAACCACAACGGTGTTCAACAAGCTTGGCCACAAGACAGCCATGAACGATCCGGATATGGGCGCGTGGAGCTACGCTCACAACGTGCTGGGCGAATTGATCAGTCAGACTGACGCGAAGAACCAATTTGTCACCCAGCGCTACGACACGATCGGCCGCATGATTCATCGGCTCGATCCTGAAGGTGAAACCACGTGGGTCTACGACGTTGGTCCGGGCAAAGGCATTGGCAAACTCGCCTACGTCAGCGCTCCAGGCGGTTATGGCGAGGGCCATGGCTACGATGAATACGGCAGAGCGTCAGAAACACTGCAGATTATTGACGGTGAAGCGCACTTGGTCGGCACGAGCTATGACACATTGGGTCGGCCGTCTGTCCTGACCTACCCCGATCGCAATCCGACTGCGGTAATTCCTGCACTGCCTAACGCGCCGGGCCGACCTTCTGTCTCCCCGGCCGGCACGAGCACCAGTGGCAACTACACCGTCAGCTGGTCCGCACCGGGTGGCCCGATCGATCAATACAAGTTGTTTGAATCCGCGCCAGACGGCAATTTCCCTGCTGCACAGCGCACGCCACAGTATGTCAGCGACACACCATCCTTTGACGTCGTGGACCGCACCAACGGCTCGTATCGCTACAAAGTCGAAGCCTGTAATCAGGCTGGCTGTGGCGCAACTAGCCTGGTCAGTGCTCCGGTCAACGTTGATCGGCCCTTGGGCCAAGCCCATGCACCCACCGTGCAGGCATCGAGCACGGGTACGCATACCGTTCGCTGGAGTGCGTTCCCCAACGCCAGTCACTACAAACTGTATAGCGGCACGAGCGCTGGCGGCGTGGGCGGCAGTCCCATTTACCAGGGACCCAACCTGAACCACGTTCACGACTTGACCGTTAACGGAAATTTCTTCTACGGCGTGCGCGCCTGTGAATCCTCTGCACTTGCCAGTTGTGGCGCTCAGAGCCTTGCCAGCACGGCCGTCGCTGTCTCGCTTCCGCAACCGGTAACGCCAGCCGCGCCGACGCTGTCGCCAAGTCCGAGCCTTGGCAGTCACACAGCGTCTTGGCAATCGGTCGCTGGTGCGCGTACCTATAATCTGTACCGCTCGACCATTCTTGGCGATCTTGGCGGCTCACCGATTGCTCAAACGACCGGCTTGTCAGCGGCCGACAGCGCGGGCGTTGGTCAGTATTACTACCGCCTCGAAGCTTGTGCAGCGAGCAACTTCACGGTATGCAGCAGCAGGAGCGGACCGACCACTTTGCAAGTGCAGCCAGGCGCGCCAAACCCGCCTTCGTTTAGCAATGTGAATGACGGTTCGGTAAATACTACCTGGAACTCGATCACCGGCGCCGATGAGTATGTGCTGGAGCGCCGTTTCGGCAATATTGACACAACGGTCTACGAAGGCAGTTCGCCTGCGACTTCGGACACCGTCACTGTTGCGGGGACGTATCAGTACCGAGCGCGCGCGCGCAAAACCGGGTCGCCGGTAATCAACGGTCAGTTCGGTGGTTATAACTCTATATCCCTGACCCCTGCTGCTCAGACACCCGGCGTGCCTGGCAACGTAGGGACTTCCCCACAGTCTGTATTCCAGAACGAGAATTTCTCGGTGTCATGGAATGCGCCGGCCGGCACCTACGACACCTACGTAGTGGAATCGAAAAGGAACTCAGCCGGTTGGCAATTTTTCAAGGAAACAGCGTCACCGTCAACGTCGGTGTCGGGCAGTCTGTCGCAAGCGGGCGAGTACTCATTCCGAGTACGTGCATGCGACGGCGGTGCCAGTGGCACGTGTGGCGACAACGGTATCAGCACTAATTTTCTGTCAGTCCTCAATCCGAATTCGCCAACGAACCCAGGGCCCAAGGCAAAGTCTGGTGTCACACCTGACAGCGTTTTCTCGCGCCAGCAGCAGCTACTGCGCAGCGCACGGGCGAAGTTCATGCACGTCAGCACGCGTTCATCCGGACAGCAGCCTTATGCCGTAACAAATGTCTATGCCACAACCGGACATCTGGTTCGCGTAGAAAGCCAAAACAGCATTCTCTGGGAAGCGCTGGCAATGGACGCGCGTGGCAACATCGTCAGCGAACGGTCTGCGAACAATGGGGCTTTGCTATCGACACGCAGTTACGACGCTGCCACTGGACGACTCAATAGCATCGATACCGGCAACGGCATTCAGAATCTTGCGTACGAGTGGGATGCGGTGGGCAATCTGGAGCGTCGTCAGGACTATCGCACCAGCAACATAGAGAACTTCACTTACGACACGCTCTACCGACTCGATGAGATCACGCTCAATCAAGGTCCAGCCACGCTTCACGCGTATGACGATATTGGCAACCTCACCCTCAAGGGCGACGTCTCCAACTATGGCTATGGAAACAACGCAGGACCGCACGCGGTTACCAGTGTTTCACTCCCCGGCGGAGGCCGCACCTATCAGTACGACGCTAACGGCAACATGCGGTCGACCTTTGAGGGTGGTGTAAAGACACGCGATGTCACATGGACATCGTTTAACAAACCAAACCGCATTGACAATCCGGTCAGCGGCAACAGCAGCGACTTCTTCTACAGCGCAGAACGCATGCGCTACAAGCAAGTCGCTGATATTGACGGCCGAACCGAAACCACCGTCTATGTTGGCGATCTCTACGAGCGAAAAACGATCGACAATGCCTATGTCGAGCACCGGCATTTCGTTCGGGCATACGGCCGAGTCATTGCCGAGATCACCGTGGCTGACGGCGGGGATGGCGATGCGGACGGCGACTCGATTATCGACGGTATGGACAACTGCCAGGACGTTGCCAATCCGCTGCAAATTGATGCGGACGGGGATCGTATCGGGAACTACTGCGACGGCGACTTTAACAACGACGCCATCGTCAACTTCTTGGACATTAGTACCTTTGGCGACAACTTCCTGTCGTCCAACCCAGTTGTTGATATGAATAGTGACGGTACGGTCAATTTCCTTGACTACCCGCTGCTGACTTCCGGTATCCTCCAGCCGCCTGGACCGAGTGGTCAGGCCTGGCCGGACGGTCGCGCTCGTGGCTACCGCGTCCATTTCTGGCTGCGCGATCATCTGGACAGCGTGTCTGTGGTTGTCGATGGGGACGCCAACGTACTTGAGCGTCTAAGCTACGACGCCTGGGGCAAACGCCGTTCGGATGAAACCTGGCTGGACGCACCGGTCGCAGAATTCGGTGGATCGGACAATACGCCGCGTGGGTTTACTGGTCACGAGCATCTGGACCAGCTGGGCCTGATTCACATGAACGGCCGCATATACGATGCCGACATTGGTCGCTTCCTCAGCGCGGACGTGTTCATTCAGTTCCCGGATTCTACGCAGGGGTTTAACCGCTACACATACACCGGCAATAACCCACTTTCTTATGCAGATCCGTCCGGTCACTTCGTCTTTGCGCTGGCCATTGGCATCGCGATGAAAACGGCAACGATTGGGCAACTGATCGCAGCTGTAGCAATCGGGGGGTTCATGGATGGATTTGTCGCCAGCGGTGGTGACTTTGCTGCCGCGTTCAAGGGCGGCGTTCTGGCTGCGCTTGGCGCAGGCCTTGCCAACGGTATCGGAACGATGTTCGACGGGATTACGTTTGCGAGTGATCCGGGGGCGTTCTTGGCCAAAGCTGCATTGCACGGAATATCGCAAGGTGGTTTGACTGAGGTCGGCGGAGGTCGCTTTGGTGACGGTTTCCTTGGAGGCTTTGCAGGCTCGGTTCTCGAGCCAATAACCACCAACATCAGAGAAAACGCCGGTCCAATTGCCGCCGTTGTTACCGCCGCGACTGTGGGAGGGACAGTGTCTGCTCTTAGCGGAGGTAAATTTGGTAACGGTGACAC
>JBGCFP010000196.1:0-5821 GCA_045107005.1 Gammaproteobacteria bacterium
GGCACTGAGCACCGCGCAAGCGGTGAACGGCGCGCAACGCCGTCGCGGCCAAACTCCAGAAGTAATACGCCGGTTATCAGCCCCCCGTTGATGCAAGCAAAGCACGAATCCGCTAGGGTACCCAAAAAACAAAACGCCCACGGTGAGACGGGGCGTTATCGGCATAGGGGAAAGCGTGCAGGCATTAGTTGACAGGGATTGGCGGCGCCTTATAGGGAGCATAAGCGGCGGCAACTGCGTTCTCGTACTCGGTCCAGACTGTGCGGTTGCTCCCAGTGATCCGAATGGCCTGCCGCTGAGCTGCCGTCTGGCGGAGCACCTGGCGGATAAAATTGATGCGTCGGTATCCGACCCCCATGACGTGGCGCTTGTCGCCCAGACCTATTTGCACGCGGTCGGGAAAGACCGGGTTGAGCTGGAACTGGACGTCAGCGATTTCTACCAGACCTACGCGGATCAGACCAACGAAATACATCGCGATCTGGCCAGTCTGCCATTCCAGCTTTGCCTGACCATGACCCCGGAATCGCTAATGACCAAGGCGTTGCAAGACGCCGGAAAATCGCCCACTTCCGCGTGGTACAACTTCACGGATCCGCTGCGCGGCCCTACGGTCGGCGAGTGCGACCAGCCAATCGTCTATGGCTTACTCGGTTCAGTGGAAACGCCTTCGTCTCTGGTGCTCGCGGAAACCGATGTGCTGGAGTACCTGGTTACTGTCAGCCGCAGCGTATCAGGTCTGCCCGACTACATCGCCGCTCAACTGGCTGATCCCAAAACCACCTTCCTCTTCCTCGGCTTCGGTTTCCAGCGCTGGTACACACGGATGCTGTTGCACGTGCTGCGCATCCACGGTCACAACATCCGCTCGCTGGCGCTGGAGGGGGACAACTTCTTCAACCACCAGGACGCCAAACGCACGATCCAGTTTTTTGATCAGACCAGCTGGCTCGACTTTCGACGCGAAAGCCTAGGCGAATTTGCGGCCGGGTTACGCCAGCGCTTCGAACAACGTTTTCCTTCCGGACCGACCACTGCGACCAATCTCGTCGGCGCACCGCGGGTTTTTCTTTGTCACGATAGCCGTGACCGCGACTTGGTCGTGGGTTTTGAGCAAAGGTTACACGCCCTGGGCGTCGACACCTGGCGCGACGAGCAGCAGTTGCGCGGCGGTGTGGACTGGGACCGGCGGATTGAGCGAGTGCTGACGCAGCAGGTCGACTATGTGGTGGTCTGTGAGACGCCAGGCATGGTGACCAAGGGCGAGAGCTATTTACACAAGGAACTGAAAATTGCGCTGGATCGGCAATCCCAGTTTCCGGGCAACGAGGGCTTTATTTGGCCGGTTACCCTCAAACCCGCAGGCCAGTTCGCTGAACTGTCCAAGCTGCACCGTAGAGATGTGACGTCCGGCGACGGCGTGAATCGGCTGGCGAAAGAGCTGCTTGACGACTGGGCACAGCGGCGCATGAAAGCGGTGGGCAATGCGTCGGGAATCATGAGGATGATCTGGCGCGCCGTCATCGCTATCCCGGCCCACGGTCGTTCTCCGATGATGAGGTTGATCAACGCCTGTTCTTCGGACGTGACGAGGAGCTGGAACGTCTGACGCACCGGGTGCGTGCGTCGCGCATGGTGGTGCTCTACGGTCGCTCCGGGCTGGGCAAAACGTCGCTTTTGCAGGCGGGCCTTTACCCACGCTTGCGGCAATTCGGCTTTCTACCCATCCCGATTCGTTTCAACCAGCCCGCTGCAGACGTTGTGCAGACGGTGATCGACGCGGCGCAAGCGGCCAGTGATGATCCCAGAAACAGGGCTGAGTCCGAGCCCGGCCGGTCGAAGGACGGCCTCTGGATGTATTTCCGCTCGACCGACGTGTGGCGTGGCGACACGCTGCTCACACCCGTGCTGATACTCGACCAGTTCGAAGAAGTGTTCACGCTACAGGATGAACGGTTTAGGCAGGCGCTGGCGTCACAGCTCAGAGACCTGGCCGGCCCCGATTTACCGAAGGCGGCGCGTCAACAGAGAATGTCGGGGGAGTTGCCCCTGCGCGTGATCATAAGTTTGCGTGAAGAATATCTTGGCGCGCTTGATGAGATCGTGGTCGATGTACCTAACATTCTCGACACGCGCTTCCGTCTGTTGCCGCTCGATGAATCCCGCGCCGGGGAAGCCATCGAGGAGCCCGCGGCCCTGCGTGATGCAAAAACCTACCACAGCTCGTCTTTTACCTTCGATGCTTTGAAGCTGGGCGCAATGCTTACCCGGCTCGCCAACCGCACGGGCGAGTTCGAACCGTTTCAGCTTCAGCTGCTTTGCCAGGAAATTGAGCAACGGGTGGTCGATGCACAGGCCGCTGGCGAAACGGAAACAGTCGTCGATGAGGTTTTTTTCCCGGATGATCAGATCGACGAGGTGTTGTCCAACTTTTACGGCAAAACGATCGGCGATATTTCGACCGGAACGCAACGTCGCCGCGCGCGACGTCTGTGCGAGCGGGGCCTGCTGAGCGGTGATGACAAACGGGTCAGCATTGAGGAAAGCGGATTGCAGCGAGTATACAAGCTGCAGCCAAAAACGCTGCGGACGTTGGTGGACAGGCGACTCGTGCGCAAGGACACGCGGCCTGGCCTTGAGGGTTTCTATTACGAACTGAGTCACGACAGCCTGGTAGAGCCGGTGCGAAAGTTGCGCGCGCGTTCCCGGTTACGTGGATTGACCATTCTGGCTGGTATTCCGGCGTTGCTATTAGTGATTTTCATTGCCAGTTTTTATGCGGATGTTCGTTCGGCGATCTCGCCCTCGTTAGTTCAGCTGTTCTATTGGCTCGGTAAAGCGCCCCCGATGCCTGACTTGGTGAAGATACCGGCAGGTCGATTTATGATGGGTAGTGACGGCGGATACGAAGACGAGAGGCCGATTCACGAGGTAGAAATTGCGCAGCCGTTTTACCTGAGCGCGACGGAAGTGACGTTTGCCCAGTACGATGGGTTTTGGGCCGCCACTGGTCGTGAGGCACCGGATGACGGTGGCTGGGGTCGCGGCGGGCGCCCGGTGATCAACGTCAGCTGGAAAGATGCCGTGGCCTATGCCGAGTGGTTATCGGATGAAACGGGCGCGGAATGTCGACTCCCTTTGGAGTCTGAGTGGGAATACGCGGCGCGCGCCGGCAGCAATTTGGAGTATTGGTGGGGAGATGCACCCGATCGAGTTGGCGAAGTCACCATGAACACAGAGGACTCAGACAGCCAGTGGTCTGGCACTAAAACCGCTCCCGTGGGCCAATTCCCCGCGAACCCATTCGGTCTGCATGATATGCAAGGCAACGTGTGGGAGTGGACGGAAGACTGCTGGCATGAATCCTACGAGGGGGCACCGACAGATGGGAGAGCCTGGGGGGAGGAGGACAACGGAGACTGCAGCCGCCGTGTGGTGCGCGGCGGTTCGTGGGTCGACGTTCCCCGGTTCGCCCGCTCTGCCTATCGCTACTGGTTCAATCCCGAGTTTAGCCTCAGCAATGTTGGTTTTCGGGTGTTGTGTTCGTCCCCCATCGTGGGCACTGACCACTGAGCACCGCGTAAGCGGTGCACGGCGCCCAGCGTCGAGCTGGTCTTTTTGCGAACGGCACTTCGCAGTCCGTTCTGGGTTCATACGATCCAAATCTCGGCTGGGCAAGTCAATCGGTACCAACGGTTTTTTTCACTATATGCGTTTTTGTTTTGCCGACAGAGTGTCGGTCGGTGTGGGGCGCAGCGCCTAGAACGCTGCAACCACGCCGAAACAACAACCTGCTGATGTGTTTCGCGGCGGCAGCACTCTTGTGGCGCCGGCCTGCGTCATGGGGGCCATGAGTTCACTCCCGGTACCGTTCGCAAGCGTATTGGCAACCGCAGTGACGCCCGCCTCGTGACGCAGAAACGCATCGGTATCGATCGTCTTCAGGTAGCCGCGCCATGCGGCGCGCCCGATCACCGGCAAGGTGACGATCAAACCTATGCCCGCGTCGAGCAATCCGATCAGCAAACCGGCGATTGCAACGGTCAGCCACAGCATCATGATCAGGAGATTGCGTAGCACCGCGCTTATGGACGTGATGACGGCGGTGGCCGCATCCACACGTCGATGCACGATCATGAGCAACGAGAACGCACTGGCCAAAAAAGTGAGTGCGTCGAAGATGGCGCCGATGGCTGTGCCGATGCCGAAGAGGGCGGTGAACTCTCTGGCTGATGCGTCGGCAAAAGGAGAAAGCCCCTCACCCTGAACGATAACGTAAGTTGCCCCTCAATGCCGGTGATCCGGCGCAACGCCTTGTTTTCGCTCTTCCTCGGAGAATCATCGGACGTTCATCAGGGTTCAATCAGGCGCCATTGCACCAAGGCCACTAGTGTTAGCGCCTCGAGACCAGCGCGATAAACGCTGGCCGTATCCATCAACGACCTAGCGCCCGACAAACCCATACATCGGGCGACAAAAAGGAACCAAGCATGAAACTCAGACTGTTCATGATCCTATTGCTCCTCACCGCCAGCGGGCAATCCAACGCCGCCGACGAGGTGGTCCTAACCTTCAACATTCCCTCGCGCATGGGCGTCCCGATTGGGCAGTCGACCGTGCCCGGCTATGAGGACTCTATTGATGTCCTCGCATGGAGTCTGGGGTTCAACAATGTGGACAACACGCCGGTCGTTTTGCCGCTGAGTATTTCAAAACAGATTGACCTTTCCTCCGCACGGCTGGTTCAGTCGGCCATCGCGGGGCAGGTGTTTGACGAGGTTTGGCTGACGGTGACCGACCCCGGTGTCGGCTCACAGTTTTCGCTGCGGCTTGTGCTCAATCAAGCTCGAATTGTCTCGGTCTCCGCCGGTGGAGTTGACGGCACCACGGACTCCTCGAATGAAAACCTGGCGATCTCCTGCGAGTCGTTTTCGCTGACGGTCAATGCGCGGGATGCGAATGGCAACTTCACTGACGACGCACCGCAAGTGAGCGGCGGTACCTGCGGTGGATAAGTCGCTGCCCGCTGTCGTGATGGCCGCGGCGCTGGGGCTGAACGTTACCTCAGCCTTTGGCGGACAGATCGTCATCAAATCATCCGAGGTGCAGCCCGGAACACTGAACCGCTTGATCATGTTGCCCGACGGGGACTTGTTTCACCTGTCGAGGATTCGGCAAGCGACACTTGGCAAGCGCATTAACCCAGACGCCACGCTGGTATTCGATACGCGGCTCAACACGCTGTCGGTTGTGCCGAACGCCAATCCATCGGATGTGATCGATCAGTCTGCGGGCGAGGTTCGCATTTACGACCAGGTGGGGCGGTACTTCTTCACGGGCTTGTCCGGATTTCCCTACTCGAACGAGGCGCTTGATGGCGGTAGCCGGTTTTCCTATCAAGGGGGCTCCATTGTGCAATACGCCAATTACCAGCAAACGACCACGCCATTTGAGCTCGACGATGACGCAGATCTGGTGCCGAACGCCTTCGATAACTGCCTGTTTTTTCCCAACGGACCGCTCGACACCGCCGTGTCGCAAAACGATGCGGATGCGGACGGGTTTGGCAATCGATGTGATGCCGACCTGAACAGCGACTGCATCGTAAACGTGATCGATTTGGGCCTGTTGCGCAGTGCATTTTTCACCACGGACGCCAACGCAGACCTGAACTCCGACGGCATCGTCAATGTGGTGGACTTAGGATTGCTGCGTTCGCTGTTCTTCATGCCACCGGGCCCTACAGCGATTGAAGACAACGTCTGCGACCCGTCTGTTGAGCCGCTGTACGTAACGGTCGCCTACCAGACATCCGGGGGAC
>JBGCFP010000197.1:0-12717 GCA_045107005.1 Gammaproteobacteria bacterium
CGATTCGAAATCGGTTGGGGGCATAACCGTCCCACGTGGGTTCGAATCCCACCCTCTCCGCCAGTTTCAACGGCGTACGGAAAATCGGGTCGGGTGGATGCAACCGGGCTTCGAGCGCACCTCAAGCAAATGCGGTAAATGGTCTGAAAACATTGAATATCGCTAGCGCTCGAACCGTTCCGAGCGCCGCGGACATCAGACAATCCGCTCCCTGCCATGTGGCAAACGGGGCGCTGGCGCGAGGGCAATCCTGCCGTGTCTGACATGCCCTTCGAATGGACCTCCTTTGGCGCCACCGACGTCGGCTGCGTGCGCCAGGTGAACGAAGACACCTTTCTGAATCTGCCCGACGCGGGCTTGTGGGTGGTGGCTGACGGCATGGGCGGACACGCGGCGGGCGACTACGCCAGCGGTCTGATTGCCGAGGCCCTGGCGGACGTGAAACCGGCCGAAGACCCGGACGATTTTCTGGACGATGTCGAGCGGCGACTGGTGGAAGTCAATCGCCGTCTGTTCGAGCGCGCGATTCAAACCGAGCGCACCATTGGCAGTACCGTCGCTGCCGTGCTTGCCTTCAAACGTTACTTCGTCGCGCTGTGGGCCGGTGACTCGCGCGTTTACAGACGCTCGGCCGACGGCCTGGAGCAGATCACTCGCGATCACAGTCAGGTCGAAGAAATGGTGGCCATGGGCGAGATCAAGCGGGAAGACGCCGAAGATCACCCGATGTCCAACGTGATTACCCGCGCGGTGGGCGGGGCGCGCCGACTGCGGCTGGAGGCGCGCTTGCAGAGTCTGGAAGACTACGATCGGGTGCTCGTGTGCAGCGATGGCCTGTTCAAGGATTTGCGCAAAGACGATCTCGATCGACTGCTGGTCGACGGGACGGCGCAGGAGGCTTGCGAACGGCTGATGGCCGAGGCGCGCGAACGCGGCGGTGGTGACAACATCACCGCGGTGGTCATCGATTTTCGCGAGCCCTCATGAGTCTGCGATTTGCCTACCTTGGCAGCGGCAGTCGCGGCAACAGCGCGCTGATCTCCAACGGCGATACGACGGTCATGCTCGACTGCGGCTTTTCCGTCAAAGAGTCGCATCGGCGTCTCGACCGACTTGGTGTCGATCCCGACGACATTGACGCGCTGTTGGTCACCCACGAGCACAGCGATCACATCACCGGCGTCGGCGCGTTCGCGCGGCGCCACAACGTCGCCGTCCACCTGACGGACGGCACGTTCGCCAGCGGCCGTACTGGCGATCTGCCGGACCGGCGCAGCGTGTATTTCGGCGAGTCGTTCGACGTGGGTCGACTGTCCATTACGCCGATTCCGGTCCCTCACGACGCGCGCGAACCCGTGCAGTACCGGTTTAGCGACGGCGGGCGAGAGCTCGGCATCCTGACCGATTTGGGCCACATCACGCCGGTCGTGCGCGAGGCTTTTGCCGACTGCGACGCGCTGGTGGTGGAGTGCAATCACGATTTGGACATGCTGAGCAACGGCCCTTATCCGCGCGCGCTCAAAGAACGCGTCGCCGGTCATTACGGCCACTTGAACAACGCGCAAGCGGCAGAGCTGCTCGCCGACGTGGAACAGACCCGTCTGCAGCACGTGCTGGCAGTGCACGTCAGCGAGAAAAACAACACCACCGATCTGGCGCGCGACGCGCTGCGCGACGTGATCACCGTCCCTGAGCTGGAGGTGGACGTGGCGTGTCAGAACGACGGCACGGCGTGGCGGGAAATCCTGTGAGCGAGTCCAACACCATGATGAACATTGCTGGCGGTCCGGCGCTGTCGGAATTTCGCAAGGCCCGGTTGCGGCGCGAACTCATCGCCGTCGTGCCTGAGCTGACGGATGTGCAGGCGATCTGGTGGCACTACGTGTCCGTCGATAGAGCGCTCACAGCACCCGAACGCGATGCTCTGGATAAATTGTTGGACGGCCTGCCCGAAGCGCCCGCTGCGGCATCGGTCAGCGCGCGGGTTGTGCCACGAGCGGGCACGATTTCACCGTGGTCGTCGAAAGCGACCGACATCGCGCATCGTTGTGGACTGAAGGCGGTCGAGCGGATCGAGCGCGGGATTCGCTACGATCTGGTCGGCGTGACCGCGCTTGGCGATGAAGCTCGCCAAGCCGTCGCCCGCCTGTTGCACGATCGCATGACGCACAGCGTGCACTGGCAGGACGTGAACGCGAGCGCACTGTTTGATCACACGCCACCGGCGCCACTGGCGCACGTGGACATTGCGGCGGGCGGTCGCGATGCGCTGGTCCGGGCCAACGTGGATCTTGGATTGGCGCTGTCGGCCGATGAAATCGACTACTTGATGGATCACTATCGCGAAGCGGCGCGCAATCCAACCGACGCCGAGCTGATGATGTTTGCGCAGGCGAATTCCGAACACTGCCGGCACAAGATTTTCAACGCGTCGTGGACGCTCGACGGCGACGCCCAGACGCACTCCCTGTTCGACATGATTCGCTTGACGCACAAAGCCGCACCGGAAGGTGTGCTCTCCGCCTATCGCGATAACGCCGCGGTCATCGAAGGCCATCACAGCGAGCGTTTCTTTGCCGACGCCGCGACTCATGTTTATGACTTCGCGTCGGAACCGGTCGACATTCTGATGAAGGTCGAAACCCACAATCATCCAACGGCGATTTCGCCGGCGCCAGGGGCTGCCACCGGTTCAGGCGGCGAAATTCGTGATGAAGGCGCGACCGGTCGCGGTGCGAAACCCAAGGCGGGACTCGTTGGCTTTTCGGTCTCGGATTTACGCATACCGGAATTCACGCAGCCCTGGGAAACCCCGCTAAAAAAGAGTGGGCGCATTGCCAGCGCGTTGCAGATCATGCTCGAAGGGCCGATCGGCGCGGCGGCGTTTAACAATGAATTTGGTCGACCCAACCTGGCGGGCTATTTTCGCACGCTGGAACAAACCGATGCGCACGGCACGCTGCGCGGCTATCACAAGCCGATCATGCTGGCGGGCGGCATGGGCAACATTCGACGCGACCACGTGGAAAAACTCGATGTGCTCGGCGGCGGCAAAGTGATCGTGTTGGGCGGCCCGGCCATGCTGATCGGTTTGGGCGGCGGTGCCGCGTCGTCGATGGCCAGCGGGCAAAGTGACGAAGATCTGGATTTCGCGTCGGTGCAGCGGGACAACCCGGAGATGCAGCGGCGCGCGCAGGAAGTGATTGATGCGTGCTGGGCGCAAGGTGACGACAACCCGATTGTGCTGATCCACGACGTCGGCGCGGGCGGTTTGTCCAATGCCGTGCCCGAGAGTGTCGATCACAGCCAGCGCGGCGGTCGATTTGAATTGCGCGACGTGCCCAATCTTGACCGGGCGATGTCGCCCATGGGCATCTGGTGCAATGAAGCGCAGGAGCGCTACGTGATCGTAGTGCGACCTGAACGGCTCAAGGATTTTGAAGCGCTGTGTCAGCGAGAGCGCTGCGTCTACGCGGTTATTGGCGACGTCACCGAGGAGCGCCAGCTTACCGTTGACGATCGTCACTTTGACGCGCCCTGTGTCGACATGCCGATGGAAGTGTTGCTGGGCAAGACCCCGCGCACGCACATCGACGCCGTGCACGCGACGCCGCCGGATGACGCGCTTGATTTTTCAGACGTGTTGGTCGGGGACGCGCTCAGCCGCGTTCTGCGCGTGCCCGCAGTGGCGAGCAAGTCGTTTTTGATCACCATTGGCGATCGTACCGTTGGCGGTTTGTGCGCACGCGATCAAATGGTCGGGCCGTGGCAAACCCCGGTCAGCGATGTGGCGGTCACCTGCGCGTCGTTCGCGGACACCTGCGGTGAAGCGATGGCCGTTGGCGAACGCACCCCGCTTGCCGCGATTAACGGTCCCGCGTCGGGGCGCATGGCGGTCACTGAAGCGATTACCAACTTGCTGGCGGCGGATGTGCGGCAGCTTGCTGACGTGCGCTTGTCGGCCAACTGGATGGCGGCCTCTGGCCACACTGGCGACGATGCCACACTGTACGACACGGTGCGCGCGGTCGGCGAACAGCTGTGTCCCGCGCTTGGCATTGCCATTCCCGTGGGCAAGGATTCCATGTCGATGCGCAGCACCTGGCAGGACGACGACGGCGATCACGCGGTGGTTTCACCGGTGTCGCTGGTGGTGTCGGCGTTTGCGCCAGTGGGCGACGTGCGCAAAACGCTCACCCCGCAACTCGACACGTCGACGTCCACGCAGTTGTGGCTGATCGAACTGAACGACCGGACGCGACGTCTTGGCGGGTCGTGTTTGGCACAGGCTTACAACCAGCTCGGCGACACGCCGCCCGATCTTGATCACGCCGATTCGCTCAAAGCGCTGGTGTCGCTGATCAACGATCTGCGCGACAGTGTCGACGTTCTGGCCTATCACGATCGCTCCGACGGCGGGGTCTTGATCAGCCTGTTGGAAATGGCGTTTGCCGCGCGCTGCGGTCTCGACCTGATCGTCGATGATCTGGTCGGCGACGACGCCGTGCTGGCGGCGCTGTTTTGCGAAGAACCGGGCGTTGTAATCCAAGTCAGCGATGCGGTGGCCGTCGATCTGCCGCGGCGCCTGGCAGCCTTCGGGCTGGCCGACCGCGGTGTGATGCTGGGCCGACCGGCAGACGATCAGCAGATTCAGATGCGCCATGCCGGCGAACTGTTGCTCGATCAGACCCGCACCAAGCTGCAGCGAGAGTGGAGCGAAACCAGCTACCGGCTGCAGTCGTTGCGGGATAATCCGCGTTGCGCGGAGCAGGAATTTGCGGCGATTGCCGACGACGCCGCGAAACTGGGCTCAACGCTCACCTTCGATCCCAACGAAGACACGAGCGCGCCGTTTGTTGGACGTGGCGCGAAACCCAAAATGGCCGTGTTGCGCGAGCAGGGCGTGAACGGTCACGTTGAAATGGCCGCGGCGTTTTCCCGCGCCGGGTTTGAATGCCACGACGTACACATGAGCGATTTGACCGACGACCGAGTGCGCCTCGACGCGTTCCACGGGCTGGTTGCGTGCGGCGGTTTTTCCTACGGCGATGTACTCGGCGCCGGTCTCGGGTGGGCGCGTTCGATTTTGTTTGACGCGCCGTTGCGCGATCAGTTCGAACACTTTTTTGCCGACACGTCGCGCTTCGCGCTGGGCGTATGCAACGGCTGTCAGATGATGTCGCACCTGTCGTCTATCATTCCGGGTGCGCAGCACTGGCCGCGCTTCGTGCGTAATGAATCGGAGCAGTTCGAAGCGCGCGTGGCGACGCTTCAAATCAGCGAGAGTCCGTCGCTACTGTTGCGCGATATGGCAGGTTCCACCATTCCAGTGGCAATTGCGCACGCGGAAGGGCGTGCGCAGTGGACTGGGGAACAACATTCCCCGGTCAGCGCGCGCTACGTCGACGGCGCGGGTCAGCCCACGCAACGCTACCCGGCCAATCCGAACGGTTCACCGGATGCCGTAGCGGCGGTGTGCAACGACGACGGCCGCGTCACGATTTTGATGCCGCACCCGGAGCGCGTGTTCCGCAGCGTGCAACACTCGTGGGTGCCTGACGACTGGCAGCAGGATGCGCCCTGGTTGCGCCTGTTCCAAAACGCGCGAACCTGGCTTGGCTAACATTGCGCATCGGTTGGCGATCGCGGCTTTGATCGCGGTCCTGGCCAGTGCCTGCGGAAATTCGAAACCGGTTGTAACGGTCCTTGCCGCAAGCAGTTTGCAGGACGTTGTGCCTCTGATTCTGGCTGACGCCAACTTGACCGATGTGCGCGTGTCCTACGCCGCGTCTTCCACTCTGGCGCGGCAGATCGAAGCGGGCGCTCCGGCTGATATTTTTCTGTCCGCGAGCACCGACTGGGTCGACCGGCTCGCGCAGAGCGAACGGATTGTCGCGTCGTCGCGCGAGCAATTTCTCGGCAATCGTTTGGTTTTGGTTGCGCATCCGGACGCGCTATCGACGACATCGACGCTGAACATGCCGGCGGATTTACCCCTTGCGCTGGGCGCGGACGCAAGACTGGCCATCGGCGACCCGGCGCACGTGCCGGCAGGGCGCTATGCGAAAGCGGCGCTCAACCAGATCGGTGTGTGGTCCGCGCTCGAGTCGCGCTGCGCACTGGCAGACAACGTGCGTGCAGCGTTGGCGTTGGTGGCTCGAGGCGAGGCGCCGTTTGGTGTGGTTTACGCGACCGATGCCGCGCTCGAACCCGGGCTGCGTGTGGTGGCGGATCTGTCGGCAGAAACGTCTGGTAACGTCGCGTACGCCTTCGCGCTGGTGAATCGTCCGCGACCGCAGGCCACCGATACGGTGTATCGCGCCCTGACCGGGTCAATGGCGCGTGAGCGGTTTCGCGCCGCCGGGTTTTTGCTGCCATGAGTTCAGCGGAGTTCGAAGCGCTGATGTTGAGCCTCAAAGTGTCCGGTGTGGCAGTGCTTTGGACCTTGCCCGTGGCCCTGGGTCTGGCGTGGCTGCTGTCACGCGGTCGCTTCAAGGGTCGCATGGCGCTGGATATCCTGGTCCATCTGCCGTTGGTGTTGCCGCCGGTGGTCGTAGGCTACCTGCTGTTGATTTCCCTTGGCCAGTCGTCGCCGCTTGGCCGCGGGTTGCACGAGTGGTTCGGCGTGCGCTTTGTCTTTAGTTGGACTGGCGCGGCGCTGGCCGCTGGCATTGTGTCGCTGCCGTTTCAGGTGCGTGCGATCCGCCTTGCGCTTGATGCTGTGGATTCCCGTGTTGAGGAAATGGCCAGTACGCTCGGTGCGTCCCCGCTCGACGTGTTTCGCAGCGTAACCATGCCGTTGATTCGCCCGGGCATCGTCGCTGGCATGATCACCGCGTTTGCTGCGAGTCTCGGTGAGTTCGGCGCTATCATTACGTTCGTCTCAAACGTGCCGGGTGAAACGCGCCCGCTGCCGCTGGCGATCTACTCGGCGCTGCAGTCGCCCGGCGGTGAAACCCTGGCCGCGCGGCTGTCGCTGATGGCCATCACGCTGGCGGTGCTGGGGCTCGCGATGTCGGAATGGGTCACGCGCCGATTGCGTCGGTGGTCGCAGTGAGCGGTCTTGAAATTCGGTTCCAGCATCGGTTCCACGCGTTCGATCTGGACGTCGATGTCCACGCGCCGGCCAAAGGAATCACTGCTCTTTTCGGCCACTCCGGCGCCGGCAAGTCCAGCGTCATTCGTGCTGCCGCTGGCCTGTTTCGACCTCAGAACGGTCGCTTGCGTTTCGATGACCATACGCTGAGCGACACGCAAACCGGAAAGTGGCTGCCACCGAGCGCGCGACCGTTTGGCTGCGCGTTCCAGTCGCCGTTGCTGCTGCCGCATTTGACGGTGGAGCAAAACTGTAAATACGGAGGCGTGCGCCGTGCACCGGTGTTGAACGTGCAGGAATTTGCGACGGTGTACCGATTGCTCGGACTGCCGCCGTTGCTCAACCGCTACCCGCGCCACCTGTCAGGTGGTGAGCAACAGCGAGTGAGTCTTGCCCGCGCCATTTTGTCGCAACCCAAAATGCTGCTGCTGGATGAGCCGCTGTCCGCGGTGGATGAAACGCGCCGCCGTGAGGTGCTGGCGTTTTTGATGCAGCTGCGCCATGACGCGACGTTGCCGATCCTGTACGTGTCGCACGCGATGGACGAAGTGGCCCGATTCGCCGACCACGTCATCGTGCTCGAAAACGGGCGCGTGGTGGATCAAGGCAGTACCAGGGCGGTGCTCGGCGGCGGTAGTTCGACGGTGGGCCGCGACGGTGGCGCCGTGGTGCACGGGATCATTGCACGGCATCTCCCCGACGAAAAATTGAGCATCGTGGCGTTTGACGGTGGCGAGCTGAGCGTGCCGTTGACCGACGGTGCGGTGGGCAGCGCACAGCGATTGCTGATCAAAGCCGACGATGTGATGGTGTCGACCGAGCCGGTCGAATCGATTAGTGCGAACAACGTTTTGCGCGCCACCGTTGAAGCGCTCGAACCGTGTTCTGACGGCAGCGTAAGGATTGATCTTTTGTGCGGCATGACGGCGTTGCAAGCCCGAGTGACGAGCAGTTCGGTGCGCCGACTGGGTATTGAGGCAGGCGCGATGGTTTTCGCGATCTTCAAGGCAGAACGCCTGCGCTCGGAATTCTGACCGCATCGACCAACACCACGACCCGGCGCGAGGGTAATTTCGCTCATCTGATGCTATTACTGGTAATGGCACCAAAGGACAGCGCGATTCCATGACAGACGACGAGAAAACTCGCATCAAAGGCGGCGACACCGTGGTGCGCACGCAGCTGGCCCCGGGCACCCAGCCGTCGCGTTCGCGTCCGACCGGTTCGAACTGGGGGCGCCCGGATCAGTGGAGTCAGACGCATCAGGGGCCGATCGCCCCAGGCTCGGTCATCAAGCAGCGGTTCGTCATTGACGAAAAACTGGGCCAGGGCGGCATGGGTATCGTGTTCAAGGCGCGGGATCTGCGCAAAGTGGAAGCTCAGGACAGCGATCCGTACATCGCGATCAAGATTCTCAACGAAGAGTTTCGCCACCATCCCAAAGCGCTGATCTCGTTGCAGCGTGAGGCCTCCAAGGCCCAGACGCTGGCCCACCCGAATATTGTCACCGTGTCCGATTTCGATCGCGACGGCACCACCGTGTACATGACGATGGAGTTGATGCGTGGTAAATCGCTGTCGCAGGTCAATCGGGAGCATCGCCACGTGGGCATGGATCGCGACGCGGCGCTGCCCATCATCAAAGGCATGGCCGCTGGCCTTGCGTACGCACACACCAACGACATCGTGCACTCCGATTTCAAACCCGGCAACGTGTTCGTCACCGATGACCAGCGCGTCAAACTGCTCGATTTCGGCATCGCGAGAACGACCAAGTTTGCGGGGCAGGGCAAAGGCGACGACACGGTGTTTGACGCAGGCGATCTGGGTGCACTGACGCCCGGCTACGCCAGTCTCGAAATGCTCAAGGGTAAAGACCCGCATCCGTCCGACGATGTCTACGCGCTGGCGGCCACAAGCTACCAGTTGTTGAGCGGTGGCCACCCGTTCAACGGGCGCACCGCCGCCCAAGCGTTGGCTGAAGATCTCAAGCCGCGTCCAATTCCCGGACTCAAGAGGCGAGAGTGGAAAGCCATCGCCGACGGTCTGGCACTACGTCGCCGCGATCGATTACCGAACGCCGAAGCGTTCTTGCAAGCGTTTCGCGGGCCAACGCCGGTACGCAAATCCATTTACGCGGCGATGCTGGCGCTGATCGCGCTGGCCGCGTTTTTCGGCTATCGCAGCACGCTCGATCCGCCGGGGCCGTTTCCTGAACACTTGAGAGCACAGTTCGAATCCAATATGAATCTGGGGCGTGAAGCGTTTGGTCTTGCCAAAGGCGATCCGCTTGCCTTGGCGGCTGCGGCCAGCGAGTTTGGCGCCGCGTACGACATCCACCCGCGCAATGCAGATGCCGTGCTGTGGCTGCGCCGCAGCGCCGACGAGCTGCTGCAAAACACAGCGCCCGTCGCCATGGAGGCAACCGTCGCCAACCTTGTTTGTCTGGGCAATTTGTCAAACTACAAACCGGTTAGTCGGGCTTGCGGTGAGCTGGGTCGAGACGCCTGCGATGCGCTGCGCGAACGCTGCGAAGGCCGCGAAACGTCGCCGTGATCTGAGTCGGATCTGTCGCTAGAAGTGCTTGCTTAGCTTCAGATCAAACGACTGTCCCGCTTGCTCAAACGTGCCGTCGAGCATCCAGGTTTTCTTGGTCTGGCGCAGCGAGCCGCGAAAGCGAAAACCCACGGTGCTGCTGGCCGCTGTCACCTCGCCGTCTTCCTCCATCACGAGAGATAAGGGCAGACCAAACGCGCCCTGGTTTGGGCTGTCGAACGTGCCGCCCAAGCCTTGGTCGGTGGACGTAAAATGGAAGACCACTTTGAGACCGATGCGTTTGATGCGTCCCGACCAGTCGCCGGGTATCGCCGGATTAAACGCGGCCACGGGTGCAGCGACGGCGGGGGCCAGATCCGCATCCGGGGGGCACAACGAAGACAGCAATTGGGGATGCAACGGGAGCGTTGGATCGCCATAGCTGGCGGTCTGTTCCGTCAAATCCCCACCTTGGTGTTTGAGCACGTGGTTCATGCCTTCGATGATGACAACGTCCGCGTTGGGCGCTCGCTCGGCCAACGCGCGCGCGTCGGCAACACGGACCTGCAGATCGGTCGCGCCTTGCACCACGGTTATTGGCGCATCAATCGCGGCAATCAGCGCCAGTGGATCCAGAGCGTCGGCGCTGCGCAAAAACGGTTGCACGCTGTGGCGGAACAGCGGGGCAAGCTGCGCGGGGAGCGTATCGTCATCCACCGGCTCGCCCGCTCGCAGTGTGTCCAGGGCTTTCAATGCGGCGCGTTTGAGGCGAGAGGGCAAGCGGTCGCCCAGTTGCCGACGCAGTATGTCGAGATAGCGTTCCGATGAAGTGGCGAGAAGAACGATACGCGCGGCCGGCGTGTCCGCCTGCACGGCGAGCGCAATCAAGCCGCCTTCGCTGTGGCCCACGAGCCAAACTTCATCGAACTCTTCGCGTTGTTGTAAAAACTGCAGCGCACTGGTGGCGTCGTCGACGAATGTGTTCATCGTGAGAGAGCTTTCGTCCAGCCCCGGCACGGCGCTCGCGCCAACGCCAAGCTTGTCGTAGCGCAGCGACGCGATACCGCAACGCTGCAAACCCTGCGCCACTTGCCGCAAATTTTGCGACCCGCCGAGCGGCCCGTTGCCGTCTCGGTCGGTCGGACCGGATCCAGCGATGATCAGCGCGGCGGCCTTGCTGTGGTGTGGTGTTGTCGGCAGCAACAAGGTGCCGTGCAGCGTCCCCGCGTCACTGCGGATTTGGACGTCTGTCGGGTCGGCCTGCGCGGTCGGTATGGCCATAAAAAGTGCGCAGAGGGCGAGCAGAGATTTGACGTGAGAAGAGGGCATAGTGACGACTCCATTGGGAAATCCAGTGCCCGCTACGAATCTAAATTAGAGCACGGGCATTGATAATATTAATAAAATATTGAATAATATTAAACAAGAGGTAAATATATTGAGCGATCGAGTCACGAAGACCTTGCCGACGTTGTGCCCGAGCTGCGAGCACGAACTCGAGGTTCGCCAGTTGGCGTGTGCCCAGTGCGAAACCGAAATTCACGGGCAGTTCACGCTGCCCGCCGTGCTGCGTCTGGGTCGAGAGCAGCAGCAGTTCATCAGTGATTTTGTGCTGGCCAACGGCAGTCTCAAAGCGCTGGCCAAAACGCTCGGCGTCAGTTATCCCACCGTCCGTAGCCGTCTGAACGACGTGATCGAGAATTTGACGAACGTGCAATCGAATCAAGAGATCGACTGATGCGCCGGTGGTTCGCCGATCCGTTTCACTACGTCGCCGGGGCCCAGGCTTTGCTTTTGGGTTGCGCGATCCTTGCGCTCACCGCGCTGGTCGCGAGCTTCGCCAGTGTGCATCTTGACGGCATTATCGACGCGCATTACGGCGCGCCGTTATCCGTGCTGCGTGGATTGGCCGAGGGCGCTTTGAACGTCACAATAATGACCCTCGTGCTCGCACCGGTAGTGTTTTTTCTTGGGCGACCGGGCTGGCGTTTTATCGATTTGCTCGGTACCCAGGTTCTCGCCCGCGCACCGTTCGTATTGATCGCGCTGATCATGTTGGGCTATCCAATGTTCATCGAATTGCCCGACGTGGTGGCGCTGAGCCAGAGCGGCACTGCGCCGACGTCAGCGCAGGCGTTAGCACTGCTGGGACTGACGGCGCTGACCTTGCCGCCGGTGATTTGGTCGGTCTATCTCATGTACCGAAGTTTTTCGACTTGCGCTGACCTGCGCGGCGGCAAAGCCATCGTGGCGTTTGTGATCGCGCTGATCGTCGCGGAGACGCTGTCAAAGCTCATTTTTTTGAGACTGACAAATTAACGTCTTGGTGTATCGGATCAGTGGGCTACGTCCCTAGTCGAGGATCAAGAACACAACATCGTGTGAATTGTCCCGGTCGTTCGTGTCACGCAGAGCAAATTGGTGTTTGCGCAGTCCAATAAAATAGTTCACTTGGCAGTGCCGTTCGCGCAGCTCGTCAGATTTGCCTTCCGTTTGTCGTTGGGCACGCCGGGACTCCGCTTACCAGAGTTTGTGTCCCGTCTTTTTGATGTTCGCTTTGAAGTCCAGAGCAATAGTGGGGTTCCACCCTTTGATAATTTGCATTTTCGAGCCCCAGGTCGCCACATATTCGCTGGTAATCGGGAACACACACTCGTCGTACGGCCAACCCAATCCCGCTCGCCAGCCGTCGACGACGACCCAATTGCTGGCATTTGCGGGCAAAGGGTCCAATGAAATCTCGCGATCGTGACCCGTCAGGGACGTATTCAGAATAACCACGTTGTGGCCACAAGAGGCATCTTTGGGGAGCAGGCCTACTTGCAGAACACTCGGCGCGCTGGCGTCGCCTGACACCTTGGGGTTGATAAGATGCCCATAGACTCGGCTTGCAAAACCGGCGCACTCTGCCGACGTAATGGAGCCGGAGCCACAGTATTTTTCGTAGTTTTCCTTCACTTTCGCCAAACCGTCTGGGTGTGCGCAATGAGGGTATCTAGCGTAATCTTCGACGGCAATTTCTCGCAGGTCATTGTCGATAAAGCTTCGGGCTCTGGTGTTCACCCAGTCTATTGTCTGCTTGGCGC
>JBGCFP010000198.1:0-9895 GCA_045107005.1 Gammaproteobacteria bacterium
CCCATGCCGTAAATGACATATTGATAGCTGGCGGCCGGGAACAACTCGATGGCACTGTCAAAATCGCCGCGCACCGGACCGCGATAGCGCCACATGGCCAAATCTTCCTGCAGGCTCTCGGGAATGGTTGCCGCATCGCGATGCTTTACCCAGTATGGCTCGGGGCGTTGATTAAGCATGTAGTGCAATTTGAGAAAATCGATAATGCGCCGCCAGCGATAGTCCATCTGCTGGTTAAAGCGCTTCGCCGTAATGTCCAAGACGTCACGATGCGGCGGCAAATTCTCGGCAATGTAGCGTGCCGAAATTTCGACCAACATGATGGCGGTGGCTTCAAGCGGCTCGACGAAGCCCGCCGACATGCCCACGGCCACGCAGTTCTTTTTCCAAAACTGCGTGCGATGACCCGACTCGAAACCAATTTTGCGCGCGCTCAGGTCCGCGGCATCCGCACCGATGTGCTTGCGCAGATTCGATTCGGCTTCATCGTCACTTAAAAATTCGCTGGAATAAACGTGACCCACGCCGCGTCGGTGTGTGAGTCCGATATCCCAAATCCAGCCCGCGTTTTGCGCCGTGGCAATGGTGTGGCAGGCCACGGGGCTATTGCCACTTGGGTAGGGCACCTGCATCGCGAGCGCCGTGTCATTGAACAGCACGTCATCCGTGTTTTTGAACGGCACGCCCATCGACTTGCCCAGTAACAACGAACGGAAACCCGTGCAGTCCACGTAAAGATCGGCCGTCAGCGGCTCGCCTTGTTCTAACTCAATGGACGCGATGCTGCCATCTTCTGCGAGCACAGCACGCTCAACGGTCGCCACGATGTGTTGAACACCCAGCTGCTCCTGGCAAAACTCCTTGAGCAGTTCGGCGAACGCGCCGGCGTCCAAATGATAAGCGTAGTTGCAGGGACCGCCGTATTCGGAGTCGGCCATCGTGCGCGGCGCCAAACCCGCCTCGCACACGCTTTGCTGAAAGTTGGATTCGGTGGCGTAGGCATCGATGTCTTCCACGTACGGCGCCAGATCCACTCGGCCGTAACCCAGCGGTACCGTGAACGGGTGGTAATAGAAATCGCCGTTGCCATGTACCCAGTCGACAAACTTGCCGCCCTGCTTGAAGCCGGCAAAGCAGCGACTGAACAGTTCGGACTCTTTGATCCCGATCTGCTGCACGGTGTTTTTCATCGTGGGCCAGGTGCCCTCACCCACCCCAACGGTTGGAATATCCGACGATTCCACCAGTGTGACCTGCAGACCGTCGCCATCCGGGCTCTGGTGCTGGGCTGCGATAATGGCCGCGGCCAGCCAACCGGCCGTGCCGCCACCTACCACTAAAACTGAATTTACGGATCTGGACATAGATTAAACAGTACCCGAAATAAAACGGCCCGCGCAACGGGTGCGCGGGCCGTTGTCAGGGACTTAAGACTTACCAGTTGCCGCGCAGGCCAAGAGCATAACGCGAACCGTTGTCTTCAATGTTAAACACCTGATTCGGGAAGCGTCCCGTTTGCACCAGTTCTTCTTCGGTCACGTTAATGCCCTCGAAGATCACGGTCAGGTTGTCATTGATGTTGTAGCTTGCGCTGATGTCCCACTGACCGAACGTTTCGGTGTTAATGGGCTCGCCATTAAAACCGTTGTCCAGGTTGCGCAGGAAACCTTCGCGGTTGTTGAAAGCGACACGAGCCTGCCACACGTCCGTTTCATAGAACGCCACCAGGTTTTGCGAATCGCCCAGACCCTCGAGCGCAAACCGCTCGGTGGTGTCGGCGCCAAGGCTCACGTTGCTGTCCACAATCGTGGCGTTGGCCGACACACCGAAGCCGTTATCCCACACGTGGGTAATACCGATTTCGTAGCCGGTGACACGAGCGGATTCACCGTTACGCGGACGGCTTACGGTGTAAACCTCCTGCTCGCCGTTCAATTCAGCGGTGTTGGCCACCACGTCGAAGCCCGGGTTGTTCGGATCAAGGTCCATACCCGGCGCACACAATGCGTCCGCACAGCGGAAGTCATCGCCAGCAACACGGTTGGTCAGCGTGAAGGTCTCAGGACCGGTCAGCGTCGTAATGAAGTCTTCCACTTCTTTATTAAACACGGCGAACTGGGCCAGTGATGATTCACCGAAGTACCACTCAAACGACAAATCCCAGTTGGTCGAGCGGAACGGCTCGAGACCCGGGTTACCGCCGGCGGCCGTCAGGTTCTGACGACGTGGCTCGTTGAAGTTTGTGGCCGGTGACAGCTGCGACATCGTTGGACGCGTCAGCGAGTCGTACGCCGCAAAACGCAAAACCATGTCTTCGCGCATTTCCAGCTTGGCCGTAAAGTTCGGCAGCAGGTTCGCGTAGCTGTCGCCCTCGGTGATGTCCGTTGCCGGGCCAAGCACGTTGGAGAACAACGTCAGGTCGGTCGTGGGAATCACGTCAACGATAAAGCTCTGAACCGCGTTCACATCGATGTCGGTCTGCGCGTAGCGAGCGCCAAGCCCAACCGTCAGCGGCATGTCGCCAAGCTCAAAGTCGAACGTGAAGTCGAGATACAAGCTCGTGACATCTTCGTTAATGGTGTAGCGGTTGTTCTGCAGCGTCGGCACAATCGGATTGCCCGAATCGGCCAGGAACTGCTCGTAAGCATCACCATCGTAGGTGTAGAACGTATCGATCAGACCCGGGAAGAAGTTCTGGGCCGTGAAGGGACGAAAATCAATCGTCGCATTGGGGGCAGGCGTACCGTAGCCGCAAAACGCGCACTGGTTGCCAAACACCTGAAACGCACTCTTTTCACGATCCTGACGGTAAACACCGAAGCGCGCCATGCTGAACGTGCCGCCACCCTCGGGGATAAATTCAAGGTCGGCCTTGAACTCGGTGATTTCGTCTTCTGCCGAAAACACGTTTCCGCGTTCGTTGTAATGCAGGCGCGACAAACTGGGATCAGGCAATGCGCCACCACCGAAACCGTCGTGCGTTACGACCGGCGTGCTGCCCGTACCGTCGAACTGATAGTTGTTGATGATACCCACCACGTTGAAACGGTCACGGCCTGCGCGATCGTTTTCAGCTGAGGACGTCGAGGCATCGAAGTTAGCGGTCAGTTCTTCGTTAATCACCCACTCGAGATTGGCGCCAACACCGCTGTTGCTCACGTCACGTGAGAAACGTGTGGTGGACACAAAGTCGGTCGCGGGATCGCCACTACCCTGGTTCAGGCCAATTTCCTGCGTAAATGCGATCAGCGTGTTGGTCGCCGGGTCAATCGTGCCCGCGCCAACGCGATCCGGTTCAAACCACGAAGCCAGATCGGTCACGAGTGAATCAACTTCAAATTGCGACACGAAGCCGTCAACGGTCAGCGTGACGTCGTCGTTCGGTGCAAACTGGAACACGAGGTTTGCGTTGGTACGCTTGCGATCCTGTTGATCAACAATCTGATCCCAGTTACGTGGAATAAACGCATTGGTGAACAGCACGCCGTCCTGGTTGTTGGAGATCGTTTGTCCCGGACGCCAGCCGGCGGTCTGGATGCGGTTAATCTGCACGTCACGTTCCTGACGGGTGAGCGAAAACAGCACGCCCATTTTGTCGTCATTGAACGTGTTGCTCACCACCACCGTGGCCTGCGGTGCGATGTCTTCCGACAGCGTCTCGTACATGCCCTTAAGCGAGCCGAACAACTGGAAGCCCATCTGATCAAACGGACGTGCCGTGGTCAGATTGACCGTGGCGCCGATGCCACCTTCTTGCAAATCAGAGCGGCCCGATTTGTAAATGTTGGCGCCGGAAATCATGTCCGAGGCGATCACGTCGAAGTTGAATTCACGACCGGCGCTATCCGTGGCGATCTGACGACCGTTCACGAGCACCGTGTTGAACTGCGGTCCGAAACCGCGGACGGTGACCTGCTGGCCTTCACCACCGCTACGGTCGATGGAGACGCCCGTAACACGCTGCAGCGATTCAGCGACGTTCAAGTCGGGGAATTTGCCGAGGTCTTCTTGTGAGATGGAATCCACAACGCCAACGGCGTCGCGTTTGATATCGATATTCCGGCTCAAGCTGCCACGAATACCTTTGACCATGACCTCTTCGACCACGTCCTGTGCTGACGCGGCGCCCGCGTAGCCCATCGACAGGGCGCTGGAAATCGCGGTAGCAAGAGCGGCCCGACGGAGGACCAATGGTTGAGATTGTTGTTGCGATGGATGTTCCGCAGCGTTCATAGAGACCCTCCCCAGGGCATAGTTCGACGCAATTTAACAGTAATTCCTCCCCGCGCTACATGTTTTGGCAAACGTTTGGCAACGTTGCTAGCATGCAACGGGATTGAGCGAAAATATTACAGTTTGGCGTCAGAGTAAACTGCACCGTTGCAGAACATAGTTGCTGCAATGCGATAATTTGGTGCAAAAAAACCACACTTTCGAGGACAAAACCATGTTTGGAGTCTGTTACTACCCGGAACACTGGGATCAGGAACGGTGGTCCACCGACGCCAAAATGATGGTCGAGCTGGGCCTGCGTTATGTCCGGATTGGCGAATTTGCGTGGTCTCGCATGGAGCCTGCCGCCGGCGAGTATCACTTCGACTGGCTGGACCAAGCCATCGAGACGCTGGGCGATGCCGGCCTGCACGTGGTGATGTGCACGCCCACGGCAACGCCACCCAAATGGCTGGTGGACCAGTTTCCCGACGTGCTCGCCGTGGACCCGGACACGGGCCGCACCCGCGGATTTGGCTCGCGACGCCACTATGACTTCGCCAGCGCGACCTATCAGCGTGAAGCGCTGCGTATTTCCGAGGTACTGGCAAGGCGCTATGGCAATCATCCTCACGTGGTCGGCTGGCAGACAGACAACGAGCTGTGCTGTCACGACACCACCTTGAGCGCCTCCGACAGTGCGCGTCGCGGTTTTATCGATTGGTGTCGCACTCGATATCAGAACATCGACCAGTTAAATCGCGCCTGGGGCAATGTGTTTTGGTCGATGGAATACCCGGGCTTTGAGGATATCGAGCTGCCCGTCGGCGCGGTGACCGAGACCAATCCTGCCCATCAGCTGGCATGGCGCCGTTTTTCATCGGCAAAAGTGATCGAGTTTCACAACCGAATGGTCGAGGTGATTCGCGCCCACACGGCGGATCAATTTGTCACGCACAACTTTATTCCAACGGCTGAAACCGGCGTCGACAATTTCGCACTCGCCGCCCCGCTCGATTTTGTGAGTTACGACAACTACCCGCTGGGTCGTACCGACCTGCAGTTTACCGATCGGCCCGCCGACGAGTTTCGCCGCTACATGCGCACCGGACACCCGGACTTCTCAACCTATTATTTCGATCACACGCGCGGACTGTTGCAACGTGGTTTCTGGATCATGGAACAGCAACCCGGCCCCGTGAACTGGGCGGACAGCAACCCTCGGCCCGCCCCCGGCATGATTCGCTTGTGGACGCTGGAGGCATTTGCGCACGGTGCGGACTGCGTCTGCTATTTCCGCTGGCGTCAGGCGCGTTTTGCACAAGAACAAATGCACGCCGGCCTGTTGCGACCCGATCATTCCAAGTCCGCGGCCTGGGCCGAGGCCGAACGCGCCATTGCCGACGCAGCCACGCTTAAGCTTGCCGAGCTGCCGGCACCGGTCGCACGTGTTGCGTTGGTGACCGCCGCCGAGAGTTACTGGGTGGCCCAAATTGAACATCAAAGCCGCTTCTACGATTTCAATAATGTTCAACTGCAATGGTATCGAGCGCTGCGCGAACTAGGCCTGAACGTCGACATCGTGTCTGACGACAGCGATTTGAGCTCCTACGATTTGGTGGTGGTGCCCGGCCTGCCGATCGCAAGCCCGGCCTTCGTTGCGCGCTGCCAGGCCACCTCCGCGCGGATTGTCTTTGGACCTCGCTCCGGTGCCAAGACGGCCGAATTTGAATATCCCGACACCCTCCCGCCGGCGGCACTGCAGGCACTGATCCCGATCCGGGTGCTGTCGGTTGAGACGCTGCGTCCGGATTGTTATGAAGCGCTTGAGTGGAACGGCCAGCACTACCAAAGCACGGTGTGGCGTGAAGAACTCGACGACGCCGATGTGAAAACGCTGGCGCGCTACGAAGACGGGACGCCGGCCGTGGTGCAGCACGACCGTGTGATCTACTGCGCTACGCTCACCGACCGCAGCTTCCAGCGTGACTTTTTGCGTGCACAATGCGCCGAGCTCGGCATTCCCACCACCGAAATACATCCTGACGTGCGCGTCGTACAACGCGGCCGCTTGCGCTTTGCCTTTAGCTACGCCGACGAGCCCGTTGCGCTGCCGATCGAGAACGCGGATGCTATTGTGCTCGGGCAGGCGAACCTGCTGCCACGCGATCTTACGGTTTGGACAGACGCTCACGCGTCCTAGAAAACCCCCACTCACTCACACGAAAAAGACCCGCCATGACTTTACAAGTTGCCATCTTCATCGGCCTTACCGCACTCATTGCCCTTTTGACTTACCTGAAGTGCCGGGCCGCCACGCATGTAGCGCCCACGTCGACCAAAGATGCCAACAAGGAAATTTTTCTGGCCGGTGGCGGGCTGTCGTGGTTTTTCGTTGCCGGCTCGATCACGTTAACCAATCTGAGCACGGATCAGCTGGTGGGCATGAACGGTAATCAGATGGCCCTGCTCGCGTGGTGGGAGCTGTCGGCCGTCGTGGGTTTGATTATTCTGGCGAAGGTTTTCCTGCCGGTGTACTACCGCTACGAGTGCACGACCACGACCGAGCTGCTGGAAAAACGCTACAACGATCACCACATCCGCGCGCTCATCGGCGTGCTGTTCTTGATCGGCAACGTGTTTATTTTCATTCCCACCATGCTGTATTCGGGCTCGCTGTTTATGCAGAGCATGTTTGGCGTGGAGGCCCCGCTGCTTCTGATCGCCATGGGCTTTGCCGCCGTCGGCGCGGCGTACGCAGCATTTGGCGGCCTGCGTGCTGTGGCCGTCTCTGACGCCTACAGCGGTGTGCTGCTGCTTTCTTTGGGCATGCTGGTGGTGTTTCTGGCACTCAAAGCCATCAATTTCGATTTCTCCGGCATTCCCACCGAGCGCTTGACGATGATTGGCGGCAGTGACTCGCCTATTCCATGGCAGACCCTGTTCACCGGCATGGTGTTTATTCAAATTTTCTATTGGAGCACCAATCAAACCATCACGCAGCGCGCGATGGCCTCGCCCACCATCAAGGAAGGTCAGAAAGGCGTGCTTGCCGCGGCGGGTATTCGACTGCTGCTGGTGCCCCCCATGATCGTGTTGCCCGGCATCGTGTCGTACAAACTCTATGGCGATATCGGCGATGCCGCCTACGGTCGTATTGTGGGCGATGTGCTTCCCGCGTGGCTGTCGGGTGCGTTTGCGGCCGCGATCGCGGCGGCGGTACTGACCAGCGTCAACAGTATCCTAAACTCCTCCACTGCGATTTACGTGTGCGACATTCACGAAAAATATTTCAGCAGCAAAGCAAACGTAAAAACGCTGAATTGGATTATCACCCTGGTGATTATCACGATTGGCTTGGCGCTGGTGCCGCTGTATGCCACCGCAGACAGCATCATCAACACGATCCAACAGCTCTATGGCTTGCTCAGCATGCCGATACTGTCGGCATTTATTGTGGGCCTGCTGTTCAATGACGTGGATTCAAGAGCCGCGATCATCGCCGTGATTTTTGGTGTAGTGCTGTACGGCGTGTTCTCATTCGTGCACTCGCCGTTTGGCCTGCACTACATCCATCTGATGTTTATTACGCTAATCAGCTGTGTGCTCGTTGCCGTGGGCATCTCGCGTTTCGCGTTTGGTACGTCGCCGCAGTTGCGACTGGGGGCATCCAGCGCTTAAGTAGCCAGGTGAAAAACCAGTACCGTTTCGGGATGCGATATTGGTAGCTGAAGGCCTGCCCTCATCAAGGCCTGACCGCTGACACGAACATTTTTGAGCTGCTCGAGAATGGATGCTGAGTAGCTTTTGGGCACTTCGGGCCAGATAACGTTCAGCGTGTACACCGCATCGGGGTTTAAACCTGCGAATCGATAGCGCCCGGGCGCACTGCGCGGCTGACTGGCCAACAGGGCGTACGAAAACAGCGCTTCGTTTTTATCCTGACTCACCACGCCAAAGCCACGCTCGTGAGGCGCAAGTTGGAGTCGATACGTGTCGCCACCGAACAACAGCGCACGATGCGCCTTGTGTAGCGCCACCGCCGCCTTAAGCTCACGTGTTTCCTCCGCCGACATCTCCAGCAGATTGGCCTCGATACCCATGTCGCCAAACATGGCCACACCCGCGCGCATGTCCATCGATAGCGTACGGCCAGTGATATGGCAGTGTCGCGGCCCAACATGAGCGCCCATGATTTCGGGTGGGAAGAACACGCTGAAGCCCTCTTGAATGGCTAAACGATCCAGCGCATCGTTACTGTCCGAGGTCCACACGCGGTCGGTATGCGCGAGCACGCCGAAGTCCGCACGCCCGCCACCTGATGAGCAGCTTTCAATTTCAACTCGTGGATGCGCCTGCCTCACGCGTGCCAACAAGGCGTACAGCGCATGGGTCTGGCGATGCACGGCGGCACGACCAAACTGATCGCCCGGCTGACTCACATCGCGATTCATATCCCACTTCAAATAAGTGATCGGATACTCGCCAAGCAGTGCGTCCAAACGTTCGAACAAATATTCCGCGACCTCGGATCGCGTAAGATCAAGCACCAGCTGGTGACGACCCACCACACGCGGCGCAGGATCAGCATGCAGCACCCAATCCGGGTGCGCACGATAAAGATCGCTATCAGGGTTCACCATCTCAGGCTCAACCCACAGGCCAAACTCCATACCGCAGTGATGGACGTGGTCGATCAGCGGTGTCAGTCCGTCGGGAAACACATCATTGGCCACAAACCAGTCGCCGAGACCTGCACGATCTGATTTGCGTTGACCAAACCAGCCGTCATCGAGCACAAAACGCTCCACGCCAACGGCGGCCGCTGAATCGGCAAGGGCCTTTAATTTGTCCAGCGACAAATCAAAATACATCGCCTCCCACGTATTGAAGTGCACCGGCTTGAGCTTGCCGCGCATGCGTTCGTCGGTGAGGTGCGCGCGCACGTAGCGATGGAACGCCCGCGACATGCGCCCAACGCCTGCATTGGAGTACACGCCGTACAGCACCGGCGACGCGTAACTCTCACCGGCGCCCAATCGAATTTCGCCCGGCATCAGCAGCTCACCGCACTGGGCATGAACGCGCCCATCGGCCAACTCTTCTACGCACAGGCGGTGATTGCCGCTCCAGCCGAGATGCAGACCGTAGACCTCACCTTGCTGTTCACCGGTGCTCGCTTCGTGCACGAGCAGTCCTGGGAACGCATCATGCGACGTGCGCCCGGAGCGGTTTTCGCGCACGAACTGACCCAGCCCGCGCTGCACGGTCCGACGTTGAAACTCAAGCGACCAGCGCCCTTCAAACGACGTAATCTGATCCAGATGAGGACTCAATGGAATCGCCGGCGCGTTGCAGGTGGCGACATCGAGACCATCGTCACCAACGTTGGTGAGCATGGTCGTGGCGCGCAACACGTCTGTGGCGTCGTCCAGCTCAAGCGTGTGCGTAAGCTGTACGGCGGTGCCTGCACAAGTGGCGTGAACAACGAGCTTGCCCGGGGCCACATCGACCGACGTGACGACGCTCGCAACGGCCCACGCCGCACCGGATCGATGCACCGCAACACCCGGTTGACCGGGAAACCCTGCACCGGCTTCCGGTGACAGTGACACCGGCGGATCGACATGCACCCGCGCCTGAGCCTCCTGTCTCGTGGACAGAACCGCAAGCATATTCGGGG
>JBGCFP010000199.1:0-3342 GCA_045107005.1 Gammaproteobacteria bacterium
GCTGTCGTGGAGCGAGACATACTGTCGCTCAATATTGCTTCAACCGTTATAAACCCACCATCGGCCAGACTCTCACTTGCGAGAAAGCTCGCGGTCACCAGGCCAGATTGCCCGGGGGCAAGATCGGCGAGATTCCAGGTCAGTTGCCCACCTGACACGCTTGGGCTACCGATTACAGACTCCAACGACAGGCCTGGCGGCACCTGCAAGCTTAACGCCACGCCATCCGAGGAAAGCGCCCCACTGCGATTGGAGTAGCTCATGGTGTAGGTCACAACCTCACCCTGTCTGATCGGATCGGCACTGCTCGTCATCGAAAGCGCAAGAACCGGATCGGAGTCAAATCTGACGCTTGACGATGCACCAATCGCGGAGAACCCGTCAGCTTGTACTGTTCCCACAAAGCTGACCAACGAGCCCTCCATTGGTGCGGCATTGCCCGACGATATAATTGGCGGCATGCGCACCGACACGCCCTGGCCGGGAGCCAGGCTCCCCAGATTCCAGATTAGCTCTTCACCGGGCTCACATGTCGAGTTGGAGACGCCGCCCGAGCAACTCGATGTGCTTGCTGCAGCCTTCGACTCGCTGAAATTGTCGATGCCCGCAGGAAGCAGGCCGCGCAACTGTACCCCGGTTACTGTCTCAGCCCCGCTGTTTGTTGCGGTGAGAACAACATTCGCCGTCTCACCGCTGCGAATGGATTTTGGATAGGTCTCGACACTTACGCCTATGTTGCCAAAGGCGTCATGCGAGAAAACCGCACTTAACGCAATGGTCATGCCCCACATGTACTGGATAAATCTGCGCACTTTTTTTCCTTGGTTGTTGTCGATGCCTTTGTTTTTGCGTTAGGTCGGACGCCTTTGCATCTTTTGATCGTTGCTTCGATGATTTCTACCCTACCGGACGGATTGCGGATAAGAAACATAAACGCCGATATTGACAACTTCACTACCTCAGACCCTCAATCGCTTCGGTCCTGATTTAAGTTGCAACTCGACTCCATTCCGCGAATGCACTTGTCCTGAGATCGCGACAGTTTTTGGCAGCGACCAAATGCCTCCCAAGATTAAACAAGTTGTAGACGGCGGAGTAAATGTTTATAAATCGCTGACCTCTCATGAGGCTGGATTCCACGTTATAACACTGTCCGATTTTTTTTGGGGTCCACTTCTGAGCGACCTGCTACGACAACGTAACCGCTCAATTAACGACGTCGTTCATTGAGCGGTTACGTTGCTTTAGACTCGAACCAATGTATGAAGTACGTTTAGATACGCCAGCAAAAACACCGACGAGATAGAACAGGTCTGGCAAGAAACTAGAAAGAACACACGCCTAAACAGAGAACGACATGCACGTGTATCTCGGACACGATCCAATAATTTGTCTATTGGACAGCCGTCAGCGGAATTGTCAGAATCATGGCTGGGCGTCTGCGGTGTTTTGCAAGATAGTTGTCGCATAAATCAGGCTACGTTTTCGAGTTTCTCTCGCGTTGCCTGATCGGGATTAAGTGCCACCGTTTTGATGGGGCGCCAGTTTCTTGTCGTGGTCGTCCAACGTGGCGGGTTGGCCTGTCGAGCGGCCGCGTAAACGGCATCGCGTTTGGCCAGGATCGCTTCGTCTTCACCGCGATGTCGCTGCGCCGGCGTTACGAACCGAATGCCGCTGTGCTGATGCTTGTTGTTGTACCATTTCATGAACCGCGCCACCCATTGTCGAGCGTGCTCGACGGATTTAAAGCGCTTTGGCGGCGCGATTGGCCCGTGCTTGAGCGTGCGGAACAGGGACTCGATAAACGCGTTGTCGTAGCTCACGCGGGGCCGACTGTACGACGGCGCGATGTTGAGCTGTTGCAGCTTGTGCCGCAGCGTCACTGATTTCATGGGTCCGCCGTTGTCGCTGTGCAGAACGGGTCGTTGCTCAGTGCATTGCTCACGCCACACCGCTTGCTCGATGAGCGTGGCCGCCAACTCGCCGCACTCGCGCTCGTGCACTTCCCAGTGCACGCCGTAGCGGCTGTACAGATCGCTGATCAAGTACAAATAGTAGAACCGGCCGCGCACTTCACTGGGTAGCCATGTGACGTTCCACGTCCACACCTGGTTGGGTCCGTCGGCGATGTGCGTCGTCGGTGTACGCGCCTTTTTGGGTGCGCGAGTCGAGCCACGGTGATGCACCTGATCGGACGCACGCAG
This sequence comes from Gammaproteobacteria bacterium, assembly GCA_045107005.1. Taxonomy (GTDB): domain Bacteria; phylum Pseudomonadota; class Gammaproteobacteria; order Steroidobacterales; family JBCCMA01; genus JBCCMA01. Next base: position 2,205 of record JBGCFP010000199.1, read on the forward strand.
CACGCGGTAGAAACTCGATTCCGAACCCAGATACTCGCCACGGTCGGCAAGCTTGGGCACGATCTGGGACGGTGGCAGATGGGCGAACGGCGCTTCGTTGCATACCTCGAGGATGCGCTGGCTCTCCGCTTTGGTGAGCTGATGCGACGGCGCCGGACGCACCGCCGTCGGCCGCTGATCGGCGCTCACCGTGTGTTGACCTGCCGCGCGCCAGCGCTGCAGCGTGCGTACGCTCAGACCGATGACATCGCACGCGCGATGACGTCGTGCACCTGAGGCCACGGCCTCGTCCACCAGCCACAAGATCCGTTCGCGCTGTGACAGGACCGTCATTCGTCCTCGTCCTCCCACAGCGCCTGATACTTTTTTTGCAGCACCAACAACGCCGCGCTCTCAGCCAGCGCACGGTCTTTGCGCCGTAGCTGCTTAAGCAGTTTCTTTTTGTCTCGACGCAGCGTGTTGTTATCTTGGCGAACCTGTTTGGCGTCCATCACCGGCTCACCCTGCGCACCGTCGATGCAAGCTTGTTTCCACTGCGCGATTTGTTCCGGGTACAGACCCTTGCGGCGGCAATACTCGCTGAGCTGCTCAGCGTTCAGGCTGGCGGTCTCAAGAACCACCGCCAACTTCGCTTCACCGCTCCATTCCTCGGCCGTTTTCTTTCCACTTCCAGGCACCGGCTGGCCTCGCTTTTTGGCTGACTTGAGCCAATTGTTAAGCGTTGCCGTGCAAATGCCTTCTTCTTGAGCCACGTGCGTCACCGCACGATTGTTCGGCGGCAGCAGCTTCCTCAGCACTGATGCGCGTCTTTCCTGTGAATAGCTTCCCATGTCATGATCTCCACGCCTCCTCTTCTCGCTTCAAATGAGGCGACAACTATCCTGGCAGAGGGGGAGCGCTGGCGATCAGCAGAGGCAGCGTTTACTTCGCGCCTCGTCCAGTCAGCGCTAATGACCTAGCGCTGATGAAACTGATCGATCGATTGCATCTGGACTATCCGTTTGCCGGCTCGCGCATGTTGCGTGATCTGCTGGCGCTTCGTGGCATCGACGTTGGTCGGCGACACGTGCGCACGCTGATGCGGCGGATGGGCATCGAAGCGCTCTATCGCAAGCCCAATACGAGCAAGCGGCACAAG
>JBGCFP010000002.1:0-3090 GCA_045107005.1 Gammaproteobacteria bacterium
CGCGAAGGCAGCGGCATCGGACTGGCCGTGGTGGCTCGCCTGTGCCGCGCCCACGATGGCCGCGTGGCGTTAATCTCGCCGTTGGCCAACGAGCGTGGCACCGAATTTCAGGTGATTTTGCCGGGCACGCTCATCGCCTGAGGTGCGCGGCCACACACACCTCTGAGCTACTGAAACTCGGAAATTTGGTAGATGACTTTAGCGTCCAGGACGTTCTCAAAATATTCCACATAGATCGCCGTGGGATAGCCGTACGTCGCATCGTAGTCGACATCAAGATCAAACGGTTCCCGGTCGATCAACGCCTGAATGAAGTCGAAAAAATCCTCCATTGTGCGCATTGAGTCGAGCTGACCCTGCGTAATGGCGACACCGCTTGGCGTGTAGAAACCGGCCGTCACCATTTTGTTGGTGACCGTCACCACGATGGTGTCATCGATGATGCAAAGGCACTGGTAGCTCCAGTGATAAACGTAACTGGCAATGTTCGAGTCATCCCATTTGGCCCGATTGGCATCCAGATCTGCCTGCTGTGGCGCGAATGCGCTCGACGGTGGATCGAGTGCTGTCGGCGGTGGATCAGTTCCCAGCAACGGTGGATCGATTGCCGCCGCGGGTGGTCCCGGCAGCATTTCATCGTCGCAACCGAGCAGCAGCACAGTGACTGCAAATAGAGACAAAATTGAATAGCGCACGTTATTGAAACTCCGTAATGAAATATTGCACTGTGTCGTCCACGGCGTTTTCGTCATAGTCGATAAAAATATTTGATGGGAAGCCGTAGGTAGCGTCGTACGTCACGCGCAGTTCGTGGACGTCGTCATCGATGGCAGACTGAATCAAATCAAAGTAGTTGGTGATCGTGAAAAGACCCGCGAGTTCATCTGGCCCAACCATCACCCCGCTGGGTGTGAAAAACGCACTCGTTACCACCTCGTTCACCACGCTGATCACGATGGGCCCCTCGGACAGAAACAGACTGGTTCGCTGGTATTGAAAAACGTAAGCAGCAAGATTTGAGGTCTCCCACTTCGCTTGATTTGTCTGAAGCGCAATCTGGCGCGGATTGCCCTCATCGTCGCAGGCGACCAGGAAAACGGCGGCGATCAGAGTCGTGGCGAAGGAGAGGCTTTTAAACGTTGGCATAAGGCGGCTTCCGGGGTCGTCATTGGGCTGGTTCAGGCAACATCGGGCTGCGCTGATCTGACGGTCACACTACGAAGCTTGGTTGATAAAGTCAATATATAGGGGTAATATCCCCACATATGGATTTTGAACCCAATACCATTCTGGGACGGGCGTGGCAACGGCTGGCCCGACCGCTCATCGCGCTGATGATCAGAAACGGCGTGATGTATCAGGATTTCGTGCGCTTGGTTAAGCGCAGCTATGTCGATGTGGCGGAAGCCGAGTTTGGCAAACGCGGCCGACCGACGAACCAATCGCGCATAGCGCTGCTCACCGGACTTGATCGCAAAGAGATCAAGCGCATTCGCGACGCGCGCGACACGCCCGACATCGCCGATGCGCAGCAGCGACCCGCCAGCGATCGCCTTAGCCGCGTCCTGACCGGCTGGTATCAGGACCCTCGCTTCATGCACGCCGGCCAGCCCCGGCCGCTGACCATTGACGACGAATTTGTGCAGCTATGCCGCGAGTACGGTGGCGATGTGCCCACCACCACAATCGCCAAGGAGCTACAAAGCGGTGGTGCTATTGAACGGCAAACGGACGGAAAACTTCGCGCGGTCAGTCGCTATTACATGCCGGCCGCCAGTGACCCCGCCGCCTTAACCCGCAGCGCTGAAGTGTATCGGGACATTGGCGACACGCTCCTGCACAACCTTTACCGCACACCCAAGCAATCCTCTCGCTTTGAGGGTCGCGCCAGTAACGCGCGCGTCGCCCGTCATTATGCGGCCGATTTCGAGTTGTTCCTGGAACAGCGCGGGCAGGCATTTTTAGAAGATATCGATCAATGGCTTCACGAAAAAGAAACACGAACACATGAAGATGATGCAACGATTAGATTGGGCGTGGGCGTTTATTACGTACACGACAAAGAAGCGCATGATGCGTAGCTTGTTAGTGCTGACACTCGGCGCGCTGGTTAGCGGCTGCGGGATTGATCGCGGCGGTGCGCCGGATGGCGATGTGCCACCCATTGTAGTCTCGACGGTAACGGACACGTTGATTGCAGGTCCAATCAGCGCAACGATGAACGGCGAACTTGATATCGCAGGCACGCGTATCGAGATCGGCAACACGCTGATCGCCGTAGATGACGCACCGGCTGCCTTGGATCAGTTGCAGGCGGGCCAGTACGCCGTAGTGCGTGCAAACACCGCCACCGGTGCGAATCCACGGGCGACATCGGTTAACATTTTTGCTCAGGTTACTGGCATGCCAAGCGATTACGATGCGGTAACCAACGCGCTCACCATTCTAGGCCAACAAGTCGTTGTCTCGGCGCAAACGATGCTGGACCCGGCACTGGCCAACATCGCACCGGCCGATCTGGTGGCCACCGGGCCGCTAAGTGTCGCAGGCGTGGACGACGGGCTTGGCACGATCCAGGCTACCTACATTGCCCCCGCCAACGGCGCCGCGACGCGACTGACGGGTTTCGCATCCATGGTGGATGACATCAATATGAGTTTCGAGATCGGCGGGCAACGGATCTCCTATGCCAGCGCCTTGCTGATCAATCTACCCACCACGGCACCCGAGGACAACACACGCGTTAGCGTCACAGGCTCACTGCAAGGCGTCGATTTTCAAGTGGACACGTTAATTGAGGCACCATTGCTGCCTGCCAATTTGAGCGTTGGTGCCACCGTGCGCCTCACGGCAACGATCACTGAAGTGCTGACGGGCAGTACATTTAGTGCCGGGTTTGTCTCCGCAAATTTGAGTACGAACGCGGTCTTTATCGACGGCGTCGCCGCTGACATCGTGCCGGGTACCATCGTCACGCTGGGCGGTCAATGGACCAACGCCCAACGAATCAACGTGACCAGCGTTCGTTTCGCGTCGCCATAAGCGCTCTGGCGTATGGACTAGTGTGCGTGAGGCGTTTATGTTCCACGT
>JBGCFP010000020.1:0-11697 GCA_045107005.1 Gammaproteobacteria bacterium
GAAGATATACATAGTCCACGATGCGGCGAACCCGGTCGCGCACAATGCCCAGACCGATTTGGCGCGGGCTAATTTAGACCAAGGGATAGATGACGCGCGCTCTTTGACCCCGCCGCCCTCGGATATGAGACGCTTCTCATATTCACTGATAGTCGGATGCTGATCGGGTAGGTCCTTGACCTGCCAATACCAGAATATGACCCAGATGAAGCCCAATGCACCAAAGCTGTAAAACACCATCGGCCAGTCGTAAATTTCGATAATTTTTGGCGCAAGCAGCAAGGCGAGTAGCGTACCGAATATGGTGCCCGAGGAAAGGAAACTCATGACGCGGGAGCGTTCGTTATGTGGGAACCAGCGACTTACCATGGTAAACGACGATGGTGAGAGGCCGGCCTCACCAACACCCATCAAAAAGCGTACCGCCAACAGTGCAGGAATAGACATGAATGCGGCGGGCGGTGTCAGAACAGTGAAGACTGACCAGAACACAACGGCCCAGCCAAGAATCAACTTGCCGCCAAAGCGGTTGGACAAATAGCCACCGCCCACTTGCATGGTCAGGTAGCCCCAAAAAAAGAAACTGAAGACATAGCCTTTGGTGACATCTGTCCAGCCAAGTTCCTGCTGCATGCTAATGGCGGCGATAGAGATGTTGACCCGATCGAGATAGCAAATAACGAACGCGATAAAAGTCAGAATCAATACAGTCAGACGCTTGGGCCAGACGGGTTTTTGCAAAGTGGTGGTAGTCAAGATTGTGGTCCTTGTTCGGGTTGACGAAAAATCTTGACCGGCGGCAAGTCGCCTTCAAGCTTTTCGATCTCTACCAAGCAGCTGTGTGCGGTTGGGCCCTGAGCCAGCTTCGACGTGCCGACGTCGCGGGTCAGAACATTCGGGTTACCGTGTACATCGAGTGAGTTTTCATCATTGGGGTCTTGTGGGTCGTACCAGGCGCCGGTAGGTAACTCGACGACGCCTTGGCGTAGCGCATCGTCAATGACGGCGGCAGCCAGACAAGCACCACGGTCATTGTACAACCGAACAACGTCACCGGTTGCTATGCCGCGCGCTTGTGCATCCTGCGGATGCAGGCGGACGATTTCGCGGTCTTTGATTTTCGCCTTGCGACTGGTAGACGCATGGTCAAATTGACTGTGCAGTCGTGTTTTCGGCTGGTTGCTGAGCAGGTGGAGAGGATAGTCGCTGGCGCGTGGTGCACCGAGCCATTCCGTTTTTTCCAACCACGCCGGGTGTCCCGGGCAATCGTCATAGCCAAAGCCGTTGATCGTGTCCGAGAAGATTTCGATCCTGCCGGAAGGCGTGCCCAGAGCATGGCCATCGGGGTCTTTGCGAAACGCCTCCAGTCGAAACACGGTGTCCGGCAGGCGCTCGCCCAAACCTATTTGTTCGCCTTCCCAAAACGTCTCAAAGTCCGGCAACTCTACGCCGTTCTTCGCCGCGCTCTTGGCCGTAATGCCGTATAAGTGTTCGATCCACTGCATTTCATCGCGGCCTTCGGTAAACACCTCGTGAACGCCCAGCCGCTCAGCCAACCCACAAAACACATCGTAGTCATCACGCGCCTGTTCGTAGCGCGTGACGGCTTTTGGCATCGGCGACAGGTAGTTGTCGTAGATGCCGCCGGCAAAGTCATTGCGCTCCAGCACCGTAGTACACGGGAACACGATGTCGGCGTGTCGCGCCGTGGCCGTCCAGAACGGTTCGTTTACGATGATGGTGTCTGGCTTGGCCCAGGCCCGGCGCAGGCGTGCGATGTCCTGATGATGATGAAACGGATTGCCGCCCGCCCAGTAGATAACTTTGATGTCGGGGAACACCAACGTGTCGCCGTTGTAGTCTATCTCCGCGCCCGGATTAAGAAGCATGTCAGAAATTCGGGAAACAGGGATGTGTGTCCGAACGGGGTTTTTACCTTGTGGCAGCGCGCCGACTTTGAAGGGCAGGGCGCGCCGACCGAAAAACCCAATGTTGTGAACGGAGCCGTAACCATAGGCGACACCGCCACCGGGCAGCCCGTGCGAGCCAATCATTGCCGCCAGAACGGTAGCCATCCAGTAAGTTTGTTCGCCGTGTTCGGCGCGTTGCAACGACCAACTGATACCGATAACGGTGCGCTCGTTCGCCATGCGCCGTGCGAGGCTGCGGATGTCATTCGCGGCGATACCCGATATCCCGGCCGCCCAGTCTGCCGTTTTTTCCGTGCCATCCGTCCTGCCCAGCAAATAGGGCACAAATTTTTCGTAGCCCGCGCAGTAGCGGTCGATAAACGCGTGATCGACCAAACTCTCGCTTTCCAGTGTGTGCGCGATGCCCAGCATGATTGCCACATCGGTATTGGGTCGACACGCCCACCACGTGGCGTCCAGAGTCTGGGACATGTCGTCTCGAATAGGACTGACGTTGACAAAATCGATGTCGGCGTCACGTAGCTGCTCCACTTGATCCTGCGCCGTATGCGCACCCAAACCACCGGCGTTCACCTGCGTGTTCTTCATCGCGATGCCGCCGAAACACACCGCAAGTCCGGTGTGCTCGATCATGTCTGCCACGGTGGGGGCTTCAAACATGACCTGGAAAAAAGGCAAGCCGAGCACGTGCGGGATAATGACTTCCGCGGCGCCAGCCGAGTAACTTGTGACGGAGTAGGTGTAGCCACCAATGCAATTCAGAAACCGGTGGACCTGGCTTTGCGCGTGGTGGAAACGACCGGCGCTGGCCCAACCGTACGACCCGCCGTAAATCGCTTCGTTGCCGTGGGTCTTGCGTGTGCTGTCGAGCGCGTTTGCGGCCAGGTCCAACGCTGTGTCCCAGGAGACCGGGATGAACGGCTCCTTACCGCGCCGACTGCCGTCGCTGCTGCCTGGGTTGTCCAGATAGCCTTGACGCACCATCGGCTGCGGGATGCGCACATTCTTGTCGCGGGCATCAAGCAAAGATTGCCCGATGGGAGTGGGGTTGGTGTCAGCCGCATACGGATGGATAGCGACCAGCTTGTCATTTTCGACTTCGACGCGATAGTTGCCCCAGTGCGAACTCGTCGGCGTGATTTTATTTGATGAGCCCACCGCGTTACTTGAGCAGTTCTTGGGCGATGATGATTTGACGGATCTGGTTGGTGCCTGCGCCGATTTCCATGAGCTTGCCGATGCGATAGAGCTGGTTGATTTCGCTCTCCAGAATGTAGCCGGTCCCGCCGTGCACCTGCACGCCGTTATCGACAACGCGCATCAGCGCGCGCCCGGCGTGCAGCATGGCAGCCGACGTGCGCATGTGCACTTCACCGCGACCGCCACCGCCCACTTCCAGATCGTGGACTTCTTTGACCATCTGATAGCTCAACGCGCGCATCGACTGAATGTCGGTGTACATGTCAGCAAGGATGCCCTGGATGAGCTGAAACTCACCGATCGCCTTGCCAAATTGTTTACGTTGCTGCGCGTAGTCCACGGAGATATCCAGCGCTCGTTGCGCTACGCCCAGCATGTGGAAGCACATCATCACGCGTTCCATGTTGAGGCCACTCATCACCACGCCGATGCCGCCGTTTTCGGCGCCAACGATATTCTCGGCCGGCACTTCGCAGTCATCAAACACGAGCTCAGCGGTAGGAATGCCGCGCCAGCCCATTTTGTCGAGTTTCTGCGCGACTTTGAAGCCCGGTGTATTGGTCTCAAAGATAAACGCGCTCACGCCGCGCGGACCTTTTTCCGGGGCCGTCTTGGCGTATAGCAATATTATCTGTGCAACAGGCCCCATTGTAATAAACAGCTTGCGACCGTTGATGATGAACTTGTCACCCTCGCGTCGGGCTGTGGTGGCCATTGACCCAAGCGCGTCCGAGCCAGCGCCCGGTTCGGTCAGCGCAAGTGCGCCGATCGTGCTGCCGTCGCAAAAGCCGGGGAGGTACTTTTGTTTTAGTTCGTCATTGGCGTTGCGCACGATGTTGTGCGCGCAGACATTTTCGGTGCCCAGCCAGCCAGCGCCAAGCGTGGGGTTCCAATACGACATGGCTTCGGTAATAAAGCATTGCTCCAGATAGCCGAGGCCCTGTCCACCGTACGCCTCAGGAATCGATGTGCCGAGCAGGCTGACTTCATGGAGCGAACGAAATATTTCTTCCGGAAACCAGTCCTCGCGATCCATGCGCGCGTTCAGTGGGTGCAATTGTTCGCGGCTGTAGCGATACACCATGTCGTAAATTTGCTGGTGTTCTTCCGAGAAGCCGTAGTTGGCGAGATTAGGTTGTGTCATGGTCGATGATTCTACCGGTTACATGATGTGCAGGTGGCGTACCGAGCGGTTTGGACAGGGCGCGTACCTGAAATGACCACGATTGACGGCACGCCTTCGATCAGCTGTCGGGGGACAGGGCGCTTAGACCGGCCCGCGCTCCAGCGCTACGCGCAAGGCGTCGGGCATCTTCGCGATCTTTCTGGTCAGGCTGTTCACGCAGACTTGCGTTACGCGCCCGGAGAACGCCGTCGCGCCGGCCGCATTTTTTGCGGTTACCTGAATGGTATAGGCATGCGTGCGCATTTCGGCCAGCCCGGCGTAGATGTCGATCTTGTCGTCCCAGGTGAGCGGCTGCAGAAAATCGACGGTGAAGTTGCGTGCGGGCAGCGTCATGTCGCGGGCAAACATATAGCGTTCAAACGGCTCGCCAAGAGACTTTGAAATATACCGCAGCGCGGACTCCACGATGTACTCGCAAATGCGCGGTGTGTAGAGGATGCCCGCCGGGTCGCACTCGCCAAACAAGATGGTGCGCTTCTCGACGAAGTGTTTGGCAGCTTGGGTGTCTGGCGCTGGCATGAGGTCAGTCCCAATAGCGATTGATGAAAGTCGCGACGGCGGCCTTCTCACCGGAGTCAGCGAAAACAAACGTGATGGCGTAATGCACCTCAATACCCTTGGTCCGATCGAGCACTTTATCCACCGTAGCACGGCCGATGATTTTCGAGCCAACGGTAACGGGCTTGAACACGCGTATGCCGTCGATGCCTTTGACGATGATGCGTGGAATGTTGACCTCCATGGCATCCCAAAACATGTTGGGAAACAGGGCCGGCAGGAACAGGCCCGGCGCAATCAGATTGCCAAGAGGCGACGCTTTGCAGCGCTCTTCATCCCAGTGGATCCATTCATCGTTGAGCGTGCCGCGGCAAAAGTCCTGAATACCTCCGGCCGTAATCTCTACGGGCTGTGAGTCGACAATTTGCTTGCCTTCCAGAGCCCGGAAATCGTCGTAGGTGTTGATGACAATTTTCTTGGTCATGAGTGATTGTCCGCGCGTACGCCGTTGAGAATAAGTTGTCGTGCACTGCGGGCCAGCTGCTCTCCGTCCAGATCATCGCCGCGTCGGTGCCACTCGAGCAGCAAACCATCGATTAGCGCGATGATGACCGACGCCTGATAGTGCGGCGCGATGATGTCTGAAAACTCGCCGGCAGCCTGACCATCGGTGAGTATGTTGCCGATCTCATCGTGCAAGCGCGCGTACATCTTGCGTACGCGCTGCTCCACTTTGTTGTCGCGCCCGTGCATTTCAAGTGACACCATGACGTGGAGCAGGGCGAGCTCTTTGCGCTCTGCGCCCATCCGCGCAAATTCGCTGGTCAACAGCACGATGCGATCTGTCGGCGACGCCTGTTTCGACTGTATGGATGCCACAATCGGATCGATCAGCTCGCCTTCGGTGCGCAGCAGTAGTGCGTCGAGCAGTGACAGCTTGTCCTTAAAGTAGAAGTACAGCGCACCTTTGGTCAGTCCAGCCTGGGACGCAATGTCATCCATGCTTGTGGCGTCGAAGCCCTGGGTGACGAACAGGTCAAGCGCCGCATCCAGCACTTGCCGCACACTGTTTTCGCGGCGCTGCGAGTTTGGAATACGTTGTTTTTTAACGGTTGTTTGGACCATCTGCTCACCGTGAATCGTGCGTTGCCCGTATTGACTTGACCGGGTCTGTTCACATACATACTATCTAGTCAGTATCTTAATCGCAAACCGCTATCTGATCGCACAAACGACGGATATCAAAGGAATTAGTTATGGGTGCGTCCAAACAAGCCAATGCAGCCAGCGATGACGCGGTTGAAGCCGCGATGCTCGCCCGGCTGGATGCCGGTGAGTTATTCGAAAGCACGGAAGAGCTGTCGCCACGCTACAAAGAGATCCTTAAACAAACGGCTGAGATTGCGTCGATCAGTGAAGTCAGTGTGCTGACCTGGGCCTGTACAGCCTATCCCACCGCGCCGGATATCGGTGCAAAGATTGCGGTGTGCGCAACCATCCTGGATGAAGTGGGCCACGCTTATCATCAGGGTATTTTGGCCGAGCAGTTTGGCGTCGATGTGCACTCACGTGCGTTTAAAGATGACATCAAGTTTATCTGGACGTGGCCGATCATGGAGATCCCGATCCGCAACTACATCGAGTTTGTCGTTATGCAGTCGATGCTCGATCGAGCGGGATTGCATTGGACCAAAGATCTCGAATTGCACTGCAGCTACGCCCCGTATCGCCGGACCTTGAGAAAAGTAAATTTCGAGGAAGGCTTCCACATGCGCCACGGCAATTTCTGGACGGAGTTTTACTGGAACCACTCGGAGGAAACCCGGGCTATGGTGCAACGGTCGATCGACTGGATTTTCCCGTTCGGCGTGATGTGGTTCGGCAAGCCGGACAACCTCAAGACCCGACCAGAGCAACTCAAATACAAAGTGCGCGGATGGGGTAACGACTTCATGCGCGACAAATGGCTGCAGTCCTCCTGTGCGTTTTTGAAAAAACTCGGCGCTGAGTTTCCGGCGGAGTTTGATGAAGACACCAAAAAATGGGCCATCACAATGCCGTACCCGATGAAATACGACGCTGAGACATACCAGTGGTCGCAGGAGCAGTGCTCGCATGACGACTACTGGCGCCATTCGCGCAAGGGCGGACCAATGCGCCCGAGCGCCTACGAGCGCCTGCGACGCGAAGAGTGGGGCGACCAGTTGTGGTAGTCGACGCGTCCAACGTTGAGGCTGCTGTTGGCCGAGTTCTCGATCCGCATATCAATGTGCCACTCACGGAAATGGGCATGCTCAGCCAGGTGCATGTCGATAACGGCGATGTTGACGTCTCGCTGGTGTTTCCCTGCATGGGCTGCCCCGCATTCACGATGCTCAAAGAGAGCGTCAAGGCGCAGGTGATGCGTGTCGACGGCGTTACTGGCGTCAAAGTGCGCGTCGACTGGGAAGCCAAATGGGACCGCTCGCTTATGTCGAGCCGGGCCAAAGAATACGCCGCGAAGAGCGGCTACCGAATCTAACGAGGCAACGATATGTCACTGGGCAGATCAACCGATCAGGATCAAATGTTTGAAGTGTTCGGGCGCGACCAGGTCGAACGGCCGCTCTCGCACATCGGCAGCATCGTGGCGCCGAATCAGGAACTGGCGGTGGCACGCGCACGCATCTTGTATTCGGAGCGACCGTGGGTCGAGCTATGCGTGGCGCCGGCCAATCAATTTATGGGCTGTTTGAAACCGGGTCAGCGCGGCATCTTAGGCATGGCCTGATGACAAGTCGGACACAGCGCACGCACGCTGATGGCGACTACGACCAGCAGGTCCATTGTCCGTGGTGCGAATCGGATAACACGCGTCTGGTTAGCCCTTACGGACCGAGCGCTGCGGAAATGATGTTCAAATGTATGGACTGCGAGCAGGCTTTTGGCTGGATGAAATGGCAGCACCGGCTACCCGAATAAACAGGAACGCACAATGAATCTATCGTCACCGGCAAAAGATGCACTCACGGCTGAGCTGCTGTGTATCGCCGACACCAACTGGATACTCGGTCACTGGTATTGCAACTGCATGCTTAACGGTCGTGAGCTCACAGACTTTACGTCGATGGCCGGGATTGCCGAAGACAAGCTCGGCCATACGCGTGCGCTATTTCGTTACATGGAAGAAACGTTCGAGCTGCCCGATTACCAGTTGGAGTTCGGCCGCTCTGTCGAGCAAATTCACAGCATGGCGTTGCTGGATTTCCCGCCGCAAAATTGGGCGGACTTTGTTCTGACGCTGTATCTTGCCGACGTGGCCGTGTGGAAATTGTCGAGTACTTTGCGCGAGGGTAATGTCGCAGCGGTGGCGAATTTGCTCACCAAATTTGGCGAGGAAACGTATTTTCACCAGCTGTGCATTGACGGATGGCTCAAGGCGCTGGATGAAAAAGAAAAAGCCGATTTGCTCAAGGCGCTGCCAGCGCGTCTGCCGCTCGCGTTGAGTTGGCTTACGGCATCGACATCGGATGTGTTGTCCGATGACGGTGTGCGCACGCAGGCTGTTGACGATGCACGCGTAGCGTTCACCGAGACCGTACTCGCCAAGCTCAATGACATTGCGACTATTGACAGCGATTTGCTTGAGGCGTCTACGACACAGGTATCACACACGTCGTTTGATCAACTCCGCCGCCGGCCGGCCGGTAGCACCATGCCGCCGCGTTTGTGGGAGTCTGTAGTGCCGACCAGCGACGAAGCGCAGCTCGCACGCAGACCGTTGACAGTCAGTGTTGACGACAATATTGACCTGTTCGTCACCGTGAAAAAAGACGATACAGAGCCGAAGTTTCGCTGAGCGCCTGTGGCCGTCTCAAAGTCACTCGTTATCGGCGATCCGCAGCTCGAGCCCTTCGTGCTCTTCAGTGACGATGACCTGGCAGGAGAGCCGACTGTTGGCCTGACGACCTTCAACCATGTAGAGCATGCTGTCTTCCAGGTCTTCGATTGGCGGCAGGTGGCTGAGCCACTGCTCGTCGATAAAACAGTGGCAGGTGCCGCAAGCGGCGGCGCCACCACACTCGGCGAGCATGCCCGGTAGCTGACGATTGAACGCGCCATCCATCAATGTGTAGCCGACGTCGACCTCTTCGGCGTGTCGTTTTCCATTGGCGTCGGTGTAATTGATGGTTGGCACTAAAGCAGCTCCGAAAAGTCTGGGATGTAGATGATGATTGCAGAGGTTTCCCCATTGAATGTCAATTCGGGCATAGTTTCAGTCATCGTCGGGGTATGGTGATGAATGTAACCGACGCTGTCATGAGCCGACGCTCTGTGCGCGCGTTTAAGAACACGCCGCTGTCCCGTGAAACCATCGAGGGATTGCTGGAGCGCGCGAAGTGGGCCCCGTCTGGCGGCAACTTGCAGCCGTGGACCGTGCACGTCATCGCCGGTGATCGGCTTGAGGCACTCAAGGCGGACATCGCACGATTGATCGGACCGCACCCCAACGGTACCGGAGGCGAATATCAGATTTACCCGGACAAGTTGGCAGAACCGTATCGCACACGTCGCTATGCATGCGGCTCGGCGCTATACGAATCCCTGGGCATCGATCGTTCTGACAAACCCCGTCGAGCGCACCAGTTTGCTGAAAATTTCCGATTTTTCGGCGCGCCGGTTTCACTCTTCATTACGATTGATCGCAGCATGCAGCTTGGCCAGTGGTCTGATCTGGGCATGTTTATCCAGACCTTCATGTTGTTGGCGACTGAAGCGGGCCTTGGCACCTGTGCGCAGGAAGCGTGGTCCATCTGGCCACAAGCGGTGGGCGAGGCGCTTGCCATCCCTGATGCGCATATGCTGTTTTGCGGCGTGGCCGTTGGCTACGAAGACAAAGACATGCCGGTCAATCAATGGCGCACCGAGCGGGCACCGCTCGATGAGTTTGTACAATGGCACGGCTGGTGACTTTGCTGTGCGAGTTTTGAACGCACCGATCCGATAACCGAGGAAGATCCAATGGCGACGCTTACACAAAGCTACATGACCGGCGAAGGCAAGGGACAGCTCTTGTATGAGACGATCGGCCACTGCTTTGACAGAATTGTTGATCAGGCACCTGACAATCTAGCCATCGTCGTTCGGCATCAAGGCGTTCGAGCGACCTACGGTGAGTTTCGCCACGCTGTGGATCGACTGGCAACCGGTCTCCTTGCGCTGGGCGTTGAACCGGGGGACCGCGTCGGCATTTGGGGTCCCAATAGCTACGAGTGGGTGCTGACCCAATTCGCCACCGCCAAAATCGGCGCACTCATGGTGTGCATCAACCCCGCCTACCGCTTGTACGAACTTGAATACGCGCTTAACCAGTCGGGCTGTCGCGTGCTGATTGCGGCCGAGCGGTTCAAGACCAGCGACTATCTGGCGATGTTGGTTGAGCTGGCGCCTGAGCTCGAGCGCTGCGAACCGGGTCAATTAAAATCAGCCAAACTTCCCGAACTGGAGATGGTTGTGCGCATGGGGCAGGGCGTCACCCCGGGTATGTTCAACTTCGACAACATTTGTTCGCTTGGTGGCGCAGAGCAAACCAAGCAGCTTGGAGACTTGGCGTCGCAGTTGCGTCCCGACGACGCGATCAATATCCAATACACCAGCGGTACAACCGGCAGCCCAAAGGGCGCGACGCTGTCCCACGTCAATATATTGAACAATGGTTTTTTGACGGGCACTGGAATGCAATTGACACCGGAAGACCGCCTTTGCATTCCGGTGCCGTTATACCATTGCTTTGGCATGGTCCTCGGCGTATTGGCTTGCGTGACGCGCGGCGCGGCGATGATTTTTCCAAGCGATGCATTTGATCCGCAGACCACGCTTGAGGCGGTACAGGAAGAAAAGTGTACGGCGCTGCACGGTGTGCCAACGATGTTTGTGATGGAGCTCGGACTTGCAAACTTCGCCGAATTCGACGTGTCCACTTTGCGCACGGGGATTATCGCCGGTGCACCGTGCCCCGAAGAGCTGATGAATCAGATCATCAAGGATATGAACATGGAGCAGGTTTTGATTGGCTACGGTCAAACTGAGGTCAGCCCGATCAATCATATGACCTTGCCAGACGATACGCTCGAGAATCGCACGCAGTCGGTAGGCCGGGCAGTCCCGTATGTTGAAATCAAAATTGTCGATGAGCATGATCACGTCGTGCCAACGGGCGAGCAAGGGGAAATCTGCACGCGGGGTTACTCCGTTATGAAGGGCTACTGGAACGATCCGGAGCGGACAGCGGAGACCATCATCAACGGATGGCTTCATTCGGGTGACCTTGGTTGGATGGACAAGCACGGTTACGTGCGTGTGACCGGGCGCATCAAAGATATGATTATCCGAGGCGGCGAAAATATCTATCCGCGAGAGATCGAGGAGTTTTTGTACACGCACCCAAAAATCGCGGAGGCCCAGGTGTTTGGTATTCCAAACGAGCGCTATGGCGAGGAAGTCTGTGCGTGGATTCAGATCAAGGAAGGGCAGTCCGCCACGGAACAAGAGATTAAGGGCTTTTGTGACGGCCAAATCACTCACTTCAAGATTCCCAAACACATTCGCTTTGTCGATAGTTTTCCCATGACGGTGACGGGAAAAATCCGCAAGATTGAAATGCGGGAGGCGATGGCGAAAGAGCTGAGAGGATAGCGGTACCAGGAGAATAGGAAGCATAAACGCCCTACACGAAGTATTGCAAACGAGCGCTTGATCTGAAAAAAGAGTGAAAGTTGCGATTCGTCGGACGGGCGTTTGGTAGTCGAGGCTAGGGGAGTGTATTGGTCAACACGCAAAACGTTGCAAAGCGTTGAGCTATGAACTGAGGGTCGAAACTCAGGACGAGTGCGGCGTCGAGTG
>JBGCFP010000200.1:0-14233 GCA_045107005.1 Gammaproteobacteria bacterium
CGGCATGTGATCGAGATACGTGTCCCACAGTGCCTCGCGAGCGTGAATGTTTGCCGCGCTCTTCGCTTCGATAATCGGATCCAGAATACGTTGCAAATGGCCGCGTTCTGAACGCAGTGTTTCCAGCTCGCCGTAGAGCTCGCCGCAGTCGCAGTAGTCACGCTCGTAATCGGCAAAATTGTCGCCGGTCAGATGGCAGGTCAAGCCAATCGCATTATCATCCCACTCCGACTGCTTGCGGTTGCGCTCCGCAACAACGGCCGTCAGTCTTTCCTCCGTTTCAACGCCGTCATCAAACAGTGCACCGAGATTGTCGTTGTAATCGTCCATAGAGCCGCATACGCGTCTCCGGTTGCCGTTGAGCAGAGTTTTTCTACGCCGCGGGGTCCCAGTGGCTCGAGAAAGCAGGTGCGCATGATGCGGAGGTCGTGCGTGTTGACCACATTGATCTTCATCGCGCCGAGTGTCGAAACCGCGCAGGCGCCCAACACGGCCCTGCCGATTGGCGACCCCGGAGAGGCGCTCACACCGCGGGACATCGTGCCGATCTTGTTCGAACTGTCCGGCCTCACGCCCAAATGTCGCTCGGTGTCACCGGCCATGTTTCGCGTGGCAGCCGGCGTCATCACACCCTCCTCGGCTGGCTCGTTTCGCCGCTACGCGCCAACGCCGAACTGGCACGCATCGGTCATGACTACGCACCCGAATCAATGCTGATCCGGGACATCGCGAATGCGCGCTACGCGGCGGAGCAAACGCTCTCTTTTGGCACCGACACAATGCGCGCGTTTTCGTGCGGGCACTGGGCGGTTGCCTGGACGGTCATGAGCCGGGCACTCATCGGATTTTTTCGAACACGTCGGGGGAAGATGCGTAGGAAAACGTCGCAATGCGACCGTTTGCATCACGACCAAAGTAGACACTTTGCTTACCGTCTTCGCGCACAAACACGTCAGACTGTGACACCGGGCGATACAGGGCCTCGCGAATTTTTAGCGCGCCGCTTTGTGCTGTTACCGGATTGACCGGCCCGCGCCCCCACCCACCACGCGCCAGCTCAGCCGGCGTGCAAGTGTGGCAGTACACGCCATAAACATATTCGCCGGCAAACTCACTCAGATCTACATCAGGATGGCGTGCCGGGACTTCGGCCGGCACCACGTTCGCCGCAGGCCCCAGAACGTCGAGAATGGCCGCGCCAACCTGCCCGTGCAACGTCACGTCGCCACCGCCAGCTTCAGAATCGCGATTGGTGACGATGAAATAACCAAGATTGAGTTCTGGCAGCACCGTAAAGCTCGTTAGATAGCCAAGCATCGAACCACCGTGCCAGACGCTGCGCACCGGATAGCGTTGCTCTGCATTTGGCTGCTCAAACAGACCGTGGGTTATGCCTGGAAAACCAGGATGGGGCTGGAATTGCGGGGCGAGCGCTGCGGCCGCCGTGGGTGCCTCAAACACCCGACCAAACGTATTGCGCCCCGCACCGGTAAGCGCCTCGAGCAGGCGCCCCATATCGGCTGGCGTTGCATCAATCGACGAGGCCGGGGTGGTGACGTATACCTCATACGGCGCTTCGACGTAGTCACCGTCGACGTAACCGTAGCCACGGGCAAGATCCGTAGTGAGCGTTGCCGGCACCTCCACAAACGTGCGCGTCATGCCTGCCGGCTCGAACAAAATGTCGCGCATGGCCTGAGCATAGGGCTTGCCCGTCGCGCTCTCCAGGACGGCGCCCGCCAGCGAGATGCCATACGTGTCGTAGCGAAAATATTGCCCGGGCGACGACACCCGGCGCAGGTTTTTGTTGCGCAAGAAAGTCTGTAAAGTCGGTCGCAGAGCTTTGCGTTCGGCAAGCGTCTTGTCCAGCTGCCAGATGTGACGATCCAGTCCGATCTGATCGAAGCCGCCGGTGTGGGTCATCAGATGCCACAACCTGACGGGCCGGGAGGAATCGCTGGTGTTCATGACGTCTTCGAAGCCTGGGAAGTACGCCGCGACCTCGTCCTGCAAATCGACCTCGGGGCGTTCTGCCAAACGCGCCAGCGCCAGCGCGGTCAGAGCCTTGCTGACCGAACCAATGCGAAACAGTGTCTTGTCCGGATCCACCGGCACGCCGTTGCCCACGTGGGCAAGGCCGTAGCCTTTTTTCATGATGGTCTTGCCGCCACGTACGACGACCACCGCGACGCCGGGCAAATGCTCGTCCGCCATCACGCGCACCACCGCGCTGTCCACAGCCGAGGTCAACCGGGGCGAGGCGGCCAGCTCGTCCCCCACGAAAGGCACGGTCACCGGTGGCGCCAACACCGCATTGTCACCCGCGCCCGAGCAGCCACCGAGGTACAGCGAGATCAGAGCAAACCAACAAAGAGAAAAAGACGAGCGTTTAGCGAGCATGAGGGACACTCCGGTTCCGGGGCTGACGGGTAGCGCAGACCCCTAGTGTGCTTGAGCTAAGTAGCCGATTCGACAGGGAATCGGCGAACGGTCGTCTGGTGTCGATGAACGGCAGCACGGATTAATGTCCTCAGGTAGGGTGTCACCATGCGCTGGCATCTTCTTCTTATTACCCTCGCCGGGATTGTGGCTCTGAGCTTGCTGCAACCCTCGGGCCCAAACCCATTTCTGAACTTTGACGGCGACGAAATTCAGGTTTGTGCAGCAACGCAGGTAACGCTTACGCCGCCAACGCCGGGAACGATTCCCTGCGAAACCCGCTCAACTGACGCATTTCGGCTGTATCGCTCGATGGCATGGATCTCAGGTGACATCGATGTGCCGCAATCCCTCATCGACGGTCCCACACCCGTCGGCTTTATCTGGAACGCCAAAGCCGCCAGCCGCGTTTTTGTCAACGGCCAGCTTGTCGGCAGCAACGGTATGCCCGGCCCGTCGCGCGCCAGCGAGCAACCGGGCACGCTCGATCATATTTTTTACCTGCCGAAAACCTGGCTCAAGGCCGGAAACAATTCGGTCACGGTGCTGGCATCTTCTCAGCATCGCTGGTGGCCGGATCGAAGCCCGCTTTTGGTGGCCAATTTCGCTCCTTATCGGGCCATGCCCCATCACCGACGGCATGAATACCAAATCGCGCTACTTACGTTCGGCGCGTTCATCGTTGGCGCTGTCTACTTCAGTACGATTGCGCGCTTCGCGATCCGACGCCCGCGATCACTCACGCTGTCGGCGGCGTGCGGGTTTGCCGCTGCTCAACTGCTGGCCGAAGTTAGCCGCGGTGTCTGGGCCTATCCGTACCCGCTTCACGATCTGCGTATGGTGTTAGTGAGCGTATTGTCGTTTGCCGTGGGCATGGCGCTTTTGTGTCATACGCAGGACCGCTTTGAGCAGGCCAGGCCCGCAATGTGGCGCGCCGCCGTTACCGTCATCACCGCAGTGGGACTGGTCGCCATTCCGGGTTTTGAAAGCAAAGCGATCTTCGGCATTTTGATCCCCCTGATCGCCGCCGGCCTGATCAGCGTGTCGGCCGCGCCGGCGTTTGGGCAAGCGCGCGTGGCCTACACCGCCACGTTTTGCGTGTTCGTCGCTCTGATTTTGCTCGATCCGGGTAACTTTCTGGACCAATATTACTATCTGGCGCTGGTGAGTCTGCTGATCTGCCTGTTTGTGCAGCAAGCCATCTGGCACAACGAAGCGCTCATAAGATTTGAACAAGCCGACGTAGCGCGGCAACGACTGGCCGCGATTATTGAACAAGCCCAACCGGTCGAGGCTGCGATTATCGAAGTCAAAGACCGCGGCACCCTGCATCGTGTACCCGCCGACACGATCGCGTGGTGCTGCAGCGCCGGCGACTACGTCGCGCTGCATTTAATGGACGGCAAGACACTGATTCATTCGCAAACGCTGGTGGCGCTGGAAAAAAGTCTACCGGCACAGTTTTTGCGCGTGCATCGCGCCAACATCGTCAACACGCAGTGCATCGCGAAACTCAGCCGTAAAGCTTCCGGCACCGGGGCTCTGCATCTTCACAACGGCGACACGGTGCCGGTCAGTCGCCGCATCATGCCAAGCGTCCGTCAGCAGCTTGGCGACTAGCAACGTTTGCTGATCACGCCGCCCTTGATTGATGGTTCGGTCCTAGATCACGTACTCGAAACTAATAGTGGCCTCGATCCTGCTCCGCTGAGCGACGGCGCGCTAAACCAAACCCTGCGCGACCTCGAACCGCCTGACTAAGCCGGAGAAACGCCATACCAAAATTCGACTCTCACTATAAAGCGGATACCGCGAACCGGGATTTCACAGACGAGCTCGCGCACCTCACCTCGTTCACCACCCAGCAAGTGGAACCATTTTTTCGATGCAAAATTGCTAAGAAGCCCTTTGTGCAACGGATGCAAATCGTCAATGCCTCAGCCAGCGGGAATCAGCGCGTGGCCGCGATCCAAGCTAATTTCAAAAAACTTCGACGGATCGATTGTGCGTTTACTAGAGCAGTTTACGTAGAAGAAAATTCGACTTCGATTGCCTGACGGCCGGAACTTGCCACTCGGGTGCCAGTCGTAGAACTGCAGAGCCCTGGACTTCCAGGTAGCCGGAGAAAAAATATGCGATTCAGTTTTCTACGCGGCGTGGCCATCGCTGCGCTTTTGACGGGCCAGGCGTGGGCACATGCCGACGCTCACAGTGCCGACACGGCAGTTTTGACGAAGAGCTCACAAACATCAGTGCCACTCGACGAGGTTCTGGACGTCGTGGCGAAACTCAGTCAACGCCGGTTTGCCGTAGATATGGACGTACGCGACAGCGTCGAGCTGGGCCGCTTGAAACTCAATAACATTGACTACGGCGACCTTCTGCACATTTTGGCACGCAACGATCTTGCCTCGTTTGAAAGTGGTGACATCACGCATATCATTCGGGAGGTGAACGTGCGCAACCACCCGTTACCGCTGGTCACGGGCGAGGAAGCCAATTTGCACGACGCACAGTGGGTGACGTATGTGATGTCGACCGGCGAATACAATGCCGCGCAACTCCTGCCGAAGCTGCGCCCACTACTGCCGCAGTCCGCTCATATGGCTCCGCTGCAGGACCCAAATTTTTTGATCGTAGCGGATCGCTGGCAAAATGTGCAGCGTATCAAGGCCCTCGTCGATGCCTTGCAATCCCCCGCCAATCCAAACTAGCGCAGAACGATACTAACCAGCTCTGAACGGCTCCTGACGCAGCGGCTCGAAGCTGGGACTTGCCGCCGCTGGCGCAACGTGGCGCAACGTGGCGCGTCGCGTGCGCCGAAGCGTCGAAGCGGTCTTGCGCGACGCAGCCGGCGGCCCGCATATATTCAACCTCGGCCACGGCGTCACACCAGACGTAAAGATAGAAAGCGTGATCCGCTGGCCGATAGCGGCGGTTTGGGGCAGGCCCGCGGATGCGACGGGCGCGCGGTTTTCCATCGCGAGCGCGCCATCAACGGTCAGATCGAGGTACAGATCGTCATCGAGTGTGGTCAGACGAATGCCCACCTTCTGGCATTGCACGCGTGTTGCTTCAGAAGCTGGCACGCCGACGACATCAAGACCTTTCGACGTCCGCATGCCGAGGAGTTCGACGAAGTATGCGGCGGTGGAACCAGTGCCGAGGCCGAGCTTCATACCCGGTTCGATCAGCTCGATCGCGCGTTCAGCCGCGCGACGTTTCAGTTCGTCCTGTGAGGTCATTGTCCTCTCCTTGATGATGCCCTGTTACGAACGCCATCCAATCAGGATATGTTGTGGTCTATCTCGATCAGTCGTCCAGACCGCCCATCAGCATATATTTCATCTCCAGGTATTCTTCCGTGCCGTGGTGCGAACCCTCGCGTCCAATGCCGCTTTCCTTGAAGCCGCCGAATGGTGCGACTTCGTTGGAGAAGACGCCTTCGTTGATGCTGACGATGCCAAATTCCAACGCTTCTGCGACGCGCCAGACACGGCCGATGTCGCGGGAGTAGAAGTAGGCTGCGAGGCCGCTATCTGTCGCATTGGACTTTGCTATGACGTCTTTCTCGTCCGTAAAGCGAAACAGTGGAGCGACGGGACCGAACGTTTCTTCCCGGCCGGCACGCATGTCAGCAGTCACGTCAGTGAGCACAGTTGGCTCAAAGAAATTGCCGCCAAGTTCGTGACGCTTGCCGCCAGTGCGCACTGTTGCGCCATTGGCTTTGGCATCTGCCACATGGTCGTCGACCTTCTGGACGCCTTGCTCGTTGATCAGTGGGCCGATCGTGACACCATCTTGATCGCCGTGTCCGACTTTCAGATTTTGGACGGCAGCGGTGAATTTTTCTGCGAAGGCGTCGTAGATTCCGTCTTGAACGTAGATCCGGTTGGCGCAGACGCAAGTTTGACCGGCATTGCGGAATTTTGATCCCATTGCGCCTGTTACGGCCTTGTCGATATCCGCGTCATCAAAGACGATGAACGGCGCGTTGCCACCGAGTTCCAGTGAGACCTTCTTCACAGTGTCCGCAGACTGGCGCATCAGCAGTTTTCCGACTTCCGTGGAACCGGTGAAGGTGATCAGCCGCACGGCCTTGTTCGATGTCAGCTCTTTGCCGATTTCGACAGGGTTCCCTGTGACGATGTTCAGCACGCCCTTTGGCATGCCGGCTTGTTCCGCAAGATCGGCGAGGGCCAGCGCTGTAAACGGTGTATCTTCTGCTGGTTTGCAAACGGCTGTGCACCCAACGGCGAGTGCCGGGCCAAGTTTGCGCGTGATCATCGCGTGGGGAAAATTCCAAGGCGTGATGGCGCCGATGACGCCGATCGGTTGCCGTGTCACGACGATGCGGGCATTCGCCTTGTGCGTTGGAATGGTCTCACCGTGGATGCGTTTGGCTTCCTCAGCAAAGAACTCAATGAACGACGCGCCGTACATGACTTCACCACGGGCCTCGGCTAGCGGCTTGCCCTGTTCCAACGTCATCAGGCGCGCAAGTTCCTCGACTTTCTCCATTTGAAGCTCGTACCAACGACGCAGGATTTTGGACCGCTCCTTGGCGAGCATTCGGCTCCATGTCTTGAAGGCTTTGGAAGCGGCGTCGATGGCTTGACGGGTTTCTGTTCCGCCGAACTCCGGAACGCGTCCAATTTCTTCGCCATTTGCCGGGTTCGTTACGGCGAGGGTTGGTGTGCCGACCCAGGCACCATCAATGTAGCAGGACTCGTGCATGAGGCTCTTTATGCGCTGGTCCATGTCGTTTGTCCTTCAGGTGGTGTGGTTGTAGTGCGCGATACGTTTAGCAGGAGGCGCGCAGAATAGGCTGGAGAGTAGGAAGCATAAAGGCCCTACGCAAAGTAGTCCACGCGAGTGCTTGAGGTTAAAAAGGCGTCAAAGTAGCGTGTCGTCGGATGTGTCTTTGGAGGGCGAGAGTGTCCGAGGCTGTTAGTCAACGCCTAAATCTGTGGAAGGCGGTCTATAATCTGTGCTTTGTATGCGGGTAGAAATGCGACGGTTAAGAGTTGATCGCGAAAATCGAAGAAGTCATCACCTGGAAGAGTGATTTTCAGCGCGCCATGAAAAAGTGTCATTGCTACGCTAGCGCCAACACCTTGGGTTGAGAGTTGATTTCTCCACGCAGTAAAAAAAATAAAAAGTACACTCGCACGTCGCCGACCTCAATCACGACGACTCAATAGAGCCTCCAAGATATCCAGAACCGCTCTATCTTTTGCACGGTTAGTGACCTTCTTTTGTCGAACAAGTTCGTCCAAAGCGAGCACACGAAACGCACCCGACTCCGTCGCCACCTCGATAGTCGAACCCTTGAGACTATCGTAAGTGTCTCTTGCTCCGATATAACCGAGGACATCCAGTGGACCCGCTCGCGTCATTAGCAACAGGTGCCCGCCAGCGACGATGTCTTTTTCAGTGGGACGAATAATTGATTGGTTCTCACGATATCTCGCGCCCAACTGATCCAGGGCGCCAACGAGCTTTTTCGCGTTCTCGTCGCTGACCCGGATCAATGCATCGAGATCGAATGTCGTAACCGGCGCACCATGGATCACTGCCGCGACGCCGCCCACAACGATGTACTCGACTTCGTAGTCGTTAAGAAGTCTCAATATTTCGCGGAAACTCGGGTTCACTGTTTATACGCGCCGATTGAAAAAACGCAATCCGGGATTCGAGTTCCGCCAGACGCTGGTCAACAGAAAGTTGGAGGAACCAGTCGAGCAGAGTTTCATCGTGACTGTTGGAAGACAAACCTGGGCCATTCGAGGAGAGCATTCTCTTATTCTATCACGGGGCGTGTGAGCAATTTCGTCGTCGGCTCGAATGTCTTCTCCGCTAATTCGTGATATGGCGAACATTCGCATAGTGCGAGTAAAACTCACGATCTGACCAGTCCTCCGACATGGCGTCGACAATGTCGGACGCAATATCCCCTCGCGCACCGATCCAGTCCCCGTCAAAGAGATTCTCAACTCGCCGCTGCGCAATCTCTTTCAATTCCTCCCATCTGAATTCATGAGCCAACAACTCAACTAACTCTATTGGTACGTAGTCGTCAATTTGGTGGGCAAGATCGCGTTTAGCCATAGACCTAGTTATTCGCGCGATCAGCCAACCTTTGGCTTCGGGGGTTTCCCTAACGACACGCAAAACACCAAACAAATTTGCTTCAGCCCCGCGGCAACCAAATCCCGCAACCAGAATTCGGGCTGCGTTCCCAATCAAAATATCCAAGAGCTCAAACGCGCGTCTATTTTCCATCAGAACGACAACTCCTTATATTTGCCAGGAACTCTAAATCCCGCCCGCTGGAAAGCAGATTCTGTGGCTCTTTGCGCATTTTGATCAGACGGAACGTAGTGTCCCGAGTTATTGTCTATCCGTCTCAATTGACCATTGACGAACCTCGCCTCTCCGGCAGCGCGTACGTTCCGTCCTGTAATCCTCCCTACAACTAATCGCCGTTGTGACGAGAATTTTTTACCCGTGGACGAAACTTCCACGAAACAACAGCACACGCGTCATTAGGCCTATCTCATCTTACAACCATCCCCCCGCAATCCAATCGCCTCTGCCATATGTGCTGTACCCACACGCGACTCCCCCGCCAAATCCGCAATTGTCCGTGCCACACGAAGCACTTTGTGTTGTACACGTGCAGACAAGGCAAACCGATCACTGGCGCTCTTGAGTAGCGTTCCAGTGTTTGCATCGCAGCCCGTCACTTCAGTCAAAACGCTGACAGGCAATTGCGCGTTGATTGCTCCGCGTTCTCTTTGATCTTCTCGCGCCGCCGCTACGCGCTCGCGCACTATCGCGCTCGACTCAGAGGGTTGGCACTCATCCAACACATGCACAGCAACTCGCGGCACCGTGACATGCAAATCAATCCGATCCAAAAGCGGCCCCGAGATTTTCTGCCGATAAGTCGCCACCCGAGTATCCGAACAATTGCAGTCATGATTCGGATCACCCAAATACCCGCACGGACAAGGGTTCATCGCACAAACCAACTGAAAGTCGGCCGGGAACGTTACCTGCCCCACCGCCCGCGACAGGGACACCGTCCCCGATTGCAGCGGCTGGCGCAGCACCTCAAGCGCCGCACGTCCGAACTCGGGCAGTTCATCCAGAAACAAAACCCCTCGATGCGCCAGCGACACTTCACCGGGCAACAGATGCTTGCCGCCACCCGCCAACGCAATACTACTGGCCGTATGATGCGGCGCCCGAAACGGCGGCTCGCGCCAGCGATCCAATGGCGGCGGTTGACCGCGCAGCGAATGCAGCGCAGCGTTTTCCAACGCGTCATTCTCATCGAGCAAAGGCAGTATTCCGGGCAGTCGGTCAGCCAGCATCGTCTTGCCAGTACCGGGCGGACCAATCATCAACAAACTGTGACCACCCGCCGCCGCAATCTCCAACGCCCGGCGCGCTCCTTGCTGCCCGCGCACCGCCGATAAATCTGGACCGCTGCGCTGACCAACAACCACCGGCGACGCGCGCTGCCGGTCAAGCTCACCTTCGCCCATCAAATGCGCGACAACCTGAGCGAGCGTCGAGGCGCGCCACACCGTGGCATCTTTCACCAGCGCACCCTCAGCGGCAGACGCCACCGGCAACACCACCGAGTGCGCGGCTCTGGTCGCGGCGAGTGTCATTGGCAGCGCCCCGCGCACGGGATGCAGAGCGCCGGTCAGCGCCAGTTCGCCCGCAAATTCCATGTCATCCGGTAGGGTAAAATCCAGCTTGCCAAACGCCGCCAGCAAACCCAGCGCAATCGCCAAATCAAAACCGCCGCCCTCTTTGCGCAACTCGGCGGGCGCCAACGAAATCGTAATGCGTTTGTCGGAGGGAAACTGAAAGTTGGAGTTAACGATGGCGGCGCGAACGCGCTCGGTGCTCTCTTTGACCGTCGTTTGCGCCAGGCCGACGATGGTCATCTTCGGCAAGCCTTCGGCGATATGAACTTCGACACGCACGGGGGGCGCGTGCAGCGATAACGCGCTGCGCGTGAGCACAGTGGCCAGTTTCATGACGCCCTCCCTGGCCGCATGATTTGTTGTCGCCCAAACTAAAACGGGCGACTGGTCAGGTCAGGTCGAGCTAGGACTTGCCTTCAAGCTCGTTCAGCCGATCAATCATCGCGTCGAGTTTTTCTCGCGTGCGCTCCAGCACCTGGCGCTGCACATCGAACTCACGCCGCGTAACCAAATCGAGCTTGCCCAAACCGCTTTGCAGCACCGCCTTGAAGTTGGTTTGCAGATCCTCGTTTAAATGATTCAGCCCCTCGGGCAATTTGGCGGCCAGTCGTTTGGCCAAATCGTCGATCAATCCCGGTTCCATAAAACCTGTCCTTAAAGTCGCGAGCGGCCACGCCACGCGATTGTTGAAGTGTCTGAAGGTGCATCATAACGAAATACCGCCTGGAGGCACACGGTGCAGACCTCGGGAAAAAGGCCAGATTTGCCTGCCCGGGCGCAAGCCGCCACGCGTAGCCAACGGCGCGCGACTTCGGTATTCTAACTGCCCGAAAATGCTCAAGGAACGCGTGATGAAACTCATTACCGCTATCATCAAACCTTTCAAGCTCGACGACGTGCGCGATGCGCTGGCCGAGGTGGGTGTGCAGGGCATCACCGTCTCCGAGGTCAAAGGATTTGGTCGCCAGAAGGGGCACACAGAGCTCTATCGTGGTGCCGAATACGTGGTCGATTTCCTGCCCAAGATGAAAATCGAAATCGCCGTCGACGACGATCGGGTCGATCCGGTTATCGATGCCATCACCAATGCGGCCCGCACCGGCAAGATTGGCGACGGCAAGATCTTTATCACCGAACTGCTCCGCGCGGTCCGAATTCGCACGGGCGAGAGCGACTCTCAAGCTTTATAGGAGCGCCCATGACACCGCTGGCGCGATCCGGCGGCTACGGCAGCGACGTGACACGTTTCACATCGCTGACTTTCGCGCTGTGGCACACTGGTGAAGCGTGAACAGCTGCGCCCTTTCCGGCTGACAATCAGGAAGTCCCATGTTGCTATATCGTTTTGTCCCCGCCCTTGCACTGGTCATCATGGCGTTCGGCGCCTCGGCTGACGATCGCGACGTGTATCGCTGGACCGACGCCGAGGGCAACGTGCACTACTCTGACCGCCCCCTGGCAGACAAGGCCAAAGCCACCGGCATCACGTCGAAAACCACCGACGACAGCCGCATCATCGCAGCCAAGCAAGCGAAGGTTGAGAGTCAGCAGATGGAGAACGAGCAAGCCCAGACTGCACAGGCAGCCGCGACCAAGAAAGCGGAGGAAGACGAGCGCTACGCCGAGAACTGCCGCCGCGCCAAAGCGTCGCTTGCCAGCCTGCAAACCTCACGTCGCATGTACGAATCCTCCGGCGACGGCAACCGCCGTTATCTCGATCAAACCGAGATCAACGACCGCCGCAGCCAGGCCCAGGCCAACGTGGCCGAGTGGTGTCGCTAGCTTCCAGCGCGGCGCAACGGTCTGCTCTGGCGGTTTAATGTTAAAGTCCGGCTATGCCGTCGGACCTTAGAGATTCGAGCGACAGCTACCTGCCCGATTTTTGTTCCGGCCGCATGGTGCTGGCCGTTGTCCTGATCGCCGAATTTGTCGCGATTGTTCTGTCATTGTCGCAGTTCAGCACCGTTGCCGATTTCTGGTTGCGGCTGGCGCGTGCCTCGTTGTTCCTGCTGTGGGTTGGCCTGGGCAGCGCTGCCCTGCTGTGCGCCGCGCGCCCCTGGCTCAATCGACACAACACGCTCGCGGCCAGCGCCCTGGCCGGCGCGCTGTTGCTCGGCACCACTGCGCTGATCTCCATTCTTACGCTGATGCTCGGGCAGTATTTTTTCGGCCAGCAGCAGTCGAGCTTCATGCAGCCGAGCAGCCCCGGCGTGTTTTTGTTCCGCAATATGAGCATCAGCGTGATCGTCTCAGCGCTGCTGCTGCGCTATTTCTACGTGACTCACCAGTGGCGCATGAATGTCGAACTGCAGGCCCTGTCGCGCATCAGCGCTTTGCAGGCGCGTATCCGCCCCCACTTTCTGTTCAACAGCATGAATACCATTGCGTCGCTGACGCGCAGCGACCCTGAGCTCGCCGAACAAGCCGTCGAAGATCTGGCCGATCTGTTTCGCTCGTCGTTATCCGACGCGGCGATTCAGGTCAGACTAAAAGAAGAGCTCGAAATGACGCGCATCTACCAGCGCATCGAAGCGTTGCGTCTTGGCGATCGGCTGCGCGTGGTTTGGGATGTCGACGATCTGCCCATGCGCGCTTTGGTCCCGGGCTTGTGCATACAACCGCTGCTGGAAAACGCGATCTACCACGGCATCGAAAACCTGCCTGAAGGCGGCACCATTACGATCTCGGGCCGCGATCACGGCAAGGGTTTCGACATCGACATGCGTAACCCGCTGCCGCCGGGCGGCGCCAAGCCCTCGTCCAAAAGCAATCAGATCGCGCTGCAGAATATTCGACAGCGACTCGAGCTGGCCTATGACCGTCCGGCCAAAATCAACGCGGGGCCAGAGAACGGCGAGTACCGCGTTACACTGTGGATTCCGAAGGTGGAATCTCAACGATGAACATTGTGATCGTCGACGACGAAAAGCCGGCGCGGGATCGTTTGCGCCAGATGATTGGCGAGCTGGAAGACTGCGCGGTGGTGGGCGAGGCGCAAACGGGCAACGCCGCCATCGAAGCTTGCCAGACCCACGTGCCCGACATCGTACTGCTCGACATCCGCATGCCCGGTATGGACGGCATCGAAGCGGCCCATCACCTGGCGCAGCTCGACACGCCACCGGCAGTCATTTTCGCCACGGCTTATAATGAATACGCGCTCGACGCGTTTGACGCGCAAGCCATCGGCTACTTGATGAAACCGGTGCGTCGCGAGCGGCTCAAACGTGCTCTGGATCATGCGCGCAAGCTCACCACCGGACAAGTGGCCGCTCTGCGCGACGAAGTGGACGACGACTCGGTGCGCACGCACTTCTCAGCCCGCGTAGGCGACCGACTTCGCATGATTCCGGTGTCCGATGTTCTGTACTTCCAGGCCGATCAAAAGTATGTTGCGGTCGGGCTTGCGCATGAGGAAGTGCTGATCGACGAATCGCTCAAATCGATCGAAACCGAGTTTGGTGGCGACGTCTTTTTCCGCATCCACCGCAACGCGCTGGTCGCGGTGGCGCACTTGAGCGCTATCGTCAAACAAAAAGACGGCTCGTACTGCGCCCAGGTTCGCGGCAGCGATAAAGCACTGGCCATCAGCCGACGTCATGTCGCGAGTCTGCGCAAACTGATTCGCGCCGGCTAACAACCCTAAATCCACGACTATCAGAGAACCCTAATTCATGAGTGAAGTACTGCGAATCGCCACCCGCCAAAGCCGACTTGCCCTGTGGCAAGCCCAGTGGGTCGCTCGACTGCTGAGCGAGGCGCACCAGGATCTGGTGGTTGAACTGGTGCCGATGAAAACCGAAGGCGATCGGCGGCTGGACGACAGTCTGGCCAAAATCGGCGGCAAGGGACTCTTTATTAAGGAGCTCGAAGTGGCGATGCTCGAAGATCGCGCCGACCTGGCCGTGCACTCGATGAAAGACGTGCCGGCGCAAATGCCCGACGGCTTCCACATTGCGGCGGTGTTACCGCGCGAAGACCCCCGCGATGCGCTGATCACACCGCACGAGGGCGGGCTGGAGGCGCTGGCGCAAGGCGCAGTGGTCGGTACGTCGAGTTTGCGGCGC
>JBGCFP010000201.1:0-3996 GCA_045107005.1 Gammaproteobacteria bacterium
CCCGAGTAGACCCGCTCCATTCTGATCGATTTGTGCGAAAAACTTTCTCTGCACGCACTTGGTTTGTAATGCACGACGCCCTTCGCAGGTGTGTCGTTTTACGACCTGACGCAAACAGAGAAAGACAATGCATACACAAAAGCGACGACTCAATTTAGCCAGCAGTGCGCGCCGAATGGCGCTTGCGACCGGCGTCTCCCTGGCGCTGATGGCGCCAGCGATGAACAGCGTGGCCGGCGACAGCTGGCTATCCCGCGCGATCGAAGTGGATAACGCCGGGCGTTCCCGCGTGAGTATGCCGACCTATTGGCAAAAGCAGGATGCGCCGCTGATCGCACAGCGGGCGGAACCCAGTGCGCGAACCGTTTTCGATATCACCATTTCTTTGTACAACGACCCGGCGGGGGACGGTGATCCATCCACAGATTCGGGTGAGCCGCAGGAAGTCTACGAAGAGATTGTTCGTCACTTTGCCGATTCGGTGTGTGAGCAAACCAACGGCAGTCATCGCCTTGGCAAAGTACGCCTGTTTACGTCCAATAATCAGCAAGCGGCTGCCGACATCGTGTGGACGGCGAGTAGATGGCCGCAGGCTCATGCGTCAGGATTCGGCGCCAGCGGGCGCCACATCTTTTTTGGTGACGTGTTCCCGGGCGGCACAGGCAGCTCGGACTATGACATGCTCGCGAACCCCGCCGTTGCCGGTTATACCCTCGGGCATGAGTGGGCGCATTACGCCTACGGTCTGTTTGACGAATACGTCGGCAACCGCTTTTTTTCATTCAATCCGCGACGTCCCCTGTCGAGCGATATTGCGGTTGCCCCTTCTGTTATGAACCAGCAAGACCGGGCGGCACAGGGAAATTTCGATTGGCTGAATTTCTCCACGTCGAACAACATCGGCAATACGGCCCGTACCGCACAAGGTCGCGTTTACGGTAAGAGCGCCTGGGACGTTCTGGTGCAAGCGCAGTCTGAAGATCCGAAAAGCGGTCGGCGACGCGCGCAGCCAGATCGCACGCAATACACCTCGCTTGCAGGCGTGGCACCCACCCTCACCGATAACTGGATCAAGATTGAGTTGCCGGCCGAGCAGGCATCGTGCCGCGGTGATCTGGAAATTCTGTGGGTGGAAGGCGACCTCGATCTGCAGGTTGTGCTTGATCGCTCCGGCAGCATGATTGGTACGCCGATCGCCAATGCCAAACAGGCAGCGAGCCTGTTGGTAGACACCGTGGCCGACGGGCAAACTGCATTGGGCGTGGCGAGCTTTGCAGGAGATTTAAGACAAAACTCTCCGATGCAGGCGATTCCGGACCCGGGTGATACGGTCAAGGCGCAAATAAAATCCGTCATCAACAATCTGCGCGCGGGCGGGGCCACGCGTTTGTATGACGGTGCTCTGCGTGCACTCAGCGAAATCGAGGCGTATCAAAGCGCCAATTCAACATCCGCCCCGCAGGTGGTGTTTTTGCTCTCGGATGGTCGCGACACCAGTTCGTCCGCCAGCGAGCAAGATGTCATCACGACCTACCAGGCTGCTAACGTGCCGTTGTTTACGTTTGGCTTTGGTGACGCCTCGCCAACCGGGTCGCTGTTGAACATGGCCAACGCCACCGGTGGTCAGTACACGTTTTCTCCCACTGACCTGTCGCAAATTACGCAGGCGTTTCTGCAAGCTAACGCGGTTGCCAGTGACCTGAAGAACGTGGTCGATACGCAGCAATCGCTCATGCCAGGCGTGATGGCGAACATACCGTTGCCCATCGACAGTGGTTTAGAATCACTCAGCGTGTTTTTTAACTACAACGGCATCATCTCCGATGTCACGCCAATGGTCGTAACACCCGCCGGCGCGACGTTGGATACAATCGATTTTGATTGTCTGCAGATCAGCAGTAGCCTGACGTCATGTTCAGCTCAGATTGGTGAGGCGGCGCTTGCGGCCGGGGGCGCTGGCGCCTGGGGCATTACACTTGCCAATGGTGCAACGACCAATCGCGAAGTGGATTTGTACGTCGCCGGTCTGCCGGGGGCGAACGGTTCGTTCTCGGCGCGAGTGGCTGGCGCGCAGGGCAATGAAATTGCGTATCCCGAGCCAATCGTTGTCACCATGTCGGTGATCAAGGATCTGCCGATTACCGGCGTGAACATTAGCGCAGATATTACCGATCCAACCGGCGCGGCGCAGTCGTTCGACATGGTCGACGACGGTACGGCCGGCGATGCCGTTGCCGATGACGGTATCTATTCTGCGATTCTTGGTTACGAGGCCAATGGTCGTTATCAGGTTGAGGTGCGCGTAGATAACGACAGCGGCAGTGCGCGTTTCACAACGTTGGGACTGCAGCCGGCACACTTGCCCGCCGTGCTCAACGGCACTCTTCCCGAGGTTCAGCCCGTACCGGCGCTTACGGAAAACTTCTCCCGCATCTCGCGTACCAGCATCGTGGTGACCGGCCGACCAAGCAGCGACGGCAACACGGGCTTTGTAACCGCCGACGAGCTGTTCGCTGACAACCGTGGTGTCGAAGGCCTCATGGATCTTGCCGGGGATGAAGACTATTTTGTGATTCGCAATGTGGATACCACCGCGCCGCTGTCCGTACGTGTGACGAGTCTGAGTCTTGATATGGACCCGGTGCTGACGGTATTCGCGGCTGACACCACCACAGAACTGGTGACCGCTGCATCGCTGCCGACGAACGAATCGACGACGGGCTATCTGTTGGCGCAGATTCCAGCCGCCAATCTGACCGAAACGCTCTACGCTGTTATTCGTCATCGTGACGCAGACGTTGCGACCGGCGGCTACGAGGTGAGTGCCGGTGCGCCCATCAATACAGATGTACCACCGAATGCATTCCCTGAACCCGGCGCGGATAGCCTTGCATTGGTCGAAGGTGATCGAGGTCAGATTGACGTGCTGGCCAACGACGTTGATGCCGATGGCGACACGCTGAGCACCGATGGTATCGCTCCAAGCACGAGCGGTGCCGCTATCTCAATAACGCCAGCAGGTACGCTCGACTACGACACCAGTACCCGTCCGTTTAATCTGGCGCCAGGTGCGACGACAACAGAGTTGCTGAGCTATGTGGTGACCGACGGGTTGGCGTATCGCAGCGGCGACGTGAATGTGACGATCACCGGTAACACGCCACCGCAATTGGGTGCCGACACAGCAACCACCGATGCCAATGATGCCGTGACTCTGATGCTGCTCGGCAACGACTCGGATGTCGATAATCAAACGCTCACACTGACCGCTATCGACGATTCGCAAACGGACGGTATGGTCACCAACAATGGTGATGGCACGGCTACCTACAACCCGACCAATGCGTTTCCCAGTCTGCCGCAAGGACAAACGGCGACCACAACGTTTCGTTACACCGTGACCGATTCTGGTGGCTTGTCTTCGACCGCCGTGGCAACGGTAACGGTACGTGGAATTGCGCCGCCATCGAATCCTCCATCCTCGTCGGGGGGCGGTGGTTCGACCAACGTGTTGGTCTTACTCTTGCTGGGTTTTGGTCTTATCGCACGTCGTCGTCGATTCTAAATTTCGCGATGCACACGGAGATGAAAAGGATGTTCATACACAGCGCAAGGACGCTTGTTCTGGTCGGCATGCTGCTCACGCCGCATGCCACAGCACATGAAAGTCACCAGCATGAAGAAAAGACCGGGCAACCGATGCGCACAAGTCGCACCGTAGACATGATTGATATGACGTATTTGGGCTCTGTTGACAGAGTCATTGGGGGGCATCCCTACCGGACGGTAGGCCGACGCTATGGCGGTGATGGTGAGCTTGAGCTCAGTGAAGTGCGCAGTGACGGGGTGCTGGTTATGCTCAAGACCGCCAGTCGAAGCATGAAGGTAGAAATTTTTCCGCCGTTCGAGCACGCGCCGTCACGCGCGTCTGGCACGTTGAATCAGTACGACGAACCACCTCTGGAAGAAATGCAGCCTTCTATCATTGTCGCGGCA
>JBGCFP010000202.1:0-16164 GCA_045107005.1 Gammaproteobacteria bacterium
CGAGTTGGAACACTGAAACCACTTCGGCGAGATTCTGCGCCTCTTCGCTCAGCACTTTGGAGGCCGCTGCGCTCTCCTCGGACATCGCTGTATTCTGCTGCGTGGTCTGATCCATTTGCGCCACGGCGTGATTGATCTCCCCAATCCCGGTGCTTTGCTCCTGCGTCGCAACGGTAATGTCTCCCACGAGGTTTGTCACCGAACGCACCTGTTGTACGATGTCTTCCATGGCTTCGCCAGCTTGAGTAACCTGACGTCCACCCGCTTCGACCTTGGCGCTACTGTCGGCGATCAACTCACTAATTTCTTTGGCGGCTTTCGCACTGTTCTGTGCCAGCGTTCGAACTTCCGACGCAACCACCGCGAACCCGCGACCCTGCTCGCCAGCGCGAGCGGCTTCCACCGCGGCGTTGAGTGCAAGAATGTTCGTTTGAAAGGCAATGTCGTCGATTTTGCCGACGATATCGCGAATGCGCCCTGAGCTGGCGCGAATCTCGTCCATTGTGGTGACGACCTCGCGTACAACATTACCGCCTTGCAGCGCCGCGGCGCTGGCGGACTGTGCCGATTCGTTCGCTTGCGACGCGTTGGTGGCGGTCTGCGTGACGGTACTCGTAATCTCTTCGATTGATGAAGCCGTGCGTTGAATATCGGCCGCCTGACTTTCGGTTCGATGCGACAAGTTGACGCTGGAATCGGCGATTTGTCCACTCGTCGTCGTGATGGAAGAGATACCGCCACGAACGCGACCGACCACATCGCGCAAGGAGGCTTGCATCTGGCCGACGGCTCGTAACAGGTCGGCGGTTTCGTCCCGGCCGGTGACATCGAGTACTTCTCGCAAATCACCCTTGGCCACACGTTTGGTCGATTCGACGGCGCGACGTAGCGGCATGACGATCGAGCGTGAAATGATGATCGCAAACACCAGCGACGCGATGGCAACGATTGCCAGCATTGCGATGACCAGATTGCGATCGCGTGTGTAAGCCTGGTGTCCGGCCGTCACGGCATCCTGCACCAATTCAATTTGATAGTCTTTCAAGTCGTCGACGGCCGCAAAGTACGCCAGCTGGGCGGGGCGCAGGTCGCCGGTCAGGATGTCTTCTGCCAGATCTCTCTCGCCTGCCTTGATGCGCGACACAAAGCGCGCTTCGATGGGCAGATAGGCACTTAATTCTCTATCCATCGCACGCAGAAGCGCTTGCCCGCGCTCGCTGGTGATCGTGGTCTTGAGGGGTGCCACCGCTGCATTCGCTTTTGCTCGCGCGTCACGCACCACACCCAACGCGGTGTTGATTTTTGCCTGATCGTCAAAAATTAGCGTGTTGCGTAGCTCACGTGCAATCAGGTTAATGTGATCGACGTTTTCGCCCAGCTGACTGACCTTGGGCATCCGGTCTTCACCGATAAGTGTCAGTGATGCGGTCAGATTGGCGAGTCGGTCGATGCCGTAGACGCCGACAAACAACGTCGCCAGAGCGAGTACTGCGAAAGCCACGGTCAATCGAGTTCCGACGTGGATGCTGTTTAGTGAGAACATTTTTTACGGCTCCAATAGCTGCACCGTGTCCGACGTGCAGCCCCTTATTGATGGCAAATACTGTCTTTTTGCGCGAAATCACCCTGGAGAGATTCCGTTGACATCTTGGTTATCGACCGTTGCGCTGAGAAATGAAGGTGTGGTTGTTCCAGTTGCGAACTTGCCGAGCGAGCAGTGCAATAATTGAACACTTAGTGAGCAGTAACCGGCTTGCCGCGAGAGTTATGTTAAGGGTGACGGTCACAGTGTGGTGACAGCGACTGGCTAGGACTCTTTCGACCGGTGTTTTCCCACCCGCAAGGACCCAATGCGCGGGTCTCAAGCGGCGACGAGTGAGTGTGCCTGGCGCACACGAATCACGCCAAATGCTGCTCAAAGAACGTGAGGGTGCGCGACCAGGCTAACTCGGCATCGTCGGGCGAGTAACGCCCGGTGGAGTCATTGTGAAAGCCGTGTTTTGCGCCCTCGTAAAAGTGCGCGGTGAAGTCGGCGTCGTTGGCGTTAAGAACGTCCTGATAGTCAGACCAGGTGGCGTTGACGCGTTTATCCAAGCTGCCAAACTGCAGCAGCAGCGGGCCTGTGACAGCTGCCCTAAGTGCCGGTGAAGCAGGCGTACCGTAGAACGGAACACCGGCATTTAATTGTTCGGGAATCGTTGCCGCAAGCATGTTGACGACATATCCGCCGAAACAAAAACCGACGGCGCCGAGCTTGCCGTTGCTCAGCTCATGGTTTTTCAGGAACGTGGCCGCCGCCAGAAAGTCCTCCTCGAGTTTTCGACGATCCATCGACCGCTGCATGGCACGACCGTCATCGTCGTTACCCGGATATCCGCCCAGCGGGTAGAGTGCGTCCGGCGCCAGGGCGACAAACCCTTTCATTGCCAGCCGACGAGCGACGTCCTTAATGTAGGGATTGAGGCCCCGGTTCTCATGCACGACCAACACAACCGGCGCGCTGTCTGCCATCTGTGTGGGAACTGCAAGGTAGCCCTGACATTCGTTGTGGCCTTTGGGAGAGGCAAACGTCGCGTAGGTGGCTTTAATGGCCGGATCGTTGAATGACACCTGTTCGGCCAGCGCGTAATCGGGCAGCAGCGCATCGGTAAGAGTCGCCATGCTAAACCCGAGTACCGCCAACCCGGACAGTCTGCGCATGAATGTGCGTCGATCAATCAAGCCGTGGGCGTATTCGTCGTACCAGTCGAACGCCTCGTCGGGAATGGGGCGTGGTTGTGCATCGCGTTTGGCTGCGCAAGTTGCTAGCGACATAGTTAGCTCTCAGTAGTGGATGGCGAGCCTGAAGAGTGCTGTGTGCCGGCGCTAACTGTCAAACTGGCCTGCCGGATTCGTCCGCGCGGCCGTTTCCTTCCCTGACGACCTGACGATTAAAGAACCCCTGACATCCGTCGCTATGTATAGGGACGGAACCCCAGTTGGGCAGGAACAAGCCAGCGGGGCGACCTATGTCCGTTGAGGCTTTTTAAAATGCAGATCGCTAAACCGATGCCCCAAGTGGATCGCGACAAGAAATCGATCCTCGACACTGTCCTTAGCACCATTCCCTACATCGTTTTCTGGAAAGACCGCGATAGCCGCTATCTGGGCTGCAGCAACACGTTTGCCCAATTGGCTGGTCTGGCTTCGCCGGAGGACATTGTCGGCCTCACGGACTTCGATTTGCCGTGGGACCGGGCGGAGTCTGAAGCCTATCGAGCCG
Source organism: Gammaproteobacteria bacterium (assembly GCA_045107005.1). Taxonomy (GTDB): domain Bacteria; phylum Pseudomonadota; class Gammaproteobacteria; order Steroidobacterales; family JBCCMA01; genus JBCCMA01. Next base: position 3,263 of record JBGCFP010000202.1, read on the forward strand.
ACGACGCGCAGGTGATTCGCTCAGGCCGGGCGAAAATGCACATTCTGGAGACCCAGGTCACGCGAGACGGGCGCAAGCTTGTCGTCGATACGAGCAAAGTGCCACTGCGTGACGACGCGGGCGAAATTACCGGTGTAATCGGGATCTACGTTGACGTCACCGAGCGCGTGGCTCTGGAGGCCAAACTCGCGCACGCGTCGAAACTCGAATCGATCGGGCAGCTCGCCGCCGGTATCGCTCACGAAATCAATACGCCGGCTCAGTTCGTCGGAGACAACCTGAATTTTGCACATGACTGCTGTGGCGTAATGCTGCTGATGATGCACCAGGCTAATGCGTTGGCGTCAACCGTCGCGGCGGGAGGCAGCGGCGTGCAGGAAGCGAAATCGTTGCTCAAGAGTATGGAAGAAGCCGATCTGGATTTCCTGGACGAACAGCTGCCGCCGACGTTTGAGCAAGCACTCGAAGGTGTGCATCGGATTCGTAAAATTGTGCAGTCAATGAAGGAGTTTTCGCACGTCAGCGGAGAAGCCCACGAGCCGGTCGATATCAATCGCCTAATTGAAAACACGACAACGGTCGCGACCAATGAATGGCGCTACGTCGCCAACGTTGAACTGGATCTGGCGCCCGGACTACCCAAAGTTCCGGGCATACGTGAGCAGATCAGCCAAGCGGTGCTGAACATGATCGTTAATGCTGCGCACGCGATTGACGATTCGAGAAACGACGAAGGCGAACTTGGCATCATTCGCATCACAACGCAGGTTACGGCAGGGGCTGTCGAGATTCGTATTGAGGATTCGGGTGGGGGTATCCCGGAACACATTCAGCCGAAGATATTTGATCCGTTTTTTTCCACCAAGCGAGTGGGTCGAGGCACGGGGCAGGGCTTGTCCATTTCGCGCAATCTGATCGTCAACGATCACTCGGGATCGCTGGAATTTGAAACGCAAGTCGGCGTAGGCACGACGTTTATCGTGACGCTCCCCCTCGATAGCGGCGGTTCGCAGACGCTAGCAGCCGTTCCCGCAAGCTAACCATTGCCAATCGGAGGCACCCGAGCGTTTACGCCCGGGGCCTTCGAATCCACTAAGCGTCAGTGCCTGGGTTTGAGCGGTTGCACGTTAGGGCACAGTATCCAGATACTTGCGGCCGCCGTGACCGCCAAAGCGGCGCCGATGACAAAAGCTGGCGTGTAGTTGCCGCCCGCTGTCAGCCACGGCACCAGCGCGGTCAACGCCATGGCGCCGAGCTTCGCGGCCATACCGGCCATGCCCGCCAGCGTTCCGACCGTGTTACCGCCGAAGAAATCGGCCGGCAGAGTTTGCACGTTGCCGATTGCGGTTTGGAAACCGAACAGGATCAGAGCCATTAACAGTACGGCGTTCACCGGTGCACCAGGATTGGCCATGGCGAGCAGGCCGGGCAGCATGATGGCGCAGCCAAGCGTGATGGTGAACTTACGAGTTTTGTTCACCGTCCATCCATTGTTGAGTCGGTTTTGAGCTAACAGGCCGCCAAACCAGGCACCGAACATGGCGCCGACGTAAGGTACCCAACCGTAGATGCCGATGGTCTTGACGTCCATGCCGTAAACTTCGGACAGGTAGATCGGAATCCAGAATACGAACAGCCACCAGATTGGATCGATCGCGGCAGAGGCGATGATTACGCCCCAGCTTTCCTTGTGTGACAGCACTTGTGCTGCGGACGGATTGTATCCTTCGTCGAATTCGCCGTCGCCGTCGACATCCTGATTGCGTTGTCCGGACAGGATGTATTCGCGTTCCTCGTCCGTGATCCAGGGGTGCGACTTGGGCGGTGCTTTGACCAGTATCAGCCATGGAATCAACCACGCTAATCCGGTGAGTCCGACAAGAACGAAAATCGCTTTCCAACCGAAATAAATGGACAGGAACGCGATCATGGGGATCGATATGATCCCGCCGATCGCAGCGCCGGAGTTAAAGATGCCTTGAGCGAGCGCGCGCTCCTTGGTCGGAAACCACTCGGCGTTGCCTTTCGTTGCGCCAGGCCAGTTGCCGGCCTCGGCCAGACCCAGAATGCTGCGGAAGATACTGAATGTGACAATGCCGCGCGCAAAGGCATGCAGCGCTGTCGCGATCGACCAGATACCGATGGACAGCACGAACCCGAGTCGTGTCCCGACCCAGTCGAAGATGCGGCCAAAAATCGCCTGACCAAAGGCGTAAGACAAAACGAATACGACCGAGATAAACGCGTAGATCTCCTTGGTCTGGTCTATGGTTTTGTCAGGATACAAATCCGCAGCGATGTCCGGCCACAACACGTTGAGCGACTGACGGTCGATGTAATTGATGACCGTGGCCAACGCGATCAACGTGACGACGTACCAGCGAAGATTCTTTAACTGCATGGGACTTTCCTGTGAAAACCAGTTCTTGTTGTCAGCCACCGTAACAATGACTGGAGACGACCTTTGGCGCCGCTAACGATAATTGGCGCGCAAGACAAACGCTAGCCCACCGTTGGCGGGCAGGGCGCTCTCGCCCGCGTGCACGAGTCAGGGCGACATTGGATTGGGCTACGCATAATTGCAACCAATAGTGTATACCAAAAACGCCGAAGCGTTCGCGGATTGGTATAAAAGGGGGCGAATGAAGTCGCTCGGGGGGTGGGCGTGAGGACTGTTTCAGGTTACGCCGCAGCGGGCGTTGACCGTCCGGGTGATTCCGGTAGCGCTGTTAGCGATAAGGGGGCCAGTTGAGAGGCAGCAGCCGGGAGCGTTAAGGCTCGGGCTTTTGATTCGGTGCGCAAAATCGATCCTACCAAAATGCCCAGATTGGACTGCTAAGTGGGTAGGCATCAGGGCCTGTTGAGTGGCGCAGCGAACATCCGGGGCGCAACACCAGAACTTGCCGCGGTTACCCCATTGGTCTTGGGGTGCAATGTTTTCCATATTGTCCCAGTGCTCAACGATCAGCCCGTTTTCGAGCCGGAAGATGTCGAAGACGGCGTACTGTTGATCACCCATCCGCATCTTGCTGTAACGGGCGACGAGGTTACCTTGGCCCGCAATCATGAAAATGTCCTCGTACCGCATGGATCGACAACGAGTCGACGCGATCTTTTATTGATTGCATGAGCTGAGAGACAGCATTGTGAGTGTGACGCGGGCCCGATCGGTCGGTTGCAGGCGTGGCACTCATTGGTGGATCCATAATGCGTCAGATGTAATGCAAAAATAGTCGATAGGTAATTTAATGCATTAGATTTCATGCACTGCGATTTTTCGTGGAAATTTCTTTATGCGTCATATATAGTCCATAAAATGAATAAGATGTACTCAATGGGTGATATTTGATGCATAAAGCGGATTTCTCTGTCGCTTCCAGTGATGCGGTCATTGATGCTCTGTTCCAGCAGCTCGAGCAAATTCGTCTTGGACACAACATCAGTCAAGCCGCGCTCGCCAAGGAGGCGGGCGTGTCGCGCAGCACCATAACGCGCATGGCCAGCGGCGAAAATATCTCGGTCGATTCACTGGTACGCGTGATGCAGGCGCTCGGTCTTGCCGACAATTTGGCGGCGCTGTTGCCGGCTCCAAGCGTTCGGCCCGTTGAACGCCTGAGGCGCAACGGGGCGGAGCGTCGTCGCGCCAGTTCGAGGCGCAAACCCATGGGGCGCAAATCGCCCGGACGATGGTCATGGGGCGATGAAGTCGAGGACAGCGGTGAAGATCCGTGACCGAAACCGCGCGCGTCGTACTGTGGGGTAGCGATATCGGTGCCGTAACCTGGCTTGAGGATCGCGCGTTGGGTGTCTTCCAGTACACGCCGGAATTTGCCACCTCGGGTATTGAGGTTGCGCCGCTAGTGATGCCACTGCGTACCGCGCCTTACGCGTTCCCATCCCTGGCCAACAATACGTTTCACGGGTTACCGGGAATGTTGGCGGACAGTCTGCCGGACAAATTTGGCAGCACACTGATCAACGCCTGGCTTGCCGCACTCGGGCGAACACCAGCGAGTTTTCCTCCGGTTGAGCGGCTCTGCTACACCGGCACTCGCGGCATTGGTGCCCTTGAGTTTCTCCCAATGACACTCGGTACGCCCACCGCCACGCGAGAGATTGAAATCAGCGCACTGGTTGATCTGGCTAACCGCGTGCTCGATGACCGCGTCGCACTGGAGGGCAAGCTCACCGGAGACGACGACAAAACAACCATCGAAGACATTCTTCGCGTTGGCACCTCTGCGGGCGGTGCACGCGCGAAAGCGGTGCTGGCCTGGAATCGGACGACCGGTGAGTTTCGAACCGGGCAGGCACCCGTCGACAAGGGTTTCACGCACTGGATGATGAAATTCGACGGTGTCAGCGAAAACAAAGACAAAGAGCTCGCTGATCCCCAAGGGTTTGGACGAATCGAATACGCCTATTCCCTAATGGCCAGAGACGCAGGCATTCGAATGAACGAGTGCCGATTGCATGAAGAGGGTGGTCGCGCGCACTTCATGACCCGACGATTTGATCGCCTCGATGACGGCAACAAGATGCACATGCAATCACTCGGTGCTCTGCTGCATTACGACTTCAATCAGGCGGGTGTTTACGCCTATGAACAGGCGACGCAGGCGATTCGCAGGCTCGGTCTGCCGGTTGAAGATGTTGAGCAGCAGTACCTGCGAGCCTTGTTCAATATTGTGACTCGCAACCAGGACGATCATGTCAAGAACATTGCGTTTCTGATGGACCGACAGGGTCGCTGGCGGTTGTCGCCGGCGTTTGATGTCGTCTATTCCTACAACCCGACGGGCGAGTGGACCGCGCGACATCAGATGAGTCTGAACGGCAAGCGAGATGCATTCGAGCGTCGCGATATTTTTGCTTACGCCAGGACATCCGGCATTAAGAAAAGTCGTGCGACGCAACTGCTTGACCACATTGCCGCAGCGCTGGCGAACTGGTCGGTCTTCGCGGCTGAGGCTGGCGTATCGCTGGCGGACAAGCGACGGATTGAACGCACCTTTCGAACAGATCTGTTCGGCGCAGGATCGCGCTGAGTGACGCGTTATTGGCCCGGTATTCGGGCCGGTCAGACTGCGGTACATTTTTCGAACAGCGCGCAGCGGACGTACTCCACATCATCGACATCGCTAAGCGGCCGTTGATGCCACGCGTGGTAGGTGTTGCCGAGAATTATCTGGCTGGCCCTGGCGACGTCGCGCCGACGATCCATTCACATGTCGTGAATGTCTCGCGGATTGTCATACGCAAAACCGGGTTGTTGAGAAATGAGATATCATGTCGACCATGAAAAATTTAATTGCTGCTCTATCCTTGTTCTTGACGGCAGCCGTTCACTGCGGCGAACCTGCGTCACCACACGTCGTTACCGTTGAGCGGTTTGTCGCGGCTTTCAATGCGCATGACTCAGCTGCTATGGCAGAGTTTGTGGCCGACGACATCGAATGGCTGAGTATCAGCGGCAAACAGATGACGGTGGAGGCGAGTGGGAAGGCGGATCTGATCGAGAGCATGAACGCGTACTTCACATCTTGTCCGTCTTGCCAATCCAAGCTGACCAAGGTGGCCGCAACGGATGGCCGAGTCAGCGCCATTGAGATCGCCAGCTGGACAGTCGAGCACGGCCGGAATTTGCAAAGTGCAATGTCGGTGTATGAGTTTTCAGATGGGCTGATACAGCGCGTGTACTATTTTCCGGCAGAAAATTAGTCTGACGCGATTGAGTCGCATGCCACCAAGGCCAATCCAAAAGGTTCGTCCGATGTCTCTTAGTAAACGCGATTTTCTGAAAAATGCAGGGCTTGGTCTTGCTGGCGCCGCGGCGTTGTCGACCACGACGGCTGGCACTGCTGCGGCCACGAGCGATGGAAAATCGCCGCTTGAATCGTTGGTTGGAGACGCGCAACCCATTTCTGTCGAGGAGCGGCTCGCACGGGTGGCACGCGCCCAGGCGCTGATGGCCAAGCACAACATCGATGCCATTGTGCTCGAGCCCAGTTCGGCCATGTTGTATTTCACCGGCATTCGCTGGTGGCGCAGTGAACGACTGACAGCCGTGGTGATTCCGCGCCGTGGCGAAATTGGTATTGTAACGCCGTATTTCGAAGAGCCAAGCGTGCGTGAGTCGATGACTTTTGGTGACGACATACGCACCTGGCATGAGCATGAAGACCCGTTTGAACGGGTGCGGGGAATTCTTGTTGATCGCGGCATGCGTAGTGGCGTGATTGGTCTTGAGGAAACGGTACGCTATTTTGTCGCGGACGGACTGCGCCGCGCCGCGCCGGCCTATTCCATTGCGTCAGCGACACCGGTGACGCAAGGCTGTCGCATGTTCAAGTCGAGCGCCGAGATTGACCTGATGAAAACAGCCAACGCGGTCACGTTGGGCGCCTACGAACACGTCCATCAGAATCTCGACAAAGGGATGACTCACGAAGACGTTAAGGCATTGATGAATACGGCACAGCGTCAGCTGGGCGGCAACGGCGCGTGGAGTTTGGCGTTGTTTGGTCCGGCGAGCGCGTATCCTCACGGAACCGGGCAAACCCAACAGATTTCAGAGGGCAGCATTGTGCTGATGGACTGTGGCTGTTCGGTCCACGGCTATCAGTCGGACATTTCCCGGACTTTCGTTTTTGGTGAGGCCAACAAGCGCCAGCGTGACGTGTGGAATACGGTTCGGCGTGGTCAGCAAATTGCGTTTGACACAGCAGCTATTGGTACCGAGGCGGGCAAGGTGGATGATGCCGTGCGCGGCTGGTACGAGAAACAAGGGTATGGACCCGGTTATCAGACGCCCGGGCTAAGCCATCGCACTGGCCACGGTATTGGCATGGACGGTCACGAGCGCGTCAACTTCGTGCACGGAGAAAAAACGCCTCTGGCGCCGGGAATGTGTTTTTCGAACGAGCCGGGAATCTATATTTTCGGCGAATTTGGCGTGCGCATTGAGGACTGCCTGTATATGACAGAAGACGGACCGGCTTGGTTCACCGAACCGCCCGTGTCGCTGGACGATCCGCTGGGCAAATTGGTTTAGCGAACCAAGCCCGGGCTCGGGGCAATCGATCGTACAACTGCTCGCGTTATGTCAGGCAGCGGTTAATGCTGCTGCAAAATCTGCCGATCTAGTCTGCATGGATGGCCCAGTTCTATGACAGTGGGGATGGCAGCGCAAGAGCGTCCCACTTCATTACGGCAAACGGCCTGCGATTACTGGATCGCAGCGGTCGCGCTTTGGCTCGCGTCCATTTCACTGACGGTTGTATCACCGACAGCGTGCGGTGCCGATCTTGAGCGCCAGCCCAGCCAGCTGACCATACGCCACTGGACCTTGTCAGACGGTCTGCCAGCCGAGTTCATCTGGAGCCTGCACCAGACTAAATCAGGCTATCTGTGGCTCGCGACGGACACTGGAATCGCTCGATTTGACGGTCTGAATTTCAAGACCTACAGCGTCGCAACGCACGACGCCCTTCGCTCCAATGATATCCGCGAGCTCACCGGCGGTGCGAATGACACGATCTGGGCGGGCAAGCGTCGGCGGCGGTCTGGTGCATCTGCGCGATGACGGCCTGACTCGTTATGATCATACCGATGGGTTGGCAAGCGACGCCGTGTACTCAGTGCTGGTAGCAAAAAACGGCGACGTGTGGGCAGGTACCGCCAGTGGCGCGTGTCGCCTGCGCGAGGGCAAGTTTCGCTGCTGGAACGAAAAAGACGATTTGGTTAGCGGGCGCATTGTGCGGCTTGGGCAAGACGCGCAAGAACACATCTGGTTTGCCAGCGTCACTGACGGTGTCAGCGTTTTCGATGGCAATCAAATGCGCTCGTTTGGACCTGACGACGGCTACGTCGACAGCGGCGCGACCACACTGCTCGCCGATCCCGCCCACAATATGCTCATCGGTACGCTGGCCGGCACCTATTACCGCGGGAATCTGGATGGGATGTCCCCACTGGAGGAACCGACGCCGCCCGTCGAACTCAAACCGTTCAACGCGCTTCGGGACGGCGAAGGCAACGTCTTGATCTCGATGCTGGGCGGGATCTGGCAGCTTCAGCCCACTCTGCGACGCCTGGACGACGACGCGGTCGACATCGGCTACGTTACCGATTTGCTCGAAGACAGCGACGGCCAGCTCTGGGCGGCAACGTCGACCGGTTTGTATCAGTACAGTGCCGAGCCGTTTACGCCGTACGGTAACGCGGAAGGAGTCGCCAACCAGACCTTTGTCGTGGCCGCCAGTCCTGATGGAAGCGTTTGGGCCGGCACGGAGGCGGACGGTGCGTTCAATGTGCATCCAGACGGACGCGTCCAGCAGTACACCGTCGACGACGGTCTGCCAATCAACGCGGTGTCGTCGATAATGGTGGATGCGGACGGCAGCGTCTGGCTTGGCACCTTTGGGGGCGGACTGGCGGTCGTGCGAGAGAACAGGGTAGTTCGTACCTTGACCACGGACGACGGTTTGGTGGGTAACCAGATTGGCTCGCTCTATCGTGATCGCGTCGGCAACTTGTGGGTGGGCACCGATGCCGGGCTAAATTATTTAACGGGTTATGACGTCACGGCAACGCTCACCGAAAAAGACGGCCTGCTTGCGAACCAGGTTAGAGACGTGCGCGAAGACGCCGACGGCAGGCTGCTTGTTTCCGGCGATAATGGGTTGACGATTATCTCGCTGGAGTCATTGACCGTTGTTGATCGATTCGATCAGTCAAAGGGTTTGACGAATTACGCGATCGCCACAACCTATGTTGACGATCGCGGCATCGTCTGGATCGGCGGTCGCAGTGGCGGACTGATGCGTATGGACGGCGAGAAGTGGTTTCACTTTGGTCCGGAGCACAATGTCAACCAGACATCGGTGATGACCATTGTCGAAGACGATGACGGACAACTGTGGTTGGGCGGTCGAGACGGGATCTCGCGGATACCACGTTCCGACCTGGATGCAGTGGCGCTTGGCGAGAGGGCGAGGGTTCACAACCGCACGTTTTCCACCAACGATGGCCTGCGCGCAACGCGCGTTTCGGGCGGTTATCAATCGGCCTCGGCGCTGACTCGAGATGGTCTTCTGTGGTTTGCGACCACCGGTGGACTGGCCGCTATTGAGCCAACCCGACTGCAGTCCGATGAGTTACCGCAAAACATATCGATCGAAGCGGTACGCGCTGACGGCGTTACGATCGCGTCGTCCGGGATCGCGCCGTACCAAATTCCTGCGGGTACCGAATCGGTGCAGATCGACTACACCGTACCCAGCATTAACGCGGCCGAGAGTCTGCAGTTTCACTATCGACTTGGGGACGGGCGATGGCAGTCTGCGAATCAACGACGCACGGCATTCTTTAACTCCTTGCCTCCGCGCAACACCTCATTCGAAGTGACCGTTCGCGACGCCAGAGATGCCGGGCTCACCAGTGCCGACCGTGGCACCAGAATCGCGTTGTACGTCGAGCCGTTGTGGTATCAGACGCACCTTGTCCGTGGCCTGGCGCTGGTCGCTTTTTTCCTCGTCTTGTGGGCGGGCCACCGTCTCACGCTGCGCTATCATCGCCAGCGCCAGCGACGTCTCGAGAAGTTGGTGGATGAACGCACTGCGGCACTACAGGAAGCACTCAGTGAGGTTCGGGCGATGTCGCGCATCGATCGGCTGACGGGCATTGCCAATCGCCGCTACTTTGAAGAACGTCTGGCCGAAACGTGGTCGCACGCCATTCGTCATGAGCAGCGTGTCGGGATCATGATGATCGATATCGATCACTTCAAAAAGTTTAACGACGCGGCCGGTCATCAGGAGGGGGATCGTTGCCTCAAGCTGGTCGCGCAAGCGCTGCAGTCGACGTTGCGCGAGGAGGATTTTGTTGCTCGCTACGGTGGTGAGGAATTCGCAGTCGTATTGAGCAGCGCCGATCCCGAAAAAATGTGGCGCATTGCGGCTCGCCTGCAGGAGGGCGTCCGCACGCTCGCTTTACCGCATCCGGGTCTGACCGAAGGTGCTTTGGTGACCTTGAGCGCGGGTTTTGCAACGGCAATGCCCGTTTCGGGCGACAACCCCGAAAATCTCATTCGTATTGCCGACGAAGCACTCTATCGGGCCAAGGAACAAGGACGAGATCGCATTGTCATTGATCGTTCGGGCGAAGAGAAAAACCTGGGTATCTCGGGCGTCGTTTAGCCGACCGGTCGCCCGGTGCGGACTGGGCTTTTTGCGGGTATGCTGAAAAAACGGTGATCGCGCCGTTACCAATACCCGGAGTTCCCATGGCTCACTACATAGACGGTTTCATACTGCCCGTGTCGCGCAATCACATTGACGAATACAAGTCTCTGGTCGAGGCGGTTGCTGCCATTTGGCTCGAACACGGGGCGCTGGCGTATCGAGAATACATTGGTGATGACTTGAACCTTGATGGCACTCGATCGTTCAAAGACCTGACAGCGGCAACCTCTGATGAGGTTGTCGTGTTCGGATGGGTCGAGTTTGAATCGCGAGCGGCTCGTGATGTGGTCAATGGCAAAGTCGCCACAGACTCCAGAGTGACCAGGTTGGTCGAAGCGTCCAGTTCGGGTTTTGATGCCGCGCGGATGGCGTACGGCGGGTTTCGGTCGATGGTTCAGCACTCCGGCTCTACGGCCAGCTAGGGTGCAGAAAATTCCAGCAGCACGCGGGGAGCGATTGGAGGCTTCTCGAGTGTTATGGCGTCGGGCCGAGAGGATCAATCGCCGTTCCCCGGCGTTTCGGTGGTGGCTTAGGGCGGCTGCTGCGTCTGGCTTAGCGCGCTGAACTCAAACGGGGGGCGCGGATTTGATGCGGTTGTTTTTCGTCTTGTGGCTTGGCGTTGCGTTGGCGTCATGCGCCGATTTGTCGGCGAGCCAGATGCTCGACCCGGTTAGCAATGACTGCGCACTGCCGACGCCATCCAGGGTTGTGTTGAATGAACGTGGGCTGGTCCTGAAGATCTGGACGTTTGCGCACAGAGCGGTCCACAAACAGCGTGTTCTGCCCGATGCTCCCGGTTACCTTGCCTACCGGAAGCGCATTCGTGCGGCGGGCGCAGACGTTCGTCGACCTGAGCTGATTCTGCCACCAGATTTGACGCCGGCAAGCGCCGCGATCTGGCAAACCGAAATCCACAACAACGCACAAATATACAGCGACAAGGTAGGTGCCATCGAGCCCGTCGATTGCCTTGATGCTCTGCTGTTCGCTGAGCAAAACGCCAGGCTTGCACAGTTTGAGGTGCCGACAGAATTTCTGGCTTCGGTATTGCGCAAGGAGGCTGCCCGAGCGGATGAAATCGTCGTTGTTTTTGGTGCGGGCGACTCGCAGTTTCCGCCCAAGTCGGTGTACGGATTCGACATCGTCGACCAGTATCTGGCCGACGGTTGGCGCTATTGGTATCTTTTGCACAATCACACGTTGCAGCGTCGCGGTGACACGATTGCACTTGGCGTGCCGGCACCGAGCGCGTCGGACCTGCGGTTTGCGCGAAGCCTTGCTGAGCAACGAGGGCTGCAGAGGGTGCGTGTGACGAACGGGTTTTACACATTCGATGCTGGCGTCGACGATTTGGAAGCACTGCGTGAACGATGAATGACAACCTGCAAAGACTCGGCGGCATTGCCGCATTGATTGAAGCCGCGCTTTACGTAGCGGGTTTCGCGTTGTTTCTGACCGTGCTCGATGCGTCGGGTTACGAAGGTCACGCACAAAAGATCGCTTTTCTCGCCGATCATCAAGTGACAGCCTTCCTGGCCTATTTCCTGATTTACGTTGTCTTTGGTGCGGTTCTGGTCATTCTGGTCGTGGCGCTTTATTGGCGATTGAAAGACGACGCCCCGGTCATGATGCAGATCGCGACCGCCTTTGGTTTGATCTGGGCCGGGCTTGTGATTGCCAGTGGCATGATCGCGAACATTGGCCATTCGGCCGTCATCGAACTGTTCACTGAAAACAGGGACCAGGCGATAACACTGTGGCTGGCGATCGCCACGGTGCAGGAAGCGCTGGGCGGTGGAAATGAAATAGTTGGCGGTCTTTGGGTATTACTTCTGAGTGTGGCGGCGCTTGCCTCGGGCGGGCTGCCCAAGGGCTTGAACATCGTCGGTCTTCTGGTTGGACTGGCCGGGATACTCACGGTCGTGCCGACGTTCAGCGTCTTTATGGATATCTTCGGGCTAGGCCAAATCGTATGGTTTGTATGGCTCGGCGTGACGATGTTGCGGCCACCGACCTGAGTCGGTGGCCTCGGCTGTCATACCGTTTTCAGAACGCCTCGTTAACGAGATCGAGCATGCGCGACATCGTGGAGACAAACGCCCCGTTGTCGATGCGCACGCCGGTCGTGTAGTCCTGATTGGCCATGCCGACCACAACGTAAGCACCGCGATCGTCAGATTCGAGCAGCCAGCCCAACGTCAGTACCGTCAGCCCCTGGCCATCGGCCAGGCTTCCGCCTTTAAACCACACGCGTTCCCAGTTGCGCCGAGCCGCCCACACGCCTTCAGAGCTGCCATAAGCGTTGTCGATTAACTCAAAGGCGTCGCTGGTATCGGGAAATTGACGCATTTTTGCCATGGCGCGGCACACGTCCATCGGGCTGGCCTGCCACGTACCGTCAACCAGAATGGAAGCGTTGGCTTGCGGGAATGCGGTGACCGGACCGAGCGGTTCGAGCACGGTGTTCAGGTAGTCGCGCTGCTGTGCCTCCGATCCGCTGGCAAACGCCAGCGCGTCCATCTCCGGCACGGTCCAGTAGAGATGGAACGTCTCGTTGATCGACAAAAACGGCAACATGCGACTGGCGTTGCGATGATCAAACTGATCCAGAGCGGCTTCCGCGCGATTGCGGCCAATCAGTTCGTGCAGATGATCCGT
>JBGCFP010000203.1:0-6758 GCA_045107005.1 Gammaproteobacteria bacterium
GGCAAGAGAGCACTGCGAGAAGGCAAGATTGATATACAAGGCAAAGGAGGGTTCTGATCCTTCGATCCTGGGAAACATCGAAGACTACGTTGAGAAAATCGATGACTAAGCACGCCAGTCGATTGCGGCGCACTCGCTGCGCAGGGACGCCAGCAAGGACGACCGATTCATCTTGCTCGAGGTGAATACGAGGGTTTCGCGAGTGCGCCCGCGTACCTCAAGCCCGTCTGCGCAACCGGCGGCTGATCCTGCAAGGAACCGAAAAAAGTGTGGCCCTTCCTGAAAATTCGACCGACCTGATGCTTGTGCATTTTATTCGAAGGAAGCGGTGGGCGCTTAGGCACGTTCAAATGGTTGGTTAAGATGCGACTTCGATATAACTAGACAGGAGTCACACGAGGGCTTCCCAGCCCCACCCTTGGTCGGCCGCAGAGATTTTTGACGTGAGTGGACGGGTTTTGTTGCTGATAGTAATAGGACCAATGTGCACGTCGACACGCCGCGGTTGGGGCCGCCCGCATCGGTGACTGCCCTCGCGCTTGTCGAACACTTCACCAAGACACAAGGAGAGGGACTATGGCGGAACGTGAGTCGTCGATGCGGAGTCGAGGTTTTTTCCATGAAGCGTATGGAGTGCCGCTTGGCACGGTAATGCGCTTCAACGCTGCACGTTATCGGGAACTGGAACAGCGCATCAAGGACGCGGATACCGAGCGTGCGGAGCAGTTGCGTGTCGAGAAGGATCTGGCTGAGCAAAACGCGCGGCTGTTGCATCAGCAGGTGATGCTCAAGGCGAGTCTGGCGACCAGTCGCGATGATCTCGCCCACGCTAAGCGATTGCGCGCGGAAGCGGAGCTCGCGCTCGAACAGGTCGACTATGACGGGCCGATGTCCATGCAGCCGCGGATTCCATCACCGCTGGATATGGTCAAGAAAGCCGTTGGCCTGATACCGGTGGTTGGCACCGCGTACACGGCCTATCAATTTGGTCAGTACGGTGTTGATCGGTTTGAGGCGAGCGGCGCGCTGGAGATTGAAACGGCGGCCGTGGGCAGCATTGGCGAATATCAGCGCGGCTTACAGGAACAGTCGCGCGCCAATGCAGCGGCCGTCAGCAAGGCCGCGAGCGAACTCGAGGCCCAGCAGAAAGTCACGCGTGGATTACTGGCGACATCAAAAGATTTGAAGATCAGTCTGGATAAACTCTGACCGGCGCTGACGCGGGTGACGGGCTCCGTCATCCGGTGGCGATTGCACGCGTCGCCGAGTGTTGGTATCGACACCGCAGGGCCTGCAAGAGCGGAGAACGCCGTACCGATTACAAGGGCGCTGCCGCTGCCCTTGTAAAACCTCATTTCCAATCGCCTCTGCGAGCAGACGTGAAGCCAGAGCAATTGGTGATCGGGTGAAGAAGCGACACGGCCGCAACCTCGAATAGTTGCCGCCGCGCTCAGACTCTTTTGCGACCGGCGACACGCATTAACAATGCGCCTGCCATGACCAGAAGCATGACCGGCGGCTCCGGCAAAGCGATTGCCGTTCCCATCTCCCACGTATTTAATTAGTGTGTCGTCGGTGCAGCGTTTGCGAGTTCGGCCAGCCAACGGTGGTCACTATGCCCAGCGGTTGTTGAAATCCCCGTTGGACAAAGCGTTGAAAACGCCTCCCGACGAGGCGCTTGAGCACAAGGTTATGCGTGAAACAAAGTCGCCGGGGCGGCAACGCAGCGGGCGTCGCGCCACCGGCAGACTGGGCCTCGGATTCGGGATTTCCCATTGCGCCAGGGGAGCGACACATGGGAGGCGCCGGATGAACTTTATTGAAGATGCAGAAACTCGTATTCCGAGTCACTGTTATTGCCGTATCCCCTCGTCAGCAAGTAGTCGAAAACACGCCTTGAAAGTCTCCGTGTCGAAATTTCTCATATGCCGCTGCTCCGTCTGCAGGAGCGCCATCGAGTCCATATTCAGCGGCACCCTGCACTGACGGCTGATCGTTTTCCTGTTGGAGCGAGGTCGATTGCCATTATTTGGCGATCGGCGCATTGCGTTGTTTATGGCGAAGGCCTGGGTGCGGCGGTGACGCCTGCCTCGTGACGCGGAAACGCATCGGCATCAATCGTTTCCAGATAGCCGTGCCATGCGGCGTGTCCGATCACCGGCAAGGTGACGATCAAACCTATGCCCGCGGTGAGCAAACCAATCAGCAAACCGGCGACGGCAATGGTCAGCCACAGAATCATGACCAGGCGATTTCGGAGCACCGCGTTTATCGACGTGATGACGGCGGTGACTGCATCCACACGTCGATGCACGATCATGGGCAACGAGAATGCGCTGGCCGAAAAAGTGAGTGCGGCGAAAATGGCGCCGACCGCTGTGCCGATGCCAAAGAAGGTGATGAACTCTCTGGCTGATGCATCCGCGTTGGCTGGAAAAAACACGTGCACCATCGTGCCGGCGCGCGCCCAAACCAAAAAGATAACGAGCAGGACTAACGCGAACACCATTTCGTTGCCCAAGTAGCGTTTGAAGCCGGCACGGAGTGCTCGGCGAAGTGATACCGGTTCGTTGCGTTCCAGCTGCGCGCTGATGGCGTAGAGTCCCGTGCAGGTAAGCGGTGCGAGGAAGACGAAACCGCCGATCATGGCGATGGCGAATACGTAGCCGCCGTAATGCCATGCGGCCGCACACACTGACATTATGATGATCGCCATGAAAATGCCGTACAGGATGCTGGCGCGCCAGGCGCGTTGGTAGTCGTGCCAGCCGGCGCGTAGCCAGCGGAAGGGAGCGGCAGCGCTCAGAGTGGAGCACGGGGCGACGAAGGGGAGGCCGGTGAGGTCGCTTGGTGGGTCGTGCTGGTTCATAGCATTGACAAGGGTACTCTCTTTTTACCTCTCCGGGACGCCGCGGCTGGACCAGCTATTTTTCAATAACGTCACTTTGCATCGGTGCCAGCAGCGCCAGCAGCCGATTTTGTGCGGCGAGCGGCGTGCCGTTGTCATTCATCGCTTTTTGCAACAGTTCGACGCTGGCGTTGAATTCCGCTTCGGTAATACCGATGCCCTTGTGTGCCTGCACCATGTCGCTGCCCGTGTATTGGCAAGGACCGCCAGCAATCTCGCAAACCTGGTTGTACAGGTGGGGCTGGAAGACGTCGAAATCTGTGAACGCAAATGTTTCAGCCATTCGCTCGTCGGTTGCCATCAAATAGACGTAGTCGTCGTTGTGGCGCAGAGAGGCACCGGGGGCGATGACGCCGATATCAAAGTCCTGCTGCGCCAGCGAAATTTCCACCCGATTGTGCCAGGTCCAGCCAAGTGCGAGCACCGACATGTTGTAATCGTCGCTGCGTACGGCGGTGGCGGCACCAACCAGGCCCATCTCGTTTTTGGTGCCGTAGCCGGCGAGGGTTGCCCACGGGACCAGCCCGCCACCGGACGCGCCTTCAACGGTGGTTGCGCCGCCGGTACCCAGCAGTCGCCCATCGGCCAGAGCTGGTGCGCACAGGTCAATCACAAACAACACGCATACGATGCGGCTCAGGCGACCTGCTGCGAAGAATAGTCGTGTAACCATGCGGTAAACGCGTGCGCCTCCATCGGCTTCGAAAAACAGTAGCCTTGCAGGTACTCACATCCGTAGCCCCGCAATAACTCCAGACTTCTAGTGTTATCGACGCCTTCTGCGACCACCTTTAGCCCCATATTGTGAGCAAGCTCAATCGTCGACCGGACGATGACCTCATCATCGGCGCTATCGGCCATGTTCATCACGAAGGACTTATCAATTTTGAGCACCTGAACCGGCAGGCTCTTGAGTTGGGCCAGCGACGAATGCCCCGTACCGAAATCGTCGATCGAGATCGTTGCCCCCAGATCACGCAATTTTTCGAGCGTCGCCGTTGCACGAACCGCGTCGCGCATCATGGCGCTTTCGGTGACTTCCGGGTTCAGACTGTCAATGGACACCTTGTGCTCGGTCAAAACGCACTCGATGCGATTGTCAAGCCGTTGCCGTCGCAAGCGCAATGGACGGTCAGGCACGCACAGAGCGACGACCAGCCCGCTTGTTGGACTGGCTAAAGGAGAAGCGGTACGCGTTCGTCGCCACCAAGTCGATCAGACAGCGCCGAGCTTAGCGTCCGGACTCGAATATCACGGCGCACATATATGCAACTTCCCCACGCTAACTCCGCGATTCCTGCACATTTCGACCGCAAGCTGTTTGTCACCATGCAGCAACGTGACCGGGAGTCGAACCATGCAGCAATCACTAAGCGCTTTGATGATGGCCGTGAGCCTCGTATTTTTGAGTGCCTGCGGCAGCGGCGGCGATGACACTGACACCGTGTCAGCAACAGTATCAACCGCCCCGTCAATCGCCAGCGTCACAAGCGGCGATAGCAAGTTGAGCGTCGAGTTCAACGCTCCCGCCGATAACGGCGGTGCAGCGATTTCGAGCTACGAGGCAACGTGCGAAGCGGGCAGCGAATCGGTCGTGGCCACCGGCACCAGCAGCCCCATCACCGTGGACGGCCTAAACAACGACACCAGTTATGAATGCTGGGTCACGGCCACGAACAGTGCGGGCATCAGTAATGCATCGTCGTCTATGTCCGGCACGCCAGCCCCGGTAGCGGTGACCGACGCGGATTTCGAGGCGACAGACTGGACTGAGGCTACGCACAGCAAGGACGTGGATCCGAACTTCGCGGAAGTCTTCGATAACACGTTGGTAAAACGCTTCGACTTCGTCGTGACCGAAGAGCGCTGGCAGAGCATGCTGGACGACATGACCGCGACGTATGGTGCATTCGGTCAAGGCAGCGGCACCCCCGGGCTTCTCGAGCCCGATGAGGACCCGATTTTCGTTCCAGCCGATGTTTTTTATAACGGCACTCAGTGGTATCGGGTAGGCATCCGTTTTAAAGGCAATTCCACTCTGCAAGGCAGTTGGCGGTCAGGCATTCTGAAACTGTCGTTCAAGATGGACTTCGACGAATTTGAAGATGACTATCCGCAAGTCGACAACCAGCGCTTTTACGGGTTCAAGAAATTCAGTCTGAAAAATAACTACGACGACGAATCCCTGATGCGTGAAACGGTAGCGTCGGATGTGTTTCGCAATGCTGGCGTACCGGTATCTCACACCGGGTTTTACACGCTCTATGTTGACCACGGCAATGGCCCGGAATATTTCGGTCTCTACACGCTGGTCGAAGAGGTTGACGGTGAAGTCCTTGATACCCAGTTTTCAAGTGACGATGGCAATCTCTACAAGCCCGAAGACTTCGGCGCGAGCTTTGTTGAGGGCTCTTTCGACGAAGAATACTTTGAGAAAAAGACCAATGAGGACGAGGAAGACTGGTCAGACGTCCAAGCCCTTTTCGCTGCCCTGCATAACGACACCGCGAGCACTGATCCTGCCACCTGGCGCACGAATCTCGAAGCGGTCTTTAATGTCGATGGTTTTCTGAAGTACCTGGCCGTCAACCAGGTAATCCAAAACTGGGATACGTACGGGAAAATGACGCACAACTTCTATTTGTATAACGATCCTGACACATCGAAGTTAACGTGGATTCCCTGGGACAATAACGAAGCACTGCAAACGGGCAAGCAAGGCGGCGCTCTGGCACTCGACTTCTCAAATATCTCGACCGGCTCCTGGCCTCTCATTGAGAAAATTTACGCGGATGAAATTTACCGTGCCCAGTACAATGCCTATATGCTGGAAGTGATCGGGGGCGCTTTTGAGACGTCATCGATTCAGGCGTTGTACGACACTTATCGATTGTTGATCGAGCCGTATGCTACGACAGAGCGTTCGGGGTATTCCTTTCTTGAGAGCACGGCGGATTTTGCCAGCGCGGTATCGACGTTAAAGACGCATGCGAGCAGCCGAGATGCGGCCGTAGCCAGCTACCTGAACGGGCAATGACAACGTGCTCGCGATAGTCGTGCATGCGCTCAAAGGCAATAACAGGGTCGGGCAGGGTCGACGCGATAGCGGTATAGTTGGGTACAAC
This sequence comes from Gammaproteobacteria bacterium, assembly GCA_045107005.1. GTDB lineage: Bacteria > Pseudomonadota > Gammaproteobacteria > Steroidobacterales > JBCCMA01 > JBCCMA01. Next base: position 6,034 of record JBGCFP010000203.1, read on the forward strand.
CACACGCCAGGTAGTAATACCAACGATGACCACAATCTTGATTACCGGTGCAAACCGAGGGCTTGGTTTTGAAATGACGCGGCAGTATGCGGCGCGCTCCGGCGTGTTCATCTTCGCTTGCTGCCGCGCCCCCGCGAAGGCCGTCGCGTTACAAGAGCTTGCAAACGCCAAGGGTAACATTGAGGTATTGCCCCTGAATGTCGCGGATCATGACTCAATCGAAGCACTTGGTGTGCGGCTGGGCGAACGTCCTATCGACATACTCATCAATAACGCCGGCATTTTTGGCAAAAGCGATCCGGCGACCACAGGCTTCGATGACCAACAGTTTGGCAAATCAGATTTTGCGCAAGATTGGATCATGCCTTACCGCGTCAATGTTATCGGCCCAATGAAAATGGTGGAAACCCTGATCGACAACGTGGCCGCATCAACCCACAAGAAGATCGTGATTGTCACTAGCGTCGTCGGCTCGGTCGCCTTGGCGCAAGGCCATATGTTTGGCTATGCTGCGTCCAAGTCAGCGGCCAACATGACCGCGAAAAACCTTGCGGTCGCGCTGCAGCGGCGCAACGTGGTCGTCAATCCCGTCCACCCGGGCTATGCGCAGACCGACATGGGCGGTCCCGCTGCGCATGTCGAAGTACCCACCGCGATTGAAGGCGTCATAAAACAAATTGATGCGATGTCTCTCGAACACACCGGCGAGTTTTTGTCGTTCGATG
>JBGCFP010000204.1:0-6200 GCA_045107005.1 Gammaproteobacteria bacterium
GCGTCACCACCGTGGATACCGACGGCGATGGCATCAGCGATTTGGTGGACAACTGCACATTGGTCGTCAATCCATCACAGCTTGATACCAACGGCGACGGCTTTGGTAACGCTTGCGATGCGGACCTGAACAACGACAACATCGTTAATGTGGTCGACCTGGGACTGCTGCGTTCCGCGTTTTTTCAGACCGGCGCACTGGACAGTGATTTCAACGGTGACGGTGTTACTAACGTGATTGATCTTGGCATCATGCGCAGTCGTTTCTTTGAGCCGCCAGGGCCTTCTGCCAACACCGGCCGGTAGGTTGCACAGACGCGTCGCGACGATAGCGCGGCGCGTCTATTTTAAAACGTTCGCGCGAACACCGCGGTGGCCATGGCGCCGCGTTAAATAGCTACTATGCTTATGGCAGAACCTTCGATTCACCAATTCGGGGTACGCCAAAATGAGAACGACTCTTAGTGCACTGATGGGTGTTGCGTGTGTGTTTACCCACGCCAACGAACTCCCGGAAATTTTTGTTACGCAGGCCACTATCGATGGTGGCGGCATCTACACCGTCACGATCAATCAGCCGCCATCGCCACCCAACGACGTCTGGTTTCTAAGTGCGTGGGGTGTGGCGAACAGCTCCGCCGCGCAGGCCGAGACGCTTTTAACGGGTTGGACCGCGAGCGTGTATGAGCCACTGGACTGGGACGCGGGTTTTGATTTTTTGACCTTTACTCCCGACCTGCCGCTGTACTTGTTTACCACCGGAATAGAAGGGCAAACGGACTTTGACAGTTTGTTTGGGCTGAACATGGTGCGCGGTGTGGTGTATTGGAACGAAAGCTATTTTGGCAGCCCCATACCTGCGACTAGTAGTAATTTTACCTGGAGCGACGGTACACGCGGTGATGCGTCCAGAGCCGGTTCGAGCACCGGTTTCGCATTGATTGCATCGACCATGGGCGACAAGCGCATTTGCACTATCGGGTTCGAGATTTCGCTACCGCTAACCTGTACGCCGATTTCGCCGCCCGACATGGATGGCGACGGTGTGCCGGACTCTTTCGACAACTGCACTATTCTTGCGAACCCTAATATGGAGAGAAGGTAACCCGAAGAATTGTATGTTTGGGTATACATGACGTCGTCGCAGCTCCGGCGTCGCCTTGGCAGAATCCGCACGTTGAGCGGGTCATCGGTAGTATTCGCCGAGAGTTTCTTGACCACGTCGTCGTGGTGAACTGGCGCCATCTGAAGCGGCTGCTTGCTAACTATTTTGGCGACTATCATGACTGGTGTGTACATCGCTCCCTGGACATGGACGCGCCTAATTGTCGAGCTGAACTATCGACAAAGCCGAACAACGTTGTCGAATTTCCCGCGGTGCAAGGCCTGCATCATTACTACCTTCCACGTGTTGCGTGAATATTCGGGACGCACAGGTGGCGCGACGGCTCGCCGTGGAAGAAGCCGTAGAGGCGGCCGAGAAAACGCGCGACGCTCTGGCCAGTGAACTGGAAAAATCACAACAGGAAAACCAGGCGTCACAGCAACTGGCGCAGGCGCAATTGAATGCTCTGCAAGACAAGCAGAAACTCGCCGTGACAGAGGCGGTGAGTGCCGCCCAGCGCGAACGTGACGAGCTCAAGAACAGTCTCGAGCAGGCTGAGCTTAAAAAAGAACTGGCTGAGAAGTCGCTTAAGGACTAATACGAGACCCAATTAAAAGATCGTGATGACGCGATCGAACGGCTGCGTGACATTGAAGGCCCGCCTGTCCACCAAGATGGTCGGCGAGACGCTCGAGCAGCACTGCGAGACAGAATATAATCGCATTCGATCAACCGCCTTTCCGCGGGCGTATTTCGAAAAAAACAACGATGCCAGTGGCAGCAGCAAGGGTGACTACATTTTTCGTGATATCGAAGAGGCGGGCACCGAGATCGTCTCGATCATGTTCGAGATGAAAATCGAAAACGACACCACGACAACCAAAAAAAAACGAGGATTTTCTCAAGGAGCTGGACAAGGATCGCACGCAAAAGGACTGTGAGTATGCGGTATTGGTGTCCTTGCTCGAACCCGGCAGCGAGCTGTACAACTCAGGCATCGTGGATGTGTTTCATCGTTACCCGAAGATGTACATCGTCCGGCCGCAGTTTTTATTCCCATCATTACGCTTCTGCGCAATGCCGCGATGAAATCGCTGGAATACAAAACCGAGCTGGCGCTGGTCAAGGCACAGAACGTGGATTTGACCAATTTTGAAAACGCGCTTGAGACCTTCAAACCCGGGTTTGGCAGTAACTACGATTTGGCGTCAAGAAAATTTCAGAAGGCGATTGATGAGATCGACAAATCGATCGATCATTTGCAAAAAACCAAAGAGGCGCTGCTTGGCACCAGCCGCAACCTGCGCCTGGCCAATGACAAGGCGCAGGATGTCACGATCAAGAAGCTCACGCGGCGCAATCCCACAATGGCGGCGAAGTTTGAGGCTTTAGACGGTCCGGACTCAGATAAATCGGAATAATGGGGCGGTCCATCTAGCCCTTGCCGCGCGTCCGGGTCCGACCCGCCTTGGCGTTTTTCTCGATAAACTCAATGATCATGCCGGCCACGTTTTTCTGTGTGGCTTCTTCTATGCCCTGCAGCCCGGGGCTCGAGTTCACTTCCATGACAACCGGCCCGCGCGCAGAGCGCAGCAGATCCACACCGGCCACGTTGAGCCCCATGATTTTTGCAGAGTGCACTGCGGTTTTGCGCTCCTCGGGGGTAATCTTCACGAGCTTCGCTTTACCCCCTCTATGCAGGTTGGAGCGAAACTCGCCTTCCTGCCCCTGACGTATCATGGCGGCAACCACCTTGTCCCCAACCACGAAGCAGCGAATATCGGCGCCACCGGCTTCCTTGATGAATTCCTGCACCATGAAGTTGGCTTTCAAGCCACGAAAGGCCTCAATGACACTTTCGGCGGCTTTCTTGGTTTCGGCCAGCACGACGCCCACGCCTTGAGTGCCTTCGAGTAATTTGATCACCACCGGCGCGCCGTCAACGAGTTTCAGAAGATCGTCGGTATCCCCGGGTGAATTGGCGAAGCCGGTCTTCGGCAGACCGATGCCCCGGCGCGCCAACAGTTGGGATGCTCGAAGCTTGTCGCGCGATCGCGTGATGGCTACCGATTCGTTGACCGAATAGACGCCCATGACTTCGAACTGACGCACGACCGAGCAGCCATAGAATGAAATGGAGGCGCCTATTCGTGGAATGATGGCGTCGACACCCTCGATGGATGTGCCGTTGTAATGGACGCTCGGATTGCTGCTCTCGATATTCATGTAGCAGCGTTTGTGATTGTAGATGGGCATCTCGTGTCCGCGCTCGATGCCGGCCTCCACCAGCCGTTGCGTTGAGTAAAGATTAGCGTTTGTGGAAAGGACGGCGATTTTCACGTGTTTTGACCTTCAAGTTCGGCGTGTATGGCGGCAAAATTTTCGACTTTCGTTTCAGCTCGAGCGACGCTTTTGAAGGCGGCAAGATTAAACAGTGCGTCCCCTTCGTGGGCCAGCGGCAAGTTGCTGCGGCCTATGACAATCCCGTCGAAGGGGGCAATGACCTTCTGCAGCGATTCGCCGAGCGGATCACCGATCAGGGCTAGCTGCTCTCCTTCCACCACGCGCGTGCCCAGGCCGATTTTTCGACTGACAATGCCGCTCGTCGGTGCGCGGGTCCAGCTCGTTGACGCGGCGATGACAGGTTCGACCTGCCTTGTGCTTTTGCTTTTGCTTTTGAGTGGCGGCAGCATTTCAAGGTGGCGCATGACCCTCATGACGCCGCGAAGACCGGCCCGGATAGCGACTTCATCGAAACGCAGCGCTTCACCGGCTTCATAGACCAGGATGGGGGCTTTTTGCTTGCCCGAACACGAACGCAGCGATCCATCGCGAATAGAGGCGTTGAGCATAACCGGCGCACCAAAGCTGTACGCCAGATCGTAGGTGGCCTTGTCGTCGAGGTTGGCGCGGATCTGCGGAAAATTGGCGCGGTTGATCGCGCCGGTATGCAGGTCAATTCCGTAGTTTGCCTTGGAGACAACCTCGGTCAGAAACGTGTGCGCGATCCGGGACGCGATGGACCCTTTGGCGCTTCCCGGGAAGGAGCGATTGAGGTCGCGTCGATCCGGCAGATAGCGTGACTGACTTAAAAATCCGTGTACGTTCACCACTGGTACGGCAATCAGGGTGCCGCGAATGGATCGCAAGGCCTTTTGCACCAGCAAGCGCCGCACGATCTCAACACCGTTAAGTTCGTCCCCGTGAATCGCAGCCGAGACGAAAAGGACGGGGCCTGCGCGCTTGCCGCGAATCACCTTGACCGGCATGTTCAGTGACGTGCCGGTGTAGAGATCCGCCACGGGCAAGTCAATCGATTTGCGCTCGCCCGGTGTTATCTGTGCGCCGCATACTTCAAGCGAATCAAGGTTTTTCACTTGTCTTTCCTCTTCTTTTTAGCGGGCCGTTTGCCAACGACATAAGACCGGGCGGGGTCGACCAGCGCGTGCCCCCTGAGCGCCGTACGCCCCAGCAGCATCCGAAATCGCATGTCGTCCCGGGAGGTCAGGTTGATTTCGATGTTCCAGGTGTTGGCGCCTATGCACACCGGAGATTCGATAATCCAGCGCTCCTCCTGATGGCCACCCGAATCGCGCACCAAACGGGTATCCACGATGTCGGCCACGCACACGGCCACGGTGTCTTCGTCGAGCTGATTAGGGTGCATTTTGAACTCAACCTTGTGCACGCCAGCCTCCATGAAGTCACGTAGCTCAAACGCGTGCAGTGACGAGGTTCGTGCGCCGGTGTCCACTTTGGCTTTAATGTGGGTGAGACCCAGCTTGGGAAGGCTGAGCCATTCACGCCATCCGACGGTGAGTAATTCTTGCTTGCTGCTGGCCATTGGTCGCTCTTGTCTGCGGACATTTTCGCTATTGGCTACTCTTTTGGGGTGTTCGTCAACAGAAGAATGTCCAGGCAGGTGTGCCGGGCCCAACACAGCGAATGAGCCGTAATAACGAGGCCCGCCATCGGCCGTTTTTTTGGTGGAGGTGGCGGGAATCGAACCGGCCGCGCGCTCCAAACCATTTCAGAGCGACACACTACGTCGCGCGGCCAACCCCTACACAAACACAAACACAAAAACGCTGAGAATGAGTACGCGGGGATCCCGCAAGCTAACGAAAAATTGGCGGCCCCCTCATAGAGGGGGTTGCCGATTTTTGGTGGAGGTGGCGTCAACAGAATCCATCTATAAATCGAAGTTAAAACAGTCTGTTAAGTACCACCGGGCCGTTGTGTACTGTCAGCGGTACTGTATTTTTCGATTGCGCACCGACCAGCAAATACTAGAGCCACCGTGATAGCGCGGGCTTGCGAATGCGCAATTCTTGGCCTATCGGAGATAAGAACTCGGTTACCTCAGTAGGCCACACGGCTGTAGACTCCGCATGTTCTTTCGTTAGATGCCGTTATGGAGAGTTCCTAGGTGTTTTTGATTCCAGTTGGCGACGTTACATACGCAGAAATTGAAGATTTGATCGTCAGGCAAGTTCCTGAATCGGATCGAGTCGAGTTTAAGGGCCATCTGCCTGGGGACGGCGCCGAGCAGCGTTGGAATGAAAGTCGAGACATAGATCGGGCAGCGAAAAAGAAACTTCTCGGTGAGGTAGTGGCGCTTGCCAATTCCTACGGAGGGTATGTTGTTGTCGGCATCGAAGAAAGTGATATGTCGCCACCCACTGCTGCCCATGTAAATAACATTGCGGATGCCGCCGATTTGGCGGGGCGACTCGAGCGCTCAGCTGGAGACCTTGTTAGTCCGCACGTTATCGGCCTTAGATTCCTGGCTATTTGCCCCGATCAAGGTTCTGACGGTGTTGTTGTTATCCACGTGCCTCGATCGCGCTTGGCGCCACACCGACTTGAATTGAACAAGGAATGTTACGTTCGGCGTGGAGAAGAAAGTGTTCGAATGACGATGAGAGAGATTCGCGACATGTCTATACTTGCCGAGCGCCTTGATTCACTAGTGGATAGATCGATTTTTGACTTAAGAACAACCGCTGAGGCTAGGCGCAGGGCAATCACTACGCTTGGTGCGGCTGGCAAGAGATTTGTCGAGGTGGTTGCGGTGCCTGCTGACCCAGAGAGAG
>JBGCFP010000205.1:0-7975 GCA_045107005.1 Gammaproteobacteria bacterium
GGACCGAAGCCCATGTAGCTCGAATCATGATAGTGATCAAAAGAAAACGTGTGGTGGCTGTCCAGCCAGGCGAAATTCGCCCGACCACGATTGTCGGCGCGTTTTACGGTCAGCATGCGTTTCTCCTTGTCGAGTCTATGCTCTTGCCAAGCCGATATGTTGCAGGCCGAAACCGTGCGACGGCTTCCAGTGGTTTGCGGGTCTCGCGTGCCTATCTCGGGTCCCGGCCGCAAATACGCGGCGTTCATTCGTCTTTCGGCGTGCCGCGCGGGCCCGGTAGAATTGCAGTGGTTATACTGTGGTCACCGGCACCGAGTTTCTTTTGCGACAAACGGATCTCGAGAAAAACGCGGTAACAATGCCTGACAGGAACAGATATAGCGCACCGGGCACGGGAACGTGCGCAGTGGTTATACTATTACGACCGACACCGAGTTACGCTCGATTGCTGATCGAGCGATAAGTAACCGTGCTGGATTGTGAACATGCAAAAACTCTTCGACGTCTTCGCCAAGCCTTTGTCCAAGGATAAGGTCGATGCCATTTATGAATCTGTGACCACCGCATCCGAAGCACAGGATGGCGACGCCGCGTGGGCGGCACTAGCGCCGTTGCTGCGAGCGCAGCCAAAGCAGCTAATGGCCGCACAGTGCCTGGTAACCATCGCAGACAAAGGCCTGTTGTCGATCGAACGTGCCGTGGAGGTACTGTCAGCGATCTATGACGCTCATAAGGATGATGCCGACATTGTCGCTTCCATTGGCAAGTCTCTGGAAAGTGCCAGAGACATTGACCAGCTAAACGCAGCGCCCCCGACGGCGCCGCTTTTTTCGAACGTCATTGACCGGCTGAATGGGTTTATCAAGGCGGCGGACTCTGAGACATCCGAAGAGTCGCTGGTTTACGCTTTGGCCACTGCGTCAAGAATGGTCGGTCGGCAACGCGATGACGTCGCGCACGCAATGCATCAACGCTTGATTGAGCTCGATTCCAAAAATGCGCCGTACCGCTACACGCTCGGGCTCTTCTGCAAAACCCGCGGCCTTTTCGAAGCGGGGATGATTGCCAACCAGGCGGCAGTAAACCTCAAACCGGAAACGGTCGACAGCTATGAGTGGAACCTGGGCATATGTGCCACTGGCGCTAAACATGGCGCCGTGGCGCTCGAAGTCTGGCAGCGAATGGGGCAAAAAATTGGGATGGGCCGCTTCGGTCTCCCGGAGGGTGGCTATCCGAATTGCAAAGTCAGGCTGGCGCAGCGACCGCTGGCGGCGCGTACTGCCGACAACGACTATCCGGGCCTTGAGGAAACCATATGGATCGAACGTTTGAGCCCGTGTCATGGCATTGTCCGTAGCGTTTTGGTCCAGCAGCTCGGCGTCGATTTTGGTGATGTCGTGTTGATCGATGGCGCACCGATCACTTACCACACCTACGGCGACAACGAAGTGCCGGTATTTCCGCACCTCGCTACGTTGGTCAAGGGCGGCTATCAGTTTTTCGATTTTGCCGGAACTCAAGATGCGTCAGGGCAACTTGAGGGCATCAGCGAAGCGCTAACCGAAGATACGATCGTCTATTCGCACACCGAAAACTACCGAACGTTGTGTATGGACTGCTGGCATAACCCGGACATCGATCATGAGGAGCATAGGGGCGAAGACCGGCACGTCGTTACAGGCCGCATCGCGGCTCCACCAACGGTTGAAGCCGAGCAATTGCTTCAACAAATAGATGGCGCGTTGGTCGAACTGAATGCTTGCCATCTGTATTCCCCAACGCTGTGTCATTCGGCCGGACAGGAAAAGCGCGCTGGCGTTGAACAGCGCCGGTTTGATTTGCTCACCAACAACTAAGACGGAGCAAGACCTTTAACCATGACTTCGCGCCCGTCGATGCGTGCGGCAATGCCGTAAACGTCTTCCACTCGAGCTTCGGTGAGTGTCTGGGTCGGCGCTCCATCGGCGACGACGCGCCCTGCTTTCATCCAAACCAGTCTCGTGGCGTAGCGCGCCGCAATGGCAATGTCGTGGGCAACCACCAGTACCCCGCCGCCGCGCTTTACGAACGACTGCATCAGATCCATCATGCGAAACTGATGTCGCGGATCGAGAGAGGCCATAGGCTCGTCAGCAATCAGCAGCGGCGCTTGCGCGGCAAAAGCCCGGGCACTGTGCACGCGTGCCAGCTCCCCACCCGACAAAGTATCGGTCCGTCGCGCCGCCAGGGCGACCAGGTCACAAGCTGTAAGCGCGTCGTCGACCGCCGCCGCATCGGCCGGTTTCAGCCGACCCATCGCGGCCCCGTGACTGAAGCGTCCCAGCGCCACCACATCGCGCACTGTGCTCGGCCACGCCAATGGTCGAACTTGGGGCAGGTACGCGACTCGCCGTGCGCGCTGCATCGACGTCAAGCGCTGCACATCATCACCGCCGATTTGGGAAATACCGCTGTCGACGTCAAGGAGTCCCAGCGCCGCGCGCACCAGACTGGTTTTGCCAGCGCCATTGGCGCCCAACACAACCACGAATTCGCGTGGCTTGAGTGAGAGATCGGCGTCGCGCAGCAAGGTGTGCCCACCCGCCGTCACGGTCAACGCCGTTGCGTTCAGCTCAGTCATGCAGCGCCCGCCTCTGCAGCGCAATCCAGATGAACGCCGGCGCGCCAACAAGCGCGGCCACGACCCCCAGTTTGAGCTCGTTCACGGTCGGAATCACCCGCACACCGATGTCGGCGATGACGAGAAACAGTCCGGCCAACAGTGTCGAAGGAATCAGTGAGCGTGCCGGATCGTAGCCCACAAACGGGCGAACGACGTGCGGAGCGACGATGCCCACAAACCCGATGGCGCCGGCCAATGCAACGGACGCGCCGGTCAGCAGTCCGGCACCCAGCACGGTCACGATACGCTGCCGACGCAAATCAAGACCGATGCCACTGGCCGCTTCCTCGCCCAGCGTCAGGGCAGACAAACCGCGACGCGTTACCAACAACAACACGCCGCCGGCAATCAGGAATGGGGACACCAGCGCAATGTCATCGACGCTTCGGTTGGCCACCGACCCCAGCATCCAGTTGATCATGTCGGCCAGGGAAAACGGATTCGGCGCGAGGTTCATCAGCAAACTCATCGCCGCGCCGGCAAAACTCGATAAGCCAACGCCAATCAGAATCAGCGTCACCATCGATCGCGTGCGCACGGCGGCCAGGGAGATCACAACGGTTGCGATCAGTGCCCCACTCACCGCGGCAATCGGTACGACCAGCGGGCTGATCGCTGCCAGACCGTAGTAAAGCGCAAACGTGGCGGCGAGCGACGCACTGGCGGAGACGCCCAGTACGCCCGGTTCGGCCAGCGGATTGCGCAACAGCCCTTGCAGCGCCGCACCACTGGCGCCAAGGGCGCCGCCGACAACAAACGCGGCCAGCGCGCGCGGCAACCGAATGGACCAGACCACCAGGCGATCCCCCACCTCCGCACCACCGAACAACGCGGCCAGCACGCGGTCGGCAGGCAGTGCCGTGGAACCGAGCAAGCACGCCGCAAAAATAGCGGCGACGCTCGCCATGATCAGAGCGGGTGTCAGCCAGCGCGATCCGGTCACGACGACGCCCCGTCAGCCAGAGCTTCGATGGCATCGAGCAAAAACCAACCGCCACAGGTGGTCCACGAACCCTGCAGCGCCACGCGTGGCTGCTGCAACAGTCGCTCTTTGGCCACCGGATGATTCACGGGTGTCCAGGCGCCGAGGTGTTCGTTCGGTGCTTCGAAAAACGCGGCCGCTACGACATCCGGTTGTTCGTAAGCCAACCGTTCGAGCGGCAGCGGATGCCAACCGGCACGTGGCTCGAAGTTCTCGAACCCGGCGACACTCAGCATTTCATCAATCATTGAGCCGCTGCCGGTGGTGTAACCGGACGGCGTCAAATAGAGCGCCGATTGGTGGGTATTTGTGGACTTAATAGCCGCCAGGCGCGCGCGCATGGTGGCAACCGTTTTGGCGCCGCGCTCGGACTGGCCGAGTTCGTCTGCAATGCGCTGGATGTTTTGAGTGACCCCGTCGAGGTCCCCTGCCCAGCCGATATCCACCACTGGAATGCCGGCCCTGTCGAAAAATGCCGCTGCGCGCGGACCGCCGCCATACGCCCGCACGACCAAATCGGGTTGTAGCAGCAACACGTCCTCCGCGTTGGCGCGCACCGCGCGTAAGCCAGCCGCCGACTCGCGCATATAAGAGTAAGACGCTCCCGCTTCGGGAGAGACGGCCAGAATCTGCTCGCGGTCAGAGAATTTAAGGACATACTGATCGGCACAATAGTCGAGACTGACAATCCTTGTCGGTGCCCAATTGTAATCGCGAGCAACCGGTTCGCTCGGCGCATTGCAGCCGGCCAAAACCAGCAGCAACAGCACCGGAATCTCCCGCACCTGCCGCCCGTTCATCGCAAGCCCGTCAGGCGGCTAGTAGCGCAAACGCAAGCCAGCAAACCCGGACAGACCCGGTGTCCCATAGCCAAGCACCTGTTGATACTCCGCGTCGAACAGGTTCTCGATGCGCCCGAACAACTCGAAACGCTCGTTGAGTGAGTAACGAGCGGCGACGTCCACGCGTGACCAGCCGTCCAGCACGGTGCCATCGGTATTACGTTCTTCGCCATTGACGCGCAGCAGCAGCGTGCCGGAAAACCCGCCGAGTGGATTGGCGGAGAGCGCCATATCGCCACTGTGCCGCGGCAAGCGAGACAGCCGAGTGCCGTTGCCATCCTCGGCGTCCACGTAGGCGTAACTGGCGGTTGCGGTTAACCAGTCAAGCAGCGCGTAGGACGCCGCGAGCTCAACGCCCGACGACTTCACCCGCGCAATGTTTTCATAGCCACCAATCGCAAAGGAAAAATCGATCTGATTCTCGGTGTCGGCGTTGAAGTAGGTGACGTCAACGTCCGCGAGCCCGTCCTCGGAACGCCAGACCACGCCTATGTCGAACGTCTCTGCCGTTTCCGGCTGCAGGTTTACGTTCGCTTGCGTAGCGCCACAACAAAAGAACGTTGATTGGAAAATAGTGGGCGCCTTGAAGCCCTGGCCCCAACTGGCGCGTACCGTCGTTTGAGGACTCGGATTCCAGGCCGCGGCGAGGCGCGCCGTGGTCTCCTGGCCGAAGCGTTCGTGGTCGTCGGAGCGTAAGCCCCCCGTCAGCGTAACGGTATCGGTTGGGCGAAACGCGTAGAGCGCAAACAGGCCGTCGATGGACGTTTCATCGTCGTTCGCGCTGGCGTCTTCGCGCTCGGCGCCGAACGCGAGGGAGTTGGATTCATTGATCTCAACATTGCCCTGGTAGCGAAAGACCGTGCGGTCTCCTTCGGAGCTGAAACCCGGCACACCCGCGGTGAAGTTGGCCCGTTCGATTTCACGATAACCGACAAACACCGTGTTCGTGAAACGACCGTCGAGCAACGGTATGTCGAGCGCCAGATTGGCGACCGTCTCTTCGGTCTCGTTGGTCTCATCACCGTCCCCGACGCTACCTTGAGCGCCGAACGCAAAACTGTCGAAGTCCGTATCCGCGTCACTGACCAGCACGCTCGCGCTCAAGCGCATGCCACGCGGGAGGTTCAGCCCGCCGCTGGCCGACAGCGTCAGTGATTCGAAGCCGTCATCTTCCGGGTTGCCGTTGTTCTCGTCGGCTTTGGACAATCCGCTCGCCTCCGTGGCCACCGCGGCAATGCGAAACTCGCCGACGTCGGTGGCGTTATCGACCGATGCGGAGGCCCGTGTGGTGCCGAACGAACCAAACTGCAGTGTGGCTTCGCCGCCCATCTCAGGATCAGCGCGCTTGGTCGTAATAGCAATCAATCCGCCAATCGCATCGGAGCCCCACAGCGTCGATTGAGAGCCTTTGAGGACCTCGATGCGTTCGATGTTTGCCGTATCGAGGCGCGCGAAATCAAAACCGCCGCCAGGTGCCGTTGGGTCGTTGACGGCGACACCATCAATCAGTACCAGTGTTTGTTCACCGGCCGCGCCGCGGATGCGTACGCTCGTGGTACCCCCGAACGCGCCGTTGGTGTTTACGGTCAGGCCGGGCACGCTGGCGAGCGCGTCGACGACGAAATCAAAGCCCTGTTGCTGCAGGTCTTCGGCCGTCAGGATAGTCACGCTGGTGCCAATGTCGGATTGGTTTTGATCCAGTCTGGAACCGGTCACGACCAACGGTTCGAAACCGTTGTCGTCAGAGGTGTTTTGGGCGTGTGAAAATGTGCAGGCAAGAAGCGCCACGGCGCTGGACAGGCTGGTGGAATACCGCATGATATTTCTCCCCCACACCAGGGCGCTTGGGCGCTGGCGCGTGTTGGTAACGACTCGCTGGCAGCGTTAACACCGCCAGCACAAACTCACGTTGTCGTTACAAAGGAGAGTAAAAACCCATCCCGCCCGCAGAGTGCTCTTCCCGGCCTCCGGACGAACGACGTGATGGCAGGTCTCCTGGCTCGCCGATCAACACCGCGGACTGCCTTCCCAGGAAATACATTTCCCAGTGGCAAAATAGTCGTTGGTTACTGGCTTACAGTTGCGGGTACAGCCCCGGATTCGCACCGGGTACCCTCTTAGCTGCCGGTTAGGGCAGAACCATCGCGCGCAGTGTGCCGTCGTTGGTGCGAGGTCGTCAACTTAATGCAGTGCAGTGCCCAACGCGCTGCCACGACGGCATCTGGAAAGGGTGCCACCCGCGCGATCCCCGCGGTCATAGGGCGCACGAAGGAGGTTAAAACCATAAATAGGCAAAGTCGATCATTTCTCTAATTATTATCGATTAGATTAATGACGGTCGCGTGCCTATTCTCGTTGCCAACAGTTCGTTGACCGTATCGAACAACCGTAACGATGAAGGACCCAACTATGAGCAGCGAAAGTAAATGTCCCATGATGGCCGGCACGCACGTCCAAAACGTCAGCACCACGACAGCGAACCAGCAGTGGTGGCCAAACCAGCTCAATCTGAAAATTTTGCATCAGAACACACCGGCGACAGATCCCATGGGCGCCAACTTCCATTACGCCAAAGCCTTCGAGTCCATTGATCTGGACGTGCTGCAGGCGGAACTGGAAACGCTGATGACCACTTCGCAGGCCTGGTGGCCCGCCGCTTACGGTCATTACGGACCACTGTTTATTCGCATGGCGTGGCACAGTGTCGGCACTTATCGCACCAGTGACGGTCGCGGTGGCGCGACCTCCGGTACGCAACGGTTCGCACCGTTGAACAGCTGGCCGGACAACGGCAACCTCGACAAGGCGCGTCGACTACTGTGGCCGATCAAGCAGAAATATGGCCGCGCACTCTCGTGGGCCGACTTGATGGTGTTTGCCGGCAACGCGGCGCTTGAGTCCATGGGATTCAAAACGTACGGATTCGCGGGTGGCCGAGAAGACATTTTCGAGCCAGAAGACGACATCTACTGGGGACCGGAAACCGAGTGGCTCGGCGACAAGCGATACACCGGCGAGCGTGAATTGGCACAGCCGCTGGGCGCGGTACAAATGGGTTTGATCTACGTCAATCCGGAAGGCCCGAACGGCAAACCCGACCCGGTCGCGTCCGGCCACGACATTCGCGAGACGTTCGCGCGCATGGCCATGAACGATGAAGAAACCGTCGCGTTGGTTGCCGGTGGTCATACGTTTGGCAAGGCACACGGTGCGGCCGATCCTGAACAATACGTCGGTCGCGAACCCGAAGGCGCCGGTATCGAGGAGCAAGGCCTAGGCTGGCGCAACACCTACGGACGTGGAAACGGCGGCGATACCATCACCAGCGGTATCGAAGGCGCGTGGACGCCCAACCCGGTAGCGTGGGACAACGACTATTTTGATGTCCTGCTTGGCTACGACTGGGAACTGACCAAGAGCCCGGCTGGCGCTCATCAGTGGACACCAACCGCGGAATCGAAGGCACGCCTTGCACCGGCCGCGCACGAT
>JBGCFP010000206.1:0-18800 GCA_045107005.1 Gammaproteobacteria bacterium
CGATCAACTCGATGGCGGCAGCGTGCACTACAACATGCCCACGCAGTTTGCGCTGCAAGGCCAGTTCAGTCTGGCGGCGTTCGAAAACGCCTTAACGCAGTTATTTGAACGTCATGAGGTGTTGCGTACCACCTATCACGAAGTGGACGGCGAGGGCGTTCAGCTGATCGGGTCCGCCATCGACATCTCGGTTCCGTTTGTTGATGCATCCAAGTTGGGCGATGCTGACGCGCGTCAACGTCTAACCAAAATCATACAAACCGACGCACAGCGACCATTCGATCTGAGCACAGATCCCATGCTGCGCATGACGGTGGTCGCCATGCCAAACCGCGCTCATGTCGTGGTCTGCAATATGCATCATATCGCCTCAGACGGGTGGTCCATGGACGTTCTGCAGCGCGAGCTCCGCGAGCTGTACGCGGCAGCCCGAGATGGCAACGAGCCTGCTCTAAACCCATTGACCGTACAGTACGCCGACTACGCTCAGTGGCAGCGCTCAAGCGCACAGCAAGCGCAGCACGCAGCAGATCTGAACTACTGGACAGAACATCTTGCCGGCCTGCCGCCGTTGCACAGTCTGCCGTTGGATAAGCCACGCCCCACCGTGCAAACCTTCAACGGCGGGGTTTATACAAGTGTGGTCGCCGAGCCGGTGAGCGCGGCGTTGGACGCACTGTGCGCAGAGGAAGGCGCCACGGTGTTTATGGGTCTACACGCCGCTCTGTCTGCTTTGTTGGCGCGCTATAGCCACGAAGCGGACATCGTGATTGGCACGCCGGCGGCCAATCGAGAGCATCCTGCGCTGGCACCGTTGATCGGCTTTTTCGTCAATACGCTGGTGCTGCGAAGTGATTTGTCTGCGGATCCGAGCTACCGCCAGCTACTGCGCCAATGCAAAGATCGTGCGCTGGCCGCGTACGCACACCAGGGCGTGGCGTTTGAACGGCTGGTTGAGACCCTTGAGCCCGAGCGCAGCCTCAGTCATACGCCGCTGTTCCAGATTATGCTGGCGTATCAAAAACGCGCCACAGTGGCAGGCTCGGCACCGAACACGATAGCGATCGGACATAGCCAGAAGAGCGTCGTTGAGAAGTTTGACCTGTCGCTGAATATCAGCGATAGCGCGGAAGGTTTGCGCCTGAGTTGGACCTACAACACAGACTTGTTCGACCCGCGATCGGTCGAAAGCATGTCCGGCGCTTTTGATCGCTTACTCGAACAAGCGCTCCTGACGCCGGATCAGACGGTGACAAGCCTGCCGCTTTTGACCGCAGCGGACCAAACTCGAATCAAAGACTGGAATGGCGCCGCACTCACACAGTCAACAGTCAATGGGCTGCACGAACGAGTCGCCACACAGGCCGCCAACACCCCTGACGCCGTGGCGATTCGAAACGCAGATCAAACGATCAGCTACGCTGAACTGGATACACGCGTCACCACGTTAAGCGCGTCGCTCATGGCGCAAGGCGTCGGCAGCGGGCAGATTGTCGGACTGTGTGTGGAACGCTCCACCGATATGGTCATCGCGATGCTGGCCATCATGAAAACCGGCGCGGCCTATCTACCCCTTGATCCGGCGTACCCGACCGCACGTATCACGCAAATCCTGCGCGATGCACAACCGATCATGCTACTGACCGATGCATCTAAGCAGGCATTTGCACGTAGTATCGATTGGCAAGGCAACACGCAGTCACTGGATCAGCTGGCCGCCACAGCGGTCGTCACGACGGCCGAAGCGCCACGCGTGGCGCAGAGCGATCCGGCGTACGTCATTTATACGTCTGGTTCGACGGGGCAGCCCAAAGGCGTGGTGGTCTCGCACGGCAGCGTGTTGAGCTACGTGCAATCGGCACAAAAACAGTATCGGGTCACACCTGACGATCGCTGGCTGCAGTTTTCATCCGTGAGCTTCGATGTCAGCGTCGAAGAAATTTTCATGACACTGTGCCACGGTGCCACGTTGGTGCTGCGCAATGACGCACTGCTGGAAGGCGGGCAGGCACTGCGTAATTTCCTGTGCCGACATGGCATTACCGTGGTGGCGCTCCCGACTGCCTTCTGGTGCAGCCTGGTCGATGTGATGGGCAGTGCCGACGATCCCATCCTCGATACGCCAGTGCGCCTGTGCATTATCGGTGGCGAAGCCATCAGCGAAGCACATTTGCAGCGCTGGTACGCGGTCAATACCCAGCGGATCGAGTTGATTGATGCCTACGGCCCGACGGAGACGACCATCTCGGCGACGCTGTGCGTGCATCATCCGGATCGATTGCGACAACGACCGTCGATCGGTAGACCCATTGCCGGCGTTACGGCTCACGTATTGAGCGCCAACGGTGCGCCGGCCCCGCTGGGTGCCAGTGGCATGTTGCATGTCAGTGGGCCAACAGTGGCAAACGGCTATCTGAATCGGCCGCAGCTCACCGCCGAACGCTTTATTGACTTGCGCGGCGCGCAGGGCGAACGGCAGCGCATGTACAACACGGGTGATCTGGCGCGCTGGTCCAACGACGGCGAGCTGCAGTTCCTCGGTCGTCTTGACCAACAAGTCAAAGTGCGTGGCTATCGCATTGAGCTTGAGGAAGTCAGCGCTTGTTTCGAGCGCCACGCGGGGGTGGCCGAGGCCGTCGCGGTGCTCATTGGACCACCGGATCGGCAACACATTGCGGTTTACGCCGTGGTCCGCAGCGGACACGCGCTGGTCTCCAACGATCCGGCCGTGGTGGATTTTGGCACCAAAAACCTGCCGTCCTTTATGCTGCCGCGTGCCGT
The DNA here is from genome assembly GCA_045107005.1 of Gammaproteobacteria bacterium. Classification (GTDB taxonomy): domain Bacteria; phylum Pseudomonadota; class Gammaproteobacteria; order Steroidobacterales; family JBCCMA01; genus JBCCMA01. Next base: position 2,782 of record JBGCFP010000206.1, read on the forward strand.
AATTGTGGTGCCAAGCATTCCCTTGTCACCCAATGGCAAGGTGGACCTGCGGCAGTTGCCGTCCATTGCGGAGGTTGCCGCTGGGGTTATGTCGGCGCCAGCAACCAACACGGAACGCGCACTGGCCGATATTTGGGTACGCTTGCTCGATACAGATGCCGTGAGCACCGACGCCAGTTTTTTCGATTTGGGCGGCCATTCGATTCTGGCAATCAAACTGATCAGCCTGATCAACCGCCACTTCGGCAGCACGCTGCAAATACGTCAACTGTTCGAACATCCCACCATTGAGGCGCTGGCCGCCCAAATTGACGCGAATCCGAACAGCGCGACGCCGTGGCAGCCGCTGGTTTCGCTTAAGTCCGGGGACGCCGCAACCAACGTCTATTGCGTGCCCGGTGTCGGCATGACCAGTGCATCATTCCTGCCCATCGCACGTCGTCTTAGTGACGACGTTAGCGTCCACGCCCTGGATTATCGCGGCACGGTGCCAGGCACCGTGGGCTATGGCGACCTGGGCGAGATTGTCGAGGACTTCTTCGGCGCCATCATGCGCAGCAAGGGCGCTGGCGATATTGTTCTGGTGGGCCATTCATTTGGCGGCAGCGTGGCGTTCGAGCTTGCCAAACGCCTTGAAAGTGCCGGCGAGAACGTCTCGCTCATATTGCTCGACAGCTTTCTGCACCAATTTAGCAGCGCATCGGCCGGCGCACACCTGCAAGCCGCTGTGCCGCTTGACCCTCACGAGAAGTCTGATCAGCCAGAGTGGGTCGCCAACATGTTGGCCCGACGTTTGTCCTCGCCCGACGTCAGTGACGCCATGCTGGCCCAATTTAGCGAATCGTTACTCGCGCTGCTGCGCATTTACGACAGCTACCGGCCTGGTGGCCAAGTGCGCGGCACGGCCAGTCTGGTTTACGCCGAAGCAGGGGTACTGGCGGCAGAAAAAGATCAGGTACTCAGTTCAATTTCACCGTACTTCGAGAACGCGCTGGACACCTTGCAGGCACCCGGACACCACCGCGACATGCTCGACGAAGCCAATGCCGAAAAACTGGCCTTACTCCTACAACAAGTGATTAGAAAAACACACTCAATGGGGAATTCTACAGATGAATAATCTTGCAGAAGCAACTTGCGACGACCTTGAAATGGTCGGCGACGTACCGCTCCTGATGCACGTGGATGCAACAGGGCAGAAAGTGCTCGATTGGGCAAAGCAAAACCAACCCGACGTTGAACGGTTGGTAAGGGAAAACGGCGCTTTGCTGCTAAGGGGGCTCAATATCATGAGCAGCCGGCAGTTTGGGCAGCTGCTTAGCAGTCTGTTCGATAGCGAACTAATTGAGTATTCGTATCGATCGACGCCACGCACCGAACTGCGTGGACGTGTGTACACCGCCACCGAGTACCACAGCGATCAGGTTATCCCGCAACACAATGAGAACGCCTACTCAAATCGCTGGCCGATGCGCATCGGTTTTCTGTGCACGCATCCAGCCGAGACCGGTGGCGCCACGCCGATCAGTGACAGCCGCGTAGTGCGAGATCGATTGCCCGACAAGATTCGTCAGAAATTCGAAGATAAGGGCGTCATGTACGTACGCAACTACTCAGACATCGACTTACCCTGGACAGGGGGATTCCAGACTGAGGAACGCAGCGATGTGGAGGCCGTCTGCTCTGCGAATGACATCACGTTCGAACGGCTCGACGACAATGCGCTGCGTACGACGCAAGTCAATCCGGCCGTCGCCACCCACCCGGATACCAATATGCCGATCTGGTTCAATCAGGCACATCTTTTCCATGTCACCAATCTGGATCCGGATACGCGCGCCAGCATGCTCAACATCATGAGTGAGGATCGACTGCCCAAGAACACCTATTACGGCGACGGCAGTCCCATCGAACCGGAACACCTGGACGCGATTCGTGCGTTGTATCAAGACACAAAAATTGCGTTTGAGTGGCAGCGCAATGATCTGATGTTGCTCGACAACATGATGTTTACACATGGGCGCGAAGCCTATACCGGCAGCCGGCAGGTGCTGGTCGGCATGGCAAGACCTAATGGGCACTAACGCTCGGGTTTACCCACCCATATTTAATGTAGAGAGAAAAACGTGGACGTAGAAATAGAAAAAGTACCCGTACCGTTGTGGCGCAAATATTGGTACGTCATTCCCATCGCCGCACTGATCATGGCGGCCGTAATGGCGAACCGTTTTTTTGGTGACGCATCGTACGTCGTTGAACGACGCGAAATACAGCTGGCGGAAGTCGAGACCGGTGATTTTGTCGTGGAAGTACGGGCAACCGGCGTTTTAAAACCCTTGTTTACGCAGCGCGTATCCGCGCAGGTCAGCGGACGTGTGGACAACATGGCGGTTAAGCCCGGTGCCAGCGTTGACGCCGGACAGGTGATCGTCACGTTGCTCAACCCCGAGTTGCGGCGGCAGCTCGAAAAGGCGCGCTGGGAGCTCAAGGCCACCGTTGCCGAGCAACATGCCCAGACGCTAACGATGCAATCGCAGCTGGTCGATCTCGAAACCATGGTGCTTGAAGCCGAGATGAACTATCAGAGTACCAAGCTCAAGTTGGACGCCGAGACCGAGCTGCTGGAAAAAAGCATTCGTGCCACGTTGTCAAAGCTCGACTACGAACGCACGAAACTGGACGTGCAGCATCAGTTGAAACGCTGGGAAGGACAGAAGGTCCGTTACGCACAGCTCATCACCAACATCGAGGCCAGCGCACAGGCCCGCGAAGCACGTCTGGGATTGCTGCAAAATGAAGTGGAGGGCCTCGAGGCACAGGTCGCAAGTTTGTCGGTGACCGCGGATCGTGCCGGCATCGTGCAACAGATGCCGGTCGAACTAGGTCAGCAGATGCAGATCGGCGACACGATCGCGACGATCGCCGATCAGACATCGTTGATGGCGCAGCTTCAAGTACAGGAGCTGCAGGTCAGAGACATCGCGTTAGGACAGCAGGTCATGATTGACACCCGCGGCAGTTCGATCGACGGGGAAGTGGTGCGCATCGATCCGGCGGTTGTGGCCGGCATGGTGCAGGTCGACGTTTCGCTATCGGGTGATCTGCCCATCGAAGCACGACCCGACTTGAACGTCGATGGCCTTATCGAAATCGCCAATATCAAGGACGCCCTCCATGTGCGTCGTCCAGCGTATGCACAGCGTTTTTCAGATGCGCCAATTTATCGACTGTCCGCCAACGAGAGTTTTGTACGAAAAGCGGTCGTACAGCTGGGTCAGAGTTCAGTAAATCGCATTCAGGTTCTTTCCGGTCTCAAGGATGGCGATCAAATCGTTGTCTCAGACACATCGGACTGGAACGAACATGCAGAAATCTACATCAACTAGGGGAAGTGGGTCATGAGCGCTTTATTACGATTAGAAGAAATTGGAAAGTCATTCTTTACAGACGAACTCGAGACGCGAGCGGTAAGTGGCGTCAACCTGGAAATACATCAGGGCGATTTTCTGGCCTTAACCGGTCCATCCGGTTGCGGGAAATCAACACTGCTTGCGATTCTCGGCTTGTTGGATAGCCCGACAACCGGGCAGTACCATCTGCGCGATCAAAATGTCTCGTCATTGTCACGCGAGGGCAGCGCACGAATTCGAAACAAGGACATCGGATTTGTCTTTCAGTCGTTCAACCTCATTTCGGATCTAACCGTCGAGGAAAACGTCATGCTGCCACTGACCTATCAGCGGGGCTTAAGCAAAGATGAGATGAATCGTCGTGTTGCCAACGTGCTCGACAAGGTGGAAATGTCTCACCGAGCGCGACACCACCCGTTTCAATTGTCGGGTGGTCAACAGCAGCGCGTTGCGGTCTCACGCGCGCTTGTCAACGACCCTGCCATTATCCTGGCCGATGAGCCGACCGGTAACCTCGATTCGAAGAATGCGGAAATCGTCATGGGCTTGCTCGACCAGCTACACGCCGACGGAAGCACCATCTGCATGGTGACCCATGACCCGGATCTTGCCGGGCGGGCGTCGCGCCGCATTGAGATGCTTGACGGCTTGGTGAAAGAAGACGGCGTCAATGCGTCGATGCCCGTGGTTGATGAACCTGAAAGTGAAAAAGAGGTGGGACATGTGGCTCACTGATTTTCGCTATGCACTGCGTTTGCTTCTAAAGACGCCGAAGTTTTCGGCATTTTGCCTGATAGTGCTCATCGGCGGTCTTACGATCAGCCTGTTCACGTTTGCCGTGTTGTACACGGTCACCTACAAACCACTAACGTTTGATGGTGGTGCGGAGGTTTACGATGTGGCTGTAGACGGCGTGCACGGGCTCCCGGCGCATGAGTTTCAAGTCGCACGCGAGGAACTCAAGGGCTTCTCCGAGATTGGGGTCTGGCGTGATAAAGAGGTTCGCCTGTCGCAAGGCAGCGTCGGGCGCACGCTCAGCGGGGTGTCGGCGGAGTGGAATATTTTTGATTTTGCTCGCACGCAGCCCGCGATGGGGCGTGGACTACAGCCTCAGGATGCCGGTGTTGGCGCACAACCGATTGCGGTGATCAGTGACCGATTGTGGCGCACAGCATTTAATGCGGACCCAGCCATCATTGGTCGTGCGATCGAATTAAACAACACGCTGGTTGACGTGGTGGGCATCATGCCGGCGGGCTTCAATTTCCCGGTGTCCGCCGATGTCTGGCTGCCTATGTCGGACGCCGAGCTTGCACCGCCTGCCGCTGAGGAAACCAGCATCCGTGCGTTTGTGCGCGTTGCCGACGGCGTCTCCCCAGCGCAAGCGCGAGCCGAGCTCGCCGACTTGCTGAGCAGCCTGTACCGCAGGAACATTCAGAAATACGACAAAGCACGCGAGCAGGTGTTCACGTATTTGCAGACCTATCCGACCATGCAGATGGCGAAAACGGGCGGAGTTTTTGCGTTTTTCCTGATCAACCTGCTGGCGCTGTTTGTCTTGCTGCTGGCCTGCATTAACGTTGGCAATCTGCTCTTGGCGCGGGCCATCGAACGCCAGCGCGAGACGGCGATTCGTGCGGCTCTCGGCGCACCGCGCGCACGGTTGGTCTCCCAGCTCATGTGGGAGGGCGGATTGCTCACCATCATTGGCGGCGTCATATCCGTGGTGTTGGTGGCCTTCCTGCTCCGTGTGTTCAATATCGTGGTGCAAAGTCGGCTGGCAGGTCAGACCCCATTTTGGTGGGTGTGGGAACTGGAAATGCCGACCATCGTGATCGCCGTCTTGTTCACGTCCCTGACGCTGTTTCTAGCGTGTTTTTTACCTGCCTGGAAAGCCGCTAATCAGGATATGAACAACGCTCTGCGTGACGGCACGCGTGGCGCACAGAGCAAGCGCAGCGGCCAGTTGTCTGGTGCGTTGGTAGTGATGCAGGTGTTCTTGATCACCACACTGATGCTCATTGGTAGTGTCAGCTCCTACGTCGTGCATGTCTTCACGGATTTTGACACCGGGCTGGATTTGAATCGACTGGTCGAAGCACGTCTTGAGTTACCGGAAGACAAGTATGTAGATGACGTGCAGAGGCGCGCATTTTATCAGTCGCTGGCGACGCGGCTGCAACAGGCACCGAGCATCTCTGATGTGCACGTACGCTCGTATTTTCGGCGTTCACCCACACAGATCCCCGATCTGGAGGGAGTGGAACCGCGGCTCGACGTATTTGGCCTGATTGGTTCGCCCATCGTGCAGGGCATTGAGCTGCGCGAAGGACGTTACATCGATCAACGTGACACCGAAACCAGTCAACGCACTGTTGTGGTAAGCGAATCGTTTGCCAAGCGTTATTGGCCGAACCAGTCTGCGCTCGACCAAGCCATCAAAGTGAACGTCACAGGCGAGGTGGAGCGTTTTCAGATTGTGGGCGTAGTCAGTGACACCATTAACTCCGGGGACATTTTCGGCAAGCCGGAAAAAGATGACGAGCTCTACGTGTCGGGTACGCAGTACATCCGCAAGCATCCGAAGATCTACTACAAGTATCTGGGTGATCCGGAAGAGGCGCAGGAGGCGCTGTATCAGGCGGTCTTTTCGCTCGACAGTGAGGCGCGAGTGCGTTACGTCCTGGCCAAAGAAGATGAGTTGCAGCAGGCCCGTGGTCTGTTGATTACGACGCGAAACGTGACGTTTTTCGCTGCTCTGTTCTCATTGGGACTGGCCATCTCCGGTGTGTATGGTCTGACCGCCAACATGGTGGTACGGCGTACGCATGAGATTGGTATTCGACGTGCGGTTGGGGCCTCCGACAATGCCATTGTGCGTTTGCTGCTGACCGAGGCTTCGCGGCGCCTGCTCATTGGATTGACCCTTGGGGTCGCCGTGTTTGGGTTGCTGTCGTTTGCATTGGCAAGCTTTACCGACGGCTCGGTGCCGATGACGCTCTACGTCGTGATCACCGTCGTGGTGACGATCCTGCTGGCGCTGGTTGTGGGGCTGTCAGTGTTGTTGCCAAGTCGCCGGTCGGTGCGACTCGAGCCCAGTACGGCGTTGCGCTATGAATGAGACGGTTGTAAGACACGTTGTTCAACGGCCCACCTGCGGCGATTGCGAGATCATGGGGCGCTTTGGACGCTTTAAGCTGCCTGAATTGACGCCCTCTGAGCGCACAACGTTCGCGCATCTGCCGCAAGACCCGAATGCGGGGGCGCGGGCCAGGAGCCGGCGGTTTTCTCAGTATCGTGTGCGCCACGCAGGACACTGGCAACTGGAGCGTTTGGCACACCGGCCATTTGTGCAATCAAAAGATCACAACAAGCTCGTCGGTGGTGTGCTGCGTGAATTTGAGCCGCTCGCTCTTGATCCGACGGCGCTGGTTGCGGCGGCGGCGGATGCCGCCGGACTGGCCACCAAACTGACCTGGCAATCCAATGTCCATCAAATCCGCGTGACCGTGACGGCCGGCGATACGGCCAAAATCGTACCTGAAGGTATGCATCAGGACGGTCATGAAATCGCCGCGCTTTTGGTCATCGGGCGTGAGCACGTGGACGACGGCGTTACGCGATTGGTGGTCAAACCCGGCGAGGCGCCGGTGTTCGAGGGCATCTTGCAGGCTGGCACGGGCATCGTGTTTGACGACACCGCGTTTTTTCACGACACATCACCAATCTCGGTCAGCACGGGTAATGCTCATCGGGACATGTTCATCATTGTCTTCAATCGCTGGGACAACGCACGCTACGGGCCGGAGCATGAACAACACTCAACAGCGTCATGAACGCGAGCGCTACTAACTTGCAAGTTCGCACTATCGACAGGGAAATGGGGTAACAGAAGATGTCAGAAGACAGTCCAAAAATGTACTTGAAAGAAGAGGTCTATTTCGAACCTCTGTTCAACCAGTGGTACGCATGGCCGTATCTGATCCCGCCGGTGACCGCGGCGCGCTTCATGGTCAAATCGCACAAGCGGGTCATGAGCTCGTTTGTAAAGAACTACAAGCTGCACATTCTTGCCGTCAATCAGCCGGGCATGGAGGGGTCGGATTTCTTGGATTGCCGCGAAGATCAGGTGGCCGACATTCAAGCATTGGTTGCCGACATCGATGAGAAGCACGCGGACTACGTGGCGTTGTGCGATGCGGTGACCGAGCTCGACGAGATGCTGCGCAATCATACCTCCGGCGAATCCATCGAAGGGTTCTACTCGCGTGTACCCGAGCCATTGCGTGGTTACGTGGAGCTCACCATGGACATGGAGCACCGACCCTCGTTTCGAATCATGGAGAGCCTTGTGTATCAGAGCAAGCTCTACCGACCCGATCTGCAAAGCGTATCGTTTGGCACGTTGTCGAAAGTGGCGGAGCGACCGTTCTCACTCAGCACGCCACGCCTGCCCGATGAAAACCATATACAGCTGCCGCTGAATTTCAATGCGCCTGAGCTGGCCGAAATCCTGCGGGCACGTGACGTACCTCTGAGCGTTGAGCGGATCAATGATATTTTTGGCTCGTTGGAAGCGCGGGGTGGTTTGTCGCACATGGAATTGTTTACGGAGCAAGCACCGTCTCATCATCACGTACCGGTGACGGACGGTGTGCGGCTGCAGTACACCGGGCACGCCGGCCTGATGATGGAGACGGCGGATGTTTGCGTCATGGTCGATCCCATTGTGCCCAGTCGAAATCATCTCAATGAGAACGACATCATCGGTTTTAGCCAGTTGCCCGAGAAGATCGATTATGTGTGCATTACGCACAATCACCAGGACCACCTGTGTCTCGAAACGCTGCTCCAGCTGCGGCATAAAATTGGCAAAATTGTGGTACCGAAAAACAACGGCGGCACACTCCCTGATCCATCGATGAAGCTGCTGCTCAAGCAATTTGGCTTTGACGTGATGGACGTCGATGACTTTGAAGAAATTGGTTTGCCCGGTGGACGGATTGTCAGTATTCCGTTTCTGGGTGAGCACGGCGATCTGAACATTCGCTCAAAAACGGCGTGGTTTGTGGATTTGGGCGGTAAACGAGTGTTTATGGGGGCGGATTCGTCGAACCTTGACCCCGTAATGTATCAACACATCAAAGACTACATCGGGCGCATAGATGTGCTGACCATTGGCATGGAGTGCGTGGGCGCGCCGTACACGTGGATCTATGGATCTCTGCATACCAAATTGGTGACAAAGAAAATCAAGGAATCGCGCCGCTTAAACGGCTCGGATGCTGAGCAGGCAATGGGCATCACGCGGATCTTCGATCCGAAGGCCGTCTACCTTTACGCGTTGGGGCTTGAGCCTTGGTATAAGTATTTCATGGGTATTGGCTACGACGAAAATTCCGAGCAGATCATCCAGACCGATAAGACAATTGCCGCGTGTGAGAAAATTGGCATCCCGGCGCAGCGCCTTTATGGCAAGCACACGATCGATCTGGCCTTTGAGCAACTTGAAGTAGCCGTGTAGCCTTGCGTACCGCGTTTCGGGCGTTGAACGACGCTCGAAACGCGCGTTCGTCAAATGGCTTGTATCGCGCGAGGCGAGGCGGCCGTGAGTATGTTGTTGACCTGACGCACAACTTCGGCGCGCTGGGTGTCGACGAAGAAGTGGGCACCTTCAAACATTTCCAGTCGCACACGATTGTCGAAGAAATCACCCCACTGCAGCAGCTCTTCTTCCGGCTGATCGATATCATCTACGCCTGCAAAGACCCATGCGGTTGAACGCAAGGTTTTTTGAGGTACCGGGAACCGGGTATCGGCCAGACGAAAATCCGCCCGCAACATGGGCAGATGCAACTCCATCAGCTCTTTATTTTGCAATATTTCGGCGGGCGTTCCGTTCAATCTTTTGAGTTCATCAATAAATTGTGGGGTGGGCAACGACCAAACATTGCGCTTGGGTCGCGACAAATGCGGTGCGTTACTTCCGGAGGCAATAAAGTATTCCGGTGTTGCAATGTTGTGCTGAGCAAGATGTTGCGCCACGGACAATGCGACTCGACTGCCCAGGCTGTGCCCGAAAAACGCGTAGGGCACTGTCAGCCATGGCGTCATAGCCGTGGCCAAATCTTTCACCAACGGCGTCATTGAATGGTATGGCGCCTCAAATAGTCGGTTGGCGCGACCGGGCAACTGTACGGCGACCAATTCAATGGAATCATCCAACTGGTCGACCCACGGGGCGTATTGCGCAGCGGTTCCGCCGGCATACGCAAAACAAAACAGACGCAGCCGCGGCGGTGTTTTCGGCGCCGGTACAATAAACCAGTCTGAGCGCGGTGGCAGCGCCATTTTCTTACCCCGAAACAGTTAGTTAGGATCGGGTTGATCATAGCGAAGTTGGCGCGTTTTTGACAGCTAAAAGCGTTTGCAGGGGGTCTCCGGAACGAGACCGAAACGGCATAAAGCCCACACCAGCGCTCGTGCGTTCGAGCGCTCTTCAATTCGGCCAATGAGCAGCGAACCGGGTCGGCTGAGGGTGGCGAAAGCGCGTGGCAAAGGAGAGCGCTTTTAATGTTTACCGAACCGCCGGGGACGCATACCATTGGCCGCACAAAACAAAGAGGCTAACACTAGAATCATGACCTTTCGCTTGATGTTCATTCCGTTGTTCATGTTGTTAGCCTGCGTTTGCTCCGCGGCGTGTGATGTGAAACTTGGCGCCCACACTCGTGGGTTTCCGAAGATCGAAGCAAAATCGTTCTCGTTTCTCGACGAGGCCCTGACCGACGTGAGGGTAGTGGGTTACGGCGAAGACACACACGGCACGGCCGATTTCACGTTGCTCGCTCAAACGCTGATGCAGTACCTTGCGCAGCGCCACGGCTTTACGGTGTTCATTATCGAAACGGGCTTTGGCGAGGGTCAGTATCTAAACGACTATATCCACGGCAAGCGGGACGATCTTACGACGATCCTTGCCGACCACAATTCTACGTGGCGCTATAACACCCAAGAGTTCCATCAGCTCATGTACGCACTGCGCGAGCACAACCAGCGAGATGGCCCGCAGGTGCATTTGTATGGCAGCGAAATGCAGTACGTAAAATCCGATGTCGACAGAATTCGCGCTTTCCTGAAGCGGGTCGACTCGGACTATCAGATTGACGGTTTTGAAAAACATCTCTGGCAACCGTTCGAGGAATCCGACAAAAGCGACTATTACATTTCTTACATGAAGCTAAAGGCCTACTTCATCGAACATGGCGATACATTTAAAGAAAAGACCTCGAAACAAGAATACGAGTTGGCCTATCGCCACGTTGAAGTGCTCGGACAATTTGTTGCGGCCATCAACCAAAACGTCGAACAGAGAAAACACGACCTGCGCGATCTCTATATGGCTGAGAACATCCAGTGGATTCTGGATCATCATGGGGAGGCGCCCAAAGCGCTGTACTGGGCGCACAACGCGCACGTGGGCGATTGGGTCAGCAACGGCATCGTGGATGTGGCCGGGCATCAACTCCGCAAGGTGTATGAAGACGCTTATTTCAACATCGCGACGGATTTCGGCAGCGGCGAGTTTATGGCGTTCTCACAAGACTGGAAAATGCAGTCTTTCGGCCATGCCAGCGTTCCAAAGGACACGTTCTCAGCGTGCTTGCAGCGTTTTGGCGAGCCCAATACGTTTCTCAATATCCGTGACGCCAGAAAAAAACCGGCCTTAACCACCTACTTGAATGCGCCGGTTACCACTGTCAGCGGCGCCGGTGCCCAATTCCGTGACGCCAAGACAGAAACCAGCGACCTGACATCGGCATTCGATGGGTTGATCTATCTGGATAAAACCACCGCCATCAGCATGACCGACTAAATGACTGACACGACCAAACAGGCGCTCACCGAGCAATTGATCCAACTATTGGGCACCGACCAGGTAGTCACCGGCAGCGGGCCGTTGCGTTTGTTCTCGTCCGATATTTATTCACAGGGCGAAACAGCCGCGCTCGCGATTTGCCCGACGGGCCGAAGTCTGTTGCCAACTGCTCTAAAACTTATAAGCCAACAGGGTTTCTCAATCATTGCGCGCGGCGGCGGGCTGTCTTACACCGGCGGCTACACGCCAGAGCGCACCACGAGCGTAATCGTGGATACACGGCGGCTGGATGAAATCGTGGAGCTCAATGAGGAAGACATGATTATTACCGTGGAGGCGGGCGTCACGTGGAAGCAGATTCATGACGTGCTCGCACCCCGCGGTTTGAGACTCCCGTTTTTTGGCACGTTTTCGGGCGCCAAAGCCACCGTTGGTGGCGGCGTGTCCAACGGTGCGTTGTTTCTGGGCTCGGCCGCGTACGGATCCGCCGCCGACATAACGCTTGGTATGGAGGTCGTCACCGCGCGTGGAGAGGTGGTCAAAACTGGCCAGAGCGCCTTTACCAACGGCGCGGCGTTTTTTCGCAGTTACGGTCCTGATGTCACCGGTTTGTTTCTGCATGACGCGGGCGCACTTGGCATTAAGACGCTGATTACCCTGCGTATGATCGAAGCCCCACAAGTGGTGGACAGCGTTTCGTTCACCTTCGAAGATATGACGAGTGCCACTCAGGCGCTGTCCGGCGTTGCTCGCTTGGGGCTGTGCGAGGACGCCTACGTGTTTGATCCTAAAACCACGCGGCATAGTTTAGAGGCGTCGGGACTGCAGCAAAATGCGCGACGGCTGACGCGGGTGGTAGCGGGCGAGCAGGGCATGGCGCGCGGCCTGCGCCAGGGCGTCAAACTTCTGCAAGGCACGCACGCGTTGGCAAAAGGCAACCTGTATTCACTCCACGCTGTCTGTGCCGGCAGCGGCCGCTCAGGCGTAGACAGCGCTTTGGCGCAAGTGAGCGAGCGAGCAGCGTCGTATGGCGGCACAGAAATCGCCAACGCCATTCCCTCAGCAATACGGGCAAACCTTTTTGAGCCCGTGAACAGCGTGGTCGACACCAGCGGTGAACGGTGGGCGGCGCTCAATGCAAAGCTGCGTCACTCGCAGGTGCCTGAGCTGTTGTCAAAAACCGATGCACTTTTTGCCAGCCACAAAGCGGCGATGGCGCAGACCGGCGTGAGCGTGAGTCGGCTGTGCATGGCCGTATCCAATCACGTGTTTAGCTTTGAGCCCGTATTGCGTTGGGCAGACGAGTGGTTGCCGGCGCATCACCGGATTCCTGAGACAGACTACTTGGTTAAGATTCAGGAACCGCCGCCCAATCTGGCCGCACGCGAGTTGGTGGCCACGATTCGAAGCGAGCTCGTTGCGCTGTTCGCACAACTGGGACTCGCCAGCAACCAAATTGGCAAGACTTACCCATGGTTTGAACAGCTCAATCCGGTCACTGCCAAGCTTACCCAGGAGCTAAAAATTGCCCTGGATCCAGATAATTTGATGAATCCCGGTGCGCTTGGTCTGTAGATAACAGGCCGATTGGATGGTCTGGGTTTGACGGTCAGTGGCAACCAAACGTCAGGGAATGGCCTGGCTGCCATGCAGCATCCAGTACGGACACACTGGTGCGTTCAGCTGACGATTGAAGATGGTGGACCGAACGACACCGATGGTGAAGCCAACGGCACGATAGTTGATCCGGGTGGCGTGGGCCGCATCGCAGATACACCGGCGCCGCCTCAAGTTCAGTTTGTGACCAACGGTGGCGGCAGCGCCGGCTGGCCGCTGCTGGTTCTATGTTCGCTGGGACTGGCGACGAACCGTCGCCGTCGCTATCGATGAATGCCGCAGAATTTGTGGCCGTCCGGGTCCCGAAAATAGCACAGGTACATCGGGCCCATTGCCGCTTCACGTGGACCTGGCGGCTGCTCGATACTGCCGCCACCGTTGGCGACGGCCACGTCATGTAACTGCTTGACCTGCTCTGGAGAATCACAAGCGAAACCAATGGTTGAGCCGTTGGCAATCGTAATCGGCTCACCGTTAATGGGCTCGGTGACGCAGAATGTGGAACAATTGTGACGGTAGAACAAGCGCATTTGGCCGGTAGCATTTTCGTTCTCGATTGGCGCCTGCGCGCCCAATACTCCCAGAACGGCATCGTAGAATTTGCGTGAACGTTGGATATCGCTCGAACCGATCATGACGTGACTTAGCATAGGAACATCCTTCTGGCGTTTGGCTTAAAACTGCGTGACTTCCGGTAGATCAGAATGCCGGGAGGGCTGTGAGTGATCGATCAGAGTTTAACTTCGCCTAAGGTTTATACACATTCTGACCCAATGACGCGCTGTTGACGGCAGTCGTCAGAAATGTCGTCTCGACCGAACCGTACAACGCGGCAAGCACTTTGACTGAGACCGCGGCTGCATGGCTACAGGCGCCGCTCTCGCCGTGTACGCCAATGCCACAAATGCGCGGTAGCCAGAACCGTGGCGCCGCTTAAGGTGAGCACCGTCTCATAATCGTGCAGATGTTCAAGCACGGCTGGCGCCGCCAAAAGCGCCAAACCGACCGTGGCGCCTGCCGCAAACCACACCGCGGAGCCATGCCACAGACTGCTAACGATCGCATAACCAGAAACGGGCACAGCAAATAGCACAAAGAGGCGATGCACCCATTCGCTCTCAAGCCACCACAGACCCGCCGGTAACAAGCCGATAACGATCGGGATCGCCGCGCAGTGCAGAGCGCAAACCGTCGACAGCACAATCGCACTTACGTCCTGCACTCTGCCCCGATTGGCCTTCTGGCCACTAGACATGATCAGAAGCGCTAAAAACAAATAATTGAACAAAACAGTCAACTGCTCGTTCGAGCAGTAAAAACGTACATCTCATCGACTCGCTCCCAAAACAATGAGCAGGGCAATCCAGTTGTCCTGCGTGCGCGGCGCTGTGCAGCGCCGTGTTTTCAATCGTTGAGGGTCTTAAGGCGACGCGCGCGCGTTGTAGAAGGTCGGGGGAAGCAGATTGGCAGAGGGCGGCAGAAAGCACGAAAAGCGCGAGCTTGCGACTGGAACAGCACCGCGCAACGACACATCGACAACGACGTCATCGCGGTCCTGCTGCAGGCAAATCCGACAGTCATCATCCATCGGTTCGTCGTGATCAAACTGATGATCCGCAAAACCAACCTGCGCCCACAGCAACGCGACCAGAACAAGCCACTTTACGGCTTGAGCGCGGTTGGTACGGTGTGATCGTTGTTCTGGCATGGTCCGTCGCTCAGTCAGGGCAGGGCGCGTTCACCTCCGTTATATCCGATGACCAACAGCGACGCAACGCGACTCGCTCGCCAACCGTTTTCGCGCGTTAAGTTCAAAAATGAACCGACTGTCCTGTTGCGCTCTCCTACGGTGCGAATACCACCTCCAAACAGGAAGCAATCATGAAATCGAACACCATCCGTCTCTCTCTTGGCGCCGCGCTCGCCGGCATTCTTTCATTGAGTCCGTTGGCCAACGCCGACGTCTATACCCTGAGCAACTCCGCCGAAGGCAACGAAGTACTCGCCTTTGATCTCGACGACAAATCTGGTGCGATCACCGCGCTCGGGTCGTTCTCCACTGGCGGTACCGGTAGCGGCGCCCCCCTTGGCAACCAAAGCGCATTAGTCACGGATGCCAGCGATCGCTGGTTGTTTGCCACCAACGCCGGTGATGGCTCTCTGACCAGCTTCCGCCTGCAAAGCGATGGCCTGCAGTTTGTGAACAACATCGCCTCCGGCGGCTCGTCAGCAATCAGTGTGACCGTCTACGGCACGCTGGTCTATGTGCTCAATGAAGGCACCGGCAACGCCAACGATGCGCCCGAAGATCGCTATGACAACATCAGCGGTTTTCGTTTCACCGGCGGCGGCGTATTACAACCCATTCCCGGCTCCACGCGCATCCTTGACGACACCCGCTTGACCGCACCGGCACAAATCGGCTTCAACAAATCGGGCACCGTTCTGCTGGTGACCGAAAAGGTCACCAACATGCTCACCACCTACGTAATGGGTGACGACGATCGTCCGGCGCAGGCGCCTATCAAGCGCCCGTCCGCCGTCCCAACCCCGTTTGGTTTCGCTTTTGGCGACCGCGACTATGTGTTTATTACCGAAGCCAATGGCGGCAGTCAGGGCGTTACGGCGTCGTATCGGATTGACCGTGTCACCGGTACGGTTTCTTCGCTCGTAGATCTGATCGACCAAGGCGATGCCGCGTGCTGGACGGTTCTGACCAACGACGAGAAGATTGGCTACTCGGTGAACACCGGCAGTGGTTCGATCTCACCTTATCGTGTGAACTTCAACGGCACGATCGAGCCATTCTTCGACGCCAACCCGTCCTTTCAGTTCCCCACAGGTACGTCGCCACGTGACGCCGTTTTGACGCAAGACGGTCGCTTCATCCTGACGCTCAATAACGGTGACGGCCAACTGCGCGTGGCTCGCGTCGGTCGCGACGGTACGCTGTCAAACGCCATTGGTGGCACGCTCGGCGGTCGCCGCGGCGCCAGTCCAGCCAGTGCGGGCATCGACATCCCCACGAGCGCAACCGGCTTGATGGCCCGTTAATTCTCCCGCTCGTAATGCGGTGGCGACCTTCGGGTCGCCGCCGTTTTTTTGTGCGATAG
>JBGCFP010000207.1:0-3603 GCA_045107005.1 Gammaproteobacteria bacterium
GTCGCCAGCAGCGCCTGCTGCAGGGTGGCCACGACAAAGTCATTCGTTGACAAGCTCTGGTCACGCGTTTCCGAAACCTGTGCAAACGCTTCCCAGTTCCACTGCTCGGCCAAGCTGCCGCGCAGTCCGCTGACCAGGCGCCACGCGCTGTTTTCCAGGCGCGAGTTACGCTCACCACCTTCAACATTACGATGCGACGCTGTGATGCCGTCGACGATCGTGCCGTTGGCCACATCGGTCGGCGTACAACCGAACGTATCGAGGAAAGACTCGCCCGAGTTATTCTGAATCAGCGGGTTGTCACAGTTGATGCTGTATGCGCCGATACCGAACGAAGCGGTCGGAGCAATTTGCGCATCACTGAGGTTGTTCACGTAAGACAAATCGGCGAAAGCTTCGACGTCACTGAGGACGCCAAACTCATCGGCGATTTCGTAGTAACCCTTCGTGTAAATGTTGTAACGCTCGGAAGGGCGCTGGAAGAAGTTGGTACGACCGAAGTTAAAGGTCTGTGACGGACCGCCCGCGAACGGGATCAGGTTGCCGTCTTCTTCCTGGAATCGGAAGCCACCTGGGCCACCGAACAGACGGAAGTTAGCCGAACCGACGCACCCCAAGCCGCCGAAACTCTGCGGACCGCTGTCTTGCCCCAGCGCGCAGCCGGAGAACACACGATTGCCCTGCGAGATTTCTTCGCGGTCTTCATACGCCGCGTACAGCGTGACGTTGCCACGACCGTCCGCGGAGTTAACACCCATCAACGTATAGATGAGTGATTCGTCACCGTCGAACTCGCTGCCTGGCGTTGGCTGGCCGCCGGCGCCCAGGACGTTGGCAAAGAAATCATCGCCGTTGTCATTGAACGAGGTGCCCCACTGCCCGCCAAACTCAACGCCTTCAAAGTTGCGCTTGAGGACGAAGTTGGCCACACCGCCGATGGCGTCGGAACCGTACACAGCCGAAGCGCCACCGGTCAGGATGTCAACGCGCTCAACCATCTGGATCGGAACGAGGTCAACGTTAGCCGCGGACGTGCCCGACGAACCGTACGGCAGGCGACGCCCGTCAATCAGGACCAACGTACGCACCGCGCCCAGTCCGCGCAGGTTCAACGTTGCCGTACCCGTAGCCCCGTTTGAGACCTCGGACGCCTGGCCAGCAAAGACCTGCGGCAGAACGTTGACGAAATCCTCAACCCGAATGTTGCCGCGGATTTGAGCCTCTTCACCAGTGACACTCAAAACAGGTGTCGCGGATGCGAGGTTTGGGTTTGCCATCAGGCGTGAACCCGTGACGGTGACTTCTTCGAGTCGGTCGTCATCGTCCTCGGTCTCTTGACCGAGAGCGGGAGACGCCAAACTCGTAAGAGCTAGTGCGGCTGCGGATGCAAAGCCTGCTTTGCATCGAAGCCACCGCGCGCGCTGCGCTCGATTTGCTGATTTTGACATATTCTGTCGATTCCCCTTTTTATGAGATGAGCCTGGTCCGGGACGCCCCAATAGACGCAGTGAGCCTGCGTGCGCCCCAGATCCATTTACGATGTGTTGCGGATGCGACAACTGTCGTTCCGTGTCCACGTCAGATTTGACAATATCATGACGGGCGGTCAATTCTAGTTGTTGTTCACACACAACAGTGCGTGCAAGTGCTTAATGCGACAAAGTTATCTCGTGTTTTTGCACCGGTATCGCCGGGTCGCTGCACGCCTGCGTTGCGTAGGTGCCCGCAAGCCTGTTTTAAGATTATGTTTTATCGGAGATTTTTAGTTGGCGACCGGCACGGGGATCCGGACCTGACAGCGCCCTGCCAGCGTGCATCGGGACTGTTTGGGGTGGGGCCACGCCATGCGGTGCTGTCGAACCCGCGACGCATACCGACAATTTGCGGCGACAACTTGCGCTCGCTGCGCAAGGTTTGCGTTGTCGCTGCGCGCACAACCGCCCTGCGCCGCTGTGAATCGAGTCAGCGAGTCAGAGCGTGCACGAGCCGCGCAGGATCAATACGTGTCGGCGACCAAGCCGAGGACTTCGGCGTGTGTGGCGTTGAGTGCCGTGCACACCAGATTGAAGTAGTCGATCTCCATGAAGCTGACGTGGTCGTCACTGTGTACGACGCTGCCGAGCAGCGAGATGATCTTGATGCGATCTTTGTTGTCGAGCTTGCGCGCGACGGAGCTTAAGTACTTTTCGAGCGGTTGCTTTTCAAACAGCTCGGAGCTCGCCGCCGTGCGTATGTCGGCGATGCTGAACGTCTCGCCGGTGGCTTCGGCCATCAGAGTCTGAACCTGCTCAACCTCTACCTTCTTGATATTGGTGTCTGCGCTGGTTGCGCGAGCGAGAACCATCATGGCGGCTTCTTTGAATAATTCCCGTTGCTCGGCCTCGCTCGGGTCGCTGCCGCTGAAAAACTTAACGATATTACTGAAATCTACAACGCTCACCAAACTCTCCTAGGGGGTACCACCGGACTCTTACCGAGGCCACATGGTAGCCCGCCTTTGGTAAGGACGCTAGCCTGAGCTATCTTATTGCAAGATACCGCGCAGCGGATGCAAAGACGACGAAGCCTGGTTGAGAAACCGCATGAAACTACGATTTATCCTTTTGCTTATGCTGATCGGCGCGATCGGTATCCTGCTGTTTCGGGCACAAACGGCGTTTCCCAACCGGCAGCTCGATGCCGTCGAGGCGCTCCCTGAACTGGCGCTGGACGAAAACGCGCTGGCTCTGCGGCTGGCAGAAGCGGTCCGCCTCCCGACGATTTCTTACGACGATCGGCAGAAATTCGACGCCGCCGCGTTTGAGGCGTTCCACGACTTGCTCGTCGACCGCTATCCACGGATTCACGCCGTCGCCGGACAACGCAAGATCGCGAACTACAGTCTCGTGTACAAAATCGAAGGCGCCGATCCCGGACTCTTACCCGCCTTGTTCATGGGACACATCGACGTCGTTCCGGTGGATCCGGCCACGGTCAGCGATTGGTTGCACGCGCCGTTTAGCGGTGACATTGCGCAAGGCAGCGTCTGGGGACGCGGTGCCATGGATGACAAACTCACCGTGATGGCGCTGATGGAGGCGATGGAACACTTGCTCGCCCGCGGTGAACGACCCGCACGCACCGTCTATTTTGCGTTCGGTCACGATGAAGAAGTGGGCGGCAAAGAGGGCGCCGCAAAAATCGCCGAGCATTTTGCCAAACAATCCCTGCGCTTTGAGTTTGTGCTCGATGAAGGTGGCGCCGTGACCAACGGGCTGCTGCCTGGCATCGACGGGCCCGTGGCCATTATTGGTATTGCGGAAAAAGGCTACGTCAATTTGCATCTGGACGTGGACGCACCCGGTGGCCATTCCTCGCAACCGCCCGAACATACCGCTGCCGGCATTCTGGCCGCGGCGCTCGTCAAGGTGGAAGCCAACCCGTTTCCACCAGACTTGTCGACGATGGACGCGCATTTGAGCTATCTCGCGCACCACATGCCGTTTCGTTCGCGCCTGGCGCTGGCGAATCGCTGGCTGTTCAGCCCGATTATCAAGAACACGTTGCTGGCCAACCCAGCCACCGCTGCCAGCATACGAACCACCACCGCGGTCACCATGCTCG
>JBGCFP010000208.1:0-8076 GCA_045107005.1 Gammaproteobacteria bacterium
CGGCCTCCGTTTCGCGCTCCGTTTCGGGCTCCGTTTCGGGCTCCGTTTCGGGCTCCGTCTCGGGCTCCGGTTCGGGTTACGTTTCGGGCTCCGTTTCGGGCTCCGGTTCGGGTTCCGGTTCGGGTTCCGGTTCGGGTTCCGGTTCGGGTTCCGGTTCGGGTTCCGGTTCCGGTTCCGGTTCCGGTTCCGGTTCGGGCTCCGATTCGGCCTCTGGTTCTGGTCGTTCTACGTCCGGCAGCGTTTCAGCCTGTTCATCCGCAATCGTCTGCGAGAGACCGTCGCCCGAATCTGCCGGTGTCTCCGTGTCGGTGGCGACGGGCGGCGCTTCTTCGCTCTCGGCGACAGGTGGGGGCGGTGCTGCCAACGGCGGGGCTTCGCGCAGATCCGCCAGCGCGTTGAACGTGGTATCGCACTCGCCGCAGCGAACGTATCCTCCGGCGGCGCTCAAGTCCGCCGGAGACAGCGAATACACGGTCGTGCAACCGGGACACTGCGTAAACATGTCAGTGCGCCACGCGTTTGCCGTCGAGCCGTACCCAGTCGCCGTCAGTCTGGACAGGCCCAAAGGCGATGATCGGCGTGTAGGCTGCCATGACCGCGTCGGCCTGCTCACGCAAGATGCCGGAGAGTAGCAACGTGCCACCAGGCGCAACGTGCGCGCTGATTTTCGGCGCCAGTTCCATCAGTGGTGCGGCAAGGATGTTGGCGATCACCAGATCGAACGATTGGTCGGTCAGGGCGTCCGGCATGCCAATCTCGAGTCGGTCAAGCACGTCGTTGCGCTCGGCGTTGTCGCGCGTTGCGGTGAGAGCCTGCGGATCGATGTCGACGCCAAGCGCGTGATCCGCGCCGAGGCACAGCGCGGCGATCGCGAGGATGCCCGAGCCGCAACCGAAATCCAGCACTTGCTGTCCAGACAGGCGGTCGCAGTCGCCCAACCAGCGCAGGCACATCGCGGTGGTTTGATGATCGCCCGTGCCGAAGGCCAGCCCTGGGTCGAGTCGAATGTTCACGGCCGTGTTGTCGATGGCCGGTCCGTCCCCGGGAATAATCCACAGGCGCGCCCCGAACTGTTGCGGCTTGAAGCGCGTTAGCCATTCGCGCTCCCACTGGCGATCTTCCAGCGCGTGCCAACTTAGCTCGGCGCTCGTGACATGCCGAAGCGCAGTATCAATGCCGGTTTGATCCGCATCGGTTTCGAACAAAGCGGTAAGCGTGACGTCCTGCCACAGCGGCGTCTCGCCCACGCCCGGTTCGAGCAGCGGTTGATCGCCCGCATCGGTCAGCGTGACCGCCAAGGCTCCGAGGCCCTCGAGGCAGGTTTCCACCGGCTCCGGGTCCTGAGCTTGCAGTCCGATTGTCAGCTCAAGCCATGCCATTGCGGCCTCGAGTTACTGCTCGCGCAGTAGCGTTTCCAGATAGTGGATATCAATGCCGCCTTGAACGAAGCCCGGCTCATCGCACAGCCGGCGCAGCAATGGCATGTTGGTGGCAATGCCTTCAGCCAGCGCTTCATCGAGCGCGTTGCGGGTGCGTGCCAATGCAATGTCGCGCGTGCTTCCCGAGCAGATGATTTTGGCGATCAGGGAATCGTAAAACGGCGGGACGGTGTAACCCGAATAGAGATGGCTGTCGACACGCACGCCCGGGCCGCCCGGCGGGTGCCAATTATTGATTTGCCCCGGTGAAGGACGGAACGTCTCCGGGTCTTCGGCGTTAACGCGACATTCGATGGCATGGCCTTTGATCTGGATGTCACTCTGGTCGAAGCCCAGTGGCTCGCCCGCGGCTACGCGCAGCTGCTGCTTGACGATATCGACGCCGGTGATCTGTTCAGTGACCGGGTGTTCCACCTGTACGCGGGTGTTCATTTCGATGAAGTAGAATTCACCGTCTTCGTACAGAAATTCAAACGTGCCGGCGCCCCGGTAGTTCATCTCGAGACAGGCGTTGACGCAGACCGCGCCGATGCGTTCGCGCTGTTCGGGTGTGATGCCCGGTGCTGGCGCTTCTTCGATCACTTTTTGATGGCGCCGCTGTACCGAGCAATCGCGTTCGCCCAGATGCACGCAGTGGCCGTGCTGATCGCCCAGAACCTGAACTTCAATGTGCCGCGGTTTGGTCAGAAATTTTTCCATATAGAGGCGACCGTCGCCGAACGCGCTGGTGGCTTCCTGTCGCGTTAGTGCCAACGCGTCACCGAGTGACTCGACGTCGTGCACCACGCGCATGCCGCGGCCACCGCCGCCGGCAGCGGCTTTGACCATCACCGGGAAGCCAATGCTTGTGGCCAGCGCGCTGTTCTTGACCAGATCGTTACCCAGTTCACCGTCCGATCCCGGCACGCACGGCACGCCGGCTTTACGCATGGCTTCAATGGCCGTCACTTTGTCGCCCATCAGACGAATGGAATCCGGGTGCGGACCGATGAACGTAAAGCCCGATTTTTCTACGCGTTCGGCAAAGTTGGCGTTCTCCGCGAGGAAACCGTAGCCGGGATGAATGGCGTCTGCATCGGTGACTTCAGCAGCGCTGATGATCGCCGGCATATTCAAATAGCTGTCGGCGGCTTGCGCCGGGCCGATGCAAACCGATTCGTCGGCCAGCAAAACGTGGGGCAGCGTGCGGTCCACGGTGGAGTGGACCGCGACGGTGCCGATGCCCATTTCGCGACAGGCACGCAAAATGCGCAGTGCAATCTCGCCGCGGTTGGCGATTACGACCTTCTCGAGCATGGTGGCGTCCCGTTCTACGTTATTCGATGACAAACAGCGGCTGGTCGAATTCGACCGGCTCACCGTTGTCGACGAGGATGCGAGTGACGCGGCCAGATTTGTCGGCCTCAATCTGGTTCATCATCTTCATCGCTTCGATGATGCACAGCGTCTGGCCTTCCGTGACGTCACTGCCCACTTCGGCAAACGCGCGCGCGCCTGGCGTCGGGGCTGTGAAGAACGTGCCGACCATCGGCGCTTTGACCGTGTGGCCCGTAATCGCCGGAGGCGAAGCGGGTGCATCAGACGGTGCGGGCGCTGCTGCCGGCGCCGGGGCCGGTGCGGCTGCCATGGGCGCGGCCGCCACGGGCGGTGCACTCATGTAATGTACCGGTGGTGCCGCTACCGCGGGCGGTTGGGCGTAGCGGCTGATGCGCACCGACTCCTCGCCTTCGGTGATTTCGATTTCATGCACGCCGGAGTCTTCGAGCATCTCAATCAGTTTTTTGACTTTGCGTATGTCCACAGGATTATTCTTCCTCGTTGTCGCTGACCGCGTGCAGAGCAGCCTGCAGCGCCAACGCGTAACCAAACGTACCCAGCCCAACGATCGTGCCGACGGCAATATCGCTGAAGTGGCTGTGGTGGCGAAATTCTTCGCGAGCGTACACGTTAGATATGTGTACCTCGATGAACGGCAGCTCCGTACCGAGCAGAGCGTCGCGCAGCGCGACGCTCGTGTGGGTCAGGGCACCAAAATTGCACAGGGCAAAATCCGCGTCGTGGCGCGCGTGAATTTTGTCGACTAACGCGCCTTCATGATTGCTTTGATAGCAGTCGAGTTCGTGGCCGGCCGAAGCGGCCATCTGCGTGAGCTCGGCGCACAGATCGGTGAGCGACTCGCCGCCATAGATATGCGGCTCCCGGCGCCCCAGAAGATTCAAATTGGGGCCGTTGAGCAATAACAGCTGAGCCATTTTTTAGACACGATTTTGCCGGGAGATGTCGCGGAGTTTAACGCAATTCGGCGAAATTGCCACGCATGCGACCGATTTATGTCAACGGGCGACAATTTCCCCAATGGCGAGCAGGGCGTCTTCGCGATGGATCTCGCCGGTGTGGATTCGGGTCACTCGACCACTGCGATCCACGAACGCGGTGATGGGCACGTACAGGTTGTCGACGCCGATGGCGCTCGCCATCTGAACCCCTTTGTCTTCGCCCACCAAAATCGGGTAATTGAAAGCCGCTTCTTCGGCGTAACTCTTTACGGCGTCCATCTCATCGATGGCCACGCCGACCACCGTGAGCTCGTCGCCGGCGAATTCGTCTTGCAGCGCCTTGAGCAGCGGAATTTCCTTGCGACAAGGCGCGCACCACGTGGCCCAGAAGTTGACGACCAACGGCTTGCCCTGCCACGCGGACAGGCGTTGAGCGGTGCCCTCGAGATTCTCCAGCTCGATGTTGATCGTGTTGACGTCGACGCCCTGGCTGTCGTTGACCTGGGTGGCATCCGTCGAGCCCGATGGCGGGCGATCCACAAACATCAGCGTCAGACCGTAGCCCATGGCGACAAAGCCAAGCCACGCGGCGACAAACTGAATGATGCGCGGGAGCTTCATGGTGTCAGTGTGGCGCCCAGGTGAGCGGTAAAAGGCTCCGCTTTCATAAAGCCGACCACTCGCGAGCCGTCGATTTCCTCGCCGTCGGTACCAAAGAAGGCGATCGTCGGCGGGCCGAAAATGCCGAAGCGTTTGAGCAAGGCCTGATCCGCTTCGTCGTTGGCTGTGACGTCTGCCTGCAGCAGCACGGTATCGCCAAGCGCAGTGTGCACGGCACTTTGAGTGAACACGTATTTCTCCATTTCCTTGCACGACACGCACCAGTCGGCATAGAAGTCGAGCATCACCGCTTGACCATTGCTGGCCGCCCGCGCCACCGCGGCGTCCAGATCAGCCACCGTCTTGATGCTTTCAAACTCCAGGTGTTGCTCCGCGTGCCACGGCGTACCGCGCAAAGGGCTGACCGGATCGAAGCCGCCCACGGCAGCGCTGCCTGCTAACACAACACCGTAGGCCAGCGTGGCCAGCCCGGCCGCACGCGCAAGCAGGCGACCGCCGCCTTCGGATTTGGTGAACGCGCCGAGTACGACACCCGTGGCCACGGCCAGTGCTGCCCAGAGCACCATAATAATACGCGGTGGCAGAATGCGGGCCAGCAGCCAGACGGCGACGCCGAGCAGCAAGATGCCAAAGATGTTTTTGACCGTGTTCATCCACGGACCGGCCTTGAGCGCCAACTTGCCGGCGGACGCGCCAAACGCCAAGAGCGGCGCGCCCATGCCGAGGCTTAGGGCAAAGAGCGTTAGCCCGCCGCGCACCGCGTCGCCCGACTGGCCGATAAAAATCAGCACGCCGACCAGCGGCGCCGCCACGCACGGTCCGACGATCAGCGCGGACAATACGCCCATGACGCCGACGCCCACCAGGTTGCCGCCGTCCTGTTTGCTGCTGAGCGAATTTAAGCGGTTTTGCAGGCCGGTTGGTATCTGGAATTGCCAGACATCGAACATCGCCATCGCCAGCGCAATGAACACCAGCGAAAACGTCACCAGTATGTAAGGATTCTGGAAAAACGCCTGAATGTTCTTGCCAGCCAACGCCACGGCCACGCCAGCCACCGTGTAGGTGAGCGCCATTGGCAGCACGTAGGCCAGCGACATGACAAATCCCTTGCGCGCTGTCACGGTACCGCTTTGGCCCATGATCATGCTGGACAAAATCGGAACCATCGGTAAGACGCAAGGCGTGAAGGCCAAGCCGACACCAAGACCGAAGAACGTCAGCAGCACCAGCGGCAGCGAACCGTCGCGAATCAGCGCGGCAAGACCGTCCTGTTTGGACACGCTGCCCGCGCCACTATCGCCAGAGCTCGCCAGTTCCGGCGGCGGCTCGGTGCTCGCCTCGGACAGCGCCACCAACGTCGTGCGTTCCATTGGCGGATAGCAAATGCCGTCTTCAGCGCAGCCTTGAAACTCGGCGGTCAGCTCCAGTTCGCCAGCGGCCGGTGACGCGCGTGAGATGGGAATCAGGATTTCCTTGGCGCCGTAGAACACTTCGACTTCGCCAAAAAATTCGTCCTGTTTGATTTTGCCCTTGGGAAATTGCGGCAGCCCAACCTGGGCCAGAGCGCTTTGCCCGGTGAACTCAAATTTGTCCTTATAAAGATAGTAGCCTTCGGCAATGTTCCAGCTGACGCGAACCGTGTAGTCGTCGGCCATGTCGGCAAAGAATTGAAAGGCGACGTCCGGGTCGAGAAATTCGTCGCCGGAGGTGACGATCGACAGGCCCGAGTCTGCACCCAGCGCCTGGAGCAGTGTGTCGGGCTTGGTGCCCGTGTCGGCGACTGCCAGTGTGACCGGTGCGCTCCAGGTTTGCGGTGGGTAGCACAAGCCCATGTCGGCGCAGCCCTGGGAGCGGATTTCCAGTATGGCGGATGCGGCTGACGCCGTGTACGGAATGGTGACCGTTTGGGCGCCGCGGTAGATCTCGGTTTTGCCGAAGAATTCGTCTTGTTTCTCTTTGCCCTTGGGCATATTGGCGGCGGCTAGCGTTACGCCGTCGGTGGCGCTGCGAAAGCTCATTTTCGGGCGGTAGAGGTAGTAGCCTTCCTCGATGTCCCAGTTCACCGTAATGGTCTGATCGTCGGCGCTGACCGTGTAGCGGAAGGCGTCTTCAACGCGCAGCGGATCGTCCGCGCCAAACGCCGTGACGCAAAGCGTTAACACCATGGAAAATAAAGAAAAACGACTAACTCGATGCCACATGCTCGAATTCCTGACTATATAAGTGTGCCGACTCGCGATTCGCTCGCAATCCAGTCCAGGTACTTTGCCGACCCGCCGATAACAGGGACTACCAGCAGTTCGGGAAGTTCGTAGGGATGCTCATCGTGCACCTGCTGCATCACAATCGCACTGTGCTCGCGCACAGTTTTGATCACCATCGTGACCTCGCGGGCCGTCTCGACCTCGCCATTCCAGCGATATATCGACGTGCCTCGAGGCGAGCAGTGAACGCAGGCCACGTGGCCCCCGGCAATTAAAGACCGGGCAAGTGCCTCAGATCTTTCATTGTCGGGCAGCGTTGTCATAACCAATACAGCATCAACAGGCTGATTTTCAACGGAAAAATCGCTCATTTTTACTCGGAAACAGGGGTTGACGCCGAAAGCTGCTGTGCACCACTTAGGGGTTGACTACAGGATTTTCGACCCTATTATTAGCACTCCTCGCGCACGAGTGCTAACAGACCGGGCCCGTAAAGGCTCCCTCGCTGCGCTGCGAGACCTTATCAAATAACCCGTTATTAAAGGAGATTTCATCGATGAAACTTCGCCCACTACACGATCGCGTCATCGTTAAGCGTATGGAGGAAGAAACAACCTCCCCAGGTGGGATTGTTATCCCGGACTCCGCCACGGAAAAGCCGAGCCGAGGTGAAGTCATCGCCGTAGGTAACGGCAAGATTCTTGAGTCGGGCGACGTTCGCGCCCTCGACGTCAAGGCTGGCGACAAAGTGCTGTTTGGCAAATACAGCGGCACGGAAGTGAAAGTTGACGGGGAAGAATACCTCGTTATGAGCGAAAGCGACGTTATGGCTGTGCTCGAAGGCTAAGGCTTTCTACTTTTTCTTTTTGTTAATTTTTAGAGGATTAAATCAACATGGCTGCTAAAGATGTTCGGTTTGGCGACGACGCCAGACACAAAATGTTTGCCGGCGTTAACGTTCTTGCTAACGCTGTAAAAGTGACCCTCGGCCCGAAAGGCCGCAACGTGGTGCTGGACAAGAGCTTCGGCGCACCGAGCGGCACCAAAGACGGTGTATCGGTTGCCAAAGAAGTGGAGCTGAGCGACAAGTTCGAAAACATGGGCGCACAGATGGTGAAGGAAGTGGCTTCGCAAACTTCTGACATCGCTGGTGACGGCACCACCACCGCAACGGTTCTGGACCAGGCCATCGTGCGCGAAGGCCTGAAATCGGTTGCCGCTGGCATGAACCCGATGGATCTCAAGCGCGGCATCGACAAAGCCGCTGCTGGCATCGTTGACGGTCTGCACAAGATCTCGAAGCCTTGCACCGATGACAAAGCTATCGCACAGGTTGGCACCATCTCGGCAAACTCTGACGTGGAAATTGGCAAGAACATTGCTGAAGCCATGCAGAAAGTGGGCAAAGAAGGCGTGATCACCGTTGAAGAAGGTTCGACGCTTGAAAACGAACTCGACGTCGTTGAAGGCATGCAGTTCGACCGCGGTTACCTGTCTCCTTACTTCATCAACAACCAGCAAAGCCAGAGCGCT
>JBGCFP010000209.1:0-11499 GCA_045107005.1 Gammaproteobacteria bacterium
CGTATTGCTCCCGGTGCTCGCTTACGTGTCACCAAAGTTGGCGGTACCCGTGCTGGCCACGCCATCCGACACGCTGCCTATCGATGTAGAGCCTGGTGTCGCGGACGTCTTAGCGCCGGTAACGACGCTGCCGCTGGCACCAGCAAAACAACCGGTCGCGACCCGTCAGGACTCGGCGCCCACGCTGCAACCACTAGGCGTCGCACTGGCTCTGTATGTCGCTGGCGCGATGGCGGTGTTGTTACATCTTCTGTCCGGAGTCGTACGACTCCGGCGGATCACACGGCATGCCGTCGAGTGCGACTCGAACGAGATTTGGGCAAACGCACGGCAGTTTCTGAATTCGCGCCAATCCAATATCGGCCGAGTACAGATAAAGACGTCGGCGCAGATCCACTCACCCGTGATGTGGGGTGCGTCCAATCCGGTCATTTTGATGCCGGTATCTGCTGGCCAATGGAGCGAAGCGGATCGACGCAGTGCCTTGCTGCACGAAATGGCGCACGTTGAACGCGGTGACTGGCTGACACGCATCCTGGCGCGTGTTGCCTGTGCGTTGAACTGGTTCAACCCGTTGGTCTGGGTTGCTGCGAATCTGCTGAACTCTGAGGCCGAACACGCCGCCGACGATCGCGTGCTGGCAGCGGGCTCGCGGCCGGACGACTACGCTCAACAACTGGTCGCACTAACGCGCAACGCCCGAACGGAAGAGCCGATCAAGGCCGCCGGGCTGCCAATGGCTACCAAAAAATTGCTCAGCCGTCGTGTCGCGGCCGTACTCAATACCGGAGAAAACAGAATGCCAATGACCACATTTGCTCGATTCGCGCTGTTCGCCAACATCACGCTGGTCGCGATGATTATTGCCGCGACCCAGCCCGTTGCCGCCGGCAACAATCGCGAGACGTCGATCACATGGACTGACGGTCAGGCGTACGACGTGCCCGCTCTGCACGTTGCTGTCGCCGCCGGTGACTATGCTCTGGTCGTGACATTGATTGAGACCGGCGCAGACATCAATGCCACGATGTCCAGATCGTTCGGTCCCTATCAGCGCAGCGCTCTTGGCACGGCGGCTCGCGCTGGTCATCTGGCGCTCGCAGAGTTGCTTATCGACGAAGGCGCAGACGTCGATCGCGTGGTGAGCGGCGACGCCACGGCGCTCATCGAAGCACTGCGTGGCCAACACCTGCCGGTGGCACGCATGCTCGTCGCCCGGGGCGCGAATGTGAACCGCGTCGTGCGCGGTGACGGTAGCCCGATGATCGCTGCGGCGGCAACGGGTAACACCGAGGCGGTGAAATTTCTGCTGGATCAGGGCGCAAAGCCAAACAGATGGGTCGAAGGTGACGAGAATCCGCTTTATCACACGGCTCGCTCGGGCAACGTCGACATTCTGCAGATGTTGATTGACGCAGGCGTCGATGTGAATCGCGCGATTCGCGGCGATGGCAATGCCTTGATCGTCGCTGCGCGCCACGGCAACGATGAGGTGGCAGATGCATTGGTCAAAGCAGGCGCGCGCGGCGACTTGGGGGTAGATGGGGATGGCAATGCGTTGATGGCAGCGGCAGGTGCTGGCAACGTGAGTCTGCTGCAAAAAATGATCGACTCGGGTGCCAACGTCAACGCGGCGGTCAGCGGCGATGGCAGTGCCTTGATCACGGCTGCGCGCAACCGACAAATTGACGCAGCTCGGCTTTTGATCGAGAGCGGGGCGGACGTTAATCAGTTTGTCATGGGTGACGAGACGCCGCTGATCGGCGCGGCGTGGCGAGGCAATACCGAGATGGTGAGTTTCCTGTTGAGCGCGGGCGCGGATGCAAGTTATCAGGCACAGACTCCAGAGGGCGAGATGCGCAGTGCGTTAAGTCAGGCAACGCGCGCGGGACATAAAGAAGTGATTGCGCTGCTTAAAGCCGCAGGCGCGACGAAATAAGAGGCAGCCGCAATATTAGCGACTTGCACCGACGCGTTTTCGCTTCGGCGAAGCGCGTAGGACCGGGATCGCTCTGCGAATCCGAGCGACCTGCGTGCCCGGCACGCTAACAGACCGGTGCTTATGGTCATCGCTCGTGCGTGATCACGAAAAAATAACGGTGTTGCCGCGTCCGGTGCCGTAATATTCGCGTTCTGTCCAAGCGGCCTGCCGCTTGCGTTCCGCGGTGGCTGTTGGCGAGCCGTCAATTTGCACCGCCAGACCGAATAAAAATCAGGAAAAAAAGAATATGAGAACTTCAATTATCACGATGCTGCTGCTCGCTGGTTTTGCTGTTCAGGCTCAGGAACCGTTGCCCAACGACGCAGCGGCCGATCGAGCCGAACTTATTGCGCAAGCTAGCCCGGAGCGCACGAAAGCACTCAAGAAGAAGACCAAGAAAGCGCTCAAGTTTGTCCACGCTCAAGATCGTTACATGGAACACCGTGTGGTAACCATTAAGACCGACATACTGCAGCGACTCGACCCGGTGCCTCCCAAGCCCAAAGACGACAGCGCGGACGTTGCATTGGTCTTTGAGATGAATTTCACGCCGACGGAAAGTGAACCCTACGTTCTCAAAAACGAGAAGAATTTTCAGACAGCGTTGATGGGTAAGGAGATGATCATCTGGAGCGGCACGATTGCCAATCAAGATGGCGAAAAAATCGGGGAATATTCCATCTCGGATATGCAGGGAAAATTCGATTTCACGGGCTTTGGCTTCAGCGAGGGCGACTTTGGCTGGGGTATCCGATCGATCGACGGTGAAACGGAAACGACCTTGGTTAAGATGCGCAAGCCCAAGTGATAACGCACGGCGTGACGCTCGCCACGCCGTGAGAAATGTTAAGAGGCGGTCGCAAACTCAATGATTCGTTGCGTTCTCGACCGCCGCTAACAAACTGACTCGCGCAATCTAGTCGGCGCTTGCGCAGTCCTGGGTCAGGCCGCTTGGTCCCGGCGCCTCGAAGAACAGGGTGCGCATGATGCCGAGGTCGGCAACATTAACGATGCCGTCGCTGTTCAGATCGGCGGTAGGGGCCTGTTCAAAGAAGACCAGGCGCATTAAGCCCAGATCAGCCGCATTGACGATGCAGTTATTGTCGAGATCGGCGTCACAAGCATTACCGAAGCCGTCGTTGTCGAAGTCAATCTGGTCTTCATTCGAAACGGTCTGGCAATTGTCCGCAGCGTCTTCGACGCCGTCCGCATCGCCATCAACAATGAAGTCGGCGGTGAAATCAAATTCGCCATACGTGTCAAAACCGCCCGGCGTCACGTCTGTTTGAATGACAAGACGGTAATTGCCCGCCGCGAGCGACTCGGTGAAACTAAAGTCACCGGAGAAAAACTGCATGCCATCAGAGTCAAAGCGTTCGGACAAGACGGCGTTCTCGGCATCAATTTCAGTGCCCGCAAACAGCCGCACGCGGATTACCGCGAGGCCAAAACTGCCGGAACTCCCTTCGTAGGTTCCCGCTAGATCCATGACCGTTCCACTGTCTGCGGCAAACGTAATGTCGAAAAACGATTCTCTGACGTAGAAGTCAAAGTCTGAATAGCCGTCGCCGTTCCCGTTCCCGCCAAAAGCGGTGGTGCTTACCGTGGTCGTTTGGCCGTACGTATCGAAATCGGCAAAAGGCATGTCCGGGCGGTTCAGGGTATTTTCATCGGTTGAGAAAATCTGCACGCGGCGCTCGTCGGCAATAAGTTCGACGGCGTTGACGCTGCAGGCCAAGAGCAGCAGGGTAAAAAGCGTAAGTTTCTTCATGGTGTTGACTCCTTGTTCAACATCAGTGTAGCGCTTTTTGACGACGATACGACCTGATCACCCGTGATGTCCTGCTCACATCGGAAGCGTGGAGCCCCGTGGTCGAGGCGAAAACCTGGGGTTCCGATCGGTGAATCGGGTGCCAATCCGCCTGGAACAGGACCTGGAGACCGACCCCGGCGCATTGCCGGCAAACCGCGTTGCGAGGGCAGCACTTCTGTCCCATTGTCCCGTTTCTCCCGGCAGCCGCGTTGTTTTCGTTGAATGAGGTCGCGTAAGATGCAGGCACCTCGCCATTGCGCTGAAAGTAGAAAAGAAATATGGAACAGGTCGTTTCCGACATCCCGCTGATAACCAATGACGCCGTTGTCTTTGGCATCCTGATGATCTTGCTGGCACTGATCTTCAAGGCTACCGAAACGCCAACCTTCAGCGGTTTTTTCAAACTGATTCCCGCGTTGCTGTTGTGCTACTTCCTGCCGTCGCTGTTCAGCACACTTGGTGTGATTTCGCCCAAGTGGGTGGATATGGCAGCCGCCATGTCGGCGCTGTCGCAAAGTGGTTTCGACATGTCCGGCATCACGTCTTTCAAAGACTTCAAAAATTTCACGCTGCAGAACGAAGACGCCAAGGCCATTGCGGACCAATTTGTATCCGGGTCTCAACTGTACTTTGTGGCCTCGAGATACATGCTGCCGGCCAGTCTGGTGTTGCTGACTCTGAGCATTAATCTCAGAGAAGTATTCCAGTTAGGTCCGAAAGCGTTGGTCATGTTCTTGACCGGCACCGTAGGCGTCATTTTGGGCGGACCACTGGCCATCCTGCTGTTTTCCTACATCAACCCGGAACTGGTCGGTGGCGTCGAGCCCAACGAAGTGTGGCGTGGCATGACGACCGTGGCGGGCAGCTGGATTGGCGGTGGTGCCAATCACGCGGCCACGTATGAAATCTTCAAAGAAGGCGAAAAAAATCTGATTTCCGGCAGCATGTTTTCGGTCATGATCACCGTCGACATCATAGTGGCCGAAGTCTGGATGTTCTTTTTGCTGTTGGGCGTAGGTAAAGCCGCGAGGCTCGATCGTTTCTTCAAGGCCGACGCGTCGTCGGTCGAGACCTTGAAAAACAGCATGCACGAATTCAGTCAGAAAGTGGCCCGCATTCCAAGCTTTAACGATCTCATGGTGGTGCTGGGTATTGCACTGGGGGCCACCGGTATCGCCCACTGGTTTGCGGATTTTCTGGCGCCCGCAATCCGCGAGAACGCGCCGTATCTGGCCAACAATTTTAGTCTTGGCTCGGGTTTCTTTTGGCTTATTGTTATTGCTACGACAATAGGCGTGGGGTTGAGTTTTACCCGACTCAGAAACTATGAAGGCGCGGGCGCTTCGAAAGTTGGCAGTGTCTTTATCTATATTCTGGTGGCCACCATTGGCATGAAAATGGACGTGCTGGCTATCGCGGAAAACCCCGGCATATTCCTCGTCGGTTTTGTCTGGATGGCGTTCCACGTGCTGCTGCTGGTGGTTGTCGGCAAACTGATTCGAGCACCGTATTTCTTCCTCGCGGTTGGCAGTAAGGCGAATATTGGTGGCGCCGCCAGTGCGCCGGTCGTGGCGGCCGCGTTTCACCCGTCCTTGGCGCCCGTTGGTGTTCTGCTTGCCGTACTCGGCTACGCGCTCGGTACGTACGGTGCGCTTATTTGCGGTGTGTTGATGCAAGGTGTTGCACCCTGATTTGGACGCGGCGCTGGACGATCTGACTGGCGCTGCGTTCATGCAACAGAGAAAGCAATTCGCCGCATAGACGCGAGCCCGATTGCTGCCGCCCCTACGAAGTCGGGTCGCCAACGACGTTGTAGCAACAGGCAGTGGAGCGCCTTGCTTTAGCGACGATTGCCAGACCCTATTTCGGACTATCGTCCTCGACACGGCCATTGGAAAAAATCGTCGACAATTGAATGGCGATGGTTGTGTCACCGTGTAACACGAACTTTGCCTGTTCGTAGTTGGGCCGACCACGCGCAGGCGTATTCGTCGACGGTATCGAAAAGCCAAATGGTTCACTGGGAACCAACAGCCAGCGCTTGTCCATCTTGTTGTTGGCGTTGATGTCCTGAAACACGGCGACGGCGTACTCGCCCTCGGGCAGGCCGTAAAACGACAGGGTCTCTGAGTGACTTTGCACAATGTGCAGTCGTCCCCTGACCGACTGAGTCACGTCCAGCCAGCGCGATTTGTCGTTGTATAACGCCGCTCGAATGACGCCTTCTGGTGCTGTTATGCCTTTGATTTGAAGTGTAAGCGTGTAGTCACCCTCCACCGGCGTGACCGGTGTTGGATGCGTTGCGCAGGCGGTCAGTCCGACCGGCAGGAACCAAAACGCAATGCCGTACTTTAGTGAGGATTGTTGCATCGATACGCTCTAAGATGATGCTCAAGTGGGGCGCTATTGGATTGCCCACACCATAAACGTACTACGGGCAAATCATACCAATGACTCGCAAGATCGTTTTACTGTTTCTCGGCGCTGTGAGCTGTGCGTCAATTGTGCACGCTCAGACCATCAACGGCTTTGATCTTGGCAACAGCGAAATCCCAACGAGTGAAATCAGTCACGGTGGTCCGCCGAAAGACGCTATACCTGCCATTGATAAACCAGCTTATCTGGCGCCTGACGAAGAAGCCAGACGAAGTCGGGAGCGAGTCCTGGCACTCGATTTTGGCGGGGTTCGTCGCGCTTACCCGATACGAATCCTTAACTGGCATGAGATTGTGAATGACTCGGCCGGTGGTCATCACTACATGGTGACTTACTGCCCGCTGTGTGGCAGTGGCATGGCATTCGAGTCAGAGCCAGAGGGTTTTGGCGTTTCCGGGCTGCTCTACAACAGCGACGTGTTGCTCTACGATCGCAGGACGCTGAGTCTCTGGTCGCAGATCGGGATGCGCGCCATCTCCGGGGAGCGCAAAGGCGAAGTCCTGATACCGATTCGACTCACCCACACCACACTTGCCGGTTGGCTTGAAGATCAGCCTGACAGCGAGATTCTCAGTACCGAAACCGGTTTCAAGAGAAACTATGAGCAGTCGCCTTACGCAGGCTATGAAAAGACGCCCAATTTGTTTTTCAAAGTGAAGCACAAGGCGCCTGACTTTCTGCATCCGAAAAGCCTGGTGCTCGGTGTGCAGATTGGCGATGTGAAAAAGGCTTATCCGTACGCCACGCTCGATGCGGGCGGTGCGAGGCAATTCACCGAACAGATCAATGGAAAACGGGTGGTCATCCATTGGGATTCGGATGCGAAAAGCGCGGCGATCGAGCCGGCGTTGTCAGACCCTTCAGCCGTCGGTACACAGATGTTCTGGTTTGCCTGGTACGCGTTTCATCCGCAAACGCTGGTCTATGAAGCGCCATTGCCGTCGAATTAAGATTTGCTGGCGTCGCCAATTGGGTAAGTACGACAAACATGCCGAGTTTCAAGGGCCACGACGGCAGGCACGAGCGTCTGCTTCAAACCACGGCCCTCACACCACCATGGCGATGCCTTGCTATAGTCGGTCCAAGCCATTCCGTTGGGAGATCGCTGGCGCACATTGACGAGTGCGGGCGTGGAGGGCGGTTTGGTCGTTTCTGCTAAACCTTCTCAGGGAGAGAACTATGACTAAACGGGTACTGTTTTTCCTATCGCTACTGGTGTCCGCCAGTGCGCTGGCCGACAAGGGCAAGCTGCTCGTGCCGGATGGCGTTGAACTACTAACCGATCAATACATTGTTGTCTATGACGACGCGAAGCTTGGCGCCAGTCGCGCGTCCGATGTGTCGCGCGATATTGCCGTGCGCTACGGGACGGCGACGTCGCGGGACTATCGCCATGCATTGCGTGGCGCTGTCATGACCATGGACCGGAGCACCGCTTTGGCAGTGGCGCAAGATCCTCGCGTGGCCTACGTTGAGCAAGACGGGCTGTCGCGCATTGTGGCTGATCAGCCCAATCCAACCTGGGGACTGGATCGGGTCGACGAACGCTCGTTGCCGCTCGATAACAACTACCGCTATGACTTCGATGGCACCGGCGTGGATGTCTATGTCATCGACACCGGTATTCGTACTTCTCACGTCAACTTCGGAGGTCGTGCGCGTTTTGGTACCGCTTGTACCGGCGGTACGGGCGATGATAACGGTCACGGCACGCACGTTGCCGGTACGGTTGGCAGTGCAACCTGGGGCGTTGCAAAAAATGCCGAGCTGATCGGCGTCAAAGTCTGCACGGGCGCTGGCTCGTGTCCGAACAGCGCGATCATTTGCGGTATCGACTATGTCGCGCAGCAAAAGTTGAACAGCCCGTCGACGCCGGTTGTGGCCAACATGAGTCTGGGCGGCGGCATTTCAACGTCGATCGACAATGCGGTTAACAATGCCGTTGCCACTGGCGCGTTCTTTGCGGTTGCCGCCGGTAACGATAGTGGGGTTAACGCGTGCAACCGTTCACCCGCGCGCGCCGCGAGTGCTTACACCGTCGGTTCCAGCACCATCAGCGACGCCCGCTCGTCGTTCTCCAATATTGGGCCGTGCGTCGATATCTTTGCACCCGGATCATCGATCACCTCGACCTGGAACACGTCCAACACCGCCACCAGAACCATCAGCGGTACGTCGATGGCGAGCCCGCATGTGGCCGGTGCCGCGGCGCTGATTCTGGATCAGAATCCGAATCTGTCGCCAGCGCAAGTCGCAAGCGAGTTAACCGCTCGTGCGACCAGCGGCGCCATTAGCAATGTGGGCTCGGGCTCACCCAATCTGTTGCTCTATACCCTTGGTGGCAGCGCGCCACCGCCGCCCGATCCCGGACCGACTTGCGCCAGCGATGCGCTGAATCTTTCTTCGTTCTCGTACGCCGGTGCGGCAGGCCAGAACCAAAGCAACAACTTTGCTGTGCAGGACGGCGGTGATGAAATTCGCCTGGACAACAATACGTGGATTCGAACGACGCAGAGTTTTGATGTCGGCAGCGGCACGCGTCTCGAGTTCTATTACAAGTCGGGCAGTCAGGGCGAAATCCACGGCATCGGCTTTGATGAGAACGATACGCTCAACGATGCGGCTCGTTACTTCACGTTCTGGGGAACACAAAACTGGACCGGCACCGGACGTATCGGCGTATCACCCGGTTATTCGGGCAACGACGACTGGCAGTTGTTCAGTATCGACGTTGGCAGCAACTACACCGGCAATATGCGTCTTGCCTTTGTTAACGATCAAGACAGCGGCTCAGGTGCAGCGGGCACCTATCGTTGCGTGCGCGTTATCGATGACAGCACACCGCCGCCACCTCCGGCGGACTGCACGGTCGAGGATAGCTTCGAAGCGGGCGTTGCCGGCTGGAGCAACGGTGCTGCGAGTACCTGCAGTACCGGGGCCTACACGCTCGGCGCGCCAAGCCAGCAATCCAACAGCGGTGTTGTGACTCAGGTTGGCGGTGCAAACACCGGCGCCAACGCCATCTACACGGCGACCAATACCAGTGCCGGTGCGGACGATGTGGACGGCGGAAACTGCGTGCTGGATTCGCCGCAGTGGAACGTCACATCGTTGTCCGAACTGTCAGTCTGGTATTTCCACGGACAGCGCGACACGGGTGATGACGCTGGCGACGGCTTTCAGCTGGAAGTCTCGACCAACGGCGGGGCGACCTGGAGCGTTATTGCCAGCAATGGTGACGTGCGCAGCAGTGCTGCCTGGACCAACGCCACGGCGAATATCCCTGCCGGTAGCAACGTGCAACTGCGGATGCAGTGCATAGACGCTGGCGGTGGCGGCGATTTGATCGAGTGCGGGATCGATGATCTAAGCATTTGCCCGCAATAGGCGGCTAGCTAACGAAGGCGGGCTTGCGACATCGCAAGCCCGCCTTTTTTTGTGTGACACAGGACGATCCCCCGTCCGTTGCCATCGGCATTAGAGGCTTGGCGTTCGCGAGCGCTAGTCTCGCGCGTCCTGGCCACGGCAAGAATTGGGTAGAAACCTCGGCCCAATGTCGGGACTCGAGCACTGAAACGTGAAAGAGTCGGTTACCACCGGGCGAAACCGAATGGTGCCGCCAGCCACGCTCGAGGCGACCGACCCGTCGGCGTGCATCCTGCAGTTTATTACGCCGGTGTCGGCTTCCACGCTCATCGCTGCGTACTTTCCTCGAATGGTCTGGTCCAGGCCCAGATCAGCAAGCGTATTCTCGTCCGGCCAAGCGGCGCTCGTCTGGTAGTGTTGGACAAGAGTCATTTTCGCGCTCGACGTCATGACGAACGCTTCGCCGACTTGCGCACGTGCCGTGTAGTCGTTGTAGGCCGGGACGGCGATCGCAGCCATCATGCCGCCAATAAACACCAACGGAAGAAGAAGCGCACCCGCAATAATCAACCCGTTGTTTGGACCGGGCGGCGGGCCGTATCGGTTGGCACCTTTCGTGCCCGGCCAAAACACCAGG
Organism: Gammaproteobacteria bacterium; assembly: GCA_045107005.1. Lineage (GTDB taxonomy): Bacteria > Pseudomonadota > Gammaproteobacteria > Steroidobacterales > JBCCMA01 > JBCCMA01. The sequence continues at coordinate 10,234 of JBGCFP010000209.1, forward strand.
AGCAAATTTATCAGCGGAATGACACAGATCGCTGCACTGATGCCGGGCCACTCAATGTCGTGCACGCGTTTGATGGCAAACACCACGCGGATAATCAGCGTTGCCAGACCGAGGACGCCGAGCACCATGTCGAAGGAAGGCCCTTCTTCCAGACCCATGGCGACGGCGCCGATGACGCCAATCAACATGATCAGAATAGTCGTCCACGCCGTGTGGCCCAGGTATCGCAATCGACCCATGCGACCTTTCGCAGACCACAGAGGCGGATTAAAGGTAGAGCCAGTCTTGGTGACGTCAGACAACGGTGTATCGTAAGCGGTGCTCATAGCCGTCTCGAAAATTGTGAAAAGCGAAACTTAGCACACGATCGTGGTACCACGTGCAAGACGAACATAGAAGCGAGTAACGTGGATACGCGATCCCGACGAAGATTGGTCTGTCTGCGGTGCTAATGATCCTCTTTCAGATCGAATCTCAAGTGTATGCCATGCACGATCCGTAAGATGGCAAGCAGAACATTCGATATTCTCAGGTTCACAACGTCGGCCTCTGAATCCACAAATGAACCGTTCCCGCCTTAGCTGATGTATCAGTTAGTAGCTGCCGACTTATTCAAGACGGAACACTCCTTCGCGTGCCGGCGACAATAAGTCGGCACCGTCCAACATGTATCTTTCAGACGCACCGACCCGGTCAAGGTGGCTGGCCACCGCCGTTTGCGGTGACTCGAATTCTGGCATGAACAAGAAATGGGATTTCCAATGAGCAAGTTTCTCTCCGCAGCGGTCACACTTCTTTGTCTTCTTGTTGCCGGTGGGTTGTCTTTGATCCTCGCGCTGTCACCAAACAGTCATCCGGACGATCGATCTCTTGGCATGGTGATGGAACTTGGCATCATCGTGTCGCTGATCTACCCTGGCATAGTCGGTTTCCGTCGGCAGAAACCGTTGATCGGCAGCGTGCCCGCATTGATTGCGATCTTATCGCTGACCGTCGCGATCGTGGCATTGATGCTTGCGCTGCGTCACGACGTTGGGCTTGGATGGGTGACTTCGGTGGGCGCGCTGATGCTGGGGTTTTTCTGCGTCACTGGTGGCCATATTTTTGCCCGCGACGTCATTGGCGGCTGGTGTTTGGAAGCTCTGAGTGATGCACCAAGGCGTATTGGCGTCGGCGCCGGTGTTTACGCGGCGGTGTTTCTTTTTGGCACAAGTGTCTACCCGATCGGCTCGCTTGACAAGTGGTTGCAGCCGTTTTTGATGGCGA
>JBGCFP010000021.1:0-89049 GCA_045107005.1 Gammaproteobacteria bacterium
GAGAGGTTTAAAGGCTGGTCTGAAGGTTATGTAGCGAGAGTCTAAAAAACCCCGCGCTCAAACGCGATAGCCGACGGCCCAATATCGACCCCGTGGGGCCCGATATTCAGCACCAATGTCCAAAAGTGTGAACTCGCCCACAGTTATGGCATCGCGCAAACACAGAGTTGGTCGACAGAGCCTCGGTAGTGGCGGAGACCTTGAGCAGGCGTCAGGCCGGTGCAGACCGGACTCGCAGGTGGCAACTTACCGCTGCCACCCAAGCGCTCGGCGGTATCAGGCGGCGTCTTCGATTCCGGTGTGGCGCAGCAGCGCGTCCAGCGTGGGTTTGCGCCCGCGAAAATTAACGAACGCCTGCATGGCATCCATCGAGCCACCAATTTCCAAAACGGCACGTCGAAAACGCTGGCCCGTTGAGCTGTCGAGAGTGGTGGTTTCTTCAAACGCACTGAACGCATCGGCGGACAGTACCTCTGCCCACTTGTAGCTGTAGTAGCCCGCGGCATAGCCCCCACCAAAAACATGGGCGAACCCGTTGGCAAACCGGTTGTTGGGCGTCACCGGTACGACAGATACTTCGTTGCGCACTTCTTCCAGAATGGCACTGACGCTCTTGCCGTTGCCGTATTCCTGGTGAATGCGCATGTCGAACAAAGCGAATTCAAGTTGACGAACCATGTGCATGCCGGATTGGAAATCGCGCGTGCCGAGCAGTCGTTCGAAGACGTCTTCGGGGAGTGGCTCACCGGTTTCAAAATGGCCCGAAATCATTGGCAGCACTTCATCCGTCCAGACAAAGTTTTCCATGAACTGACTGGGCAGTTCGACCACGTCCCACGGCACGCCGTTGATGCCGGAGATGCTCGGGTAGTCGACTTTGGTCAGCAACAAATGCAGCGTGTGACCGAACTCGTGGAACAGCGTGACGATTTCACCGTGCGTCAGCAGCCCGGGCTGGCTGCCCGAGGGCGGCATGAAATTGCACACCAGATACGCGACCGGTGTGCGCAGCTCGTCGTTAAAGCGCTTGCGGCCGATACACTCGTCCATCCATGCGCCGCCACGCTTCTTGTCGCGTGCGTAGAGATCCACGAAGAATTGCCCCAGCACGTCGCCATCCTTGTCGCGCACCGCGTACAGCTCGACGCTCGGGTGCCAGGTGGCACCACAGGGTTGCTGTTCGATGGTGACACCGTAGAGGCGCTGGGTTACCTCGAACAGGCCAGCCATGGCGCGTTCCACTGGAAAATAGGGGCGCAACTCCTCGTCGGAAACGAGGTAGCGTTCTTTTTGTACTATCTCGGAGTAGTAAGCGACGTCCCAGGCATTGAGAGAGCGGCCAGCCGAAGCCTCCAGCTCGTCAAAATCGGCGCGTGCAATGCCGTGAGTGCGCGACGCCAGGTCGCGCAAAAACTGCATGACCTCGTCGGTCGAATCGGCCATTTTCGTTGCCAGTGAGTAGGCCGCGTAGTTGTCAAACCCGATGTGCCTGGCCAGCGCGTGACGCAACTTCAAAATGCGTTCCATGATTGGACCGTTATCGAATTTGCCGGCGTGCGGGCCCTGATCCGACGCGCGGGTCACCCAGGCGTCATAAAAACGTTTGCGCAGTGACTCGCTGTGCGCGTGCCCGGCGATCGCGAAGTAGGACGGGAAATCCAGTCCGAACCACCACCCTTCGACGTCGCGCGACCGCGCTTCACTCGCCGCACGGGCAATAGCTTGCTCCGGCACGCCGTCCAGTTCGGCTTCGTCAGTGGCGATGTACGACCAGGCGTTGCTGGCGTCGAGCAGATTTTCCTCAAACTTGGACTGCAGCGTAGACAGCTCGAGCATCAACGAGCGCACTTCATTGCGGGTCTCGTCATCCAGATGCACGCCCGACAGCTTGAAATCGCGCAGCGTGTTCGCGACCAGTTTTTTCTGCGCCTCGTCGAACTCATCGCCAAGCCTTTCTTGCAGTGACTCAAAGGCGTCGAACAGCGCACGGTTCTGGCCCAGCTCCGTCGCATAGTCGGTGAGCTTGCCCAGGCAGGCGTTGTAGGCGTCGCGTAATTCATCGTTGTTGGCCACGGCATTCAGGTGGCTGACCGGCGACCACACGCGGTCCAGCCGGTGCTGCATGGATTCCATGGCTTCCACCAGCGAGGCCCAGGTGTGCGCGCCATCTTGTTGCGTCAGTGCGGCGATGCCAGCCCGATTATCCGCCAGGACCTGATCGATGGCGGGTTCAACGTGGCGTGGCTTGATCGCCGCAAAGGCGGGCAACCCGACCGTATCGAGAAGTGGATTCGACATATAAATAAACGCCCGGAAGCGGGAAATCAGAGGTCGCAGACGATACCCTAAATCGGGCGCTGGATAAATCGCAGAATCTCTATGGTGCGGCGCAAAATAGGGCGTCGCAGGGGCGACTCTTGGGTCAGACTAAAGCCAGGAGGCGATCATCCAAAGAGCCAGCGTGCAAGATAGCGCAGCGGCGAGCCCGTAGCCTGTCATTTGGCGGTTGAGCCGCTTGGCGTAAATCTGTTCGTGTTCACCGGCAATCAAAAACGGGCGACCGTCATCCGGGACACGGATGACGTTGACCCCCGGTTGTACGGAAAGCTCACGGTGTTCCCGGCCAAGCTCCTGGCGCGCTTCGCGGCGTGCCTCGGCCCATTCGGCCGCGTCGATCTGACCGTCCCGGTTGGCATCAAACCGGCGCAACAGGCTGTCCTGATCACGCTTCCAATCGCGCAGTCTTTCGCTCAACTCAGCATCGTGATCCCAGTTGTCCACGCCGGTGAAGGTCGTGAACCAACCAATAATGTGCAGCTCATCGCCAGGTTTGATGTAAAGCTCGGTGTGGCGCACTTCGCCGCGTTTGGCGAGTCCGGCGCCTCGTTTGCCACGCGTAACCCGGCGATGTCCGGCGGTGACTTGCGCGCCTTCCGGGTCGACGACACACGTACCGGTTGCGTCACGGATATAAAACAACTCGTCGCTGGTTTCATGATCAACGCTTACCCAGTTTTTGCCGTTATAGCGTTGCGTGCTTAGCGACCACCACACGCAGTTAAACAACGACATCGGCGCGCGAATCACCGGTCCGTCCATCAACTCCGCAATGCCGGCGAGCTCGACGTAACCCTGGTGTGCGGAGCGGGTGCGAGAGGTGGGCAGATCTTCGAGCATGCGGCGCGTGCGCAGCGCTCGAAACGCACTCCTTGCGCTCATGCCGAAGACCACCAACGGCAGGGCGACAAACACAGCGATCTCGAAGGCCGATACATTCATCACAGCGCCGGAGGCACGGTCGAGCGCGCTCAAACCGCCGAGTCCATCGATGCTGGCGAGGCTTGCAACAGCCTGAGGCTAATTGCCGAACAGCTCTTTGACGTTGACATCAGTCAGTTCTTCATCCGTGAACTCAAGCAGCTCAGCGCCGTCAAATTTGAAGAAATTGGCAATGATCAGATCAGGGAAGTGAGCGATTCGAATGTTATTTTGATTGACCGATTCGTTGTAAAACTCGCGGCGATCGGCGATGGATTCTTCCAGTGTCGAAATGCGCGTCTGCAAATGCTGGAACGACTCGTTGGCTTTGAGCTCGGGATATTGCTCCGCTACCGCAAACAGATTGCCGAGCCCCATGCGCAATTGTCCCTCCGCCTTGCCCAATGCGCCGACGTCGCCGCTGGCTTGCGCTGACGATACACGCGCGCGAGCTTCCATTACTTTTTCAAGCGTCTCCTGCTCGTAGCCCATGTACTGCTTACAGGTTTCGATAAGCTTGGGGATTTCTTCGTGCCGTTGGCGCAGCAGGACGTCAATGTTGGCCCAGGCTTTCTTGACGTTTTCACGCAGCGTGACCAAACCGTTGTAGATGGTGATAGCGTAGGCAAAAAGCACGCCGACCAGCGCCAGAAAAACGAGAGTTGCGATCATGGGCGTCCTTTGAAATTACGTCTTTCGCAAGCTCTAAAGTATACACTGGACAGTCGGAATCTGTTGTGTACAGTGAGCGTCCGAACGATAGTCTGACAGTGCGTGCCGTGGGCAACGCAGCGAGAAAACACCATGACAGAAACCTATGATCTGATTTCCCTGGGCGGCGGCAGCGGTGGCTTGGCCTGCGCGCAACGCGCCGCTCAATACGGGGCGCGTGCCGCGATTATCGAGCCAGCCCCGCTGGGCGGCACCTGCGTCAATGTCGGCTGCGTGCCCAAAAAAGTGATGTGGTACGCGTCGGATGTCGCCCACAGCGTCCACGATGCACCGGGCTACGGCATCAAGGCCAGCATCGAAAGCGTGGACTGGGCGGCGTTAAAGGCAGATCGAGATGCCTATGTTAAACGCCTCAACGGCATTTACGAGCGCAACCTCGACAAACGCGGTGTCGAATACATCGCCGGTCACGGCCGCTTCGTCGATGCTCATACGATCGATATTGACGGGCGCCGCGTCACCGCCAGGCACATCGTCATCGCCACTGGCGGTCGGCCGCGTGTGCCGGACCTGCCCGGGGCTGAACTCGGCATTACATCCGACGGATTTTTCGAACTGCCCGAGCAGCCCAAGCGAGTGGCTGTGGTCGGCAGCGGTTACATCGGCGTTGAGCTGGCTGGCGTCTTCGCGGGCTTGGGCTCGCAAGCCGATTTGATGATTCGCTTCGATAACGCGCTGCGCGATTTTGATCCGATGATTCAGGAGGGCCTGCTCGTTGCGTTGGCGGACAGCGGCGTCAACGTGGTGCCGCGCTTCGTTCCAACGGCAATCGAGGGCGAGCCCGGCGCGCTGATAGTTTGCGCGCAGGACGGTCGCAAGGCCGGGCCGTACGAACAGGTGCTGTGGGCCATTGGTCGTGATCCGGCGACAGACCAAATTGATCTGCAGACCACGGGCGTAAAACTGGACGACGCCGGGTTTGTTCCCACGGACAAGTTTCAGTGCACCAATGTCGAGGGCGTCTACGCGCTGGGTGACGTGACCGGCCGGGCACCGCTCACGCCGGTCGCCATTGCTGCCGGGCGCCGCCTTTCCGACCGTTTGTTTGACGGGCAAACGGATCGGCATCTGAACTACGACAACATCGCGACCGTGGTGTTCTCACATCCGACCATCGGCACAGTGGGAATGACAGAGCCCCAGGCGCGCGAGCAATTCGGTGACGCGGTGAAGACATACACCAGCAAGTTTACGCCGATGTACCACCAGCTAACGGAACGCAAAACCCCGTGTTCGATGAAACTGGTCACCGCCGGTGACGACGAAAAAGTGGTCGGTGTACACGTGATTGGACCAGGTGCTGACGAGATGCTGCAGGGTTTTGCCGTCGCGGTGAAAATGGGCGCAACCAAAGCCGATTTTGACGACACCGTTGCGATCCATCCCACCAGCGCGGAAGAGCTGGTTACCATGACATGAACGATGCAGTGCGCCCGCTCGGCGATACCGCACCGGTGCTCGGTGAGCGCGTTTTCGTCGATCCTTCGAGCGTCGTCATTGGCGACGTTACGCTGGGTGACGACGTGTCGATCTGGCCCATGGCGGTGGTGCGCGGCGACGTCAACTACATTCGCGTCGGTGCGCGCACCAACGTGCAGGATGGCAGCGTTTTTCACGTTGCGCACGCTGGCGAGTTTGGTCCGGGTGCGCCGCTGATTGTCGGCGAAGATGTGACGGTTGGACACAAAGCTGTGCTGCACGCCTGCACGGTCGGTGATCGTTGTCTCATCGGCATTAACGCGGTGGTCATGGATCACGCCGTGGTTGAAGACGACGTGCTGCTGGCGGCCGGGTCCTTGGTCACGCCCAGAAAAGTGTTGCGCGCTGGTTGGCTCTACGCCGGGTCGCCCGCCAAAGCGATGCGCGAACTCAAACCCGAAGAGGTGGCCATGCTCAAATACTCGGCGCGCCACTACGTCAAAGTCAAAGACCGTCACCGCGCGGGCTGATCCAAGCGACTAACCTGTCGTTAGTCGCTGCAGCGCTTTTGTGGCGCGCTCCATTCCCGGTTCCAGCTTAAGGGCCTCGCGCATGTGGCGGGTCGCCGTTGGCTTGTCTCCGGCACGCACGGCGCACAGTCCCAGATAATAGTGCCCGAGCGCGTGATCGGGATGCGCTTGCACCAACTGCTCAAACTGCTTTTTGGCCGCCGCGTCTTGCTTGACGGCCAGCAGCAGCTCACCGAGTTGCGTTAACGCTTGTGCATGCGTGGGTTCGACCGTGAGCGCCAGCGACAGCCGCTGCGCACTGCGGCGTAAATCGTTGGCCTCAAGTGCTGCATTCGCTTGATCGATGTAATACGCCGGCGGATGCAGATGCGCCTGCATGATCACGAGCAGCGGATCGGCAATGCGCGGAATGCGTTCACCGCGCTGCGACAACGCCGCTTTGGCGCGCTCGATGTCGCCGAGTTTGCGGTAGGTCAGACCAAGACGGTAGTAAAGCTGGCTTGCTTGCGGGTCGATCGATAGTGCTTGTTGGTAAAGCTGTGCCGCCGTCTGCGGGTCATCGCGGTCGGCCGCAATATCTGCGAGGCCCGCCAGCGCGGCGGCACTGTTCGGCTGCCGCGCAATGACGTCGTCGAGAACGCGTTGCGCTGGCTCCAGATCACCCAGCTGCAGGATCAAAAGGCCCAGCCGCGTGGCGCCCGCTACGTTGTCCGGCACCAGTTCGAGCGACTGCTTGTAATTGGCGATCGCGTTGTCGAATTCGCCGGTTTCTTCTTCGTGCACCGCCAGGTAGTAGGGCCAGCGATGATTCGTCGGGTCGAGGCGCTGTGCATTGATAAAACACGCAGCAGCGGCTTCTTGCTGCTGGTGCGCTTGATAGTGCAAGCCCAGCTTGCCAAACGCCGCTCCAAGATCAACACCGTCCAGCGTGGTTGACTCGGTGCGAAAGCGTGCCAGCGCTGGTGCCAGGCTCGCGGTGATCTCGGGTTTGAACGCCAGCGGGTCCGGGTGTGAGATCTCCAGCAGTGCAACCTGCGGCGGCGCAGGTGCGGCTTGCAGTTGAGCTGGCGTTTCGGGCGCGCCACAGCCTGTACACAGCCAACATGCCAGGCACAGTGTTGGACAGAGCCGGCGACCGGTCACGGCGAAATCTCGTGGTACAGGTCGACCGCAAGGTCTTTGATCGTTCGGGTCTGCGCATCGGGCCATAGCACAGTTACCGTGACCGGTGAGTCGGAGGCGCCAAGACCGACGCGCACGCGGGCATCGTTGGCGCTGGCGTAACTGCCGTCACTGCGAACCGAACGCACCTGCTCAAGCTCATCGGCGATGACAGTGACGACTGCGCCGAGCGCATCGCGTCCGTCTTTGGTCGTAATGCGCAAACCGATCCAGTGGTTTGGCCCGGCGTATTGATTGGCAAGCAGTCGCGCCGGTCCGTTGTTGTTGGTGATGATGACGTCGGTGTCGCCATCGTTGTCCAGATCCCCGAACGCCGCGCCCCGGCTGACTTCGGACAACGCAAACGCCGGACCGGCTGTTGCGGTAATCTCGCGATAGCGACCGTCACCGACATTTTCGAACAATTGATTGGGTTGATGCAGCGGGTAAGGGTCGCTCTTGAGCAGGAGCGCCTCAATTTTACGTACCGCACCGTTCACGCTGAGCAAATCGAGGTCGCCGTCGTGATCAAAATCCAGCCAGGCGGTGCCAAACCCGGTGTAGCTGAACGAGTCCGACGCCAGCCCCATCGCGATGCTGCGATCTTCAAACCATCCCTGGCCGTCGTTGACGTAAAGCGTGTTGGTTTCCTGGCGCAGGTGCGTCATGAACAAATCCATGTCGCCGTCGCCGTCAAAGTCCGCTGCGTCGACGCCCATGCTGGCCTCGGCCATGCCGTCCTTGTTGACGGCCACGCCGGCCAGCAGAGATTCATCGCTGAACGTCAGGTCACCCTGGTTCATCCACAGCTGATTGGCCACGCCGTCGTTGGCGACATAAATATCGAGATCACCGTCGCCGTCAAAGTCCGCGGTCGAGATGCCCAGCGCTCCGCCCCACGCTTTGGTAATGCCCGACGCCTCGCTGATGTCCTTGAATACGCCGCCGCCTTGATTGTGAAACAGGCGGTCGGTTTCGCCGGCGCCGCGCAACGGGCCGCAGTAGTCGTCGAAGCGTTGCGCCAGTTTGCACACGCGTTGCTTGCTGTTGTCGTGCTTCAGGTAATTGCCAACGTACAGATCAAGCAGGCCGTCAGCATCGATGTCGACGAACGATGCGCTAACCGACCAGCGCCCGTCATCAACGCCGGCGCTCTTCGTGATGTCGGTAAACGTGCCGTCGCCGTCGTTGCGCCAAAGCTGATTGCTGCCGAAATTCATAGTGTACAAATCGACGTCGCCGTCGTTGTCGATGTCGGCGGCGGCGACACCCATGCCGTAGCCATCGCCGCGAATGCCCGATTCCTCAGTCACGTCTGTGAATCGCAGCTGCGCGCAAGGCGTCGCACAGTCGTTGCGATAAAGACGATCGCGCAAGGGTTCGCTGTCGCTCGGCGGGAACAGCGCGTCGTCGAGCGTTTTCCCGGCGCCGAGCATGTTCCCCTGGAGCAGATACACGTCCAGGTCACCGTCGTTGTCGTAGTCGAAGACGGCTCCCCCGGCACCCATCATTTCCGGAAAATAGTGTGCGCCGGACATACCGTTAAAATGGGTGAACGTCAGACTGCTCTGCGCGGCAACGTCGTCAAACAGCTGCGCACTGACGCCGCCACTGACACAAGCCAAAACGCCGGTCAGCGCAACTCGAAGGGGATGTTTCAAGGGCTACCCTCTGGTCGCGCGTTCAACGCGAACGCGGGCACGACAGACGAAAGTGGATGCCAAAACTGGCGGGTGTACAGAAAACATCGCGGTAATGGGGCCTGAATGTCAAAACCCGGATTGTACAGGACGCTGGCGATCCGAGCGTTGCGTCGGGCTTAGGGGGTGGCGGCGGCGATGAGCGTATCAAGGAAGGGCGTGACACCGCGGTCGCAGCGCTGCCAGGCGCTCAGAGTCGTCCGCGCCCAGCGCTCAACCGTGTGGTGATGCTCGGCACGATTTGCGGCTGCTACCCGTTCTACGTTTACGTCGAACACGCCGGGCGTCACGGTGGGCTCGGGCAGCGCGCGCCCGGTCAACGTTTTCAGCAGGCGCATGGCAGCGTCGTGGCTCCAGTCCAGTTCGAGGACTGCATAGAGCGCTGTCAGGTGAAGCCACATGGACTGGCGTGAACGCTGTTGACTCAAATCGCCCGGGTGCTGCGCCGCGTAGGCATCGACCGTCAGGCGGTGACTGCTCGCGAACAGCGCAGGATCGCTGTACTCACGTGTCAGCACTTCACCGTACAGAGCCCAGCAGCCGGGCGAAGACAACATGTAGGCGTGACTGGGTCCGTCATCGGACGGGGCCATGGCGCCGCACGCGAAACACGGTTCGCGCGTCATGAGGACCGGGTACCGTGCCCGAGGAAGCGCTTAGCCAAAACGCGCGCTCAGGACGTTCGAGCATACTCCGGCGATGCGCGAGCATATTCCACGCGTCGGGTCGGAACTAAAGTACGTGCATGCCATGCATAACCCTTTTCAATCTGAGGAAACAAGAATGAGCCAGTTCACGAATCATACTATCGAAAGCGCGCCGGCGGCGTCCAAGGCCGTGCTCGAAGGCGCGCAAAAGTCGCTGGGTTTCGTGCCCAATCTGTACGCCAAGCTTGCCGAGTCACCGACCGCCTTGAATGCCTACATTGCCATTGGCAAGATGTTTGAAAAAAGCGCGTTTAGCCCGACCGAGCAGCAGGTCGTCTTGTTGAGCATCAGCGTTGTCAACGGCTGCGAGTTTTGCGTCGCGGCGCACTCGGTGATCGCGAAAAACATAATGGGTGTCGACGCCTCCATCGTGGACGCCATCCGTGAGCGTCGCGCTCTGCCCGATACTCGGCTCGACGCGTTGGCCACTTTTGCCCGCACCATGGTCGAAGAACGTGGTTGGGTAACCGGCGCGCCGCTCGCTGCGTTTCTCGCCGCCGGCTTCAGCCAGGAACAGGCGCTGGACGTGGTGTTGGGGGTGACGATGAAGACGCTCAGCAACTACGCCAACCACCTGACTGACACCGAGGTCAACGCGGAGTTTGCCGGCGAGACCTGGTCACGCAGTTAGTTTGATCCCATGACAGAAGTGCGCGCGCCGCGTGATCTGGCGGCGCGTGCTACTCTGACGAGCCGTCCAGGCACACGAGCGAACGCTGCATTGACCCGTCGTAATTTTGGTTTGTTATTGGCGTTCATTACGCTGATTGGGTTGGTTTTTGTCGCCGATCGACTGCTGCCGCTCGAGCGCTTCGGTTTAACCCCGCGCACGCTGGATGGACTGATCGGTGTCGCGATGATGCCGTTTCTGCACGCCAACTACGCCCATCTGATCGGCAACAGCGTACCGCTGGTGGTTCTTTTGTTGCTGGTCATGGCGACCAATCGTGCGCCAGTGGCCACTACCGTGAGCATTACGCTGCTCAGCGGTGTCCTCATCTGGCTGTTTGCCCGAGGCGGTAACCACATCGGTGCCAGCGCGCTGGTATTTGGTCTGGCCACGTTTCTGATTGCCGGAGGCTACCAGGCCAAATCGGCCATGGCGCTGATCGCCGCCGTCATCACGCTGGCGACCTATGGCGTAACGCTGTTGTCGGGCGTGCTGCCGGTCGACGCACGGGTGTCCTGGGACGGGCATTTGGCCGGGGCCGTGGCCGGCGTGCTGGTCGCGCAGTGGCAGCGGCGAATGCCTGTGGCCCGCTAACGGGGCGCTGGGCTCGGCCCGGTTCCAGCGAGGCGGCTAGGGTATGCCCTAGTTCGACCCCGTGAGGGTGAGCGCTAGTCTGGCACATAGCGAAAAAGGAACCTGCTATGGCCGATCCTGCCGTCAACAACGATTTTTCGAGCAACGCTGCCGAAGTGGGCGCGCAGATTGCCGCGAGCGAGGCAGTCGCGCAGAACGCTGACTCAGTGGACGATGCGACGGCGGCCATTGAGACTTCGCTGTCCAGCGGTTTTCTCAATCCGATTACCAATAGCGATATTCGCGATGTGCAGGCAACGCTAACCAGTCTGGAGCCTCGCGATGCGACGGCCGCGTTCGAGAACCTGAGCGACAGCGCCGTAGATACTCTGGTCAGCGAGATCAACGATTGGCGCCCGGGCAACCTTGGCGGCTTGTCCGATACGCAGAAGCAGGACTTCTTTAATGACATGGCGCGGGTTCTCGACGGTGCTCAGCTCACGCGATTGAGCGAAGCGTTTGGTGGTGAACAACCGGGCACCAACGCCGACGTGGGGGCACTGGGGCAAGCGATTGCTGACCATGCGACGCCCAACACGAAAGCGGATTTCGTTGAGAGCTTGGCCGAGCGCGGGTTGATTGCCCCCGGATCCCAACCGGAAGCTGGTTTCGGGAGCACGACGACGCGCGAGTCGAGCGTCTACACCGATTCCGCACTGGCGGTGCTCGGTTCGCTGTCGGGCGAGGCATCCGCCTTTGACCGCGCCATCGGCGCGCTGGACGACGGGCAGCTGACAACTCTGGTTCAAAGCGGCCTGGGCGCGACGACCAAAGATCCGCTCGTGGGCTTCTCAAGCACCGAGTATCAGGCGGACAATCTCGCCCAACTGCAAACGGTCGCCGAGTCCACCGGCAGCGTGGAGACACGTGCGGGCGTACTGTCCAAGGTCAATACGGCGATCGATTCGCTGGTCCCGCGCGACGAAGTTACGCTGTCCAGCGGTGGCACGTTGGAAAAGAGTATTGTTCCGTCAATCCCGCCATCCGCAGCGCAAGTGGCGGCAACCCAGGCGGAACTCGCGCAGCAGCAAACGCGCATTGAGAATTTGCGCGCGGTCGGTACGCCTGAGGCGACGGCGTTAGCCGATGAACTGGAAGCGCGTTATCACGGTGAAGAGGTCGCCAAGCTGGCGGCTGATGTTTATCACTGGGTCGGTGAGGGCGTGAGTCCGTCTGCCCCGGTTGGCTGGACACGCGTCAGCGAAGATCCGGCAGCGCTCGCGCGCTACGGGCTGACCCAAGCCAACTTGGCGCCAGCTAACTCGGGCTTCCGCGCCGAGCTTTACGTGCCCGACCCGGCAATCCACGGTGCAGACGCGCAGCCGGTGCTGGCGTTTAAAGGCACGACGGCGTCGTCGGCCGAGGACTGGTCCAACAACTTTGGTCAAGGCACTGGCAATCGCACTGATTACTACGACCGCGCCATGGCGCTGGCGGTCAAGGTGGATCGCGCCACCGACGGCAATTTTGAAGTGACCGGTCATTCGCTGGGTGGCGGGATGGCGTCCGCAGCGTCTGCCGTTACCGGCGCCACGGGCACCACCTACAATTCGGCTGGTTTGCATCCCAACACCGCGAACGAATTTATTGCGCGATCCGGCATGGGTACCCCGGTCAGCGACACGTCGCAGAATGTGACGGTCTACCAGGTCGAAGGCGAAATTCTAACCACTTTACAGTCATCGGCGAGTGGTATTGATCCGCAGCGCGCTGACCAAATTGGCAACGTCGTGCGTTTTGCGGCGGGTGTTGCCAGTAATCCCTTTATCGAAGGGCAGGTGGAACAGCGGGTTGGTGCCATTGGGGATTTCGGCGTGTTGGCCAACGCGCAAGGGTCCGATTTGCTGAGCATGGCTGAGGCCGTCGGCCAGCCTGTCGCACTCAACGCGCTCGATGTCACCAACGCAACGCCGGCTCAAGACGCCGCACAGTTCGTGGGCCCTGACGGTCTCGCGACGCGAGCGGACACGATTCTGGATCGCATGGATGCGCGAATTGCCGCATCGGATGCCGCTGCCGCAGACCAGCCGTGGTACGCGCCTCCAGGTAGCGAAACGGTGGCGAGTGCCGCGGGCCGTGTGCAGGCTTACCGGGCGGCTTATGGCGAGTATCAGGCTGATCCAGTGCTCACCGGCGCGGGAGACGCTCTGTCCGAATCGGTGGCGCGCCACGGCATGGACTACGTAGACCGGGGCATCGATCAGGTGCTCGATGGTCTCGAAGCTCAGGCCGACACGTTACTCGGACGCTGATATAGTTTGGCTCTGCCCGACAGGTAACCGGGCCACAGCGAGCGTCTGATGCGTCCACTCATACTGTGCATTGCGACTCTTGGCACCGCCGCTTGCGGTGCACCGGATACACCTGTCGCGAATTCGCCCTCTGATTTTCGATCCGGGAACGCTGACCAAACCGCCATGCGAATTGAACTGCACTTCTCCGGCGGGCTGCGTGAGCTCGCGCAGGCTGCCGCCAACGGTGATGCGCGACGCGTCGCCGAGTTGGTGGATTCCCAAAGGCTCGATCCCAATGCGCTGTCTGATGAGGGCATGCCTCTTTTGCTGTGGCCGCTACATCAACGCAATCTCGATGGCTTTGAAGCCCTGCTCGAGAGCGGTGCGGATCCGAATCGTCGGGCTGGCAACGGTGAGATCCTGATGCACTACGTGGTGGAAGCGGGTTTGCCCGACTTTGCCAGAGCGGCACTGCGTCACCAAGCAAAGCCCAACGATTCAAATCGCGACCAGGAGTCGCTGGTGCATATCGCAAGACGGACGCAGAATTGGGATGTGCTTGCAGCCCTGCTTGATTTTGGTGCCGACGTGGATGCCTTTGAAGGCGGTTTGCACGGCAACACGGTACTGAGTATGGCCACCGGATTTGGCGACTTTGAACACGCGCACTGGTTGTTGGAGCGGGGCGCTGATCCCACTTACGCTCTCAAGCAAGCACCGCGTCCAGAGCGCGTTGGCGCGATGCCGATGTTGGAGGATATTTTTCATCGGCCGGTCGATGCCGACGCGTTTCCGGAGGCGGCTGATTGGCAACGGCGCTGTCAGAAAGTATTGCTCGCTCGAGGTATCGAGCCGCCGGCCAAACCCGATCGCTATCGTTAGGGTCGGTCGTCTCGCGAGAAACCCAAGACACGCAAAAAACGACCATGATGGTCGTTATGTAATGTTGCGACTGCGTCGGCTCTGACATTTGTTACGGTCGAACGCGACAGCAGATTAGAAGGGCAGCCCATCCTTGGGCCTTGTTGGCATCCTGTCACCCAGTGAACTCGAGTAGAACATTCGAACTTGTGGTGGAGTCGCGTTTGTTTTCTCGTTCGCATTTAAGGTAACAGTGGCACCACGGCTGTAAAAGATGGCAAACGCACAGGTGACATTTGACCCTGATTGCTCCATTATCTATCACATAAAATCAGGCAGGGTTGCCGCTAATGAGCAACCCGAAGAGGAATCGACAAGAGCGCCGCGTTGGCGTTCGCAAGGGAATGGAAATGCCAAGCGACGTACCGTCGTCCAGTATCGGTGCGATCACGGCCTCGGCCGAGACCGTCAAGGAGATGCACGAAGAGCTGCATACCTTGGGCAATTGTCTCGCGCAAATCAAAATTGGTAACCGACTCATCGGGCAGGTCAAGCTTGACGATGATCGACGACGCCAACTTGTCGAACACGTTAACGACGCTGTCACCGAAGCCGAATCGGTGTTTCGTCTCCTGTCGGCACAGCTCAAATGAAGATATTGATGATCGACGACCATGCGGTCATTTTGAGCAGCCTCGCGCAGATGCTCATCGAAGAGCCGGACATTGAAGACGTTCGCTGTGCCAACAGCTACGCAGACGGTGTGAAATTACTCGCCGAAGAGCGGTTTGATGTCGCCGTCCTCGACATTGAATTGCCGGAAAAATCCGGGTTCGAATTTGCGGCCCATTGTATTGAGCAACAGGCGGAATGCCGCTTCGTATTTTTGACCGGCACGATTGATCGAGCGAAAGTGGATCGCGCGATAGCGCTGGGCGCAAACGGCTACCTGGTAAAGACGATCGACGCGCGGGATCTGGTGTCGTCGTTGCGCCTGGTGTGTCGCGGCATCGATGTGTTTGATGCCGGGGTTTCGACCCTGTTACAGGTCAGCACGGACGACGTTGCACAAGTTGACCCGCAATCGGTTCTGTCGCCACAGCAGCATCGAGTGCTGAAGAACGTCGCGAAAGGCATGACGAACAAAGAAATTGCGCGGCACATGGGCATCAGTGAGAAAACGGCGCGCAACTATCTGGCGTCGGTGTTCGAAAAACTGGGGCTGCAGCGTCGCTCTGAAGCGGCGGTGTGGTACATGCAGCATTTCGGCGACCCCGAACCCGTTGCCGAGATTTCCTAGTGAGCCGCAAACTGCTGTATGTCGAAGATTCTGATCTGGTCGGTCGGTTTGTCGTCGAAGCGTTGAAGCAGCACGACGTCGACGTCGTCCTCGTGTCCACGGCAGCGCAGGCACTGAGCACGCTGACCACCGACGCGACGGCATTTTCGATGGTTCTCAGTGATCAGTCACTGCCTGATCAGACCGGGCTTGAGCTGCTCGCGTCGCTGCGTCCTAAGTTTCCACATTTGCGCTTGGTACTGACAACAGGTTTTGTTGACGCTGGCATCGAACAGGGCGCGCAGTCGCTTGACGGTCTCTTGCCCAAACCGTTTGCCGTTGGTGATGTTCTCGCGCTCATCGCGCAATAGCGGAAACGGATGTCCGTCAACCGGTGGTGGTGAGAGAAAATTCCTGTTTTTTTCTGCGTCACTCAGTTCTCGATAGTGTTGCGAGAATGCTTCAAATAAAGGGTTATCCCTATACCTAGACGCGTTTTTCACTCGAAAATGACGCGAAATTTTCCACACCTATGGCAAACCCTTGTTGCCGCGTTGTCACAGTCTGCGATTGGCAACAATTGACTGGCTTCGGTCAGCACATACCTTGGTTAAGAATCTGGCGGCGACCGATGTTCCGTATTCGGTGGCTCGCCACATATTTTTTTTCGCGCAACTGACCAAGGAGCGAATCATGATTCTCAAGCTGTCCCACCTCGGCGTTTTGCCGCGGCTACTGGCGACTTTTCTTTGTACCGCTTTGGCGGCGGTTCTCGTCACATTCAGCGCGGCCGCCGATCCGTGCGACGACGCACCCGCGACCTACTGCGACACAGCGCAAAACGAAAACCTGCTGTCCCGACTGGGCTTCGGCGGCGACCCATGGTCGCGCGAGCGCATTCAAACGTTGGGCTCATTTTTTTATCTGCGCGAACAACTGACGCCCGAGTCGATCCCCGATCCCGAGTTCGAGCAAGCACTGAGCGCCTACGCGACCGGGCCATATTCCACCTGGGGCAAATCCATAGAAACCTTGCGCTCGCAGTTCTGCGCGGCGAGCGTGGGTTACTGCACCGACCGACGCGGACCAGTTCCACACATCAATTTTCAACTGGCGGAAATCAAGCAGCTGCGCGCAACATTATCGCGACGACAACTCGAAGCGGTTCTGCTCGATTTCTGGCTCAACCACTTTAACGTCGACGGCGATAACGGGATTCCGCGTTGGACCATGCAGAGCTATGAGATGGATTCGCTAGCGCCTCATGCGCTGGGTCGCTTTGAAGACTTATTGCGCGAAGCGTCGCTGGCACCGGCCATGCTCGACTATCTCGATTTGAAGCGTTCGCGTCGTGGCAATTTGAATGAGAACTTCGCCCGCGAGCTCCTCGAACTCCACACCGTGGGCAAAGTGGATACTTACGATGAGGAAGACGTCCAGGAGGTGACAAAAATTCTGACGGGTTACGTGTCAAATTCGCCGTCGTTCGCGACGCAGTACATCCCCAATCGTCACGTCAACGACACCAAAACCGTAACGCTCGAGAACACGCCGGCGTGGGTATTCGACGGCAGTCTTGGCTGTGACGGCCGGCCAGCTGACGCGTTCGCCACCGAGGCCGAAGTGTTGTTCTGTCTACTGGCGCTGCACCCGAAGACGGCGGAATTCGTGAGTCGCAAGTTGATTGCCCGATTCGTTACCGGTGCGCCGCGCCAAGAGTTGGTCGATCGCGCGGTTGGTGCCTGGTTAGCCAACGGCGGGAATTTGCGCGGTGTCATGCTGGCCATTTTATCGAGCAAGGACTTCCTTGGTTTCTCTGAACTCTACAACACGAAGTTTGCTCGACCCAGTGTTTTTACTGCCCATCTGGCGCGCGCCGTCGGACCTGATGTGCTGGGGGCATCGGCGATTGTCGACCAACCCTCCAGCGGGGCCCGTGTCGAAGCGTCACTCAGCGGGATCATGGGTGACATCACGCTGATGGGTGAAGAGCTGTACAAGGCCGGCCCCCCGACGGGCTATCCGGAATCATCGGTGGCGTGGGCGAGCGCGGGCGGCACGCTGGTGCGCCTGGATCAAGTGCAGCGGCTGGTGACGCCGATCACGAATACGGCAGCGCGCTTTGGCGTCCCGCCAACGGGTGGCAGTGCCGTCATTGTCGACGCCCTGGCCGAGCGCTTCGTGCCCGAGGGTCTGCGAGGGGAGACGCGCGCGTCGATTATCGACTTTCTCAACAATCTGCCGACGTCAGTCGGACGCAATCAGCGGGTCCGCCAGGCGGTGATTCTGATGTTGTCGTCCCCTGATTTTCTGATGCATTAAAACGTAGGAGATCAGTATGAAAACGAAATTAAACCGACGTCAGCTGTGTGTACGTCTTGGCAGTTCCGTGGCGCTAGGTGCCATGCCCGTATCGTTCGCTCGCGCCAATTGTGTCGACGAGCAAAAGTCACTGGTCGTCCTCTTTTTGCGCGGTGGTGCCGATGGCTTGAGCCTGGTCGTGCCGCGCGGTGACGAAGCCAACTACCTGGCATTGCGACAGAACGACAGCGGAGATATTGCTATCCCGCCGGGTGGCAGCGATCTCGAGCTGGACGGTTTCTTCGAACTGCATCCGTCGCTGGCGTCTTTCAAAGCGCTCTTCGATTCGGGCGATATGGCAATGGTCCATGCCATGGGTGGTGCGAACGACTATTCTCATTTCACCGCTCAGGACGCCATGGAGCGCGTCATGCCCGGCTCGGCCTCCCAACTGGTGCGCGACGGGTGGTTGAATCGCGCGCTCGAGGCGATGGACGGGGCGGGTGATCTGTGCGCGCCGAATCCGGTGCTAAACGGCGTGTCCATTGGTCCGTTCATGACCAAGGCAATCGCTGGCGACGTCAACCGCCTCGCGGTCGCGTTTCCGGACATTGCCAGCGTAGAGTATGAGGGCGCTTTTTCCGGCGCCCGTGCTCAGACCTTGCGCTCGATTTTTTCCGCGGACAACAGTTTGGCCGGTGCGTCAGGTCTGGCAGCGTTCGATACCATAGCCAGTCTTGATGGCATTGCGGACCAGCCCCCCGGTGCAAACTATCCGTCGGGTAATGGCGGCCTCAATCGCAACCTTCAGGACGCAGCGCGCTTGATCAAGAACCCGGAGCTTGGTGTGCGCATGATTACTGTCAACAATGGCGGCTGGGATCATCACTCAAACCTGCTGGTCAACATCAGAAACCGCGGTTCCGACCTTGCCAATGCGGTAACGGCTTTTTGGGAAGACCTGGGCGCTGCTCGCAATCGAACCTGCATGTTGATCGTTACCGAGTTTGGTCGCACCGCTGCGGTGAACGGAAATGGCGGGACGGATCACGGCTGGGGCAACGTCATGTTCGCGCTCGGTGGCGGCATTTCAGGTGGCCGCGTGTTGAGCAGGGCAGACCCGGATCAACCTGGCGGAGGGCTCGCCACGCCCGCCGGATTCTGGCCGGGGCTCGCAACCAACGAGCTGCACGTCCAGGGCAGTAGCGGTCAACCGCGTGATCTTAAGTCGACCATCGACTATCGAGACGTGTTCGGTGAAGTGCTGGAGCGATTTGTAGGCCTCGATGGATTAGCGGTTCGCGACCAGGTGTTGCGAGGCTATGCGCCCAATTATCCGGGGCTGTTTCTCTAGCTATTGCGTGAGCACGACGGTGTTGCCGGTCAAATTGGCAGCACCGTCGTGTGCTTGATTTCGGATAGCACGATGCTTGATGTGACTTCCTGGACCCCCGGGACCTGCGACAGTTTGTCGAAGAAAAAGCGCTCGTAGGCCTTCATGTCAGCCGCGACAATGCGCAGCAGGAAATCAACCGGCCCCAGCACGATGTGGCAGTCGAGTACCTCCGGAAAGTCGTGCACGACGTCAATAAATTGGTTCAGATTGCTGCGCCCGTGCGAGGTGAGTTTCACCTGCGCAAACACCATGGTGTCGAGCCCGACTTTTTGCCGATTCAGTGTGCACGGCTGATCTTCGATCACGCCCGAATCGCGCAGACGCTGAATGCGGCGCCAGCACGCCGACTGCGAGCGGCCGATGCGTTCACCCACAGCTGCGGCGTTCAGGCCGGGCTCCGTCTGCAATAAATTCAGAATTTGACGATCGGTGGAATCGAGTGGGACACCCTGCATAACTCATGCTCCTGAGAATAGATTAGTGCAATATTTATGCACCATATAGCAAGTTATGCTCATTTTTACAAAGGAAAAATCCGCAATAGCAAGGTAAACTGCTCACCTGTTACAAACTGTGGAAACTCGCTCATGAGTGTCTTTGACCACCCCGAATTTGATCAGCACGAACTCGTGCACCAGGCCTTTGATCCGGCGACAGGCCTTGCCACCATTATTGCGATTCATTCAACGGCACTGGGACCGGCGGCTGGAGGCTGTCGGCGCTGGCAGTACGTCAGTAGTGCCGATGCGCTCACCGACGCGTTGCGTCTGTCGCGCGGCATGACCTACAAGAATGCCATTGCCGGCTTGCCCTTTGGCGGCGGCAAGGCCGTGATTCTGGCGTCGAAAGACCAGCCCAAAACGCCAGCCATGTTTACCGCGTTTGGCCGCATAGTGGATTCGCTGGGTGGCCGCTACATTACCGCCGAAGACGTGGGGATGACCGTCGACGACATGCACCACGTCGCGGCGCAAACGCGCTACGTGTCAGGACTGCCGCAGCAGGCGAACATTGCCGGGGGCGATCCGAGCCCGTGGACCGCGCTGGGTGTCAGTCTGGGCATCGCCGCGGCGGTCAAGACGCGCTTGGGCCACGATTCGCTCAAAGGTCTGCGCATTGCTGTACAGGGCGTTGGCAACGTGGGGTTTAACTTGTGCAAGCTGTTGCACGAACAGGGCGCCGTGCTGACCGTGGCCGACGTCAACGCTGCCAATCTGGCGCGTGCGGCAGATGCGTTGCCGGTGACGACCGTTTCCACCGACGACATTCTTTATGCCGACGTCGACGTCGTGGCCCCTTGCGCGCTGGGCAAGGTTTTCACGGCGCAGTCGATCGAGCGCGTGCGGGCACCGATTATTGCCGGTGGTGCAAACAACCAGCTGGATACCGAAGCGGATGGAGCACTACTGCGTGATCGCGACATTCTGTACGCACCGGATTTTGTGATTAACGGTGGCGGCATTATTTGCGTCTCGCACGAATACAAGGGCGGCAGCACACCCGAGCAGCTGCGTGCGGATGTTGAAAAAATTCCGCACCGACTGAAGAGCATCTTCAATGCGGCCCGGTCGCAAGGGCGCTCAACCAACGATGTTGCCAATGAAATGGCTCGCGCGCTGGTCGCCGCGGGTGCGAAGAACACACATGAGGAGGCGCTTAGCGCATGAGCACCAAATCTCGTTTGCACGTCCCACGTCCTACCGCCCGACCGGGTGAGGAACCGGACTTCAGCTACCTGCATTTTGCACCGGCAGGCGCCATTGACCGCCCGGCCATCGATTCGGCGCCCAAAGATATCGAATCGCTGAGCACGGAGCTGGTACGCGTGCTCGATGATAATCACGACGCCGTCGGTCCCTGGGATCCAAAACTGGACGCCGAAGAGCTGCAGGTCGCGCTGCGCTGGATCACGCTCAATCGCATCATGGATGAACGTCTGTGGCAGGCGCAGCGCCAGGGCAAAATTTCGTTTTACATGCAGGCGCTGGGCGAAGAGGCCGTGTCCATCGGCCAAGCCATGGCACTGCGCCCGGGCGACATGTGTTTTCCGTCCTACCGCAACCAGGGTCTGTATCTCTATCGCGGCGTCAAGCCGCTGGAAATCATGTGCCAGTGTTTGTCGAACACTGAAGACATGTGCAAGGGCCGGCAGATGCCGATCATGTACCACTCGAAAAAGGGCAACGTCTTTTCGATCTCCGGTAACCTCGGCACGCAGTATCCGCACGCGGTCGGTTGGGCGATGGCGTCGGCGATCAAAGGCGAGGACCATGTGGCTTCAGCCTGGGTTGGCGACGGCAGCACGGCCGAAGCGGATTTCCACCATGCGCTCACCTTTGCCGCGGTTTATCAGGCGCCGGTGATTTTGAACGTCGTTAATAACCAGTGGGCGATCTCAACGTTCCAGGGCTTTGCCGGTGGGGAACGTCGCACGTTTGCGGCGCGCGGTCTCGGGGTCGGCGTGCCGGGCATTCGGGTCGATGGCAACGACCTGCTGGCTGTTTTTGCCGTCACCATGTGGGCGGCGGAGCGCGCACGACGCGGCGGTGGTCCAACGTTAATCGAGCACGTTACCTATCGCGGTGGCGCACACTCAACCAGTGACGATCCGACCAAATATCGGCCGAAAGACGAGTGGGCATCGTTCCCGCTCGGCGATCCTCTGGAGCGGCTCAAGCAACACCTGATAAAACTGGGGCGCTGGTCCGACGAACGTCAGGTGGCACTCGAAGAAGAGTTGCGTGCCGAGATGATGGCGGCTTGGAAAGAGGCGCAGACCTACGGCACCATGAACGACGGCCCGCAGCTCGATCCATCGAGCATGTTCGACGACGTGTATGCCGTCACTCCGCCGCACCTGGAAAAACAGCGCGCGCAGATGCTGTCGCTGGAGGATGACTAACTCGTGGCTCAAATGAATATGATTCAGGCCGTGCGCTCGGCGCTCGATGTCATGATGCACAAAGACAGCACCGTCGTGGTGATGGGGCAGGACGTGGGCTATTTCGGCGGCGTTTTTCGCTGCACCGACGGACTGCAACGCAAGTATGGTGAGCACCGCGTCATCGATGCGCCGATTGCCGAGGGCGGCATCATTGGCGCGTCGATCGGTATGGGCGTGAACGGCTTGCGTCCGGTCGCGGAGATCCAGTTTGCGGATTACATTTACCCGGGTCTCGACCAGGTGGTGAGCGAGCTGGCGCGGTTGCGCTATCGTAGTGCCGGCGAATTTTCGTCACCGGTGACGATTCGCACGCCTTGCGGTGGCGGTATTCGCGGCGGCCAGACGCATTCGCAGTCGCCGGAAGCGTTGTTCACCCACATCAGCGGTATTCGTACCGTCATGCCGTCCAATCCGTATGATGCGAAAGGCTTGTTGATCAGTGCGATTGAATCGGACGATCCGATCTTGTTTTTCGAGCCCAAGCGAATTTACAACGGGCCGTTTGACGGCGATCCGAAGAAACCGGCAGTGTCCTGGGCGTCTCATCCGAAGGGCGACGTTCCGGAAGGGTACTATACGGTACCGCTGGACCAGGCAGATGTCGTACGCAGCGGCAGCGCGCTAACAATCGTTACCTACGGCACACTGGTGCACGTGGCCCAAGCGGCCGCTGACATGACCGGCGTTGATGCAGAGATCATTGATGTGCGCACGCTGGCGCCGCTGGATATCGACACCATTGCCGACTCGGTCAGGAAAACCGGCCGTTGC
This sequence comes from Gammaproteobacteria bacterium, assembly GCA_045107005.1. GTDB lineage: Bacteria > Pseudomonadota > Gammaproteobacteria > Steroidobacterales > JBCCMA01 > JBCCMA01. Next base: position 22,597 of record JBGCFP010000021.1, read on the forward strand.
CTCGTTGCTCACGAAGCCACCCGCACCAGCGGTTTTGGTGCGGAGCTGGTGGCGTCGATTCAGGAAGCCTGTTTTTGGCACCTTGAGGCGCCGATAGAGCGTGTGGCCGGTTGGGACACACCCTATCCGCACGCGTTCGAATGGCAATATTTCCCCGGGCAGAAGCGACTGGTGGCAGCCATCGGTAACGTCATGGAGGCGGCATGAGCGAGTACATTTTCAAACTGCCGGATTTGGGTGAGGGCACGGTCGAGGCCGAGATTGGCGACTGGATGGTCAAAGTCGGCGACCTCGTTGCCGAAGAAGACGTTGTCGGTACCATGATGACCGACAAAGCCGCCGTGGAAATATCCGCGCCGGTGTCCGGTCGGGTCGTGAAAGTTGCGGGCGAAGCCGGGGACATGATCGCCGTGGGCGCCGCACTCGTGGTCTTTGAAACCGACGCGGATGCGCCTCCAGTGCAAGAAGTCGTCGCGCCAGTGACCGAGCTACCGGCGCCTGAGACTCCCGTAGCGTCGCCGGAGGCCGACACGCAAGCACCGCTGCCTGCGCCGCGCAAAGACGGCAAAGTGATCACATCACCGGCCATTCGTCGACGCGCGCGACAAATGGGTATCGACTTGACGACCGTTGGCGGCAGCGGCCCCAACGGGCGCATTTTGCCGAGCGATTTTGAAGCGCACCTGGCCCGCGGCAGCACGCCGGTGGCGCCAACGGCGTACACGACGCCACCGACCACCGAGACCAAAGTCATCGGTTTGCGCCGGATGATCGCCAATCGTATGAGCGAATCGAAGCGCGAAATCCCGCATTTCGCCTACGTTGAAGAAATCGACATTACGCAGCTCGATGGACTGCGCGCGCACTTGAACGCCCGTGGCGACGGCACCAATAAACTCACGCCGCTGCCGTTCATCGCCATGGCGTTGATCCGTGCGCTGCGTGAATTTCCTCAGTGCAATGCCACCTACGACAAAGAGCGCAACGTGATTGTGCGCCACGGCGGCGTGCATCTGGGCATTGCCACGCAAACACCGGACGGCCTCAAAGTTCCGGTCGTGCGTAACGCCGATCAGCTTACTCTTGAGCAGATGGCGTCCGAGATCCGACGCGTGTCGGGGGCAGCCCGTGACAACAGCATAGGCCGTGACGAGCTGACCGGCTCGACGATTACGCTGACCAGTCTGGGTAAGCTTGGCGGCATCGCATCAACGCCGGTGATCAATATGCCCGAGGTGGGCATCATCGGAGTGAATCGCGCCGTGCAGCGCCCCATGGTGGTGGACGGCCAGGTCGCCATTCGGTTGATGATGAACCTGTCTTCATCGTTCGACCATCGCTTTGTCGACGGGTACGACGCCGCCGCCATGATTCAACGCATTCGCGAAATGCTGGAACAGCCGGCGACGATGTTCATGCCAGGCTAGCGGTCGCAGCGACGCCCCAATCGTTACTCTGATCCCGTGTCGGGTTTCGCGCCAAATCGAACGTGCGGACGCCAGATCGCCAGCAGCACGTTGGCCGCCGCCAATATCAGGATCACCCATAGCGCGACCCATTCGTCACTGATCATGCTGGCCAGCGTGGCGGCATCGATCTCGCCATCGACCGCTTTGGCAGTCGCCTCCGCTGCCCGTTGTGCCGGTGCATCAACGCTCATCAACGAGGCTTCGAAAATCAGCACGCCTGATAATGCCTTGGCCCACACCCACGGCTCGTCGTGAAACGGAAAGTGAAACGCCATGGCGAGCAGCCCGCTGCACACGCCGACGATCATCGACGGCACGATCATCCATTTTGCGACCAGTGCTAATGCACTGCGCAGGGCTGCGTAGTCGGCTGCGGCGGCTACGTCAGGGCTGTTGGCCAGGATCAGCATGTAGGCGGTCAGACCGCCGGCAAAGCCGATGGCACTGAGCACGTGCAAAAATTTAAGGCTGCGCTTTAACACTCGACCGAGTGTACAAGACTAGCTGCTCTTTATAACCGGGGACGGCGCTGGGGCGCGTTTGCGCGTAAGCGCCAGCGCGTTGCCGCCCAACGCAATCGCCACGCCAACCAGTGCGATCGGGGTCCACTGAAAATTTTCCACGAACGTCGAGATGATGAGCGCAACGATGGGCAGCAGCACCGAGCTGTACGCTGCGCGCGCCGAACCGATGCGTTCGAGCAGCAGCAGGTAGCAGGTGAAAGCCACGGCCGATCCCATCACCGACAAATAAAGCATCGACCAGCCGTAGCCGGTGTCAAACACGACGCCCAGCGGCCGGCCCAGTAACGCCGCAATCAGGTAAGACAGCACGCCGCCAAACAGCATGCCGTAAGCATTGACGGCCGTGACCGGGAGTTTCTTGCCGGTGTTGATGACCGCGGCCATGTTGCCAAGGGACGCGAAATACACGGCGCCCACTCCCAGCAGAATGCCCCAGACCGTTTCGCGACTGATCTCGGTCCGGCGTAGCTCGGGCCAGAAAATAAGTGTGATGCCAACGACGCCGAGCAAACCGGCAAGCATGACTCGTCGAGACGCCGGTTTGCGAAAAAACAAATACTCGTTGAGCAGGTTGGCGGGGATCAACAGCGTGAACAGAATGGCCATGAGTCCCGATGTGACGTAGTTCGTGCCGTAGTACACCAGAAAATAGTTGGCGCAGAACATCAGCGCGCCTTGCACAGCAACCATGGGCAGCACGTCTGTCGACAGACGCAGGTTGCGTCCGCGAAGCTTGCCAATCGCGAACAAGACCAGCGATGCGAGAATAAAACGCACGGCCACCGACACTTCTTCGGCCGTGCCGTTGAGCTGAAAGGTGATGGCGAACCAGGTCGAGCCCCAGATAAGGACCATCGCGACATACAGAATCAGCGTCATTGTGCGGTCCTAAATGGAGTGGCGTGCGGGCGCAGGGCGACGAGTATAGCGAGTTTGCGCACCCGTAGAGGCGTCAAATAGGCGCACTTTTTGTGATGGACGCCATCACCGGCGCTGCTTGGTGTCTCATTTCAAAAGCTAACCTTTTCCACCACGCTGACGTCTAACCCTTATGCAAGCCACTACGCCGAGCCCGACTCAAGCCCAGTTCCACGCGGCCATCAACGCCGCGTCGGGACGCTGGCTGTCCGCGTGCCTCGGCATTACCCGTGATCAGGCATTGGCGGAAGACTGTGTGCAGGAAGCCCTGGTGACCGCCTGGGCCAAGCGCGATCAGTTTCGCGGAGATTCGGTGCTGACCACCTGGATTCACCGCATCGCTGTCAACGCGGCGCTGCAGGCATTGCGCCAGCGAAATCGCCGCGTGTTCGTGCTCATTGACGTTGAAATGGCGGATGAGACCCGCGGGCCCGATGAGGTCTGTGGTCTCGACCAGTTCGGCGGTGACCTGGCCGAGGCCATGGCGGCGCTGAGTGATCTCGAGAGAGTGTGTTTTGTGCTTAAACACCTTGAGCAGTGGCGTCTGGCCGAGATTGCCAGCCATCTGGATCTAGGTGCCGGGCCGGTCAAGCAGGCGCTGTTTCGGGCTTTGAAAAAACTGCGGGCCGCGTTGCCTGCCGATGGAAACCCATGATGATTGACGATGAGACACTGACGCTTTATTTCTATGACGACGGCGAGCTGAGCGATGCAGATCGTGCGCAGGTTGCTGCTCAATTGACGAGCAGCCCTGAGCTCGAAGGGCATTACGCAATGCTCTGCGCGCAGCTCAAAGCGCTCAATGACGTGACCGTAACGCCGGCGCCGTCTGCTTCATTTAATGAGACTCTGCACGAGGCATTGATCGATGTGGCGGTGCCCGCCGAGCGATCATCGTCGCGCTGGCTACCCTGGTCAATGGCAGCCACCGTACTGCTTGCGGTTTTGCTGCTTGGCGTGACGCAACGTGCGCCCAACGAATCTCCGCAAGTCGTACAAGCGACGCCCACGATTGCGCGCGGTCAGCCACCGATCACGTTGCGCCTGGTCGAATCGCATCTTTTGCAAAGCCGTCTGCAGCTGGTCAGCGTCGAGTCGGCAGGCAGCGATCAGCGACACGCATTGTTGGACGAACTCATCGTGCGAAATCGGACGATCGAAGCGTCAGCGCAACGTGCTGGCGACGACGATCTGGCGCGTGTCCTGCGCGCCTTCGAACCGGTTTTGCTTGCGCTGCAAAGCGATCGCTCCGACGACCACAGGATTCTCCTGCACCAACTTAACTTCGAACTTAGCGCGATGCTAACCAAACTCGACGCGCCAGCGTCTGATTCAGCACAGTCGCTTTGAGCTTAAGGAAATCACCATGACTATCAAAACTCAATCTTTTGTTGCCGTCATCGCAGCGCTGCTGCTGGGGACGGGTCTGCTCCCTGGTCCGCCCGTCGTCGCGGTGGCGCAGCAGTTGGCAGCGGCGGGCGACGATGACGCGCGTGCGCTCAAACATGCCGCTCTCGAAGCGCTCATGCATGCGCCACCCGAGCGCGCACTCAGTCTTGTCATTCGGACGCTTGAACGCAGCGACGATGAGGAACTCAAGGAGCGAGCTCTGTTTATCCTGAGTCAGATCGATTTGCCGCAAGCGCGTGATCACCTGCTACAAGTTGCCTTGCAGGGCAATACGCCGCGCCTGCGTCGCGAGGCCATCCGCAGTATCGGCATCGGTGGTGACAGTGCAGCGTTGGAGCGTTTGGTCGATGTTTATCGAGGTGGCAATGAAGACACTCGCGAAGCGGTGTTGCGCGCCTTTCTTATCGCCGATGAGGAACAGTTTGTGCTGCAAATCGCCCGCGCCGCCAGTGACGACGATGAGTTCGACGCGGCCGTGCGCGTACTGGGCGCGATGGGTGCGGTCGACGCGCTGGCGACTCTGCGTGACCGGGCGACCACCTCGGCGGGCCTGATTCAGGCGTACGCCGTTGCCAACGATCTGGATTCGCTCGAAGCATTGCTTGCAGCCAATTCAGATCCCGACCTGCAGCGACGAATCATGCGCGCCATGGGCATCGTTGGAGGCAGCAAGGTGGGCCAGATACTGGCGCAGCAGTATCGCACATCAACGGATGAAGACGTGCGCCATGCAGCGTTGCAAGGCTTGCTGGTAGCGGGTGACGACAAGACGGTTATCGAGCTGTTTCGTTGGACCAGCAGCGACGCGCAAAAACGCGATCTGCTGCGCCTGTTGGTCAATATGGGGAGCGATGAGGCACTGGATCTGATCGATAGCACACTGAGTGAGGATGACTAAAATGCGCCATAGAAATTACACGTTGTGCGTGCGGGTCGCTTGGGCGGTCGCTGTGGTGGGAATTGGCGCGAGCGCAATTGCGCAGTCGCTCTTGCCAAGTGACGATGGCTGGTATGCATGGCCAATCGACGCCGTCGAGGGCGCCGAATTTCGCTGCTGTTTTCACTGGGACGACAACCAGCCCAAAACGAAGGCGTGCAAACTGGATTCGATTCGAACGAGTTACGGAAACAGTGATCTGGCGCCACCGTCGCACGGTAGTGCGATCGTTTACGCGCAGAAGCGTGACGGCGCAGTGGTTCGGGTTCACACGTTCAGTTCGTCGTGCGAAGTGACTACGCGTGAGGGAATTGCGGGGCTTGGCAACGTGACACCACGGCAGAGTCTGTCACTGCTTGAGGGAGCGCTGCGCGACGGCGTGGCCCAAACGCATGAAGCGATCGGCGCCATCGCGATGCACACCGGTGACGAGGCAGCACGTATGTTGGTGCGGCTCGCGGATGAACGCGAAGAAAAAGAGGTGCGCAAATCCGCCGTGTTTTTCATGGGGCAGCTGCGCGGCGCTGAAACGGAAAACGAGTTGACGAACATCATGTTTACCGATCCGAGCGATTCAATGCGCGAGCACGCGGCGTTCTCGATATCGGAATCGTCGCTGCCCAATCGCGAGGATCTGCTGGTGCGCCTTGGCAATGAAGACCCGGAGCCTGGTGTGCGTGGCAAGGCCTGGTTCTGGCTTGCGCAGACCGAATCGCCCCAGGTGGAGGGAGCAATCTTCGCTTGCCTCGAAGCTGAAGCATCGGTCAAAGCACGGCACGAAGCGATTTTCGCGCTGGCACAGTTGCCCGAGGAGCGTGCTGCACGCGCGTTGATTCGGGTTATTGAATCCAGAGACAACTCGGCGGCGGACCGCAAACAGGCACTGTTCTGGCTGGCCCAGGGCGAATCGGACGCGGGGCTCGACTACCTGTCGCGCGTTTTGTCGACGGCGGGAGAATAGCGCCGAGTCACTGATCGACGCCGGAAAATCAATGATTGCGCGCGCCCGAGTATTGGGCTAAAACGCGCGCTATGTTGTTATCCGTTCTCGACTACATTGGCGTCTTCGTATTCGCCGTGTCCGGTGCCATCGCAGCCTCGCGCCGACATCTCGACGTTCTGGCGTTCGTGTTTTTCGCCACGATGACCGGCGTGGGCGGGGGTACAGTGCGCGATCTGCTTCTCGACGTGCCGGTATTCTGGACGGTGTCGCCCGAGTACCTGTTAGTGTGCGCGTCGGCGGCTCTGCTGATGTGGTTTGCGGCGCGCTTCGCCGAAGAGTGGGGCAAGCCGTTGCGCTGGGCGGACGCGATCGGATTGTCGGCTTACTGTGTTATGGGCGCGGCCAAAGCGCTGGCGATCGGCAGCTCACCCATCGTCGCCGTGGTCATGGGCGTTACGACGGCAACGTTTGGCGGCGTGATGCGCGATCTGGTTGCCGGTGAACCTTCCGCCATCATAAAACCGGAAATTTACGTCACGGCCGCTTTCCTCGGCGCGACAGTGTTTGCGCTTCTGGCGTCGCTCGACGTCAACGCCTGGCTCGCTGCCGCCGTTGGTTTTTGCGCGGCGTTCATCGTACGTGCTGGCGCAATCTTACGGGGTTGGTCGCTGCCAGGGTACAGCCGGGAATAAAACCTCAGGCTAGCGCCCATAAAAAAGGCCCTGACAAGCAGGGCCTCAAAAGTGGCGGCTTTACAGTCGCCTGATCACGTCTACCGAGGAAATCGTTACGCCCCTTCCACAGCCGGCTTGCCACCGGTCGGGGTGGACGGCAAATCGCGCGTTTCGACAATCTTGCCCACCGCGACGCGCAGTGCTTCGATGCGCGTGTCATAGGTGTTGCCTTCCGGCAGGCAGTGGATTGCGTCGAGGGCGTCCAGTACGCTGCCCACGTCGTCGTGCAGTCCGGTGATGTAAACATCGCGACCGGCTTCGTTGGCGTCACAAACGATGGTTTCCACCGCCCGTGCGGCCGACACATCGAGGAACGGCACGCTGGAGAAATCGAGAATGATCGCGTCGCCTTTGCCTTTGTCTTTTACGTGCTCGCGTACCTGCAGGCCAAGATCGGCCGCTGCGCCGAAGCTAAGCGGGCCGCCGAAATCGAACATCAGCACGTGACCGTCAGCCTTGGCGATCAGCTCGCGCTCTTCGCCAGACTGGGTCACCGCACCACCAGTCGTGCGGAACGTTTTGAGCTGTTCGTCGGCCAGGCGTTTGACGAAGGCCAGAGCGGCCAGGACCACACCGCCTGCAACAGCAGTGATGAGATCGACAAACACGGTCAAGCCAAGCACCAGCGCCATTAGCGCCAAATCCCAGCGCGGGCCTTTGTGTGCGCGCTGAATGTAGTTGACGTCGATGATGTCCCAACCCACCTTCACCAGGATACCGGCGAGCACGGCGTGCGGAATCTTCGACGCGAGTGGCGCCAGAACAATAACGGTTGCAACCAGCACGAGGGCGTGGAGCATGCCGGCGATTTTGGTTTGACCGCCGGTGCGGATGTTGACCACGGTACGCATCGTGGCGCCCGCGCCCGGGATCGCACCAAACAGACCGGCGATCGTGTTACCGATGCCCTGGCCGATCAATTCCTTGTCCGAATCGTGTCGCGTTCGCGTCATGTTGTCGGCGACCAGCGAGGTCAGAAGGCTGTCAATGGCACCAAGCACCGCAAGGATAAAGGCCGCTTCTGCAACAAGCAGCAGCGTTTCCTGACTGAACGCTGGCTTCACGAATGACGGAAACCCCGTCGGGATGTCGCCGAGAATCGGTGCGCCCGGGAGCACCAGGCTCAGCAGCGTTCCAATGATCAATGCGGCGAGTGCGCCGGGTACAAATTTCCCCAGCTTGCTGGGCCAGAAGAAAATCGTGGCCAACGTGACCAGGCCAATAGTCAGCGCCGCATAGTTTGGATCCATCACCGCGCCGGGAATGGCTGTGAGGGCCGGGATTGTGCCGCCGCCGTCAGGCTCGTGGCCGAACAGTCGCGACATCTGCAGCGCAATAATAATCACCCCGATCCCGCTCATGAAGCCCGAGATTACCGGGTAAGGCACGAGCCGGATGTATTGCCCGAGTTTGAATACCCCGAACACGATCTGGAGTACCCCGGCGAGGACGACGGCGGCAAACACCAGCGCCGGGTTGCCGCTCAGCGACGCAAAAATACCGGCGAAAACAACGACCATCGGTCCCGTCGGGCCAGACACCTGAGCGCCGGTACCGCCAAACAGCGACGCGAAAAAGCCGACGAAAATCGCGCCCCACAAGCCCGCGATCGGTCCGGCACCGGACGCTTCACCGAAGGCCAGTGCCAGAGGTAACGCGACGACGCCAGCGGTAAGGCCGCCGTAGATATCGCCGCGCATGTTCGAAGTATCAAAGAATTTCATGCTGTTTATTCCTGAAGACTCAAGGTTGGTTTGTTTGAAAAGAAACGCTATTTCGTAACGGCAGAATTCGAGCCGTCGTCGGACCAGAGTTCGCGAGCCGCTTCAATGGCAGACTTTGTCAGTCCTCCCATGCGCCCCTCGACAAAATTCAGTCCGTTGGTAATCCAGCCAGCGATTTCCGGCTGACTCAAATGATAGAAGTGGTGCCGACCGTCGCGACGTTCCTCGACCAGCCGGTGTGCCCGCATCAGACTCAGGTGTTGTGACACGCGCGGTCCGGGAAGTTCCAGCGTCTCAACCAGCGTGTTGACGTCTTTTTCGCCCACGCGCAGCTCTTCGATCACGCGGATGCGATCGGGGTGTGCGATGACTTTGAGGATACTGGCAAGCTCTTTGGCGACGAGGGCACGGCTGGGCATTGGGCGCAATCCTTAAAGCAGCTTCGAAAAAGTCAGTGGTCAGGAGCCGATCCGCCCGAGCGTTGTGCGTCGCGACATATGCAGGTTCGCAAAGCTCTATATCTGCGAAGATGCGAATCTATTAAGAACGGAAGATACTCAGTGCGGGCGAGTTCGTCAACTGAATGCGCCGAGGTGAGTCTTTTTTGGGTCAGGAAGCCGTATCCAGCGCAGCTGCGGGCAGCAGATTCTGGCTTTCGAGGTATTCATTGAGCTTGGCTTCGGCCCGATCGCCAAACAATATGTCGCATGCTTCGCGCAATCCGGGCTTGCCGATGAAGTCTTCGTGGCGCACGACCAACGTGATTTTGGAGCGCCGGCGGAGGAAGTCGTCGAGCTTGGTGATCATCTCATCGCGCGCCGCCTGCTCGATCTCGCAGCGCAGGTACTCTGTATTCTCGATCAACGGCTCGGCACTGCTCGGATCTCGGCGAATGGTTTCCAGCATCTCGAACGCGCGGGCGCCGTAGCGACGCCAGAATCGGCGAGCGAGTGGCTCCGAAGCAATCGGGTGGCGCCGGTCTTCCAGGCTCATGCGCCGCGCCTGGTGGAGAAACTCATCGCGCACTTGCGGCGGTGGCTCGCCGTACCAGCGCTGCTTGCGATGCGGTAGAGCGACCCCGAGTTCCGCGACCGTCTCAGCGATCTCGTCGCCAACGTTGATGCAATCGGTAATCTTGCCGCCGAATATACTGACAAAGTTCTGGGTCGAATCGACTTCCACTATGTGTTTGCGTGACAGGGCCACCCAATCGTCGCCAACGTCGCGGCCCTGGACGGCCAGCGGGCGAACGCCGCAGCGCTCGGCGATGATGTCGGCACGGGTGAGCGTTTTGGGCAACTCGAGCATTTCGTTCGCGTTGGCCAGCACAAAATCGCGATCTTCGTCGGTGATACCCGTGTGCGGATCGTCGACCCGCGTATCGGTGGTCCCGATACAGGTTTTGGGGCCCATGGGCATGACGAAAAACAGTCGCCCGTCGCTGGCGAAGAACGCCAGGATACGCCGGGTGTCGGTCACGCGATCGACAATCAGGTGAATGCCCTTCGAAAATACGTGGCGATGCTCGGTTTTGACGCCCGACGCGTCGTTGAGTGCATCCGAGCCCGGCCCGCACGCGTTGATGATCGTGTGGGCCGTCAGGCCAAAGCGCTCGTCGTTTTCACTGTCGTGCAGCGTTGCATGCCACAACCCGTCGTGGCGATGCAACGACTCGCAGTTGACGTAATTCGCGGCGGCAGCGCCGTAGTTCATCGCATTGCGCACGAAATTGAAAACGAATCGCGCGTCGTTGTCATACAAATAGCAATCGGAGTATTCGACACCGGCTTGCGCATCCTTGATGTCGATGGTGTGTTCGCGCGCTTTGAGCGCCGTTGGGCTCAGCCACTGCGGCGCGCGCGTGGCGAATCTGCCCATCAGCCAGTAGAGCAGTGATCCGGCGTAAATAAACGCTGGATGAAACCGAAATCCTTTTTCCACCGTGCCGAGAAAGCGGATTTCACGCACGGTCGAGGGGTAAGCGCGCATTAGCTCGTTGCGGCTCTTGCACAGTTTGTTGACCAACCGAAACTCGTTGGACTCGAGATATTTGATGCCGCCCCACGCGAGATTGGACGATTGAGAGCTGGTCTGACCCGCAAAGTCCGCACGATCCACCAGCGCGACTCGTGCGCCTTTCGCGCTCAAGGCCGCGGCGCTGACCGCGCCATTGATACCGCCACCGATAACCAGAACGTCAAATTTGCCGTTACGCAGCCGCGCGATATTGCTCTGTCGTAGTTTCATGTTCGTGATTCAAAATGGTTAGGTTGGCCGCAGTCCGGCGCGCGCGCCTTATCGTTACAAAAGGATACACGCGCCGCGTTCGAATCGACACCGCCAGCCTGTCATCTTGCGGATAACTCCAATATGATCCTGCTCAAATTTATTGGCGACGCTTGACGGCCTCGCCCCGCATTATGGAGTCCCGACGATGAGCATCATCACCAAAGTACCCGAGATCACATTCAAAACCCGCGTGGCCGACGACAGCGTCGAAGGGCCCAACAAGTTCCGCTGGGAAGACAAAACCACCGCGCAGCTGTTCGCCGGCAAGCGTGTTGTCGTCTTCTCGCTGCCGGGCGCGTTTACGCCCACTTGCTCCACCAGTCACTTGCCGCGCTATGAAGAACTGTACGACCAGTTCACAGCGCTGGGTGTCGACTCGATCATCTGCCTGTCCGTCAACGATGCGTTCGTGATGTATCAGTGGGGCAAATCCCAGGGCGCCAAGAACGTGTTCTTGCTGCCGGACGGAAACGGGGAATTCACCCGCAAAATGGGTATGCTGGTCGACAAGTCCAACCTCGGGTTCGGCATGCGCTCGTGGCGCTACTCGATGGTCGTGGACAATCTGGAAATCGAGAAAGTGTTTGTCGAAGGTGATTTTGGTGATAACTGCCCGACCGATCCGTTCGACGTGTCTGACGCCGATACGATGCTTGGCTACCTCAAGAGTGCCAAAAGCTAACGCGTCCAAAACCCAAAGAATGGCAGCGGTCGCTCTGGCCGCTGCCGTTTTTTTTCTTGGCGGCTGCGAGCCATCGCCAGAGCCGCCGGTGGCGGCCACCGTTGATTCGCCCGTGGCCAGTGCGCCAGTCCCCACTCCGACGAGCGCCGGTAAGAGCGCCGCGTTCGAGCCTTCGCGCGCCACGTCGCTGGCATTGGCGGAGCTTCAGGCCCACGTTGAAGCCGCCCTTTATCTGCAGCGCGAAGGCGCACCCGGTCAGGTGGCTGGCGCGCATCTGACGCGTGCGCTGACTCATCATGAAGCGGCACAACAGGCCCAGTTCGATCTCCTCGGACTCGATCGCGCGCGCTTGCGAAATCTGGCCGAGGCCATGTCGGCGGCTGCGACACCCTCGGATCTGACGTCGCAAATCACCGGTCTGCAAGCGCATTTGGTCGAGCTCATTGACGTCGCACTCGGGAACCCGCTCAACCAAATACGCCATTTGATCGATCGTATTGGTGTGGTCTACGCGGCCGCGGTGGAAGGTCAGGCGGTCGTCGCGCCTGACACTTACTACGAGGCGCTCGGGTACGCGACCGTCGCTTTTGAGCGTAGCGCCGACATTAAGGGAGAAGCCGGCGATGCGCTGCGCACCGAGCTCAATGAGCTGCTCAACCTGTGGCCCGGCGTTAACGCGAGCGCCGCGCCGCCGGCGACGGTTGAAGATCTGCGTGAGCAACTCAATCGCGTGCGTGACATTTTGCGCTACACCCGGTAGCCGCCCGGTCCGTGCCTGATACCGACACCGCGTTACCCCCGCTGAGCCACCACGACATGCTGGCGCACGTTGCGCCGTTCGCGCGGCGTGGTTATCGCGTCGACATGGCGATGAGCGATCGGGCAAAGCGCAAGATCGTTTTTCAGGGGACCCAAAGTGGTGCAGCGGGTGAGCCAGATACCCATCTGGAGCTGTATTTGCTTGAAGCCGAGTCGTCGATCCTGATCCGCATCGCAACGCTCGATGACAAACTGCAGGCCACACTCACTGGCAAACACGAGCGCGTCGAGGCGCTGCTCGATGCCGTCGCTCAGATTCCCGCTGCGAGTCAGTTTCGCCAGGCTGGCGACACGGTCGTCGCAGACAGCTTCGACGTCGCGCCAGACACATCACCAGCGCTAACGGCCTGCGCAGCGTGTGTTGGTGGCCTGATTATCGAGATGGATGCTCGCACGGTGGTGGGCGAGCCCATGGAAACCACGTTGCGCCAAATGGATCCGTCGGCGCACTACGAGCTGCCGGACGATCTGCTCGCCCTTGCCGACGCGGCATGGCGCCCGCTGACGACGACTGACCTGGGCTGGGGCACGAGCTTGCGCGTGCCCGTGCGTGAGCCCAAACGCAGTCGGCTGGCGATGCAGCGATTCGGCGCAATGGCGGCAGGCGTCGATGCGTTCCTGGCCCGGTCGCCGCTGGACTACCACTGTGCACATCGCGGTGCTCGCCTGCGCTTGTATGCGCGACGTTGTGTGCCGATTCTTAGTTGCGTGTTGATCGTTGCGTCGCTGCCGCTGCTGGATCGATACGTGCTGGGCGACGAGGCCGCCATGCATCCGGGGTTTTTATCGCTGCCGCCGCTACTGATGATCGCGGCATTCGCATTGACCTGGCGCGATACGCCGCGCATCGAGATTCCCCCCTGGCCCCGCACACTGATGGCCACCGCGTGGCCGCACCAGAGCACCACACCATGACCAATGCCAATCCCATGAACATCCCGCCCGTCTCCATCGATGCCGCCAAGACGGCGCTGCGCGCGCAGTTTGCGGACCCTAAGTTGCGTCGGCGGGCCACCATGTTGTGGGGGACACGCGGCGTCGGTAAGTCATCGATCGTGCGTCAGGTCGCTGAGGAGGCCGGTGTGCCATTGATTGACTTGCGGTTGACGACCATCGAGCCGGTGGACTTGCGTGGCGCGATCTACGCCGACGACACGCGCGAACAAACCGTGTGGTTTCCGCCGGAATTCCTGCCCACGGATTCGGAGTCGCAGGGGATTTTGTTTCTCGATGAGCTGACAGCCGCCGATCAGCGTTTACAGATTTCGGCGTATTCGCTGATTCTGGATCGCCGTGTCGGCAACTATGTGCTGCCCGACGGCTGGTTGGTCGTCGCCGCCGGCAACGCGGCGTTTCACGGCGCGATCAGCTATGACATGGGCACGGCGCTGGCGGATCGCATGTTTCATTTCAACGTGCAGCCGACCATCGATGCCTTTCTCGATCATGCGCTCGCCGCAGGCATGGCGCCGGAAGTGCTGGCGTTTTTGAAAGTGCGCCCGGATCGTCTGGACGATACGCAGGCGCAGTTGGCGGCCGATCATTTGATTGGCGCGAGCCCGCGCGGTTGGGAAGACGTGTCGGACGTGCTGCACAGTGATTTGGACGAGACGCAGCAACGTCTGTTCGTTCAAGGCCGGGTCGGAGCGGCGAATGCCGCGGAGTTTTTCGGCGTGCTCGGCGAGTTGCGCGCGGGCGTCAACGTCAAGGCCCTGCTGGCCGCGGCGGAAGGACCGCCGACCGCAGCGTTGTTGCCCCACAGTCTCGACGGGCTGTACGGCATGATCTACGGCCTGATTGGGGCGGCTGACGCTCCGTCGACCGTGACCCGCGTGCTGGCGATTGTCGCGCAGTATCCCGATTTGCCCGAAGCAGCCAAGCTGCCCGCACGCGAAGCGCAAACCCTGACCATGGAGTTGCTGATCCGCCGTGCTCTCGAGTTGGGGTTGGAGACCACGGTGCTCGAGCATCCGTTCTATCTGACCTACACGGCGGATCGGGCGGCGGATCAGTGAGCGAGCCACAGCGGCTGTCTTCGGATCATCGGGGCACGCGCGCGCTGCAGACGCTGATTGAGCGAGCGCCCGCCACCGGCTCGCTTGCGCTGTGGATGCAACACGACGACGTCGCCGCGCTCGATGTTGCTGCTCCCATCGCCACCGATGGCCGACGCATTCTCTACGCACCGGAATTCGAATCGCTCGATACCGCGGTGCAGGTCGGGTGGGTGGCTCATCAAACTCTGCACGTGGCGTTTCGGCATGTCGCGCGACGAGAAGCGTTGCGCAAGGTATTAGGGGACGTGGACGACGTGCTCTATAACGCCTGCGCCGATGCGCTGGTCAACAGCACGCTTGCGCATCTCTCGTGGCTCGCGCTGCCGTCGGATGCTTTGTATGTGGAAAAGCTGGTGCAACGTGCCCTGCAGCGTGAGCTCTCGGTTGATGCCGCATTGGCCTGGTATGACGTCGAGCGGCTGTACCGCGAGATTGATGATCGCGTGCCGCGCGGCGGTCGCTCGAGTTCGAGCGGCAACAGTGCACGCGACGCGACGGGCAAAGGTGGTGGTGATAACACGCGCGGCGGTCAGGGCACGGTGGCTGACGAGGCCGCGAACAGCGATCAAGAGCTTGGCGGTAGTGTCGATCGAGCCGGTGAGGGTGGCTTGCGCGCTGACGGGCCGCGCAGCGCGACAACGCGTGCCATGCACAACAAGAATACCGTCGATCTGCTGGCGGGTGATGGGGAAGAGCGACCGGAAGACGCGGCGCAGGCCGTCCGCGACTGGTCAGACCGACTGACTCGCGGGCACGCCAGCGATGGAGCGTTTTCCCTGTTGCGTACGCTGGGCGCTGATCTCCCGCGTTCGCGCGTGCCGTGGCAACAAATCCTGCGTCGTCGTCTTGCCAGCGCGTTGGTGCGTGAGCCCGAGACATCGTGGTCAAGGCCAGCTCGTTCCTGGCTGGCTAATCAGGGACGTGATCGGAAGGGGCGCAAGTTGCCGTTTGAGCCTGGGACCACGAGTGCGCGCCAAGTGCCGCGTTTGGTGGTCGTGCTGGATATCTCCGGTTCAATCGACAGTGCGCTGCTCGGTCAGCTCAGCGCGCAGCTCAATGCCATTGCGAGGCGTACGCGGTCCCGTTGCACTGTGGTCATTGGCGACGATCAGGTGCGCCACGTTGCGACTCTCGGCAGTGCGACGTCGGGCGTTCTGCCCAACCTCGATCTCACGGATTTCAGTCTTGAAGGGGGAGGCGGCACGAATTTCGTACCGCTGCTCGAAGAAGCCGCGCGTCATCAGCCCGACTGTGCGATTGTGTTGACCGATCTGGACGGGCCCGCCGGTGAACGGCCGCGGTTCCCCGTTCTGTGGGCGGTGCCGCCGCAGAGCGCGACAATGCCGGTGCCGTTCGGCGAAATGCTGGTGATTGACTGAGCCGCGCCAGGTCTTCGCGCGCGTTTTTCTCGAGCAAGCGTCAGGATCAGGGCAGGGCGCTATCGGCGCCGAGCCCGAGTCGAGTCAGATCAATGGTTGCGGCGTCGAAATTCGCGCGCGCCACCTGAGTGGCGAGACGCGCCGCGACCGCGCGAACTTTTGCATTGGCCACGGCCTGTTCGCGAACGTTGACCAGAAAGAAATCACTGGCGCCGCTGTCGAAGCGTCGCTGCTCGGCGATTTGCAATGCTTCGGACAATTCAACTTCGCGATCGGCGAGCGTGGCCAGTTCTTCGGCGTAGCGCAAACTGATCACGATGTCCTGCACCTCCAGTTCGATTTTCTCTTCCAGTTGCTGACGCTGCAGTCGTAGCGCATCGAGTTTGTTACGCGCCTGGGCGAGCTTCGCGCGGGCTTCTCGGCGTTGCACCGGCACCGAAAAAGACAGACCTACCGTCGCATCGGTTGAATCACGCGATACCCCGCCCTCGCCGACACCGCCGACTCCTTGTGCCAACTCCATGCGCACGTCGAATCGGGGTTTCAGGGCGTTCTCGCGCAACGCCATGCGATTGCTTGCCCGATCAATAGCGTTGCGCAGCTGGCGCACTTCCGGGCGTCGCGCCAGCGCATCGTCCACCCGCGCCAGGTCCACCAGCGCGGGCACGGTAGCCGCAGACACCATTTTCAAGGTGTCCGGCAGCGCGCTGGCCCTGACGGTTTGTGGTTCGCCGTCGCCGTTGCGGTAGTAAAACGAAAGCGCGTTGGCGGCTTGCGCGAAATCGCGTTGTGCCCCGGTGACCAGGGATAGACGGCGCGTAATGTTTCGCTCGTTTTCGGTCAGAAAGATACGAGCGACAGCGCCTTGAGTTACCTGCTTGCGCAAGCCCTCATCGCGCTGCTGTGCGATTCGCAACAGCTGTTCGTAGACGCCCAGTGCTTGTCCGGCGGCAACCCATTTCCAGTAAGCCACGGCCGCACGTTGCTGTACACCGATGCGTGTCAACAGTACGTTGAAGTCGGCATCGCGCAGCGCAAAGCCCGCGTCGCGTTCATTAAAGCGACGTTCGTCGATGTCACGGTCGCGCAGCAGCGAAAACAGGACTCCGATCTTGGCCTGTCCGCCCTGGTTGGTGAAATTCTGATCCTGATAGACGGGGAAATCTCCGGTCGAGATTCGGTACTGGC
Source organism: Gammaproteobacteria bacterium (assembly GCA_045107005.1). Taxonomy (GTDB): domain Bacteria; phylum Pseudomonadota; class Gammaproteobacteria; order Steroidobacterales; family JBCCMA01; genus JBCCMA01. Next base: position 39,670 of record JBGCFP010000021.1, read on the forward strand.
CGTACACGTCTGCGCCCAGCGCCCGCAGCGCCTGCGTCGCTTTCGCACTCGCCAGATTCCCGTCGTAGAAGCCCGTCGCCCAACTGTCGCTCTCTGCGCTAAAAACCAGATCAAACGCACCCAGTGCCACCGTGCTTTCGAGCGCCGCGGCGCGACGTTTTGCCAGTGCTTCGAGGATCTTCGGAAAATGTGTGCTTGACGCGTCGAGCACCTCGTCGAGTTTAAGCGTGGCGGCAGGTGCTTGCGCGCCGGCCTGCGCGAGCAGCGCGACACAAAGCACGAGTGTGACAAAAATGCCTTTCATGGAACGTCAGGTTCCGGTGGGAATCGGGAAATTTGGCGGAAAGTTGTTGAGCTGACGCCACACCTCGTAACCCACGGTGACTTCATTGAGTAAAATCCAGCCGCGCACCTTAGATCCAAAACGAACGTAGGCTTGATCCGGCCACCGGTTGGCTTGAGTCTGGTCTTCTACGACCAGGATCCGGAAAAGGCCGCTGCTGTGCGCCGACGCGTCCACGGCAGTGACCGTGCCGCCAAACATGCCAATTGCCGTCGACGGCCAGCCGCTGAACTGTACGGCGGGCCAGCCCTCAAACTCGAGCCGTACGGGCGCGCCGGGACGCACCAGAGCAACGTCGCGCCCGTCAATGTACATCTCTACTGCACGCTCAATGTTGTCGGGAACGAACGTGGCGACGACAGCGCCGGCGCTGACAAACGTCGCGGCGTCGCCCGCATTCAGACGCAAAATGACGCCGTCCCGCGGCGCGTTGACAGTCTGCACCGATTGGCGAGAGATATCGATTTCCGTGCCGCTGAGTTGCGCCGATGCCTCCGCGACCGACGCTCGCAAGTTGTCGACACGAATGGACGCTTGCTCGAATTCTCGCCGGGCGGCGAGGCCTTGTTCGAACAGCTCCTCGGTGCGCCGCAGATCGATTTCAGCGGTTTGGCGCGCTTTGACGGCGGCGTCGAGCTTGGCAGCGACCTGAGCGCGCTGGGCTTGCAGGCGCTCGAGCAGTTGCGGGTCGTTATCCACAATTTTCACAATGGGGTCGCCAACACTGACGTGATCCCCGTCTTTGACGTACCACGATTCAATACGGCCGCTGACCAGCGCGTTGATTTCCTGTTGGCGGTCAATGGGATTGAGCGCCGTGACGCGTCCGTTTCCTGACGTGGTCTGCACCCACGGGACAAACGTCGCGAACAGGCCGGTCGTCACAACCATCACGATAAGCGCCCACGCTATGGCGCGCGAAATGCGCGGCAGGCCAATTGCGTTCAGCGTTTTGAATTCATCAATGTGATGATCAATGGTCGCCATTATTGGCCCTCATCCTTGCGTTTGTCCGTTGACCGCAGGTGTTCCGGTCGGTCGTCGACTTCGTTCACATGGCGATCGATGTGGGCATTGAACTGGGCATAGTCGGTAAAGACACGTTGCCGATTCTGGCCGAGATAAAGAAAGTGATCGTACTCGTTATCCTCAGGACGCAGGGAGAAGTGAATGACGGTCACGCTGGCGCTCTTTTGCAGCACGTCGAGCGCGGCGTGCACGGTGTGGCCGGGCAGCACGTCGTACAGTGGTCCGATCACCAGGATGCGCGGTCTGGCGATCAGCGCGGCGGCCAGTTTCAGGCGCAGCGTTTCTGTGATGGACAAAGGCCAGCCCGTGACGGCAATTGGGGTATCCAATCCTTCTTTCAGCTGTGCCACTGTGTCAGCCAGGTCGACGGCTTTGAGCGTGTCGAGAACCTGATTGGCGGTCACTTTGTCCGCACTCAGCCGCAGGTATTCGCGGATGGTTATCTCGATCACGGTGGGTCTGTCGAGCACGATGATTTCGTGGCGCAGGGCGTGAGCCTGGATGGATTTGGTGTCGTGGCCGCCGACGGCAATATAGCCGCTTTGCGGTACGTCATGGCGTTTCATGAAGTTGGTAAACATGCGCTGCAGCGAATGACTGGCCGTGCAGGCGAGTACGCGCGATCCGCCCGGTATCTCAAAATTCAGCGTCGTGGTGTTGCCACGGGTTTGCCCGCGCGCATTGACCAGAGCAAGATCGCTGCCGCCCTCCAGCTTCTCGTCTGTCCCACTGAAGTCTTCCTGTTCGATTTCGTAGAACAACGACAGCTCTTCAATGGCTGCACACAGGTCGTAGAAGTAGGTCATGTAAGTGCCGAGCTGCGACACCCCGAAAAACACCACCGATAGCACCAGCTCCGCCGCCACCAGCTGGCCGATGGTCAGCTCTCCCTGGATCACAAGATAGCCACCCAGGCCAAGCAGGCTCGCGCTCGCAAGCGCGTAGATGGTCAGGAACGCGATGGTCTGTGTGAAGTGGTGGCGAAAGTGGCGGACGTGCTCGGCCATGTAGTCGGCGGTGACCGCATCGGTACGCTGCAGCGCGTCGCGAATGTGGCGCTGGGTTTTGAAAAAACCGTTCGAGGAGCCGAGGCTCTCCAGCCACGCACCCGTTGCGTGTTTCTTGTGGGACAGCCGCATCGCACTCTTGATCGCAGCTCTGCCCCATACCAGCCACACGACCCAGATCAGCACAATCAGCACCAGATTGAAGGCCAGAAACGCCGGGTGGTAAAGCGACGTCAGCGCAAAGCCGACAGCGGCTTGCAACAAAATGGAGAAACCGCCCACCAGCAGATACGGAATACGCTTCATGACGACAATGATGTCGAAGTAACGATTAAATAAAGGCCCCGTGCTGTGATCGTCAAAGAACGGGTTCAAAGCGTATATGGAGCGCAGCGAAATTTCGGAGACCATGCGCGCGTAAAAACGTCGACCAAAGACGTCCACCAGATGCGTGCGCAGCGCGTACAATAAGCCCGAGAACATCAGCAGTGTAAAAAGCGTGACCGAGAGCACGATGAGCGGCGTGGTCAATCCGGTGTTAACGATTGAGTTGACCAGCATCTGTACGGAAATCGGTGTGGCGAGAGACAGCACGCTGATCCCGATGCCGTAAATAATGGCCAGCGCATAGAATTTCCGTTCCGGCCCCAGGATCTTCTTGAAGAAGTGAAACAGTTCCGGCAGCGTGCGATGGGTGCCGAGTGCGTTCTCAGTCATATAGAAATTCCGTGGCCATGCGCGAAAGTGTACGCAAAACTAGCGCGCCGTGTTGGGTTGCCGCTCAACCAGATTCAGGCTGCGGCACGACCAGATCGGTTCATCGCGCTGATTGATGAGCTGATAGTCGAAAGTAACGACGCCGCGTGTTGGATCGGTTTTCGACACCCGCTTGTGCGTGCACCGTGACCGGGCACGAACGCTGTCATCGGGTCGCAGCGCCAAATGCCAGCGAACGTCTTCCCACGCCAGGCCGCAAATCCATGCGATGTCTTTCGCGATTTCGTGGTCCAGTGCGCGCCAAATGGCCATCACTTGTATGCCTGACGCGATGACCGAGCCAAAACGCGATGCACGCGCCGCGTCCGCATCGGCGTGAAAATACTGCGGGTCATATTGCTGCGCAAACGCGATGATCTCCTCTTGTGTGACCGTACGAGCACCGGACACCGCGAACGCGTCATCGACAGCCAAATCTTCAAAATACCGAGTCACAGTCAGTTCTTTTCGTCTGGCTTCGCCGCACACAGCATGTAGTTTACCTGTAGCGACGGCTGCAGCGAGAACTTGCGCGTCAAAGGGTTAACGTTCACTCCTGTGCGCGACACAATGGCGAAGTTGCCCTTGGCCAGCAGCGTCGTCATTTCGTCTGGCGTGCGAAACAGTTGCCAGCGATGCGTGCCGCGAGGTAGCCAGCGCATCACGTACTCCGCACCAATAATGCCAAACAGCCACGACTTGGGCGTGCGGTTCAGCGTGGCAAGAAACATCAGCCCACCTGGTCGCACCAGTGCGCAGCACGCGGCCATAAAGCCGTCGATGTCACTGACGTGTTCGACCACTTCCATGTTCAACACCACGTCGTAGCGCTGGGCCGCCGCCGCCATCGCCTCGGCGGTGGTGCACGTGTAGTTCACAGCGAACGTCGATTCGTGTGCGCTCGCGATGGCAATGTTCTTTTCCACTACGTCGATGCCGTGAACGTCAGCGCCAAGAGCGGCCATGGATTCGGACAGAATGCCACCGCCGCAACCGACATCCAGTACCCGTAATCCCGCCAACGGCGCGTCGCCGGCCTGCAGATCAAAGTGCGCCATAATCTGATCGCGTAACCACGAAGTGCGCAAGACATTGAGACGATGCAAAGGCCAGAATGGACCGGTCGGGTCCCACCAGGTGCTGGCCAGATTGGCGTAGTACGCCACCTCGCGTTGGTCGACGCTGGCGCTTTTTGCGTGTTCAGGTGTTGAGTTCATGCTGGGCACATTAGCGAATTCGGGGCCGCTATTTTGTAACACTCGGTGTGCGGGCGTCCACGCACGCGTTGCCCCGCGAGGCTGAACTGATAGCATGGCCCGATGATCGGAAATCACTCCTTGTAATGCTTGAACGAGCATCACGCGTTGTCATCAAGATTGGCTCGTCTCTGCTGGTCGATGAGCAGGCGGGCGGATTGCGCGAACAATGGCTGGCGGGCCTTGTGGCCGACGTCGCGGCACTGCGCACCGACGGGGTCGAGGTCCTGATCGTGTCATCAGGCGCGATCGCCATGGGGCGTCGAGGTCTTGGCTTGCCGACGGGCGTCTTGCGGCTTGACGAGAGTCAAGCGGCTGCTGCCAGCGGGCAAATTCGGTTGGCGCACGCGTGGCAGCGAGCGTTCGAGCTCGTCGACCTGCGTGTGGCGCAGCTGCTGCTAACGCTAAACGACACTGAATCGCGGGGGCGCTATTTGAACGCGAGGCGGACGGTCGAGACGCTGCTCAAGCTTGGCGCTGTGCCCATCGTCAATGAGAACGACACGGTGGCAACGGAGGAAATCCGCTACGGCGACAACGATCGCCTGGCCGCGCGAGTGGCGCAAATGGTTGGTGCGCAGCGCCTGATTTTGCTGTCGGATGTCGACGGGCTGTACAGCGCGGACCCGGAAAGAGACGCGGGCGCTCGTCACGTGCCGGTGGTCGACGACATCACCGAGGAAACGGACGCGATGGCGGGGGACGCGAGTTCCAGCGTCGGCACCGGTGGCATGCGCACGAAAGTGCTCGCCGCGCGTATTGCCGTCGCAGCCGGTTGCGAAGTTTTGGTGGCTGACGGGCGAGTGCACCGGCCTCTGCAGGCCCTGCGCGACGGCGCACGGCACACGCGCTTCGCTGCCAGCGGCACGCCGGCGTCAGCGCGCAAACAGTGGATCGCCGGCTCTCTGTCCCGGCGCGGTACGCTGAGCATTGATGATGGCGCCGCCACCGCGCTGCGCGCGGGCAAGTCGCTGCTGGCCGCGGGTGTCACGGAGGTCAACGGCCAGTTCGAGCGCGGCGATGCGGTGAGCGTGATCACGTCTGCCGGCGTCATCGTGGCCGTAGGCCTGTGCGCTTACGCGGCACGTGACAGCCACAAAATACGCGGGCAGCGAGGCGAGCGCATCGCGACGCTGTTGGGGTACTCCGGGCGACCGGAGTTAATTCATCGTAACGATCTGGTGCTACTGACCGACCCGGAAGAATGACCAACACTGACTTAAACGCCACGCTGTTGGCGATGGGCGAGCGCGCCCGCGCGGCGAGCCGTGCACTCGCTCAAGCGACCGCCGAAACGAAGAATGCGGCGCTCGAACACATGGCCGCGCACTTGCGTCGCAACAGCGAGCACATTCTCAGGGCCAATGCTCAAGATGTTGAAGCCGCTACGCAAGGCGGGCTGGCGCCGTCGATGCTGGATCGATTGGCGCTCGATGGGGCCCGGGTCCGGGCGATGGCGCAGGGCATCGAAGCCATCGCACGCTTGAACGATCCGGTGGGCCAGACTATCGCCGACTGGACGCGACCGAACGGGCTGCGCATCCGACGCGTGCGGGTTCCACTGGGGGTGATTGGAATCATTTACGAGTCGCGCCCGAACGTCACCGCGGATGCTGGTGCGCTGTGTCTGAAATCGGGTAACGCGGCGATCTTGCGCGGCGGGTCGGAAAGCCTCAAGTCGTCGTCGGCGATCGTTGCGTGCTTGCGTCAGGGGCTGGCCGACGCCGGACTGCCGGTGGACGCCGTGCAAATGGTGCCGACCACCGATCGCGCTGCCGTCGGGCTGCTGCTGAGCGGATTGAATCAAGCCGTGGATGTGATCGTGCCGCGCGGGGGGCGCAGCCTGATTGCCCGGGTGCAGGCGGATGCCCGCGTTCCGGTCATTGGCCACCTGGAAGGTTTGTGTCACGTCTACATTGATGCCAACGCCGATCCGGACATGGCCCGTGCCATTGTGCTCGACGCCAAACTTCGTCGAACCGGCATTTGCGGCGCGGCGGAGACGCTGTTGCTCGACAGCGCGGCGAGCGAGGCACTACAGAGAGACGTGATAGGCGCGCTGCTCGATGCCGGTTGCGAGGTCCGGGCGCACGCGGCGCTGAGGGCTCTGGATTCGCGACTGCAACCGGTAACCGAGGCGGACTGGTCGACGGAATATCTCGATGCCATTATCAGCGCAGCGCCCGTGGACGGCGTGGCTGGCGCAGTCGCGCACATCGCCCGCTATGGATCGGGCCATACCGAGGCCATTGTGACCGGTGATGAGGCGCAAGCTGCTGCGTTTCTTGCCGGGGTCGATAGCGCCATTGTTCTACATAATGCTTCCACGCAGTTTGCGGACGGTGGCGAATTCGGAATGGGCGCGGAAATTGGCATTTCCACCGGCAAACTTCACGCGCGCGGGCCGGTCGGGGTTGAGCAGCTGACCAGTTACAAATATGTCGTCGCAGGCACTGGGCAGGTTAGAGGGTAGATAACAAACTCAGGATATTGTTATCCGGTTTTAAATCGCCTATTATTTCGCTCCCCTTTGAATCGGAGTTTGAGGTAATGAGCGAGGCTGCCAACGAGTGGACCTTCCTGAGTAACTACGCCCATGTGGTGATCTGTCTGGCCAAGGACTCGCACATGCGCCTGCGAGACGTGGCCGATCACGTTGGTATCACCGAACGCACGGCGGTACGACTGGTCACTCAGCTCGACGAAGCGGGCATTGTGGTGCGGGTCAAAGACGGTCGCCGCAACAGCTATCTGATCAATACCGAGAAACACTTGCGCCACGACATTGAGGCCCACTGCACTGTCGGAGACCTGCTTAAAACGGTTCTCGGCGAGCAGGCCGTGCGCGATTTACAGCAGGCCGCGACGCGCAACGTATCGCTGGCGCCCCAAAGCAACGGACTAACGACGTTCTGAACTCAGTCCCCTGCGCGAGCCGCTCTGTCTGATCCCCCCTCTCCGGTCTACCCGCCCCGAGATGCAGGCGGAGCCGCTCACGCTACTTTGCGCGCATCCTGGTTGAAGCGCGCTCCGAATATAGTCAAAGCGCACGCCCATCCGTTCCGTTACCATTGGGCGGGTAGCCTGAGTCTTTTCCTGCGGAGTAGCGTATGTCTGAAACGGCCCGAACACTCGAATCGATAGCGCCAGCCCAGCCGCCTGATGAGCGCCCACACGCGGTAATCATTGGCAGTGGGTTTGGCGGTTTGTCGGCGGCGGTCAGGCTGGGAGCGAAAGGCTATCGGACGACCGTGCTTGAGCGCCTCGATGCGCCCGGCGGCCGCGCCTACACCTACCACCAGGACGGCTACACGTTTGACGCCGGACCTACGATCATCACCGCGCCCTATCTGTTCGAAGAACTCTGGACTTTGTGCGGCAAGCGCATGGAAGACCACGTGACGGTCAAGCCCTGCGATCCCTACTACAAGATTCGGTTCGACGACGGATCGGTGTTCAACTACACCGGCGACGCCGAGCGCATGGAAGCGGAAATCGCGCGCTTTAATCCCGACGACGTGGAAGGCTATCGCAAGTTCATGGCCATGAGCGGGCGCATCTTCCAAACCGCATTCGCCGAGCTTGCCGATCGGCCGTTCCACAGCTTTCTGTTTACGTTGCGCACGCTGGCGGATTTGGTGCGGCACGGCGGCCAGCGCTCGGTCTACAACCGGGTCAAGGGCTTTTTCAAAGACGACCGCCTCAAAATTGCGTTCACGTTTCATCCGTTGTTGATTGGCGGCAATCCGTTTACGACGACGTCTTACTACTGCTTGATCGCACACTTGGAAAGCAAGTACGGCGTGCACTACGCCGAAGGCGGCACCGGGTCACTGGTTACCGGTCTGATTGATTTGATCGAAGGGCAGGGCGGGAGCATTCGCTACGACTCGGAAGTCGCGCAAATCGAAGCGACCAACAATCGCGCGAGCGGCGTTCGACTGGCCGACGGTGAACGCATCGGCGCGGATCTAGTGGTGTCCAACGCCGATCCGGCATGGACTTACGGCAAGCTGTTGTCAGAACATCCGCGCAAACGCTGGAAAGACAAGAAAATCGCACGGGGCAAGTATTCGATGAGTCTGTTCGTCTGGTACTTCGGCACGAACCGGCGCTTCGACGATGTCTATCACCACACGATGGTATTGGGCCCGCGTTACCGCGACTTGTTGACCGACATCTTCAAGCGCAAAAAGCTCGCACCCGACTGCAGTCTTTACTTGCATCGACCCACTTACGCTGACCCGTCTCTCGCGCCACCGGGATGCGACTCGTTTTACGTCCTGTCACCGGTGCCCCATCTGGCGAGCGGTACCGATTGGAAGCAGGAGGCCGAAAGCTATCGTTTGCGTGTGCAGAAGCGGTTGGAGGAAACGGTGCTGCCAGGTCTGGGCGAATCGCTCGTGACGTCGCATATGCTGACGCCGCAGGATTTTCAGGATCGTTTGCTCTCGGAAAACGGAGCGGCATTCGCGCTCGAGCCTCAGCTCCTGCAGAGCGCCTGGTTCCGGCCGCATAACCTAAGCGAAGAGCTCGACGGCCTGTATCTGGTCGGTGCGGGCACGCACCCGGGTGCCGGTATGCCGGGCGTATTGTCGTCAGCCAAAGTGATCGAGCGTCTGATCCCCGATGCGCCGGCCGTGGCCGCGAGCGCCCAAAACTAGCTCGCTTTTCTCAGAAAGTCTGCGGCCTTCTCGGCCGCCAGGCGACCGGACATGGTCGCCATCGGAATGCCCGGCCCGGGATGGGCTGAGCCGCCGGCGACAAACAGCCCGTCTACTTTCGTTGTCGCGCCCGGGCGCCCAAACGTCGCGAATGCGCCGTGCGTGGCACGCCCGTAGAGTGCGCCGCCGGTCGCGGGGAAAAGACCGTTAAATCCGCCAGGCGTCGTCGCAACCGTTTCCGTTTCTTTGAGTGTCAGCCCGCAACCGGCCATCACCTCACGCGCGCGCCCCCTGATGCCGGCGACATAGTCGTCGTCAAACGGTTCGCGATCGCCGTCGGCCGGGGCGTTGACCAACAGCAACATACGTTCATCGCCAGTCGGCGTTGCGTCGCCAGTGCGATCTTGCGCGCAAAGGTACACGGTGGGTTTTTCTGTGATGTCTCGTCGTTTAAATACCGCGTCGAACTCGTCGCCGTAGTCGTCGCCGAAAAACACGTTGTGATGCGTCAGATCAAATCCGTCGGGCATTGCTGACGTGCACCAGGTGATCGCCGACAGCGACCGCTGCGCCACCGTTGTCGGTGTGACGGCGCCGGCCACTGCCGGTCCCAGCATGCCCCTCGCGAGCGCATTGGTGTCGCCGTTGAACACGACCGCATCCGCGCTGAGCGTCTCGCCGCCATCGAGTGTGACGCCGCTTACGCGATCACCGTCGACACGGATATCAGCCACGGTTGTATCGAACGCGTACTCAACGCCGTGCGATTCGCCAATCTTTTGCATGGCCCGCGCCACTTCGATCATGCCGCCGTCGACCTGCCACACGCCGTCCTGTTCGACGTGCGCCACGAGCATTAGTGTGGCGGGTGCGAGCATCGGCGACGATCCGCAGTACGTCGCATAGCGGCCAAACAGCTGGCGCAAACGCGGATCCTGGAAGTGCTGACCGAGAGCGCCCCACAGGGTTTGGGTTGGTGCCGTGCGCAGCATGACCGGCATATTCGACAGCCCCATGCGGCCCATCAGTGAGACAACGCTCGGCCTTTGAGCGGCGATGAACGATTCTTTCAGCGCGCCGAATACGTCGCCACTGCGAGCGCAAAAATCGCGGTAGCCCTGCGCCTCTTGCGGACCGGCAAAGGCCTCGATGGCAGCGATCGATTCGTCGACGTCCGCAAACAAATCGAGCGTCGAGCCATCCTGCCAGCCGTGTCGCGCCAGAATACGCGCCGGCGTCAGCGACAAGTGGTCCTCGATCCGCGTGCCCGCAGCCGCGAACAGGCCTTCAAAAATCCAGCGCATCGTAAAGACGGTCGGGCCGGCATCAATGCCGCCGCCGTTAACCGCGACCTGGCGCATTTTGCCGCCCGGCTCGGCGCCGCGTTCGATGACCGTTACGCGAAACCCGCGGGCAGCCAGATCCACCGCTGCTGCCAGCCCGCCCATGCCGGCACCCACGACGACCGCGTGTTGCGCGCTCATGCGAGCCGTCGTTTCAGGCGCTGACGAACCTTGTACTGATGGTAAATGATCAGAATCAGCCCGGTGATCAACGGCACCGACCAAAGAATGGGCGTGAGCGCGAGCGCCGGCACGTAGCGCACGGCGCCAAACGCGAAGAATGCGGTGTAGACCGATATACCGGCGCCGACCAGCGCCTTGATGTGTTCGAGCTGCCAGTCCAGCGGCCCGGGCTTGCGGCGATAGAGAAAGTGCAGGTTCGTCGCAACGGTGGCAAAACCCACCATCGAAATGCCCATCATCAGCGGCTGTTCGATGCGATAGCCTTGCCACAAACAATTGGCCGAAGCGATCGTCAAAATGGCCTGCAGGGCCAGGTTATCCCAGCTTCGATGCCGCGCGTGTTGGCGTTTGTGCAGAATGCACAGGCGACCGTACCAGGCAAGGTTGACCGTCAATATGGCCAGATACAGCATCATCCAGCCAAAAATGCCGCGAATGATGTCGGCGGAGCCAAAGTCCGGGTGGGTCATCAAATGCGGGTGCGTGGCCACGGGCGCCGCGATGGTTGAGCTGCTGATGCCTACCGCTACCGTGCCGGTGATCAGCATGAGCCAGACGAATCGCGTGCCCCACACTCTGTGAGATGCGCCGCCTTTGCGCGCAACGATGGGCACCCAGAAGATGACCAGACCTAATGCCCCGGTCACGATGTGTACGGAGACCAAACTGTGGAAAATCTGAACGCTGGTCATGCAATCATTATGTTCTAATGGCGGGACGCTTTAAATGATATCCCGCTCCATCGTGTACGTTCCACCTCGTCCTCAACCTCTGTGGCCCATCGCTGCTCTGCTGCGCACAATGTGGCGTGGCGGCGGTGATCTGCTGAGCCTGCTGCCAGCGGCGGCTTATCGGATGGAAATCGGCAAGCTCGGCTACTCGCGGCGTACCATTCTGCTGATCAACAAGCCGGACGTGTGTCGCACGATTCTGACCGATCCGACCGGCATTTATCCCAAGAATGATCTGATGGTCGGCGCACTGGCGCCGCTGGTGGGCGATTCGATTTTCGTTTCCAGTGGCGATCTGTGGCGCCGTCAGCGCGACATGGTCGACCCGGCGTTCTCGCACATGCGCATTAATACCGCGTTTGCGTCCATGACCGCCGCGGTGGATGACTACGAGGCGCGTTTGGATCGCGAGGGGGGTGATCCGCGCTCGCTGGATCTGGCAATGAGCGAGCTGACCGCTGACGTGATTTGCCGTACGGTGTTTTCGACCCAACTCGCGTCGAGCACCGCGCGGGAAGTGTTTGATGCGTTCACCATTTTCGAGCGCGAAGTGGCCCAGGTTGAGCTGCGCCGCCTGATCTTTGAGCCGGCGTTCACGCCCGTGCCGCAGCCCGCGCCGGTGCTTGAGGCCTGCGAGCGCATTCGTCGCCACTTGGGCGAGCTGGTGGATCAGCATGGCTCTGGCGCGTCGTGCCCGCATGAGGACATTGCTCGCGCGGTGATGGAGGCGCGCGATCAAAACACCGGTGCGCCGTTCTCACGCAAAGAGCTAATTGATCAGCTGGGCGTTTTCTTCCTGGCCGGTCATGAGACCACGGCAAGTGTGTTGACGTGGGCGTTCTTTATTCTTTCCACGCAGCCGCCGATTCTGGAGCGAATTCGCGCCGAAGTGGCCGAGACCGTTGGTGATGCGCCCATCGAATTCGAGCACATCAAGCGCCTGAGTTTCACGCGCAACGTGTTTCGCGAAACGCTTCGGCTGTATCCGCCGATCACGTTTATTCCACGGCTGGCGGCACAAGACACGAAGATTGGTCGCTACAAGGTCAAGCGCGGCGCCATGATCATGATTTCACCGTGGACAATCCATCGGCATCACGATCTGTGGATCAAGCCCCACGCGTTCGACCCGGACCGTTTCTCCAAGGAGCGGCAGGGTGAACTGGTGCCCGGCGCGTACCTGCCCTTTGGCGTCGGACCACGAGTCTGTGTTGGCAAAGCCTTCGCCACGATTGAAGCGACGCTCATTTTGGCGCGGCTCGCCCGTCGCTACGATTTTTCTGTGCTCGACGCGTCGAAAGTCCGACCGATTGCGCGTCTGACTACGCGTCCGGCGGAGCAGATCATGTGCCGGTTTACGCGGCGCTAATCGGTGCCCTGCCACGCGATGTCGTGAGTGGCCGCTTCGCCAAAACTGCGGCCCTGGAATATCGTCTGGCGCAGGATGGGCCATGACGCCGGCGTCATCATGAAAAAGGGCAGCGGGTCGGTGCGGTCGAATACCACATCGTTGGCATTCCACAGCGTGCGGAAGTGACGTGCGAACTCGCTTGGTTCGAAAAAATATTTGTACGTCTCGGTCAGTGCCGGATAGAACTGCCCGAAGTGCTCCTGCTCGCGAAACCGGATGTCGTCGGTCGCGTCAGGATTAAGAACAGCGCAGGCCAGGTCGTCGGCGCGCAAGAAATGGATGCCGCTGGTCACACGCGGGTTGCACTCGATTGCCCACGCGGTGCCGTCGTCATCGACGATGAAATCGAATGACATGAAGCCGCTTAGCGACTGACGTTCGATAAACTCACGCACCCAGTTTTCAACGGCAGGCAGCTCGCGTACGCGACGAAAACATACGGCCACGGTGCCGGACATCAGGGTGCCCTCATACATCGCCGTGACCCGAGTTCGGCCTTCGTGAGCGACCGAAAACGTGCTCACGTGACGGCCTCTAATAAACGTCTGCGCGATCCCACCGGGCATCTTGGGAAGTGTGGTAAAGCGATCGAATTTCTCCACGCCAACGCCGGAGCAGCCGTGACTTGGCTTGACGATCACCGCACTGTTGCGTACGAGCAAACGCGCTTCATCGGTGTCGACCGGATAGGTCGGGGGCACGCTCAAGCCCAGTGCGCGCGCCGTGCGCGAGAAATGCAGCTTGTCGTGCAGCCGCAGGATGATGTCGCGATCCGGTGAATAGAAGCTTGCGCTGACGCGTTCGCGCACGTTCAGCGCGTGAATCGCTTCCTCGGACACCGGGATGACCAGATCGACGTTCTCGCGCTCGATCGTGTTGCACAGAGCGTCAGCGTAGCCCTCAGGATCGACATTGGGCGCGGGGAGGGCGACACACAGATCGACACTGCGCGACGGACGGCACACGTGCCAGCCGAACGGTTCGGCGACAATCACGCGTACGCCTGCGCGATGCAGACCACGCGTCAATTCCAGCGCTTTGGGCAGGCGCCCGAGTGTTAGCAGTGCAGTTTTGACAGTCAAAGTCTTCGCAAACGGCGCCGTGCGCGACAAGTCCAGACCTCGAGTGTAGCGCGGACCTCGGTTCAAGCCCACGAAAGAAGCCGCCCCGGGAGGGGGCGGCTGCGCAAACGTCGCGTTGAGAACCGCTTACTCGGGGATAATTACCGAGTCGATGACGTGAATGACACCGTTGCTGGCTTTGATGTCCGTCTTGACGACGTTGGCACCATCAACCATCACGCCGCCGTCCTTGACCTTGATCGCAGCAGTCGCGCCGTTGACAGTGGTCGCTTCGGTCAGTTTGACCACGTCCTTCGCCATCACCTTTCCGGCCACTACGTGGTAGGTCAGAATGGCCGTCAGCTTGTCCTTGTTTTCCGGTTTCAGCAGATCTTCAACCGTGCCTTTGGGCAGCTTGGCGAACGCGTCGTCCGTGGGCGCGAAGACCGTGAACGGACCGTCGCCCTTGAGCGTGTCGACCAGGCCGGCTGCGGTCAGGGCTGCTGCCAGCGTATTGAACTGACCGGCGCCGACAGCGACGTCGATAATGTCCTTGTTCATTGCGTGCATTTCGCCTTTCTCATGGTGACCGGCGTTGGCGATCAGTGCGAACAAAGCGAGCGGAGCAAACAGCAAAGACTGGCGAGCGAGTTTGGTGAAGCGAGTCATGGTCAAATCCTCTGTGTTAATCAAACTATGAGGCAGGAGGGTACCCAGCACCAGGCTCGTGCGCGTGTCGACAGTGTATGGTTGTGTTTCAATTCGTATCGTGACCGTCGCGTTACATTCCGGTACACGTTGCGAAACGTGGCCAAATAGACTGGCGGTCTTGTAGTTTTCTGGGCGCACTCAAAGATGACGATCTGGCAATCCTGGTTTACCGGTCTTGGCGCGATGTGCGTCGTCGCTGTTGCGGTTTGGCTTTTGAGTTTGATCAAGCGCGACGTGAGTATTGTCGACAGCATCTGGTCCTTATTCTTTGCCCTTGGCGCCGGTGTCTACGCACTGCACGCCGGCTTTGGTCCGCGCGCGACACTGGTATTGTTTCTGGTTTGCCTCTGGGCGCTACGGCTGTTTATCTACATTACCTGGCGCAACTGGGGTGACGAGGAAGATCACCGCTATCAGGCGATGCGGAAAAAACGCGGCAAGTCCTTCGCGTGGCAGAGCGTCTACATTGTGTTTCTCCTCCAGGCGGCGATTGCGTGGGTGGTGTCGTTGCCGCTACTGGGCGCTGCGCACAGTACCACCCCCTTGGGTCTCCTTGATTGGATGGGGACGGGGATATTTGCCGTTGGACTGTATTTCGAGGCGGTGGGTGACTGGCAACTGGCGCGCTTCAAGGCCGATCCGGGTAACCGGGGCAAAGTGATGGACCGCGGCTTATGGCGGTACACGCGGCATCCCAATTACTTCGGTGACTTCACCGTGTGGTGGGGTCTGTACGTCATTGCACTGGGCGCCGGCGCGTGGTGGGCGTTGCCCGGGCCGGTCATCATGAGCTTCTTTTTGCTCAAAGTGTCCGGCGTTGCACTGCTGGAAAAAGACATCGGCGAGCGTCGTCCCAAGTACGCCGACTACATTGAGCGCACCAACGCATTTTTTCCTGGGCCGCCGTCTGCGGCGTAAAACGCCTACTCGGCAACTTCCTGCCAAACGGCGAGTTCATTGTCATTGGGGTCGGCGAAGTGGAAGCGTCGGCCGCCGGGAAAACTGAAGATGGCTTGCAGAATCGTGCCACCGCCGTTTTCCACTTTTGCCAACGTGGCTTCAAGATCGTCGGAGTAGAGGATGACCAGCGCCGAGCCGCGATCGCAGCGAGCGTGCAGGTCGGCCTTGTAGAAGCCGCCGTCCATACCGCCGTCATGAAACGCCAGGTATTCGGGACCGTAGGACTCGAACGTCCAGCCGAAGACTTTGCCGTAGAAGGCCTGCGCCGCTTCGAGATCACGAGCGGGTAGTTCGATGTAATGAATGCGTTCGTGGCGAGTCACGGGAGTTGGTCCTCTTCGTGTGGCTTCGGGGCGGACACTAAGCGCCGGGTCGCAGCACGCGGTCACTCAGCGCATCGCGAATTTCGCTCGGCCCGGGAGCCCCGCCTAGCGGTCCGCTGACAATCAGGTCCAGATCGGCGCCGAGCGCGCGCCGCACGGTTTGTGCGCAGCGTGCCGCTGGGCGCCCGCCGCGATTGGCGCTGGTCGACACGATGGGATGACCGAGCGTTTTGCACAGCAGCTGTGAAAAAGGGTGGTCAGTGACCCGGACCGCGAGCGTGTCGCGACCGCCGGTCAGCAGTGGGTTCAGATGCGCAGCCGCCGGCACAATGAAGGTCGTGTGCCCGGGCCAGTGCGCGCCCAGTCGATCGAGCGTTTTTCCGTCGAGATCGGCGCAGTACGGGGCAGCGGCGGACCAGTCGTGCGCGAGCAAAATGAGTCCTTTGTCCGCCTCGCGGCGCTTGATCGCGAGTATCCGGCGAATGGCCGTGTCACACAGAGGATCGCAGGCCAGGCCAAACACGCCCTCGGTCGGGTGCGCAATGACACCGCCGCGCGCCACGACGCGCGCTGCGCGCCACGCGATAAAGCGGGCGCTGCTCATGAAAGACCGACATAGTTCGACATCAGGGCAAGATTATCTCAGGATTAGCGTCCGTTCACATCCGGAGCCCGCTGCGATGGACCCGATAGCCCGTACGCCGAAACCGCCTTACTACGTCACTATTTTTACTTCGTTGCGCACCAACGGCGACAACGGCTACGACGATATGGCCGAGACCATGGCGCGCTTGTCCGCTGAGCAGGACGGGTTCCTGGGTATGGAGTCAGCTCGGGATGGCGTTGGCCTGACGCTGTGTTACTGGCGCGATCTCGAGTGCATCGAGCGTTGGCGCCAGCACTCCGTGCACGCCGAAGCTCAACGCCTGGGTCGGGAGCAGTGGTACACACAGTACCGGGTTCGGATCGCCAAAGTGGAGCGTGAATACGGTGGCTAGCGCACGACCAAAAGTGCCACCGCCGCTGATCGGCATCGCGATCGCCGTGGCAATGTGGGTCGTCGCTCAACTGGCCCCGGTGCCGTCGTTGGTGTTGCCGTTCAGAGGAGTGGTGGCCGGGCTGTTTGCCGGGTTCGGGTTTTTCATCGACGCGGTGTCCGTGTTGGCCTTTTTCAGTGCGCGCACGACCATTAACCCGCTCGCGCCCCAGCGCACCGAGAGGCTCGTGACCGTGGGCATGTTTCGCTACTCGCGCAATCCGATGTATCTGGGCATGCTGTTGATGCTGTGTGGCTGGGCTCTATGGCTGGCGCAGCCGCTCAATGTGGTTTTCCCGGCTTTGTTTGTCTGGATCATCAACCGCAGTCAGATCCGCCCGGAGGAGCTAGTGCTTGCCGAAAAATTCGGCGACGACTATCAACAGTACTGTCAGGCGGTGCGGCGCTGGGTCTAGAGCGATAAACGGCTGACCGTATTGCTGGTCAATAGGCCAGATCAATACCCAGATCGAGCATGCACTGATCGTAAGCGGCTCGAGCAACCGTCAGTGATTCCCCAAAAAACTGTTCGCGCTGTTGCGCCGTCAGACACAAGTAGCCACCCCCTTCCAGGGACGTGTTCAGAGCGCTAAAACGAATTGGCCAGCGCTGAACATCGGCGTCGCCCAGCTGCGTGAACAGATGGTTTCCGTCGGCGGAGAAAAACGCGCGCGGCTGGCGCGACGGCGTGTCGTCAGGCAGGCCTGGCCCGCATATGGGCGGACTGTCTTTGCCCTGTGTGCGTACGATGATCGGATCGCCGCTGCCGTCAGTGTTCCAAACGTAAGCATCGCCGTAGCAGTCGATTGTTACCAGGCTCTGGCCATCCGAACTGAATGCGGCGTGGCGCACGAAGTCCTGACCTTTGAGCACGCGCCACGGTTGGGCTACCGAAGACGTCGCGTACAGCTTTGGATCATCGTGGAAGATGTTGGGATTCATGCGGTCGGCCGCAATGAGCAGTTGCTCGCCATCGGGGCTGAACGCAGCGTGGCGAAACAACTGTCCGCTGATGCGCTGCGTCGTGGCTTCCTCGGTTGAGCGCAAGTTGAACAACAGCGAAGAGAAAAAGCCTCCGTCATCAATGACCGCCAGCAAGTACTGGCCATCGATATTGGTGACGACCTCAAAGGTGTCCGGCCAACTCATGTTCGACATTTTTGCAACGGCCTCGAGAGAACGGCCGGAGATCAAATCGGCCAGACGCACGTGCGTCTCAGTAACGCTCGACTCCTCAAAGCGATCCCAATACGGGGCGCAGGTTGTGGCGCCTCCTGGCGACGAACCGTCCATGGGCTCGTCGATGTGTGCGACGCGAAAGCCGACTAACTGACCCGCCGCGGTCAGCGTTGCCCTGTCGATGGCATCCATTGCCGCCAGGACCGCACCGGATGCGATAGCGCGAACTTCAACGCGTCCGTTTGCGCCGCGCAACAACAGCTGTTCGCCGACCACCTGCGCGGAACAAATTGGTGTCCCAAGCGAGAACTCACGTGCATTGGCACCGTCGTCGCTCGTCACGTTCACGGTGTTGCCGTACGGCTCGGTGGACGCCAGCCGGAAGCTCTGGCTGACGGCAGCGGAAGCTGTGGTGTCGGGTTCCGTAGCCGCGGCCGTCATGACCGGCCAGGCCTGGATAAATTGAGTGGCGCTGAAACCCAGCAGCCACAGTCCATCGTGCTCGAACGATCCGGGCCACAGTACGATCCGCACTCGGTCGAGACTGGCGTCGTCCGGCCGCGCCACGCGATGACCTGTGCCGGACTGATCGGTGCGCCACAGATAGGCCTCGCCCGCGCACACCGCGCCAATAATCTGCTCGCCCGGGGAGATGGTCACGGACGCAACACGGTTGCCGCAGCGGCCGGTCCAGATCGGATTGTCCGGTCCATCGGCCTGCCATGCGGCGAGCTCGCCTTTGTCGTTGGCGGCGACCACCAGCCCCGTGCGCTCACCAATCGCGACGTGCGTCACCGCTGAACTCAAAGCGCGTGTTGCACGCAAACGACGCGATGCGATATCCCAGACTTGCACCTGCCCGTCGAGCGTACCGGTCACGGCGTTATGCGCCGTTCTATCCAGCGCCACACTGATGATGCCCGACGATTGCGCACCCAGTTGCTCTGAACTGGCAACACCATTAGCGTCGAGACGTAGCAGGCGGGCTCTACCATCCTGTGCCACCAACACCGCCGATCCGGTTGCGTCGGCCGCGACATCGGTAACGCCTTGCTTCATGTCCAGACGCGGCGTTTCTTTCTGTCCGTCGGGCCAGTAGGCGAGTCCGCCGCCCTGCAAACGCGCCGCCACCGAGCGTTGATTATCTAAATAATGGGTCTTGTGGAGTCGCGTCGTCGCGCGGTCTTCCCAGGCGCCGCGGTCCGTGTCGTCGTCCGGTTGCAGCGGGAGAAAATCACGCGGTTCGTTGGCCCAGCTGTTCCACACAAACAGCTGGCGGTTGCGCGTGTCGTACCGGAGCGTTTGCACCGCGATGTAATTGGACCCGACATCGCGACGCACATCGTAGCCCCCCCAGTTTGCTTCCACACTCGGCGCACGGCCAAGCATGTCGGTAATGGCTGTGCGCGCAATCTCGGCTGCGCGCGCTGGAGGCGGCAATCCGCGGGCGCTGATTTCATGCATCAGGCGTGCGCGCACGAATGGATTGGATTGTGCCTGCGCGTTCGCTTGCAGCGCGCTCGCGGTGGCACGATCGCGCTGCTGTTCGGCGATGGCCTGTTGCTCGACGGCGGCTTGGCGTTGGATCAGGGCAACAATCGCAGCGCCGGCAATAACAGCGACAGTCAGAACCGCACCGGCGACCAACCGACGAAAACGTGACTGGCGCACTGCGACGCTGGTCAGCACAAACTCACGCTCCAGCAGATTAAATTGATCAAGTTCGCTGCGCGCTTGCGCGAGCCGTGGGTCGTCGTGCCAGGTGGTCCCGCGAGCGCGCTGACTGGCGTGCCAATCGCTTGCCCCGCGCCAGGTTGCGCGCACCAGCGTCTGCGGGCCGGCATCGCTGAGCCACTGCTGCAGTCTCTCCCACGCGACGATCAGCGCGTCGTGGGCTGGTTCGAGCGTATCGGCCTCAGCGACCAGCAGGCGCGCCTGAACGTATTGGTCAACCAGTGAGTCCACCTGCCGCTGTGTATCCGAGTCCGGTGCGTCGAAATTGAGTTCGGCTCGCGTTACGCGTCGACGGCTCAGGCGTGCGCCGTCTTGCGCGGTCATGCGCAAAAACAGCCGTCGAATGGTGGTTTGTTCTGCGTCGGATCGACCCTTGTACAGCTCGTTGGCGCGGCGGTGCAGCGCGCCGACAACGCCGCCGCTGGCGGCATAATCGGCGTCGGTCAGCGCCCGATCGTGGGCACCGCTTTGTCGTCGACGTGCTTGTGCCTGGCGGTACATTTCGGCCAGGGCGAACGACAGCATGGGCAGCGCGCCGGGCATCGCCATGACTTCATCGACCAGCGTAGCGACCAGATTTGCCGGTTCAAAATACACGGCGCGTGCATTGGCCGGGCCTTCAATGCACTCGCGTAACTCGTCGCCGGTGAACGCCGGCACGACATAGCGGCTCGTTTTCCAGATATCACTCAGCGCGCCGCGCCGTGCCGGACGGGGCTCGAAATCCGAACGCAGCGTGAGCACGACTCTATCGACGTCGCCGTGGTCGAGAAGGTCACGCAGGGCACGCAAATACGCATTGCGCTCGGCGTTGTCGTGGCACTGCGTATAGAGTTCTTCGAACTGGTCGATGAGCAGCAGTTTTTTTCCGCCAGCACGAGACAGTTCGACGCGCGCGGCGTCGAGCTCTTGCAGCGGCGCAGGACCTAGACGTGCGCTGTGGCACACCGTCCACGTGTCGTCCGCGCTCGTAAGCGTCGGTAGCACGCCAGCCTTGACCACGCTGGATTTGCCCGTTCCCGACGCGCCCACCACGGCGATCAGCCTGGACGCCGACGTGTCCCGTATTCGTGACAGCAGTTCCCTCACGCAGCGCCCGCGACCAAAAAACAGCGGCGCCTCGTCCTGCGAATAAGCGGCCAGACCCAGCCACGGATTGTTGGCGTCGTTGAGCGGCAGATCCTTTCGCGTGTTGAGTGGTTGCAGCGGATTGCGAAAGACAAACTGACCGGTGTTGTCGTTGCGCAGTGGCCAGATGCCTGGCGTCTGGTGTGATTCGCCCTCGTCAGGCACCAACAGGTCGAACGTGAACTGGTAGAGCTCGGTCGCCGTTATAACGCCATCGGGTTCCACCCCCGGTCGCGACGTGTCGGCTTCGCCGGCCAGACCGCGCAGCAGCGCTGCGGCAAACGGTGAGTGACCGGCATGGGCGGTCCCGTCGCGCGTGTTGTCGTGTCCCGGAGCGACGTCGAGCGCCAGCTCGTCGTGGGACGCCGATGTCAGTGCTTGCCACGCTGTGCCGCTAAGATAGCGTTGAAACTGCGAGTCGTAGAGGGGTTCGGTTTCCAGGCTCGAGTCGCGCGTCGCTGACCAACGAAACGCGCCGGCGAAACAGCAGTCGAGGATCACCAACAGATGGCGGCTCGGGAGCGCTTCGAGCGCCGCGCGAACGGCCGTCATCGAGAGCCAGGACGCGGGTTCCGTGGCGACGGCATCTTGTCCCAGTAAGAAGCCCTGCGGACCGTCATTGCCATCGCCGCGTGCAACGCCGTGACCTGCGAAATAGAAGAGGAACGGGCGTTCTTCCTCCTGGGCTTGCAGGCTGGTCGACTCCAGAGCGGCAATCAAGGCGCGGGCACTCGCCGCCTCGTCGGTCAGCAGTGTGACGTCGTAGTTGTGCGCGTCGCGCAGTGTCGCGGCTAGCGCCTGTGCGTCGGCCACCGCGCTTTTGAGCGGCTTGAGCTGGCCGACGTAGTGATTGACGCCCGCCACCAGCGCCGTGCCGCGCGGCAGATCACGCATTACAGGGTTTCATTCTGCTCAATTTCCCACATCACCATAGGGTTACTCCGGTGTCCTGATCCGCCAAATAATGCAACGAATTAGCGGATCAGGACACTGGCAGCGATGAGCCCCGGGAGGGCGTCGCGCTCACCCGGGCGTAAGAGACAGCTGGCGAGGCACGGTGGTCGTCACCACGCTGTCTGGAATCGGCCGTTGGTCAAGCCAACGATACTGCGTCAGCTCGACGTTTTCTTCTTCGCCGCTTTTTTCTTTGTGGTCTTCTTCTTGGTCGTCTTTTTCTTGGCGACTTTCTTTTTGGCTTTTTTCTTCGTGACCTTTTTCTTCTTGGTCACTTTTTTCTTCGCAGCGACTTTCTTTTTCGCCGCCACTTTTTTCTTTTTCTTGCCGCGGCGAACCGGGGCTTTCTCAAGCATTTCGATGCACACTTCCAGCGTCAGCGTTTTGGGATCGACGTCTTTGGGAATGCGGGCGTTCTTTTCCTTGTTGGTCACGTACGGTCCGTAGCGACCGTTGAGCACTTGAATGCCCTGTTCCTCGAAATCAAGAATCAGTCGATTTGCGTCGGCGATCTTTTTCTCTGCAACCACTTCCAGCGCGCGTTCCAGCGTGATGGGGTAAGGGTCGTCTTCTTTAATCGAGACAAACTTCGAGCCGTATTTTACGTACGGACCAAAACGACCGATGCTGGTCGAGACCGGCTCGCCTTCGTCGGTTTCGCCGAGTTTGCGCGGCAGCTTGAACAGCTCGATGGCTTCCGCCAGCTCAATCGAATCCATTTTCTGGCCGGGACGCAGTCCGGCGAATTTGGGTTTGTCTTCGTCGTCGCGCGTGCCGATTTGCACGAACGGGCCGTAGCGTCCCATGCGTACGCTGATCGGCTTGCCGCTTTTGGGGTCGGTGCCGAGCACGCGCGCGGCGACGGCTTCGTCGCGCGATACGGACGTCTCCTTGTCTTCTACCAGCTTGATGAACGGGTCCCAGAACCCGTCAAGCAGTGGCACCCAGTCGGCTTCGCCGCGCGAGACGGCGTCGAGATCGTCTTCGAGTTTGGCCGTGAAGTCGTAGTCGACGTAGCGCTCGAAATGTTGGGTCAGGAATTTGTTGACGATGCGGCCGACATCGGTGGGCATAAACCGACGCTTGTCCATTTCGACGTATTCACGGTACTGCAGCGTCTGAATAATGCTCGCGTACGTGGACGGTCGTCCGATGCCGTACTCTTCGAGCGTTTTGACTAGCGACGCTTCCGAAAAGCGCGGCGGTGGCTCGGTGAAATGCTGTTCGGGGCGAATGGCCGTCAGATCAATCATCTCGCCCACTTCCATGGGCGGCAAGATGCGATCCTTGTCGTCTTCTTTCTTGGCGCTGGTGCCTTCCTGGTAGACCGCCATGAAGCCGGGTTTGACCAGAATCGAGCCGTTGGCGCGGAAGCGATTGCGTTTGTCGCCATCCGGGCCGGCCAGCAAATCGATCGCGACGGTGTCGAACACGGCAGGCACCATCTGACAGGCGACCGTGCGCTTCCAGATCAGTTCGTAGAGCTTGAACTGATCGGGCGTCAGGGCCTTCTTGATATCGCCGTTCGGAACCCGCAGGGCCGACGTCGGGCGAATGGCCTCGTGCGCTTCCTGAGCGTTTTTGGCCTTGGTTTTGTAGGTCACCGGGGCGTCGGGCAGATTTTCCTCGCCGTAGCGCTCGGTGATGGTCTGGCGAATCTCGGCAATGGCCTCGGCGGCGAGCGTCACCGAGTCGGTACGCATATAAGTGATCAGTCCGGTGGCGCCGTCGCCGACGTCGATCCCTTCATAGAGTTTTTGCGCCGTGCGCATCGTGCGCTGCGCGCCAAAGCCCAGCTTGCGCGACGCTTCCTGTTGCAGCGTTGAGGTCGTGAACGGTGCGGTGGGGCTGCGTCGGCGTTGCTTCTTGTCGATCTTGGCGACCAGCAGCTTGCCACTGGCGGCGCTGTTGAGGGTGTTCTCAACGTGACTGGCCGCGTCTTCGGACGTGATGGTAAATTGCTCGAGCTTCTCACCCTGAAATTCGACGAGACGGCCGATAAACGACGACACGTCTTTATCCATCTTCTTGGCGACGTCCGCTTCGACCGTCCAGTATTCGCGAGGATTGAACGCTTCAATTTCCGCTTCCCGCTCGCAAATCATGCGCAGCGCCGGGCTCTGAACGCGACCCGCGGACAGCCCGCGGCGAATTTTTTTCCACAATAGCGGCGACAGGTTGAAGCCCACCAGGTAATCGAGGGCGCGGCGCGCCTGCTGCGCGTTAACCAAATCGCCCGACAGGCTGGCCGGTTTATCAATGGCTTCGCGAATGGCTTTTTTCGTGATCTCGTGGAACACGACGCGATGAATTTCCTTGTCGTCGAGAATGCCGCGTTCGCGCAGCAGTTCCACCAGATGCCAGGAAATCGCTTCGCCCTCGCGATCCGGGTCAGTGGCCAGGTAAAGCGCATCGGCTTTTTTCAGCGCTTTGATGATGGCGTCGACGTGGCGTTCGTTTTTCTCAATCACCGCGTACTTCATCGAGAACGCATTGTCGGGATCGACAGCGCCTTCCTTGGGGATCAAGTCGCGGACGTGCCCGTAGGACGCCAGAACTTTAAAATCCTTGCCCAGGTATTTCTCGATGGTTTTCGATTTCGCCGGCGATTCGACGATAACCAGATTCTTTGCCATTACTCGTTATCCCAAAGCGAAAAAACCGCGGTCAGGACCGCGGCTTGTTCAATCCCTATGCTTAAGATCGCGCGCTCGTCAGTGTATGGCGCCCGTGCGATCCTCAAATACCAGATCTTCCATGCGCGCGTACGCGGCTTCCTGGCCTGGCTGCGTGAACAGCACCATGAGTACTACCCACTTGATGTCTTCAATGTCGATATCGCGAGCACCCAGTGCCCAGATTCGATCCAGCACCAACTCGCGCTGACTGGCCGACAAAATCCCAATCTGCTCCAGATAAATAATGTAGCCGCGGCATTCGATGTCGAGACGGGCCTGTTCACGTCGGTTGAAAACGCGAATGGAGCGATCGTTGGGCGCCAGATGGTCGTCGCTTTCGGCGCCGTCAAGGCCATCCAGCCATTCGAGCGCATGCTCGATCGTGCGGTTGTTGAAACCTGCGCGATCCAGTTCTTCCCGCAGAATGTTGCGGTCTGGCTCAGGTTCCAGTTCGTCTCCGATGTATGTCTCGAACAGATACATTAATACGTCGAGCACGGATTCTTTCATTGGTCTTTTTTCCCCTCACCAGCTCGGACAAAACGTCCGCCGGAGACTGCGTTAACGCGACCCTGCAGCTCCAAGATCAGGAGCATGGAGGAAACCGCATCGGGCGTCAATCCGCTTCGATTAATTAGTGTGTCTACGGATGTCGGATCGAAATCGACCGCATTTAACAGTGTGCGGTAATCGTCATCGTCGGCGAACGACTCAGTGGGTGCAGTCTGTTCAGTCGGCGTGTGGGTGCTAGCGGTGACCAGAGAACCCAGCTCGCTCATAATATCTTCTGCCGACTCAACCAGTTTCGCGCCTTCGCGCAGCAGCTGATGACAGCCTCGCGCCAGCGGATTATGGATGGATCCGGGAACGGCAAACACCTCACGGCCTTGTTCAACCGCTTGCTGGGCCGTTATCAGCGAGCCGCTTTTGCGGGCGGCCTCAATGACCAGCGTACCCACCGACATGCCACTGATGATCCGATTACGCCGCGGAAAGTGATTGCGCCGTGGTGGTGCGCCAACGGCAAATTCGCTCAGGAGCAAACCACGTGCGGCGATGTCGATGGCCAGATCCCGGTGCGCCGGTGGATAGATTTGATCCAGACCGGTGCCGCAGACGGCGACAGTGTGGCCGTTCGCCTCCAGTGCCCCGCGGTGCGCCGCGCCGTCGATACCGCTGGCCATGCCGCTGACAATGCACAAGCCGACGCCGGCCAGGTGACGGGAAAACGCGGTGGCCGTCTCGCGACCGCTGGCGGTCGGGTTACGACTGCCCACGATGGCCAGCGCTGGCAACGCCAACAGCTCCGGACTGCCCACGTAGTAAAGCACCAGCGGTGGGTCGGCAATGCGTCGCAACAGCGTTGGGTAGTGCGGGTCGTCGAGTGTGAGCAAGCCGCGGCCGTCGGCGTCGAGCCACTGCAGATCGCGCTCGATCGCTTGACGATCCGGCTGTTGCAGTGCGTCGATGGTGTTGTCGGTGAAGCCGATCTGCCGCAGATCGGCGCCGCGGGCGCTAGTGATGGCGTGGACCGAGCCGAAGTGCTCGCGGCTCGCCTGTACAAGATCCTGGCCAAGGCCGGGCGCACGGGCGAGGTTAAGCCAGGCGGACAGTTCGGCAGTGGATGGCAGGTCGGGATTCATGCCCGATCATTCTGGGGGCGATCAGGGCGCGCAACAAGTGCGAAAACTCGTTACATCGTCCAAAAGCGCGAGATTGACTCAGGCCAGGCTGAACAGAAAAAACCCGCTTGTCCGAACCAAAAAGACTGAGGGTCCGGAGAAGCGGGTTTTTCAAGCACTTGGCTGACGCCAAGCGTAGATCCGAGGCCTAGATGGGGTTGCGTACCGAATCGCCCACGCGAATTTCACTAATCGCGCTCATCACCAGAGCAAAACTGAGCTTCTCTTCGGTCTTGAAGACCATCATTTCGCCGGCGTGCTCATCCGGCAGCTGGACTTTTTCGCGCGGCCCGATACCCCAGGCGCGGCGTTTGCTCCAACGGTCAACGGCCGTGTTTCCGCTGCGAAAGATTGACAGCACCTGGCCGCTTTCGAGGCCGTCGCGCGACCCGCGATTGATCACCACGATCTGGTACTGGCCGATAAGCTGCACGCCGTCGACCACCGACAGAATGCTGCCATCAACGACCACATCCGGCGGGCGGGGAACGAAGTTTGCCGTGGGATTTGCCGTTTCGAGCATGAGTCGGTCGCCGCGCAGCGCTTCGCGCACGGTCTCAATGAGCTGCACGCGCGCCACGTCGCCGCCGGTTAACACTCGCGCCGTGCCCACAAACAGGGCTTCGTGCCCTAGACGGTCGCCAGTCTCCGGATCGCGATACTCGTCGCCGATGTTAAAGACGTTGAAACGGGTGCCTGCCGGCGCATCGGTACCGCGAACGTAGACTGTGAATCCGGAGCCCGCCACAAGGTGGCTTTCCTTGATGTCCAGAATGTACGGCATGCCCTTGAGCTGCTCGTCGGTAAGCACGGTGGGACGAGACAGGAATCCGGCAATGGAATCGTACGGAATGGTGTCGATGGCCTGATCAAGCGATTCGACCCGAATCTGTGGGCCCATCCGCTTGTCGCCGCCGTCATCGCGCACAATTTGCGGCTTGCCGTCGATCCAGACCAGGCGCAGGACATCACCTGGATAAATGAGGTGCGGGTTGGCAATTTGATCGTTGGCTTGCCAGATTTCGGGCCAGTACCACGGGTCTTTGAGGAACAGGGCCGAGATGTCCCACAGCGTGTCGCCGCGCACAACGGTGTAACGATCCGGTGCATCCGGCCGCAGACGGGTGGCCGCGGTGCCTTGCTGCACAATCTGCGCGCCGCCATCAGCAGCGGTGGGATAGGGTTGTCGGACGGGAAAATCGACCCCATCTTTATACTTGCCGGGCTGGCTGATCGGTACCGGCTCCGGGCGTTCATCGGCGCGTTGCGAGAAGAATCCGCCGCCACCACAGGCCGAAAGGCCAAGAGCGACGCAGGTCAGCGCGGCGAGCCGCAGCGCGTGTGTAGGGTGTGCTGCCATGTGCAGTGTTCCGTCCGTAAATTTCAGATCGATGTGGTCAGGTATGGGGGACCGGGCCCGGCTGGGTTATACTTGTGACGCGACGCGATCAAGCGTTTGCCAAACCGCGATCAACCCAGTCGGAAGTGGTCGTAACTCTTAGTAATTCCTTGGACTTGTCATAACTTTATCAACAATTTGTTGGAAAATACACGACTCTGCGGGTAGCGCGATATGACCGATCTCACAATTCTGGAATACCCCGACCCACGGCTGCGTACCAAGGCCGTCCCGGTTGAGCGGGTCGACGAGCAAATCGCGGCGCTGGCCGCGGACATGCTGCAGGTCATGTACGACGCGCCGGGCATTGGTCTGGCGGCAACGCAGGTCGATAAACATATCCGTATGCTGGTCGCAGACGTCAGTGAGGAACGTGATCAACCTCACGTTTTGATCAACCCCGAGATTGTGCGCGCCGACGGCGAGATCATTCATGAAGAGGGTTGCCTGTCCGTGCCGGAGATCTTCGCCAAGGTAAAACGCGCAGAATCGATCACCGTGAAGCACCTCAATGAGAAAGGTGAGGAGTGCGAGCTTGAGGCGGATGGTTTGCTGGCCATCTGCGTACAGCACGAAATGGATCACCTGGAAGGCAAGCTGTTTGTGGACTATTTGTCGGATCTCAAGCGCACGATGATTCGCAAGCGTCTGGCGAAAAACCGCCGCAGCCGCGCGTCCGGCGCGGCCTGAACGCGCCGCCAGTGCGCATAGGCTTTGCCGGCACGCCGGACTTCTCCGTTCCCACGCTCGACGCGCTCTATGAGTGGAGCGCCGCCAACGAGGCGCAAGTTGTTGGCGTCTGGACGCAACCAGACCGGCCTTCCGGGCGCGGCCGGAAAATCACACCTGGTCCGGTGAAACAGTGCGCGCTCGATCACGCTACGCCGGTTTACCAGCCCCGATCGCTGCGCGATGCGCAAGCGCAGGCAGAGCTCTTTGGCGTCGAACTGGATTTGCTCGTTGTTGTCGCCTACGGGCTGATCCTGCCGCTTGAAGTGCTCGACGCGCCCCGTTTGGGTTGCGTCAACGTGCACGCATCCCTGTTGCCGCGCTGGCGTGGCGCCGCGCCGATTCAACGCGCCATTGCCGCGGGCGATACGATTACTGGCGTCGGGATTATGGCCATGGACGAAGGCCTCGATACCGGCGCCCTGTGGCGCAATACGCCCATTTCGATTGGTGCCGACGACACGGGCGGTATGTTGCACGATCGTCTGGCAGCCGCTGGTGCCGAGGCGTTGATTGACGCGTTGCCCGATATCCTGGCGGGCAAGCCGCCAACACCGCAGGATCCGGAAATGCGCACCTACGCGGCGAAGCTGACCAAGGCAGAAGCGACCGTCGACTGGCAGCAGGACGCGCAAACCATTGTTAACCAGATTCGCGCGTTTAACCCTTGGCCGGTAGCGCAGACGACATTGGATGGGTCGCAGCTGCGTTTGTGGTCCGGCACGGTCGGGCAGACGCCACATGACCACCCACCCGGTTACGTCACGGTCAACGATGAGGGTTTGCTGGTGAGCTGTGGCCACGGGGCAGTCCAACTGACCGAAGTGCAGATCTCGGGCGGGCGCCCAACGCCCGCCAATACGTTTAGCCGTGCGCGCGACTGCGCTGGCCGTATTCTGGGGCAAGACTGATGGCGCGCTCGGTCCGGGCGCTGGCCGCGCAAGTGGTCTGTGATGTGATGCGCGGCAGTGCGCTGGACGGGCCTTTAGAGAGGGCGCGCGACACGTTGTCACGCGCTGACGACCGCGGCTTGCTGGCGGCGCTGTGTTTCGGAGCGTTGCGCCACTTTTATTACAATCGTGCGGCCGTGCGTTCACTGCTCTCCAAGCCCGGCCAAAAACTTAATCCTTTGCTTGAAGCCCTTTTGATCGTCGGCATCGAACAGCTTGAGCGTATGCGCGTGGCGCCGCACGCGGCCGTGTCCGAAACCGTCGCGGCGGCGCGAGTGCTCAAGCTCAAAGGCTCAGCGGGACTCACTAACGCCATACTGCGCCGCTATCAACGCGAGCGCGATGAGATACACGCGAAACTCCAATCCAACGAAGAGGCGCGCTACAACCACCCAAAGTGGTTGCTCAAAGCACTGCGCCACGACTGGCCCGATGAGTTTGAAACCATCGTCGAGGCGAACAACGCGCCGGCACCCATGTGGTTGCGCGCCAATGTACTGCGCGGCACGCGTGACGACTACGCGAAGCGGTTTGCCGACGTGAAAGACGTCACGACCGGCGAGGGCGCGCTGATCACCAGCGCGATCAAAGTGACGCCGCCCCAGCCGGTGCCAAAATTGCCGGGGTTTATGGACGGTGACGTCACGGTTCAGGATCAGGCGGCCCAGCTCGCGGCGCATCTTTTGGCACCGCAGCCGGGTCAGCGCGTTCTGGACGCGTGCGCGGCGCCCGGCGGCAAAACCGGTCATTTGCTGGAGCTGGCGTCGGACGCACGGGTGGTCGCCGTGGATCACTCTGCTGCGCGTTTGGCGCGTTTGCGGGACAATCTGCAGCGTTTAGGCCACACCGCCGAGGTCGTTTGTGCCGACCTGCTCGACGCAGACGCCTGCCGCGAATTGGGCGAGTTTGACCGGGTTTTGCTCGATGCACCGTGCACCGGGAGCGGCGTTATTCGGCGACATCCCGATATTAAACTGCTGCGCCGAGCCGACGATTCTGCCAAGCTTAGGGGTCGCCAGCATTCGTTACTGTCCAACGTGTTTGCGCGGCTAAAGCCGGGTGGCGAACTGCTCTACGTCACCTGTTCTGTTCTGCGCAATGAAAACGATGCTGTGTTGGCGCGTTTTTATGCAGACCATCCGGCTGCCAAAACGGCGCCGGTGACATTGTCGACGTGGGGACGCTCAACGCAGTATGGGCGGCAAATCCTCCCGGGCGACGAGGAGTCAGACGGTTTTTACTATGCGCGCATCGTCAAGCAGTCTTGAGCACACCGCATGATGTCAGTGGCCGCCACTTTCGCCAAAGCGTTCGGCCGTCGACCGTCGCTGGTACTGATGCTGCTGCTGTACGGCACGTCGGTGTGGGCACAGGACGATGCCAGCACGGGTCGTTTCGACGTGCGTTCTGCCTACACGCAAGTGCTCGACGGCGTTTACCACGTGTCTGCGCAGATCGACTATGGTCTGACTCAACCGGCAATTGACGCGCTGCGTAACGGCGTTCCCCTGACCTTCAAGCTCGATATCGAAGTGTCGCGCAAGCGCCGTTTTCTACCTGACGCCACCGAGCACGAACTTTTGCAGCGCTATGAGCTGTCGTTTCACGCGCTGAGCGGGCGCTATGTCGTGCGCAATCTCAACAGTGGCGAGCAAGACTCCTTCGGCACGCTGTCCTCGGCTCTGGTGGGTTTAGGTGAAGTCGACCGGCTGCCGGTCCTTGATGCGTCGCTGCTAAAAGATGACAAAACCTATCGCATCGGCATGCGCGCGACACTCGACATAAAATCGCTGTCAGGACCGCTGCGTCTGCTCGCGTCACTCTTTCGTTTTAACGACTGGCGTCTGACCAGTAAATGGCACGCATGGGCGCTAAATCCCTAGGCCGTTTTGCGCTGCGAGCGCTCAGCGTTATCGGCGTAGTGGTGCTGGTCACGTCATTGGCGCTGCTCGCCAAGACCACGCAAAACAGCGAGGACTTTGGCCGCATGCACGTGCTCATCGTGCTGCTCAACGTGTTCGGTGTCGCGCTGCTGCTGGCGCTGATTCTGGTCAGCGTGCTGCGGCTGGTGCGCGACTATCGCAAGGGCATCCCCGGTGCTCGCCTGAAGGGCCGCATGATCGCCATGTTTGTGCCGTTGGCAATCGTGCCGATCATGCTGGTCTATCTGTACTCGATGTATTTTCTCAATCGCGGGATCGACAGTTACTTCACCACGGAGGTCGAGCGCGGTCTGGATGATGCGCTGTCGCTCAGTCGAAGCGCGCTCGATCTGCGAACGCGCGAGGAAATGGACGCGCTGCGCGCCGTGGTGCGCGAGACCCAGCGCTGGCAGGACGGCGAGTTTGCGCCGGAAATTGATCGCCTGCGGCGCGAGTTGCGCGCCGACGAGTTAACCGTCTACGGCGCCAATCGGCGCATCATCGCGACCAGTACTACGTCTGAGTTGAGCATGATGCCGGTCGCGCCACCTGAGGATATTTTGCGGCAGGCTCGCCAAGGTGTGCCGCGCGTAACGCTGGAGCCGCTGGCCGACGGTGGTTTGATCGTGCACGCGGCGATGCGCATGGAGCGACTCGACCCCGGGCAGCCGACCCGCATCGCGCACGCTACGTTTTCGGTGCCGCCGCGCCTGAGCGAACTGGCCGCGTCGGTGCAAGGTGCCAACAAGGAATACGATGCGCTGGTGTTTTTGCGCGAGCCGTTGAAAGACAGTTTCAAACTGACGCTGACACTCGTGCTTCTGGTGTCACTGCTGATCGCGCTGTGGGGCGTTTTCTTTTTTGCCCGTCGGATCGTGGCGCCGATTCAAAACCTGGTGGCCGGCACGCGCGCCGTGGCGGCCGGGGATTTCGATATGCGCTTGCCTGAGAAAGGCAGTGACGACGTTGGTTTTCTGGTGCGCTCGTTTAACGATATGACGCGGCGACTGGCGGACGCGCGCGAACTTGCCATCGCCAGTCAAAGCGCCATGGAGACCGAGCGCGCTAGCTTGAAAGCGATTCTGGCGCGCCTGTCCACCGGCGTGGTCGCCCTGGAAACCGATCTGACCATTCGCAACTACAACGAAGCGGCTGGCGCCATTCTGGGCGTTGATTTTGACGGTACACGCGGGCGCGCGCTGCACGATGTTGCGCGCGGTCAGCGCCTGTACGAGCAGTTTGTTGAAGTCTGTCAGGATCACCTGCAGCGGGGCGATCGCGAATGGCGTGAGCAGATTGTGCTGCGTGGTGAAGTGGGCCGCCGTGTGTTGATGTGCGCGTGTACCGCGCTGCCGTTTGAGAATCAGCAACAGCCCGGCGGTTACGTCGTGGTGTTCGACGACGTGACGGCGGTGCTGCAGGCGCAACGCGACGCGGCCTGGGGCGAAGTGGCGAGACGCCTCGCGCACGAGATCAAGAATCCGCTAACGCCGATTCAGCTGTCAGCCGAACGCCTGCGGCGGCGCTATCTGGAAACCATGGACGCACAAGAAGCCGAACTGCTTGAACGTGCCACGCGCACGATCGTGCAGCAGGTCGAATCGATGAAAGATATGGTCGACGCGTTCCGCGACTACGCGCGGGCACCGGATATCGATGTCCAGTCGTTCGATTTGAATCGACTGATTGTCGAAGTCACCGATCTGTACCGCAGCCAGGAGCTCAACGTGCGGGTGACGTTAGATCTGGCGGAGGATCTCGGCGCAATCGATGCCGACAGCGGTCGTCTGCGTCAGATCCTCCACAATTTATTACGTAATTCCATTGAGGCACTGAGCGGTCGCGATGAGCCGTCCGTTACGGTCCGCACACGAAGCTTGCACGAGCGCGGTCACGAACTGGCCGAGCTGCGGGTCGAGGACAACGGCCCGGGTTTTGACGATGCCATCATGGAATCACTGTTTGATCCCTACGTCACCAGCAAGCCCAAAGGAACGGGGCTGGGTCTTGCCATCGTTAAAAAACTGGTGGAAGAACACGCCGGGCAACTGCGGGCCGGTAACGCCGAGGGAGGTGGTGCCTACGTCCAAATCATATTGCCACTGAATGAAGAGTCACGTAGCGTGATGATGGCCCGCGCAATGGCGCCGGGAGAGAGCAGGAGGGAGCGCGCATGAACGCGTCACAAATTCTGGTTGTCGATGATGAATCCGATATTCGCGGCTTGCTGCAGGAGATCCTGACCGAGGAAGGGTACGAGGTGTCTGTCGCCGCGGACGCGAGCGAGGCTCGGTCGTGGTGGCAAAAAGCCGATCCGGATTTGGTGCTGCTCGATATTTGGATGCCCGACACGGACGGCATTACGCTGCTCAAGGAGTGGGCGGACAGCGGTTCTTTGTCTTGCCCGGTGGTGATGATGTCCGGGCACGGCACGGTCGAAACGGCGGTCGAAGCGACGCGACTTGGCGCGTTCGATTTTGTCGAGAAACCGCTGTCGCTGGCAAAGCTTCTGAAAACGGTCGAGCGAGCGCTGGATTCAGGCAGCGTGCGTCGCCGCGATCCCGTGCGGCAGCTGGTGCCGCGCGTGTTGGCACCGGTCGGCAAGAGCGCGGTCATGCGAGCGCTGCGCGAGGAAGTCACGCAGGTAGCCCGCCACAGCGCGAACGTGCTGCTTAGCGGCGAATCCGGTACCGGTCGCGAGGCCTTTGCTCGCTACCTGCATTCGCTCAGCCCTCGCGCCGGTGGGCCCTTTGTCACCGTCGTGTGCAGCGCCATGGATGACGACAATGCGGCCGCGATGCTGCTCGGTAGCGACGATGAACCCGGGTTTCTCGCGCGGGCCGAGGGCGGCACGCTGTTTCTTAACCGCATCGAAGATTTGTGCGATCGCGCGCAACGGTTGCTGCTGGGCGTACTCGAAACCGGTGCTGTGCAGACGCCGCAAGGGCGACGGAATGTCGATGCGCTGTACGTCAGCTCGTCGGGTCCCGGCATCGAACGCCCCGAAGCGGCACCGAATCTTCGCGCCGAGCTGATTGCGCAGCTTGGCGTAATCCGTGTGCGTATACCGCCGCTGCGCGAATACAGTGAAGATGTACCGGAACTGCTCAATCACTTCAGCGACAAACTGGCGGATTCCGAAGGACTGGTTATCCGCAAATTCTCGGTCGCCGCGCAGAATCGTCTGCGCAATTTTCCGTGGCCGGGCAATATCCGCGATCTGCGCAACCTCGTACATCGGCTGCTCATGACCGGCGACGGCGAATCGGTATCGCTGGACGAGGTGGAACGACACTTGGGTTCCGAGCCCACGGAGAACATGCCGCTGGTCAAACAGGATTTGCTGGCGCTGCCGCTGCGCGAAGCGAGGGAGCAGTTTGAACGTGCCTACCTGAAACAGCAGCTAAGTTTGTGTGGCGGCAAAGTGGGCAAGCTGGCGCAGCGCGTTGGGATGGAGCGTACGCACCTGTACCGCAAGCTCCGTACGCTGGGCGTCGATTTCGGGCACAGCAACAGCGATGACTAAAGCGAACCGTTGAGTGCGCGACATTCCGCTGACGAGAAGCGGTCGGCACAACGGAACCTGCCTTATTTCAAAATAGAACGACGGGCACAGCTGGATGGAAGACGTTCTCTCTTTTTGGTTCGAGACGCTTGATCCCACAGACTGGTTTCACAAATCTGATGAGGTTGACGCGACGATTCGTCAGCGCTTCACCCAAACCTACGAGCGCATCAGCGTGGGCGAAGGTTCCAGTTGGCGGGTCAGCCCGCTCGGCCGCCTGGCCGAGATCCTGGTGCTTGATCAACTGCCGCGCAACATGTTTCGCGGTACTGCCAAAGCGTTTGCCACGGACGCAATGGCGCTGGTGTTGTCGCAAGAGGGCATCCGCCAAGGCGCTGACTTAAAGCTTGATGCAATCCAACGCGGTTTTTTTTACATGCCGTTCATGCACAGTGAATCACTGGCGGTTCACAGCCAGGCCATGGTGCTGTTCAAAGACCTGAAAAACTTCGATTACGAGGTCAAGCACCGCGACATCATCGAGCGGTTTGGGCGTTACCCTCACCGCAATGGCGTTTTGGGTCGCCAGTCCACTCCGTCTGAGGTCGAATGGATGCAGTCTAACTCGGGTTTCTGAAACGTTCTGTTACAACCATGACGCGACTGCCCACGCCAAAGTTGGGATGATTGCTGGCGATTGCAAAACTGCGACGCAGGTCCAATCTGCGGGGCGAAGTTATGTCAGCATTTTGCTCACGATGCAGCCTCTGCGCCTGCTCACTTTTGACGAGTTGAGCGCAAGGCCTCTGCGCCGTGTTTGCACTCCCGATTTGGCCAGGAAGTTAGCCGTGAACTACAGAAGCGTCGCAGACCTCAATCGAATTATTGTCAGCAACCTTTACCGCATCCCGGACGATGTGGATCTGATTGTTGGCGTGCCGCGCAGCGGCATGTTGGCCGCCTCGCTGGTCGCGCTGCACAGCAACCGTTCGCTGACCAATCTGCAGGGCTACATCGAAGGCAAGATTCTGCGTCCCGGCATGCAGCGAGCTGGCATTGGCCGCGAGGCTAACGATTTGTCGAACGTGCGTCGCGCTCTTGTCATTGATGACAGTGTCCTGAGCGGCGCTGAAATGGAACGCACGCGGGGCGAAGTGGAGGCAGCCGGCCTGATGGACTCCACAGACTTTGCCACGGTGTTCTGTTTGCCGGGCATGGAAGACACCGTGGATCTGGCGTTCGAACTGTGTGCGACGCCGCGCGTGTTCGAATGGAATTTGCTGCACGGTCACATGCTGCCGCAGTGCTGCGTGGACATCGACGGTGTCCTGTGCGTCGATCCCACCGAAGAACAAAACGACGACGGTCCGCGCTATCGCGATTTTCTGCGCACCGCGACGCCGCTGTGGCGGCCGTCCAGTACCATCAGCATGCTGGTGACGTCGCGATTGGAAAAGTACCGCGACCTGACCGAAGAGTGGCTGGCGGCCAACGGCGTGGAATACGATCAACTGATCATGATGCAGTACAACACGATGGAAGAACGCAAGGCAGCCAAAGCCTACGGTTCGTTTAAGGCGGACGTTTACGCCAAGAGCGACAACATTTTCTTCATCGAGAGCAACGACTGGACGGCAAGCGAGATCGCACGTCTCTCGGGCAAACCTGCGCTTTGCACGGAGACCCAGACGGTCTACGACCCGTACGGTCTGCCGTATCTAAAGCAAAACGTTAAAGGCGTTGTCCAGGAGTCACAGAGTCTGACCAAACGCATTATTCGCAAGTTCGGCCGATCGATTCGCGCTGTTTGCCAGCCGGGCCCTGATCAAGGGCTAAGCCAGACCAGCGCGCGCGACGGTTTGCCGAACAAAACCGGCGCGGAAGCCGGCGAGCCCAGCTCAATCGTCAGTCAACGCCCGGGATAGCCGGGCGCCCCTTCCGATACTTCTTTAGCTGCGCCTCCGCGGCTCGCTTCGCGTTCTCAAACTGCGCGCGCTCATCCTGAATCTGGAATACGCGACGGCGCAGGCGGTCGATGTCCGTCTGCAGTCGAATCCGATCCTGCGTGTTGGCCGAGTTGTACTGGGACTGCAGTCGCTGGACATCCGTTTGGGCGCTGCGCATTTCCCGCTCCGACCGGTCGAGGCCGCGTTGCGCATCGCGTAGCGTTTCCTTGAGCTCGTATTCTTCGTAGCCGATCTGATAAGTCTGGATGAAATCGGGTTCCTGCGGGCGCGGGCAGACGTACAGATACTCTTTGCCTGCCAAGCCAAATTCGTAGCCGCCTTTGGGCGTGCAAAGTAGCGCGAGTCCGTCGGCGTAACCGGCACCATAGGCGTTCTGGTCGGGCGGCGGTGCCGATCCGGCGCACGCGGCGAAGCGCTGATCCCGCCGAATGCTGGCGGCTCCCTCCTGTCCGTCCTGGACCCCGAGTGCACGCCAGTCCGCGCTAGCGCAGTCTTTGGCGCTCATGCCGGACGGGCCTGTCGCGCAGCTGGAAAGTGCCGCGCACAGCGCCAGGATACTTAACCTTGAAAACGTGTTCATCGTGCCGTCCACCGTTGTCGTGTTTGGCCCAGACTATCACCGTCGCCGCTTTTGCAGGGAGCTTAAGAAACCGGTCAGGGATTCGCACACTTCGTCGGGGGTTTCGACGGCGGGGCAGTGAGCGGCTTTGGGGCTGGTTACGTAGCGCGAGCCGGAGATCGCATCGCTCAGACGCATGCTGCGTGACGGCGGGCATATCGTATCCCGCTCTCCGGCCAGAATGAGCGTGGGCGCGCGAATCTTGCCGACCTGGCTTATCAGGCCGCGGCGCCTCGCATAACCTCGCACGGCGCGCGACAAACCCACGCGGTCGCGCTTCTTGAATTCGTTGCGCCAGTGTTCAACCTGAATCCGCCGATCGTGGTCGCGCAGAAAGTGCTGCCCGAAAATCTTGCGCATCAGCGTGCGACTGAAAACACGCACACCGGCCAGACGTATGCCCAACGCGAGCGCTTTTAGCTGGCGCCGATCTTCGGGCTCTTCTTCTTCGGCGCTGGCGGCCAACAGAGTTAGCGAGCGAACCAGCTCAGGTCGTTTGAGGGCGACATGCATCGCAACCGTTGAGCCCATGGCGCTGCCAACCAGATGGCTGGGCGCGTAGTTGCCCACTTCGAGAATCTGGATCAGGTCGTCGGCGAGACTCTCCATGGCGTAGCCGTCTGCCGGCGAGGCAGTTCGTCCGTGGCCGCGAAGGTCGTACTCGACACAGCGATACCGGCTACGCAGAGCGAGGAACTGGTTGTGCCACGCGCGGCCGCTCATGAACAACCCGTGAATAAACACAACGGTTTCCTGGCCGGTGCCATGTTCTTCAACAAAATACTCGCAACCGCGAATCATGCGCCTTGGCATGCTCTGACCTCGTATCAACCGTAAAGGCCGGGCAGCCGGCCGAGTGGTGGCGTGTACTGCCCCACTTGGCGCCAGATTACCAATCACGCCGGGTGCTGTCAGCGGGCGTTCGAGATAACGTGACGCAAGTCCGAATTTACCCGGTGCTATTCGGCAACGCGGATCAAAAGCGCTTCGATGTCCTGCTCAAACAAACGATTTCGCAAGCTGTTCACTTTTTTCAACTGTGTCTCGGGCCCGATGCGCACGCGGTGGTAAATCTTGTCGTCGCCAATGGTGACTTTCTCGATGTACGATTCGATGCCTTGGAGAGCGAGCTGCGCCTTCATTTTATCCGCGTCGACAAAACGGCGAAACGAACCGGCCTGCAGCACGTAGGCACCGGGTTTGCTAACGGGTGTCGCGGCGGCGGTATCTTCTACCCGTTCTGAGGCTTCAGGAATAATCACTTCAAACCGTGGCAGCATATTGTAGAAGCTGAAGCGCTCCTTGGCCGGCTTGGGCGACGGTGTGTCCGCCTGTTCGTCCTCCGCCTCGCTCACGAGTTCCACCGGTGCCTGAGTGTCGGGCGCCGGGCGCTGCACGGTTGGCACCGGCCGATCCGGCTCGCGTGGCGGGGCTGGTGCGACGGCGTAATACACCGCAGCGGCCGCGACGATACCCAGTCCAAATCCGCCGAACAGATATTTCGCCGCCGACGGTCCCGGCGGCGGCTTGCGCGGTTTCTTGTAGTCTCTGCCCACGCCCTACATCCGCGATGGGGCGCTGACACCGAGCAGGCTCAACCCGTTTCGCAACACCTGCTGTGTGGCTCGAATCAGTGCCACGCGCGCATCACGCAGCGCGTCGTCGTCGATGATGACGCGGCAATTCTTGTCGTTGTAAAAACTGTGCAGGTCGGAGGCCAGATCCCGCAGAAAATGCACGATGGTTTGCGGCGCTCGATCGCGCGCCGCCATGGCTAACGCGTCGGGGAAACGCGCCAGCGTCTTGATCAGCGCGAGTTCCTTGGTCTGGGTTAGCTGGTCGACGTTGGCGCGTCCGCGCGCTTCGTCGTGGACCAGTGACTGCTCAGGGAGTTTATCGAGCATTTGGCAGATGCGCGCGTGCGCGTACTGCACGTAGAAAACCGGATTTTCTTCGCGATGGCTTTTGGCCAGATCCAGATCAAAATCCAGATGCTGGTCGTTCGAGCGCATGACGTAAAAAAATCGGGCGGCATCGTTGCCCACTTCTTCACGCAGTTCGCGCAGCGTGACGAACTGCCCGCCGCGGGTCGTCATCGCTACTTTCTCGCCGTTGCGATACAGGCTGACGAACTGCATCAACTGCACTTCGAGGCTGTCTGCCGGCTGACCCATCGCCGTCAGGCCAGCGCGTACGCGCGCGACGTAGCCGTGGTGGTCCGAGCCGAGAATATCCAGCAGTTGATCAAAGCCGCGCAGGCGCTTGTCGAGGTGATACGCGATATCCGACGCGATGTAGGTACGCTGGCCGTTGGCGCGCACGACCACCCGATCCTTGTCGTCGCCATAGGCGCTTGCTTTGAACCACAGCGCGCCGTCTTTTTCGAACGTGTTGTCGTGCTCGGTCAGTCGCGACAAAGCTTGGTCAACGGTGCCGTTTTCCGTCAGGCTGCGCTCAGAAAAGTAGTGATCCATGGTCACGCCGAAGCCGGCCAGATCATCGCGTATGTCGTCGACGATCGCGTTCAGACCGCAGTCGAAGACCAGCGCGTAGTGGTCTTTGCCGAGCAGACCCTTGGCGTTGGCGATGACGGCATCAACGTATGCGTCCTTGTCGCCCCCGTCCGGTTCGTCTGGCGGCAGATGGGCAAGTACGCTGCTGGCCGGTTTGAGCAGTTGGTCGCCGTGCGCGTCGCGCAGTGCTTTGGCGATATCGCGGATATAGTCGCCGCGATAACCGTTCGCCGGGAACGGGAGTTCTTCGCCCATGGCCTGGAGGTAACGCAACCAGACGCTGGCGGCCAGGATGTCCATCTGGCGACCGGCGTCGTTGACGTAGTATTCCTTGTGCACCTCGTAGCCCGTTGCTTTGAGCAGTGCGGCCACGCACTCGCCAAACGCGGCGTGCCGCCCGTGACCGACGTGCAGCGGGCCGGTTGGATTCGCAGAGACAAATTCCACCAGCACGCGCGTGCCGTTGCCAACGGTGCTTCGACCGTAGGCGTCGCCGGCGTCGAGAATCGTGGGCACCAGCGACTGCGCCTGACCTTCGGCGAGCGTGAAATTAATGAAACCGGG
The DNA here is from genome assembly GCA_045107005.1 of Gammaproteobacteria bacterium. GTDB lineage: Bacteria > Pseudomonadota > Gammaproteobacteria > Steroidobacterales > JBCCMA01 > JBCCMA01. The sequence continues at coordinate 80,007 of JBGCFP010000021.1, forward strand.
TCCGGCGATTTGTACGTCGCCGATCGACGCGTTGGCGGGCAGTGCCGCAATCAGACGCTCGGCCAGCGCGCGGGGCGGCATGCCGGCAGAGCGAGCCAGCGCCATGGCGACATTTGACGCAAAGTCGCCGTGGCGCGGATCGCGCGTGCGCTCCACCGCGATCGCTTTGGGTTGGGCCAGCTCGGTGAGGTCGTCGGCGCGCAAAGTGTCCAGGGCCTGCTCAAGCAGACTGACGATCAGGTCTTTCAACGTGGTCTCGAATCGAATTTTTTTAACGGGGTACGGAGTCTACCGGGCCAGAGGCGGTGATGCACTCTGGCCGCACAACTCGTTAATACAGGTCGATCGGATCGACATCGACACTGAAACGGACTTTGTGCAATCGAGCTTGCGCGGCGAGCTGCGGCCCGACGGCCAACAACGCCGCGTTGAGCGATTTGCGACTGCGCGACTGGAGCAAGAGCTGTGCCCGATACTGGTTTGCCCGACGCAGCATCGGGGCACTGGCCGGCCCCAGCACGTTGAGTCCGCCCTGCTTGCGCAACGTGGGGGCTAGCTCCTGCAGAAACTGGTGGGGTGCTGCTGCGTCGGTGGCGCGAGCGCGCACCAGTGCCAGATGGGCAAATGGCGGCCATGCTGCCTGCTGACGTTCGTCCAGCGCGTCCTGCGCGAAGGGCTCGTAGCCATCATGGATGAGCCGCTGCAGCAGCGGGTGCTCCGGAAACGCCGTTTGAATATAGACCTCACCCGCGCGCTCCCCACGTCCTGCCCGGCCGCACATCTGGACCACGGTCTGGGCGAGTCGCTCGGTCGCGCGAAAATCGGTGCTGAACAATCCCTGGTCGGCAGAGATCATGCCCACCATCGACACCTCGGGAAAATGATGGCCCTTGGTCAACATTTGCGTACCGACCAGAATGTCGATCTGACGTTTGCGCATCCGGGTGAGCAGCGAATCGAGCTCGCCTCGCTTGCGTGTGGTGTCGCGATCGAGTCTGGCCACACGAGCGGATGGGAACTGGTTAATGAGCGTATCTTCGATGCGTTCCGTGCCTTGACCGACCGGTTTGTGTTCGTCGTTACAAGATTCGCAGTGGGTCGGTGCCGCGCGTCTGGCACCGCAGTGGTGGCAACGTAACGCGTTCTCTCGGTGGTGGTAGGTCATGTTCGCGTCGCAGTGCTTGCAGCGGGCAAGCTCGCCGCAACCGCTGCAGAACCAGGCAGGTGCATAGCCGCGCCGGTTGAGAAACAACATGACCTGGCCGCCGTTTCTGATGTGCCGATCCATCGCGATCAGCAGCGCCGTGCTCAAGCCCTGATGGATGGGCTCGGCGCGCAGGTCAATCAAGTGAACGGCGGGCGGTTCACCGGGTCCCGCGCGTTGTGGCAGATCAAGGCGCTGGTAGCGGCCGGCGGTGACGTTGTGGAGCGTTTCCAGCGTCGGGGTTGCGCTTCCGAGCACGATCGGAACGTCGAGAGATCGGGCGCGATAGATCGCGACGTCGCGCGCGCTGTAGCGAAACCCTTCCTGCTGCTTGTAGGAGGCGTCGTGCTCTTCATCAATGATGATCAGGCCCAGGTTAGCCAGCGGTGTGTACACGGCCGAGCGCGTGCCGATGACAATGGCCGCGCGACCTTCGCGTGCGGCGCGCCATCCGGCCGCCCGCTCGCTGTCGTTCATGCCCGAGTGCAGCGCGGCGATGGGCGCTTCGAATCGGCGCTCGAAGCGCTCCACTAGCTGCGGGGTCAGCGCGATTTCGGGCACTAGCACGAGGGCTTGGCGACCCGCGCGGACGATGCGCTCGATGTTGCGCAGGTAGACTTCCGTTTTACCGCTGCCGGTGACACCGAACAGCAAGAAAGTGCGGAACTCGGCGGCCGCAGCGATGGCCTCGACAGCTGTTTCCTGGTCGGGGTTGAGAGTGGGGCCGCGGGCGATGGTCAGGGCGGACAGGTCTGGCACGGACGTGTCGCTCTCGATGAAGCGCTCCACCCAGCCGCTCTTCTGCATACGCCGCGCCGCGTCCATGTGCTTGGGATTGCGCTCGCGTAGCGCTGTCGACTGGATTCCCGCCGCGTGCCGCAAGAGCAGCGCGTGCAAGTCACGCTGGCGCGGCGCGCGTTTAAAGGCATCGGTGTCCAGCGCGCTGCCCGCAGCGGTAAGGCGCATGCCCTCGCGCTCCTCGTGAGCCGGTTCACCGTCGCGCAGGCGCTTGGGTAGGGCGCTCAAAATAACGTCGCCCACCGGGTGGCGGTAGTAGTCAGCTGCCCACTGCAGCAAACGGAGCATGGCGCTGTCGATCACCGGTTCCGCGTCGATCACGCGCAGGACGGGTTTGATCTTGCCGACCGGCAGATCGCTGCCTTGACCGTGCGCCACCACCACGCCTACTTCCCGGCGGCGCCCAAACTGCACGCTGACACGCGCGCCCACGGCGGTGTCTGGCGGGCACTGATAGTCGAAAAACTGGTGTAGCGGCGCTGCCACAGCGACCTGGCAGACGACGCGCTGGTCACTCGGCTGGCTCATCCTCGTCGGCCTGTGGATAAGCCTGTGTGCAAGTCGGTAAGATACCGTGATTGAAGGGTGCTACGGTGCCGTCGTGGCGCTTGCGAATAACGCTGTGTGATCATGGTGGTCTTTAAAAAACAATCACTTACGTTTGGTAAGCGAAAGTATCACGGATCGTAAGGTGTTGACACAAAACCGTAAAATGCTCTGTGAACAAACTTTTTCGGCGTCGAGGATGACGAGCGTTGTCAACCAATCCGTCGCCGTCGCGTTTAGTACGGGTATGCAACGCTCGCTCAAGATAGGTGATCGCGCGCCGGTGTCAAGCGCGATGCGTGCGGTGGGCAAAGGTGCTGATCGCAAGGTGCACAGCCGCCAACAGGGGCGTGCCGTTCGCGCAGCGGAGCGTGTCATTTAGATGCTGACCGATGGCAGCAATACGCTGGCGCAGCGCGAGGAGCTCGACCAGTTTTTGTCGCAGTCGCAGAAAAGGGCGTTTGTGCACGCCCGCTACGCCTTGCGTGATGAAGACGATGCGCTGGACGTCGTGCAGGATGCGATGTTGCGACTGGTGCGCCAGTATGCGCAGCGCCCGCCGAGCGAGTGGCCCGGATTGTTTTATCGCATTGTCGAGAATCGTATCCGCGACGTTCAGCGTCACCGCAGTGTGCGCCAGCGGGTACTTGGCTGGTTACCCGGGCGCCGTGATGCGCACGCGGATGAAGACGACGGATTTGCCGCGGTCCGCGATCCGGCCGCCATCGATCCGGCCCGCGAAGCCGGTGGCGACGACGCAATGAGTGCCCTGCAGGAGGCGCTGCCCGGTCTTCCGGCAAGGCAGCGCGAGGCGTTCGTGTTGCGCGCGCTGCACGAGCTGTCAGTGGAGCAGACGGCGCAAGCCATGGGCGTCACTAGCGGCAGTGTTAAGACGCACTATTCTCGCGCCCAGGCAAAACTGCGTGAACAACTGAGAGAGCATTGGATATGAAAGACGATACAACCGACGCAAACCTCACGCGGAAACTGGCACGGCGCCTCGACGCCGACGCGGAATCGTTGGATCCGGACGTCGTACGGCGGTTGCGCCTGGCGCGTCATGCCGCGCTCGATCAGCTGGACGCGCCGCGGCACCAACACTACGGTCGCTGGCTGGCAGGTGCTGCCGGTGTCGCTGTCGTGGCGCTGCTGGCCGCGCGCCTGGCAACCGGCCCCACCGACGTACCGTCGTTCGAATACGCCAGCGCTGAGGTCATGAGCGACCTCGAACTCCTAACAGATGAAGAAGATCTAGAGCTGCTTGAGGAGCTCGAATTCTTTCGCTGGCTAGCGGCAAACGATGAAGACTTGTCGTGAGGTGCTTGCTGCTCGCGTTGGGTTTGATGAGCGCGCTGACGGTGGCGGCCGATGAGTTGCTCAACGATGAGGCTTTTTTTGAATTTCTTGGGAGTTTCGATGAAGTGGACGAGGCCTGGATTGATCCGCTGTGGCTGGCGGACGACGCGCTCGTTGATGTGGACGACGAAATCTCAACCACGACGGAGGAAGACCCTGATGAGAGTTGATCGATTTGCTGCGGCCCGGGCCGTGCTTGCCTTGGTCTGGTTGGCGGTAAGCCCGCTGTCGGTGGCGCAGGACGATGCGACCGATCGGTCGTATGAGTGGTCGCAGTTGAGCGCGGAACAACGCGACGTGCTGGCAAGGTTTGAAGATCGCTGGCCGCAGATAGCGCCAGCCAAACGACGCGCACTGGCCACCGGTGCAGCGCGCTGGCGCAACATGACACCCGCCCAAAAATCACGCGCGCGGGCGCGATTCGGGCGCTGGCAGGCGTTGTCTCCCGAGCGTCGCGCGCGCATTCGCAAACGTTATGCCGCATGGCAAGGGCTGAGTCCGGATGAACGAGCGCGCTTGCGCCGGAATTTCAGACGCTTCGAGAAGCTTCCTGAACAGCGCAAACAAAGGCTGCGCGAGCGCTTCAAACGCATGACGCCCGCCGAGCGCCGCGAGCGCCTGACACAACCGCGTCGACAAACCGAAACGGATTCCTGAATCGAAAAAAAACGAAACGGTTGCACGGTTGCAATTGTCATAGAGTTCTGGAATAACTCGATGCAGAGCCATGACGCACATCAATCAACAGGTTTTGCGCACGGATGTTTCGGGCATGCCGCTCGAGTGGATCGACTACCGCGATGCCGTGCGCCTCTATCACACCGAACAGGTGGCTTACGCCTGTGGGTCCGTGCTTTATCGTCTGCGCGGCGGCACTAACGCCTTGTCGGGCCAGCGCAGCGTCATCGACGTCAATTCAATTATTGCGACGCACGGTGACAGCCACACGTTGCGCAAAGCGCGCAGCGACTACACGCCACCACTAAACAATCAGACGTTGTTCAAACGCGATGGCTATTTGTGCATGTACTGTGGCGAACGGTTTCTGTCGAATTCGCTGTCGCGCGATCACATTCGCCCGATTAGTCAGCGTGGTGAAGATCACTGGACCAACGTCGTGACGGCCTGTCGACGCTGCAATAACTACAAGGCGGGACGCACGCCGGAACAGGCGGGCATACAGCTGCTCGCCGTGCCGTTTACGCCGACTTACGCGGAGTACATTTACTTGAAAGGTCGGCGCGTCATGGCCGATCAGATGGAGTATCTACTGGCGCATTTTCCGCGCCGCTCGCCGCTGCATGAACGCATTGCCAACTGGCTGACGGACGAGACACACTAGAAACCGCCCCTGATCGCAGAGGCGGTTTCCCGATATTTACATGCCGTCTAACATCGAACGCTTGCGATAACCCGCGGGCACTTCAAATATGGCCGAGCTCAGCTCGTCGGTGCTGACGCTTTGCAGCTCCATCGCTTGCTCACTGCCCGTCATGCGAATCGGCACACCGCCCATCTGTTTGGCGCTGGGCATGTCCGGCGCGACACCAAAGCGTGACGCCAGCTCCTGCATGGTCTCCAGCATCGCTGCCATAGCGTCGTAATCGGAGCCCGGGATACCGAGCGCATCGGCTTTGGCCACGCAGGCCGTGCTGCGGTCGCCGTCCGGCAGCGTTACGCTGGCGATCTTGCACTTGTAGCCGGCTACTTTGTCGCTGTCTCCGGTCCATTCGACGCTGACGGTCTTCTTGGGCGCACTGCCGCTGAGTTTCGCCCGCATATCGGCGGGGATCATTTTCATCATCGCCTCGCGCTGTTCGGGGGGCATGTTGGCCATTTGCGCTTCGAACTGCTTGACCATATCGGAGACCTGATCGGCCATCTGACCCATGGATTCGCTGTCCATGACCATGTAGCCCTTGCCGGCGTGGTCGATCTGCGTGAAGGCGCCATTGGCGGAATCATAAATACTCTGCACGATGCCGTCTTCGGAAAACGCGACTTTGCCTTTTTGCACGCTGATAACGGTCGTGGAGGCGTCATCGCCCCCGTCAGACTGCGCCATGGTGAGCTCGGTGTCGGCGATCGCGGTGTTGGCCGCAAGCGTCGCGGCAAGGATTAGACCTGGATATTTCATAGTGACTCCAAAACGAAAAGCAAAAAACGGCGGCGGGTCAGCGCGGCTGCCGAACGCGAATACGAACTTAAAGTAGACTACGGCCAGATTTCGCGCAATTTCCAAGAAGCGATACTGTATCTGCCATGGTTTATTTGATTGACGCTAGCGTTTACGTGTTTCGCGCGTATTACTCCGTGCCGGCCGACATGGTCGATGGGCACGGCCAACCGACCAACGCTGTGTACGGTTTTACGCGGTTTCTGCTCGATTTGTTGACGGAAACCGCCGCAACACACGTTGTTGTAGCGTTTGACGAGTCTTTGACCACTTCGTTCCGTAACGAGCTCTATCCCGCCTACAAAGCCAATCGCGAGCCCGCACCCGACGAGCTCAAACGTCAATTTTTGTCATGTCGGCGCCTGTGTGAGGCCCTTGGGCTACGCCATGAAGCCCACGAGAAGTTCGAGGCTGACGATCTGATTGGCACGCTGGCGCAGCACTGCCGTGCGCAGCAGCAGTCGGTGTCGATCGTCACGCGCGACAAGGATCTGGCCCAGCTGGTGGGGCCGGACGATGAGTTCTACGACTACGCGTCGCGAGCGCGCTACGGCTATGAGCAGATCGAAGCGCAGTTCGGCACGCGACCCGAGAGCATCGCCGATTACCTGGCGCTGACCGGCGACGCGGTCGATAACATCCGGGGTGTACCGGGTGTGGGGAAAAAAACCGCGGCGGCCATTTTCGCGCAGTATCAATCACTGGATGAGGTCTACGGGCATCTTGACGCGCTTCAATCCCTGCCCATTCGCGGCGCGCGCACGCTGGCTGCGAAGCTGGAGAAGCATCGCGCTGACGCCTATCTGGCGCAACAGCTAACCCGAATACGCTGCGATGTACCAATGGACAGTTCGCTTGAGTCCATGCGTCGGCGGTCTTCGGAGCCGGCCCTGGTCAACGGCTTGTTTGACGATTTGGGTTTTGGTGACGGGCTGCGCGAGCGCGCGCTGGCCCTCGAAGTCTCGTGACCTGCGTATACTGAACTTATGAGCAGCACGACTATCTTTATTCTGGTGGCCGTCGTGGCGGCGATCAGTTTTGCCGGGCGTTTGGTCGGCTTGTTTCGAAAAAGTCGAGACGTGGAGAAGACGCTCGACTATTCGAAGATGCGCGAGTGGGAAGACGATGAGCCCGATTGACCCTCGCGCAGACCGATCATTCGATCCGTAACGTCTCGTTCGGCGTCAGGATCGGCTTGATTGCAGGCCGCAGACGCTTGAAATTTTTTCTCATCTTGGGTAAAAAATTGGCCGCCCCGCGACGGGCGCGGGCGATTTTTGTGGAGTGAATTTGATGATAGAAACGCACGGTTTGCGCAAGGACTTCGGCGCGTTCACCGCGGTGCGAGATATCTCGTTTCAGGTGGGGGAGGGCGAAGTGCTTGGTTTTCTCGGGCCCAACGGCGCGGGCAAATCCACGACGATGAAGATGATCGCCGGTTTTCTCGCGCCCACGTCGGGCAGCGTGTCAGTGTGCGGCTTCGATGTCGCCAGTGCACCGCTCAAGACCAAAACGATGGTCGGATATTTGCCCGAAGGCGCGCCGAGCTACGACGAGATGACGCCGCGTTCGTTTTTGGAATTCATCGCCGATATTCGCGGGCTGACTGGGCAGCAGCGACGCTCACGCATTGATGACGTGGTTGGGCGACTGCACCTTGAGCGTGTGCTTGAGCAGAGCATTGAGACGTTGTCCAAAGGATACAAGCGACGTGTTGGCCTGGCTCAGGCCATTTTGCACGACCCGCAGGTGCTCATCCTCGATGAGCCCACCGACGGCCTCGACCCGAATCAAAAACACGAAGTGCGCTCGCTGATTCGCGACATCGCGCAAAACAAGACCATCGTGATTTCCACCCACATCCTTGAAGAGGTGCACGCCGTTTGTACGCGCGCGGTGATCATCGCCGACGGTGCCGTGCTGGCTGACGACACGCCGGCCGGTTTGGAAGCGCGCTCCCGCTATCACAATGCCGTGCGACTGAGTACGGCGGACGACGATTCACTGGCCGCACTCAAGGACGCGCTGCGTCAGCTCCCGGGCGTAAGCGGACTCGAAGTCGGGGAAGACGGCAGCGGTGTGGTCGCGCTCCCGCATGAGGGCGCCGACCTGTTTGCGCAGGTTAGTGAACTGATTGGACGCAACAGCTGGCCGGTCACGCAGATCGAGATGGATCGCGGTCGACTCGAGGATGTGTTCCGCGACATCACCATGCGCGAAGGAGAAGCGGCTCATGGCTAAAATCAAAGCCATTTTGCGACGTGAGCTGGCCGGCTACTTCGCCACTCCGGTCGCCTACGTGTTCATCGTTATTTTTCTGATGCTGGCGGGTTTCCTGGCGTTTCAGTTCGGGCGCCTGTACGAGAGTGGCCAGGCGGACCTGTCGGCGTTTTTCTCGTTTCATCCTTACCTGTATCTGTTCCTGGTGCCCGCTCTGTCAATGCGCCTGTGGGCTGAGGAGCGTAAGAGCGGCAGCATCGAGCTGTTGATGACGCTGCCGGTCACCACCACGCAAGCGGTGGTGGGCAAGTTTCTTGCGGCGTGGTTGTTTACCGGCGTCGCGTTAGCGCTGACGTTCCCGATCTGGATCACCGTCAACTATCTGGGTAACCCGGACAACGGCGTTATCCTGGCCTCGTATCTGGGCAGCTTTCTGATGGCCGGTGCTTACCTTGCCGTCGGCTCCTGTGTGTCCGCCGTGACCCGCAATCAGGTGATCGCATTCGTCCTGACCGTCACCGCGTGCTTCTTGCTGCTGTTCGCCGGGTTTCCGGTGGTACTGGGCGTGCTGGGCAACGTGCTGCCGCAAGGGCTGATTGATGCGGTCGCGTCGGTGAGTTTTCTGACTCACTTCACGTCGATTACCAAAGGCGTTATTGATGTGCGCGACCTGGTTTACTACGCCGTGATGATCGGTGGCTGGCTCGCGGCCAACGTGATCGTGCTCGATTTGAAGAAGGCCG
>JBGCFP010000210.1:0-21669 GCA_045107005.1 Gammaproteobacteria bacterium
GGGTCGTGCAAATCTCACCGGAATTGGGCAGTGTGGTCGAAGTCATGGCGTTGGCGGATCTCAGCTGCTCGGTCGCAAAGGAGGAGGGTCGCTCGCGCGTGGTTGCGTATCGGCCGACAGACGCGCGTTTGAACGCTCGGAAGGATCAAATGCAGTGGGTGGGGCGTATTCAGCGCGCCATTAAGGACGACGGCTTTACCCTGTTTTGTCAGCCAATATGCGCGACACGTCCGGGAACGGGCCAAACGCATTATGAAGTGCTGCTGCGTATGCAAGATGACGACGGCAGTCCAATCTCGCCGGGACTGTTCATGCCGGTTGCCGAGCGGTATCACCTGATGCCGGCACTGGATCGGTGGGTCGTTGAGCAGACCATCCGGACGTTGGGGCAGTGGGCGCCACTGTTGCAGCGGAACAATGCGGTGTTCGCGATCAATCTGTCGGGCCAGTCGATCACCGACGAGCGCACTCTGGATCATCTCCTCGCGCAGTTGCGCAGCGCAGCCATCGATACCCGATCGTTGTGCTTTGAAATCACCGAAACCGCAGCAATCAGCAACCTGAGTGCCGCGCAGGATTTCATCACTGCGGTCAAAGGATTCGGCTGCCAGTTCGCACTGGACGATTTTGGCGCGGGTGTCAGTTCGTTCACCAATCTGCGCGCCCTGCAGCTCGATTACCTCAAAATTGACGGCAGTTTCGTGGTCGACATGCTTACCGATCCCATTAGCGCCGCTATGGTTGCGGCGATCAATCAAGTTGGGCAAACCATGTCGCTGGCCACGGTGGCCGAGTTTGTCGAATCGCAATCGTTGCAGGATGCTCTGACAACACTGGGCGTTGACTACCTGCAGGGCTACCACCTGGGTAAGCCGGAGCCGTTGCAGGAACGGCTCGAAAGACTCAGCGAAACCGAACGCCTGCGGGCCTGATCGTGGCCGTCGCCGAACCTCTAAACCCAATCGTCATTACGCACGTAGGCGCCCTGGTGCGGTTAACGCCGCGCGGCGCACTGAGCTCGGCGGCAAGTGTTGATGCACTGCGCGAGGCGCTGAACACCACCGTATTGGAACGCAACCTCAAGCTGATCGTCGATTTTGGCGCTTGCCCCTCCGTTGACAGTGTTTGCCTTGAGGTATTGCTGGACGCGCAGGATCAACTGGTTCGGCTCGGAGGTTGGTTAAAGCTGGCTAACGTTAATCCTCTGCTGCTCGAGATCTTTGAACTGTGCGACATTCTGTCGCACATTGCGCTGACCGATCCTCCCGCGCGCGCAGAAGTGGCCGATACCCAGCGCGGGCGTCTTGGAGACATTCTCATCGCGCAAGGTCACCTGACCGAGACACAAGCGGCGCAAGCCGCCGAGCTACAGGCATCGTCCGGCATGCGCATCGGGCACATCGTGGTTGAGAAAGGCTGGGTCAGTGAAAGCGATTTGCTCGCTGCACTGGGCGTGCAGCTGGGCGTGCCGGTTGTGTCACTGCGCGCCGGTGTCTTCGATCCGGCGGTCAGCGCGCTGATACCGCGTGCCGTCGCCGTTCGACTGTGCATGTTCGGGTTGTTTCGGGTGCGCGACACGCTGTACGTCGCGACGCCCCAACCGCAAGCTCTGCCCGCGTTGGCCGAGATCAAGGAACGTACCGGACTGACTGCGCGACCGGTGCTGGCACGGCGCGATGACGTACTTCGGATGATCGAGGAAGCCGAAGGCGGACAAGCTCTGGACACGGATCTGATCGCGCAGGTGGACGACGACTTCGCGCTGGTGGAAAACGTCGCGCCCGAGGATTACACGACGATTGACGAAATCGCGAGCGCGAGCCCTGTGATCAATCTCGTCAATTCCATTATTCAGCGTTCCATACGCGACGGCGCGAGTGACGTTCATATCGAGCCCGCGCAGAACCGCGCGCGTGTGCGCTACCGCATCGACGGTGTGCTCTATCAGTACAAAACGATTCGCATGGATCTGCACCCATCGTTGGTTTCGCGTCTCAAAGTGATGGCGAACCTGGACATTGCTGAGCGTCGCCTGCCGCAGGACGGACGTATCCAGGTCAGCACGCAAGGCCGCTCTGTCGATTTGCGTTTTAGTTCGTTGCCGGGAATGTTTGGCGAGAAGGTGGTGCTGCGCATACTCGATAAGCGCAATGCCATTCTGGATATCGACCGATTGGGTATGGCCGACCAGAATCTATCCACGTTCAAAGACCTGCTGACGCGAAGCCACGGCCTGGTACTGGTTACCGGGCCCACTGGCAGCGGCAAGACCACGAGCTTGTACGCCGCTCTCAACCACCTCAATAGCATCGAAAAGAACATCGTGACGATTGAGGATCCAGTGGAGTACCAGCTGGACATCATTAACCAGAATCAGGTGCGCCCCGCGGTTGGCCTGGGTTTTGCCCGCATACTCAAGCACGTTTTACGCCAGGACCCGGACATTGTCATGGTCGGTGAAATTCGCGAGCACGAGACGGCTCAGATTGCTGTACAGGCGGCGCTTACCGGGCACCTGGTGTTGTCAACGCTGCATACGAACGACAGCATCGGTGCCGTGACGCGAATGAGCGACATGGGCGTTGAACCGTATCTGTTGTCGTCGGCGCTCGTTGGTGTCGTCGCGCAGCGCCTGGTACGAGGCATCTGTCCTTCATGCAAAGCCACCTCTCTGGCGCCGCCCTCACTGATCGAGCGAATGGGCTGGGAAAGCGAGACGCCGATCAAACTATCGCGCGGTCGCGGCTGCTCTGAGTGCTACGACTCCGGTTACCGCGGACGCGTTGGAATCCACGAAGTGCTAGCCACGGATGACTCGCTGCAGGAGTTGATCCTCAAGAATCCCAGTCGCGATGCGCTGGCTCGTCACCTGGATCAGCGCGGCGTGCGGCGTCTGTTCGATGATGGTATGGACCGTGTGCTTGAGCAGCGCACGACGATCGAAGAAGTCAATCGCGCGGTATCAATCTGATGCCGATCGAACTCCAGGACGTTGTCGAGTCGTCAGGTACGCACAAAGCCCGACTCGAAACGCCGAAGTGGCTGCAACCTGGCGTCAGTGCCAGCGACCGAATTTTCTTCACCGAACAGTTGGCACTGATGCTCGAAACCGGCGTGAGCCTGCACAATGCACTCGCGGCGCTTGCAGAGCAGACGCAGTCAACGGCGTTGCGGCAACTGCTTGAAGCAGTGGCAGCCAGCGTCGCCTCCGGACGAACGTTTAGTGCAGCGCTGGCGGATCACCCTGACGTGTTTGATTCCAGCTACGTGAACTTGGTCGGTGCAGCGGAAAAGGGCGGTTTCCTGTATGAGGTCCTCGAGCAGCTGCGGGAACTCGAAGACAAACGCGAAGCGATGCGCAACACGCTGACCAGCGCGGCGGCCTATCCGGCGTTCTTACTGGTGTTCTCGATCGCGGTGGTGCTGTTTATCCTGTGGGTGGTGTTCCCCAAGTTTGGGCAGATGTTCACGTCAATTTACGATCAGCTCCCCGGGACAACGAAAACGCTAATGTGGATGAGTGACACCCTGCGTTACCGCTGGCCGCTTATTCTCGGTGGCGTGTCCGCGGCCGGCTTGCTGCTCAGAGCCTGGGCAAGCAGTGACGCCGGGCGAGCACTACTTGATCGTTGGCGCTTGAGACTGCCCGGGCTCAAACAGATTTTTGTTCCGATCTACCTGATCCAGATTCTGCGCACGATGGGATTGTCGCTCAATCACGGCGTCCCATTGGTCGACACGCTGAACAGCTGCCGGGAGTTGGTCAACAATCGCGCCATCGCCGGATTTTTGGCGGACGTCGCCGCAGCGGTGACTGAAGGACAGCCGTTCGCCAGAGCGTTTGCACAAGGCAAATTTTTGCCACCTCTGGTGACGCAAATGGTCGCCACTGGAGATGAGACCGGCAACCTTGGCAAAGTCATGGTGCGCATTGCCGATCATTACGAGCGAGAAGTTGAGCGCCGACTGGATCGGGTGACCAAGATTGCCGAACCCATGATGCTTCTGATCATGGGCGGACTCGTTGGCGTTATTGTGAGCGCTCTGATCCTGCCTATCTTCAAACTCACGCGTGCGGTCGGCTAGTCATGTGGCGGAGCGATGTGACGACATAACGCCAATGCAACGCAACATTAGGCCCCACACCGCATTTTTTGACACCATTCCTCAACTTACGCGCGTGTTGGTCGATACCTCAACGTATGGAAGCTCTACAGGTGACGGCATGACCTACCCAACACAAACGCAGCGTGGCTTTACGCTGGTCGAACTCTTGATCGTTGTGATCATTCTGGCAATCCTCGCCGCCATTGTCGTTCCGCAGCTCGGTTCGACGACGAACGACGCGAACCAAGCGGCGTTCGACACCAACCTTGCCAATATGCGATCCGTCGTTGAGCTCTATCGCCAGCAACACGGCGCGTACCCCGGAGCCGTCGCATCCAGCGGCGCGACGTGCGTGAACGGAGCCGCCGACGGAGGTGCGATCGGGGCTCCTGCGTTTCTGACGCAGCTAACTCGATACACCAATTCTGCCGGCGAAGCCTGCACGGGTTTTGATGCGACGACCTTTCGATTTGGTCCGTATCTGAAGGAAGACATTCCGGTCAATCCTTTGGGCACGAACAACACGGTCACCGTGGTCAATACCGGTGTTCTCGGTTTGACCAGCAGCAGCCTCGGTGGCTGGCGATTCGACGCCATCACCGGCGAATTCATTGGCGATCAATAGCGGGCAATGGAACCAGCGTGCAAGCTCTGCGTCGATTATCGCAACGTTTTGCGCCAGCGATTTCCCGTGACCGTCGAGGCTGCATCGGTCTGGAAGTAGCGCAATCGGCGCTGCATTTCGTTCAGCTGGTCTCCCGGTCGGATCAAAGTCTGCAACTGCACGCACGCACCAGCGTGCCGTTCAAGTCGGCCGCGCTCAGCGAGCCCGACAGTCATCGCCTGCTGCGCGAGGCCGTTCGCGCCGCCCAGCGACAAACCCGACTCTGTGGACGGCGCGCGGTCGTTGCCATGCCAGCTGGCCAGTTTCGCACCATGCCCGTGAATTACCGCCAAAAGTCAGGTCAGAGTGAGGCGCAAACCATTGCGCAACTGATGGATGAGCGTCTTGACGGACCGTTGAGCGACTATGTCATTGACTACATTCCCGTGCGCGCAAGTGCCCGGGACGCGGAGCGACTGGCCATTGTGGCCGTCAGCCAACGCAGCGACGTTATGCACCTGCTAAGCGCGCTGCACGGCGCCGGTTTGTTTGTCGAAGCCCTGGAGATCGCGCCGGTGGCTTTGCGCCGACTGGCGAACACCGTGAATCGCGAGCACAGCGACATGACCATGATTCTCAACACGGGGCAGACCCGCAGTTTCTTGACACTTCTATCCGGCCGACGCCTGTTGCTGGATCAGCCCATCGAGATCGGCGAGCTGCATCTGGTGGATACGCTGGCAAAGGCGCTGGACCTGAGCTCGGCGCAAGCGCGAGACCTGCTTCGGCGCACGGGGCTGCAGCCAGGCGCCGGACAGTTACAGCCAGGTCATCACGAAGGCGAGACCGGGATGTTCAACACGTTGCTGGAGATTCTGCGGCCCGAGTTTCTGAAGATGGTCGATCAAACCGATAAGGCGTTCATGTACGCTGCCGCGCAAACGCGTGGCGGTGGCGACGCGCGAATTCTGTTCCTTGGGGCTCTGGCTCGCTGGCCCGGTTGCGATCAGGTACTGAGTGCGATGACGCATCTGCCTGTGATCAAGTTGCCCAGCGCGAATTCAGCGTTCGCATCACCGGACGAGGGCGTCACGGCCGATGTGAATCTGCGCCCGGAATACGCTGTCGCATCAGGACTCGCGCTACGGGGGCTGGTCGATGGACAGTGACGTCGACCTGATCCCCGGCGACTTTCGACAGTGGCGCCAGCGCAATCAACACTTGCGCTACACCTTGGCAGGTACCGTACTCGGCGTAATTGTGCTTTGTGTTCTGGCGCTATCGTTTGCACGCGAAGCCCGCGCGCTGGAACAAGCCAACGTGACGCAAAAGACCCAAGCCGCTCTGACCACCCAGCAGCGCACTCAACTCGACATCCTCGATCAGCGCTACCGGGCGTTGGAACAGGAATGGACCCTTTTGCGCGGATTGCGCAGCGGCGCGTCAGTGGAAGACCTTTTTCTGTTGATCGATCGGGCGTTGATCGGACAGGAAATCTGGTTTGACGACTGGCATTTACGCCGTGCGGGCGTCCTGGTGCCCGCTGCCGTGGCGAGCGTCGACACCGGCTACTTTATCGTGGTGCCCGCCGGGCAAGGAGGGCGGAGCGAAGAACAGTGGCAGGTACGTACCAGCATGACCATTCGCGGCCAGGCGCGCGACCATGGCGCGCTGTCGCGTTTCGTTCGCGGTCTCTACGCACAGCCAGAGGTGCTTGACGTCAAGCTCAATCGAACGAGTCGCCAGGACTATCAGCAAGCCAGCGTGGTGGATTTCGATCTGGCGATCTCGCTCAACAGCAGTGTGGTCGACGCCCCGTGATCAAACCCTGGCACAACATGCCACAGCGCCAGTTCTACCTTCTGTTAGGTGGCATTGTGGCGGTGATCATTGCGCTGGTGGCAAGCGCGGTGGCCGTGCCGCAGTTCAAGCGCCTGCGCCAGGCGCAAATCCTGACGGCGCCAGCGGGTGATACAGCCGCCGCCAGTGCCCAATTAGCCGCCGCTATGCAACAGCGCGACGCAGAGACCGTCGCACTGAGCACACGCCTGCACGGTGATCGTGCCAATCTACCGGCCCGGGAGATCGAAGCCTTTGTGATCGATCGACTCAACACGAATGCGTGGGAACACGATGTGGCGTTGCAAAGCGTGGTACCCCGTGGTGGCGATGCCATTGAGCATTTTCGCGAACTGGTCTTCGAGCTCACGCTGACCGGCGGCTATCAGGACTTATTCCGCTGGCTGCACGCGTTGCGCGACGATCTGGGCTTTGTAGTGATCAAGGAACTGCACATGACGCCCACCGGGAACCAGACCGGAGAACCGATTCTGCAGGCAGAGGTCACGCTGGCCTCATACCGTCGAGAGTCATCCTGATGCGCAGGATAGCGGTGGGGTTGCTACTTCTGTGCGTGCGGACAGCGCACGCCGGCGAGCCGCCAACCCTGCGTCACAACCCGTTTGAACGGCCGTCCGTGAACATCGCTGTCGACCCAAGCACAGGGCCCCGTCACGCTCAGCGACTGCGCGCAACGCTTGTTGACGGTCCTCGATCGTTGGCCAACATCGACGGCGTGTTGGTGGGTGTCGGTGACCAAATTAACGACGCCAGGGTAACGGCAATTGGCGAAGGTACTGTCACGCTGCAACGTGACGACACCCGCTACACGTTAACGCTGACCCACGAACAGGACACGCGACGCGATGAAAAATAACTGGCGACACAAACTCCAGACCGTCCTCGCCAGTCTCTTTCTGGTGTTGGCGTGCGCGCCGACGGCCGCGCAGAACATTTCGCTGGCAATGCGCGATGTCGAACTCGGTGAAGTGATGGAAATGTTGTCGCGCCAGCAGCGCGTCAACATCCTGTTGACCGGCGAGGTGGGCGGTGAAGTCTCTTTCAGTCTGTATGACATGGAACTCGGGGCCGCCATTCGGGCCATTGCGTCGGCGGCCGGCTACGCGGTCGAATTTCGCGACGGCAGTTACTTCATTGTCGAACACGCCGAAGCGGGAAAATACGCACCCGACGGCATCACAATTGTCCGCAGCTATGAAATTCGCTATGCCGACCCGACGGCGATGGAGCAGACGCTGACGCCGTTTCTATCAAGTTACGGATCGCTGACACTGGCGCTGGACCGACGGCTGCTGGTTCTCGAAGATACGCCTGAGTTCGTGCGCCGCATCGAACGCATTCTTCGGGATCTGGATCGGGCTCCGCAGCAGATTCTGATCGAAGCAAAAATTCTTGAGGTCACGCTGGATAATTCCGATGCCTTTGGCATCGACTGGCGCAAGCTGTTTGACAGTGACGGCGGCAACGGCACCGTTGGCACGCGCTCACTGGCCGGCGATGGCGCGGGTTTCTTTTTTGATTACGCAACGCCGAACGTTGAAGTGGCCCTCAGTGCGCTGCGAGCTCGGGGGCGCGTACGCACGCTGTCAACGCCAAAACTGTTGACGGTCCAGAATCAGGAGGCGTCGGTGATTATCGGCGATCGACGCGGCTATCAGGTCACCACAACCATCAACCAGGTCACCACCGAAAGCGTCGAGTTCCTTGAATCCGGCGTCATCCTGCGCGTTCGGCCTACCGTCGATCGTCATGGCCAGGTGATGATGGACATTCACCCGGAAGTCAGCAACGGCACGGTCGACGTCAACGGCGTGCCGTCGCAAACCACAACAGAAGTCACGACGCGACTTATCGTGCCTGACGGACAGACGCTGTTTATTGGCGGTCTGATGAAACACACGTTGACCGAAGTCACCAACGGCGTGCCGGTGCTTGAATCACTGCCGGGGGTAGGGCGCCTGTTCAGCAACAGCGAAACCACCAACGTCAACACCGAGACCATCGTTCTGATCACGCCGCACGTCGTCAGTCGAGAACGACCGTCGCACGAGACACACATGCTGGAGGTCGTGGACGAGCACGAGAGCGTGCTCTACGAGGAGCGCAAACGCCTGCATGAAGACGTCAACAAGAAATTCGATCAAACCAAAGTCGACCTTAGCCGCTTTGGCAGTCTGCGCCTGTCACCGCGCGCCCAGTCAACAGAGGTCCCATCTTATGCCACACCGAGAAGCGCCTACACGCTTTACCTTTTTCACAGTCCCAGCGAAAGCGATGCCCGGCACTTTGTCGCGACGCATCGCGACACTTACTACGCGCCGGCGCGCGACGCCGGCCGTTTCGTCATCGCCTACGGCGGTTACGCGGCGCCAGACCGCGCGCAAGCGGCAGTATTGAACCTGCCCGCGTCGATCACCCGTTGGCAACCGTCGGTGCGCGCCACTGCCGACCTTTTTGCAGAGGGCGGCTAACGTGACTCGAACCGTATCGACCGGTTTCTCTCTCGCCGAGTTGCTGACCGCCATCGCCGTGATGGCCCTCGTCGCGTCGGTTGCTGTTCCCATCGTCAGTGATACTCGACCCGATGCGCCCCAGGCGGCTCTGCAAGCCATCACCGATGCCTTGCGCTACGCTCGCGAACGGGCGAGTCTGACCGGCGACGTCTATGGCGTCGATGTCGCCGACAATGAACTGCGCGTCTTTCGACTGTCGGCGATGACCAGCCCGGGCACGCCCGAATACGACGTCGTCAATCCCCTGACACGTCAACCCTATCGTTTGCGGTTTGGCGAAGGCGCGTATCGGGATATTGACGTTGGTCCCTGGACCTTGCAGTCCGACAGCTCGTGCAATGCCAGCACGCGAGTAGGCTTCGACGCTCAAGGCCTGTCCCGCTGCATCGATCCACTGAGTCTGCGCGTTAAGGCACAGTTGGCGGTGTCCTACCGGGGCACATCGTTTCGCGTCGGCATCGAGCCTTTGACCGGACGTGTTCGCTATCAGTAATGAACAGCAACTCTTGTCAGCGCGGTGTGAGCTACACGGAGGTGCTGGTCGCCATCGTACTCATTTCATTGATTGCACTGCCGACAGCCCAGTCCATTCAAAGCGCTTTGACTTCCGCTCGACAGAGTATTGATGACGCCAATCATCGCTTTGCACTACAAAGTTTGCTCGAAACGACGCTGGTGGATGACTTCGCATCGTTAAGCAGCCGAGCTGGCGGTTCGACGACGCCTGCCGCCTCCAGCGCGTTGGCGGATGGTGAGACGCTGGATCTCTACATTGCCTCGTGGGACATCGACAACGCCGACGGCGATGACGATCCGTTCAGTGGCGCCGATGACGAGGTGCTGTGGGTTAGGGTGCAGCTGCGCGGGACTCGCCTCACACTGTCGACGTTGGTGACACGCTAGTGCCGCGGCCCACCCAGCGCGGTGTGACGCTCGTGGAGATGCTCATTGCCGTGTTGCTGAGTGCGCTGCTGCTGAGCGGCTTTGCACGCCTCTATCGCACGACCCTCGATGCGCGGGCAGCCGTTCAAACGCAACGCGAATTAATGCAGGAAGCGCGCTTCGCCATGAATCGAATGGTGGACGCGCTGCAAGCCACCGACAGACTCATCCTGCCACTGAACGATCGATCGAATACGGACTGGAATGAGAGTCTTCGCCAGCAGGACTTCCCGGAAAGCGCCGCACAAGCGGGCAGCTCACGGGACACGGCCGTGTTGGCAATGGCGATTCCGGCGACCCAGGATCTCGATCTCAACGGCATCGCGGATGCTGACAACGACGGCGACGGCCGGATCGACGAGGACTGGAGTGGCGATGTCACCAATGACGGCGCCAACGGTATCGTCGACATTGACGACAACGGCAATGGCCAGACGGACGAAACGTCGTTTGGCGTTGATCGAGACGACGATGAATATCTGAGCTTCCCCGACGAGGATCCCTTGAACGGGGTCGACGATGACGGTGACGGTTCCATCGACGAGGACTCCGGTGCCGACATGAACGGCGATCGCGCGCCCGGCATCGAGGACGTGGATGACGACGGCGACGGCGCCATCGACGAAGGCGACGACGACGACGACGATGAGGACGGACAAATCGATGAAGACTGGCTCGATGCCATGGTCTTCTATTTGAACAACGATATTCTGCTCGAACGTCGGCCGTCGCCGCTCGACGCCAATCGAGATGGCGTGACTGATGGACAGGACTACGTCATTGAGAACCTCGCTACCGACGTCACTCGTCTGCGCTTCGAGCGGCTTCAAGGAACACCGGCGCTGATCGAAATCGAACTCCATCTGTCGCGCGCAGACACCAGCGTTCAGTTGACGACCCGCGTACGCGCCGGGACTCGATGAACCGCTCAACGGGTCGTGGCTTCGTACTGGTCGGCGTGCTCATGCTGCTGATCGGATTGGTCGCGATTGCGCTGACGATGACTGAAACGGTGACGATTGATCACCACCTGGTGGAACTGCGCTACGACAAACAGCAGTTGGGATACGTGGCCGAAGCGGGGCTCGAACACGCGTCCTGGGCACTAGGCGAAAATGAATCCTGTGACAACTACGAGGCCGTGGGCCCCGTAAACTTCGGTGATCACACTTACTCTGTCAGAATCTCTCCCGTCTCGGGTACGCCGGTGAGTCTGGCGGCTACTGCGACGATGCCCGACGGCATGTCAACAACACTGACGCGCGCAGACGTGGGGGTCTACGGTGCCCCGCTGGTACAGCAGTTCAAGATGGGACCCGGTGACAAATCCGCCCACATTGAGGGCAAGGAAGACAAGCAGGACCATAACCACAGCGGTAAGCCGAATCAGACCTTGAGCGGAGATCCTGACGATGAGATTCGTCCGTTGTTCACGTTGAATCTTGACGAGCTGCCGGCGGCCATCAAGGTCATCGAGGCAACACTTACGCTCCACATTACCGGGCGCGCAGGTGGCAGCCTGTCGGTAGGCGTGCATCGCATCACCGGTGATTGGCGTGAAGATGAAGTGACCTGGATTGACGACACAGGCGCATCCATCTTCGGTCGATGGGGCAGCGCCGGTGGTGACTTTGACGCCACGCCGGGAGGTCGTTTTAGCATCGACGACGAGGGGTCCTATGATATCGATGTCACGAACCTGGTTCAGGCATGGTCGGATCGGGCAACCAATCATGGATTTCTGCTGCTGGCCGAACGAGACAGTCCCGGAAAGAAATACGACATTTCCACGGGACAGGAGAACGACGAGGCATTGCATCCGCGCTTGAGCGTCACGTACTCCTGTCTGTGCGGTCAGGACTGTTCGGCCGGCACCAGCGCTACGGATATCTTCGTCACCAGTTTCGATGACGTCATCGAGCTCGACGGTACCCAATACGAGGCTGGCGACGCGGTAAATATCGATGTCGCCGGAGCAACCGGCAGCGCGAAACTGCTCGCGGACGATTCCTTCGCTTCTGACAGCAATATCGCGGGCATCCACTTTGATGGCGACACGACGGCTTATTTTGCTGTTGACGGCTTCACCACCATCGGCGGCGATTTGTTCAATTCTGGCGACGTTGTGCGCTACGACATCGCCACCGACACCGCAACCCGGGTCGTGGACCGCAACGATTTCTTTCTCGCCAATGGCGTCAACGGCATCCACATTCGCAGTGATGGCACCGTGCTGCTCTCAACGGTCAGCGGAGGCTTTTTCAACGGGCTCTACGTTTACCCCGACGATGTGATTGAGTTCAACCCCACTACCGGCAGCGTCACGCGCCTGATTGACGGTAGCACGTTGTTTGCGACGGGTATCGCCAATATCGACGCGCTTCACGAATTCCCCAGTGGCCGACTTGCCCTGTCGTTTGACGTTACGTCAACGGTACTTGGCGTCTCCGTGGAGCGCGACGATCTGCTGCTTTACGACCCCTCTGGCCCGAGCGCATCGGTGTTGTTCGTCAACACGTTGGTGTCCGCTGAGCGCGCCAGTGACTTGAGCAATCTGGATGGGGTGCATTTTTCCATCGACTCCGATCCCGAGCCGGGCGAGGTCATGGCGGGCTCGGGGTATGTCGCAGAACCTTCCGCCGGCTGCCCGGCGATCTATCGGGACGATTTCGACAGCACGTCCTTTAGTCTGAACAACGGTACCGTAAATTTCACCACGGGTTGGCTCGAAATTGGTGAAAGCAATGGCGGCGCGAGCGGCGATATTCGCGTGGTGACCGACAACGGTCTTTCCCGGCTGCGAATCCGGGACGCGGACAACGGAGGCGAGGGCGTCCAGCGTGAGATGGATCTGACCATCGCCAGTGAAGCCACGTTGAGCCTGATGACCCGCAGGGCGAACCTCGATGACAGTGATGATTTCGTCGCGCTGTCGGTCTCGGACGATGGTGGGTCAAACTGGACCGAGCTGGATCGCTACGCGGGCCCCGACAATGACGAAGACTACGTCGTTCACTCTTACGACCTGACGCCCTATCGAAGCGCCACGACCCGCATAAGATTTCTTTCTTCGAGTGACAATGGCGGGACCGATACGGTGTACATCGATAACGTCCGAGTTGCAGTCGGAGGATGTCCGTAACGGCGGCGCGACGCGAGCAGGGGTCGAATACCATCGCCGTTTGCTTAGCCCAGCTGACCGCCTGTGGTAAACTACGGCAATCTACGTAGAACAGGGTCACGTATGAAGACCTCACGTCACAGCATCGCGCGCAAGGCCCGACGCATTTTGCTCAGTGTCAGCGGCGGCGCACTGGCCGTCACGTTTTTGACCGCTGGCGTGGCGTGGGTCGATGGATTGGGGGTTCCTGGCTTCGACGGGCGTGAGCCTTTGACTAAAAGGCAGGAGGCCGACGCGGCCTACAAAAAAGGGCGTTACTACTACCTCGAAGGCAGAAGTTTTGAGGACAAAGCCCGCCTGGCGAAAACCCCCACCAGTGAAGCGCGCTTTCTGGACCGGGCGAGAGCACGCTACAGAGCGAGCGCCGACGCCTTTGCCAAAGCCTTGCGCCGGGCGCAAAGCGAAAACCGGACGCTCGAATATTTGCCGGAGCTCTATCTGGAAATGGGCGATGCCCTGTTCAAAACCTCTCAGTTCGACGCCGCGAACGCCGCGTACGACAACGCTGTCGAGGTGGCGCCCGCTTTTTTGCTCGGCCACTACGGACGCGCCCGCGTCCGTCTTGCTCGGGGCGACCTGACGGGCGTCCAGAACAGTTACGCGACGCTGCTGCGCGAGGCGGACACTCGAGCTGAGGCTTGGTCTTACGTTGATGAGCTGATGAGCTTGATGGCGCACTGGGTCGCCGTACAACCGGAAGAGGTGTTAAGCGCCGATAACGCAGTGAGTTTCATCCAATGGTATGACGAACAGCGAGCCGAGCTGGCCAATATGGTGCGCTGGACCGCGCTCGAATCGAGTCAATAAAAAGCACCGTGACGAGTGCCATCAGCGGGCAAAAGCTGGAAAATTTGCGCAAATCGAGTGAGCGATAGGCCGTTTTTTGTCGGTCAGGCCATTTTTTTCTACAGCCCGACAGACACCAGTCGGCGCCATTCGTAGCCCCCGTACACGAGGCTCGAAATGATCAGTCCCACACTCCACACCAACAGCCAGCGTTGCTTGCCGCGCCAACTTAGCCAGCTCAATATCACGCCAATAATCAGACTGATTACAACGGTGAACCACAACCATTCAGGGGTGGACCCGTAAGCCGAAATTGATGGATCTTCACCCAGCCGGTATCGCATTTGTTCTCTCTTTAGATTCGGGAGCTTGTATCGAAGCGTGACAGGTAAACAACAGCTCGACAAGTGATTGTGCGTCTCATTGTCCGACAGTTTTTACTCGACGTTAAGCGGTCGAGAAGAAAATCGTGAGCAAATTGGGATAACAAAATACCGCACGTCCTGACACTATCTGGTCCATCGAAATTGTGCAGCGTGGATTCATCATGTTTCGTTATCACTTGCGCCGAAAAAAAATGGCGAAGAAGAAAAAGCACGTCCAACCTGAAGCCAGCGGCGACAGTGTTGTGGTTTCCAGAGGCCGATCAGGCCCACGCGTGGTCGCGGTGCGAACCAGATCTTCGCAGCCATTGTTGGTGGTCACACCAAAACTCGAGAACGGCTAAGGCGAAAGAGGGCGCTGGTCCAGAAAGCGGTCCAGCTGTGCCAGACCTTCGTCAATGCCTGCACGGCCGAATCCGATTCGAAAACGATCGGCGGGTGTCGCCATGAGTTCAGACCGGTAGACCGACGCGGGAAGCAACAGCACGCCGCTTTGTTCAACCAGTTCCGAGCAAAACGTCTCGACGCCATCCGCACCGAGGTAACGCGGGAAGGCGACGCAACCGCCGTCGGGTGCCCGCCACTCGAACAGACCTGAGTGACGCGCGAAAAACGCACTCAGCGATTCGAGATTGCTCGTCAGCAGCGCACGGTTCCGCTTCAGGATCTTTTCGCCGACGCTTAGCGCGATGGTTGCCAATCTCTCGCTCGGTGCCGAATTGCAGATGGACAAGTAATGTTTGTAACGTTCGAGACGCTGCAACACCGCTGTGTCCTGACAAGCGATCCAGCCAATGCGCAAGCCGGGAAAGCCGTAAGCCTTTGACATCACCGATAGCGACAATCCTTTTTCATACGCCTCGGCAGCCGCCGGCAGGCGTTTGGACTCGTCGAGTTCGAGCAGACGATAGACTTCATCACTAAACAAATAGATACCGTGCTGTCGGCACAACTCGATCAGTTCTGCGAAGTCATCGCGGGGCATTGTCGCCCCGGTTGGATTGTTGGGAAAACACACCGACACGACTCGCGTGTTTGGACGCAACGCGCGTTTGACGTCCGTGACGTCCAGATGCCAATCGTTGCTGGCGTGGATGGGAACACCGGTTACCGCGCAGATATCCAACGGCACGGTTTCTGCCGCTTGATAGTTGGGCACGACCACGACAGCGTGATCCTGCGGTGACAGCAACACGCGCATCGCCGCGTAGACACCTTCCTCCGCACCGGCGAAACACAGCACTTGTGCATCATCGATGTTTTCATAGGTGCCCGCGATCGCGCGCCGCAGGTCGGGTGCCCCCCAGGTCTCCGTATAACCAAGGTGCGTATCCAGAAACGCATCCGGTGTGACGTTGGCGAGGCTCAGCAACTCGCGAATGGACGTGCTCTGCACATCCGACGCGGTCATGTGGTACTTCGCAGAAAACTCCCAGCGCGAGAAAAACGTTTCCAGCTCAAAATTTCGCACCGGGAGATACCTGCGTGTTTACGACAGTCCTAAGTGTAACGTATTCACCTCAGGGTGAAGCCAAAGCGCTGGGACCGGGAGCGAGAAAAAACCGCTCACGGATGATGCCAAGATCAATGATGTTGGTCACACCGTCGCCGTTGAAATCGGAGTCCAGCACGCCGGTGTCAAAAAACGCATCGCGGAACAGGCCAAGATCAACAATATTGACGATCCCGTCGTTGTTAAGATCTGCATCGCAGGCATTACCAAAACCGTCTGCGTTCGTATCCAATTGCGTCGGGTTAGGGTCGACGATGCAGTTATCAATGAGGTTGCTCACGCCATCGCCATCGCTGTCGGTTGTCGTCACGCAAGCAGCGCCAGTGCCGCGCACCACAATGTCGTCGACGAACCAACCGTCACGCGTCACCATGTTGTCTGACTGCAGTCGAAAACGCACCTGCACGGCGGCGGAATCCGGCGCCATGGCAACGGGCAGGACGATGGGCGAAAACGACGTATCCGAGCCGGTATAACGCGCCATTTCCAGCCACGGTCCGCCGTCCAGTGACGTTTCGACAATGCAGTAGTCGAAGTTCGTCTCTGTGCGACAGCGGTTTGCGAATTCGAGCTGCACGGCGTCAACGGCGGCCAGTGACACGGCGGGGGAGGTCAGCGAGACATTGACGTCGTTGGCGTAATCACCTGAAGGGGAGTCCGTCCAGGAAAACGCGCCACTGTTTGCCTGATCGGTCGTTCGGCCCCACGGCGCATCGGCGACCCACGGCACCGAGGCGGTCTCGGCGTCGTCGGCGAACAACGCGCAGAAGGGAAACAGCGTGAAACTTTGTGCCGTAAACTGGCCGGGCGTGGCGACCACGCCGGACACCGTTTGCGCACCGTAGCTGGCATCATCCGGCGTTATCGTCAGATCCACGGTGCCCGCGGCAAGCAACAACTCGTAGTCGCCATTGGCGTTGGTCACCGTGCTGAAGACTCCCGTTGAGACGGTACCGGTCAACGGTATCCCGGTGTCGGCCGCGACGATGCGTCCGACAATGCGCGGTGCCGTTTGCTCATTCAGGACATACAGAAAGCGCGCGCTAACCACGCCAAATGTCGAGGACGCGTCACGTCCCTGAATAAACAACGTGTGTCGACCTAACGCCACATCCGAAGTGTTCAGATCAAGCGTGACCGTTTCTGTGGGGCTATCAAACGCACCGTCCGCCGCCGTCATGGGCAACGCCGTTGCCCCGGCCGCCCACGGTGGCGTATCGATGAACAATTGCGCATCGGTAATGTTCTGCACCGGTTCGTTGCCTTCGCTGTTCTGAAAAACCGTATCGTCGATGACCGCGGTCACGGTGACAGGCTGCTGTTCGAAAATGGCGACGCTGCTCAGTTCCGCGTCGAGCGTGCGTGGCCCCGACGCCAGAACGTACGGTGCGCGGGCGCTTTTCGCGGCGTACATCAGCGACTCCAAATTGTCGGGCAGTATGGTGTTTTCGAAGGCCTCACAGTTTTCGAAAAACTCGCTGCCCAATTCATAGGCGAACGACGCTACCCCGAGTTCGCCATAGCCAAAATCCACCGAATTGCCGTCAGGGAAAAACAAATTGAACGCGGCAAGTGGACGGTAGTCATTGAAATAGGCCAACCGCCTGCCCATGGTCTGTAGCGCGCTCGCGTTAGGCGCCGCGGCAAAATCGAATCCCCATGGCCAGGTGACAAATCCGCCCGCACTGTGGATGTCGAGAAACACACCTTGCGTATCGTCCGGCGCCAGATCGGTCAACCCGGGCCCGCGGCGATCCGGATACAAACTGCGCAGGTAAGCCTGTACGGCCGTGATTTCCGGTTCCGAAGCCGGGCCCGGGCCACGATAAATCGCCGAACACTCATCGTCGCTGGAGCCACCACAGCAACCCCATTGAAAATCGTAATTGCGGTTCAGGTCGGCGCCGCGGTCAATCGACGCTGCCGCGCAGTAATTCTGATTCGTGTTCTTGCGCCACAGCAGACCGGTTTCTGCCTGCCGCCGACCGTCCGGGTTGGCCTGCAGCATCAAGTGGATCTCGTGATGGTCGAGCAACCAGGTGACGTCTGCCGTCACGTCGTAGTGGGCAAGCAGGTATTGCGCGAAACGAGTGGTCAGTTCCGCCGTCGTGTACTCGCGAGCGTGTATGGCCGATGTGATGAACAACTTCGGTTTTTCTCCGGTGATGCTCTGATTGGTCAGGCGCAGCACCATTAAATCGTCACCACCGAAGCCGCTGGTTTTTTCCCACGAATCGCCGATATCCGTCCAGGTGGCCAGATTCGGAAAATCCAGGGCCAGTTGAGCGGCCGTCGACAGGGTCTCTGGTACCGTGCTGTAGCAGGAAAACCCCGGGATGCCGCTTCCCTGTCGCGCATCAACGTGACGCGGCTGTTGGTACTTGCGCGTGCGCGCGGTGTCGATCGACACGCGAAAGCCAGCGGCGATCATCTCGGCATACTCGTCCCGATCCACGTCGACAATCACGAACTGTTTGGCTGGCTCCACCTGCCATGGCGCGCTGTCGCTAAAGTAACGGCGCAGCAGCTGCGGATCGTCGTAGTGAGCGCGAATGACGACGCGTTCGGCGTTCTTTGGCCAATCGTTGCTTTGCGCAAGCGTCGCACTGACGGCCATTGCGCCAAGCACAATGAACAAGGATTGCACTAGTAATTTCATTTTTTGCCCCTCCCGCAAAAACGAATTGGATGCTCTTAATCCGGGGTTTTTCTTTTCATCCTACACCGGCGGGAGCATTCGCGCGTCCGACGGGCGCGAAGAGGGCACTTATTCGGGCAAAGGGGCGTAGTCGTGGACAACCCTGAAACACTCACAAACGACCGGCATATGGGGGTCGAAGCCACCTGTGCGCCGATAATATTGCTCGTGATCGTGACGCCAACCGGCCAGATCGTCGTTTTCGCCCTCGAGCGCCGCAAACGCCCAGTCAACGTCGCAAAAGCGCCGAACGACGAAGCTCACCGTTTCCAGAAGCAGTGCGGGCGTACCGTCCCAATTGAGCGCCACGTCACGCCGACCCACCTCGGGCATGACTTCTGCGCCCGATTCGAAAGCACGTAGCGCCTCGCACGTCGCCGTTTTCTTGCCGGCACGAATCAGACTGATCAGCAAATCACTGAGTTCTTCGCTGTCGCCAAAACGAAACGACACGCGGCCCTCCGGCGCGGTATCGGACGGATCCATACGCTAGGTTACCGTGGCCAAGGCGTCACGTATTTCGCGGATGAGTAGTTCGATGTCCTCGCAGCCGACGGACACTCGAACGAAACCTTCGGAGATGCCGAGTGCCGCGCGTTCATCGACCGAAAGCCCACGATGCGATGAGCTCGCTGCATGGGAAAACGTCGTGCCCACGTCACCCAACGTGGGGGCGAACGCGATATTGCCAGCCGCGCGAAAGAACGCGTTGGCGGTGTCTCTGTCGTCCTTCAGACAGAAACTCACCATGTTGCCAAAGCGCCCGCCAAGCAGTCGCTGCGCTCGTTCGTAATCCGGGTGATCGCTGCGCCCGGGATAGAGAACGCGTTGCACGCCGTCCATGTCGGCCAGAGCGTCGGCGAGTTGCACCGCGTTGTCCTGAGCGCGGTCAAAGCGCAGTTCAAACGTATTGAGCCCGCGCTCGGCCAGCCAGCAGTCGAACGGGCTGGCCGTGAGTCCCCACGTGACGCAAGCATCGTAGATGGACCGATTGCGTTCTTGCGTGTCGGCCGCGATCCAGCCCAGTGTCGCGTCGGTGTGACCCGCCAGCATCTTGGTCAATGAATGAATGACAACGTTGGCGCCGTGATCAAAAGGACGATACGCACGCGGCGTGGTGAACGTGTTATCGACCGCCAGCAGCACACCGTGTTCTTGTGCGCCTCGCGCGATGCGTTCGATATCGGCAATACGCAAGGTGGGATTGGAGACTACCTCCAGCAAAATCAGCTTGGTTTCCGGGCGCAATGCACGCAGGAAGGCATCCGCGTCGGTCGGATCGGTCAGCGTTGCGCTCATGCCCATCCGCGGCAGATCCCGCGTCAAAAGACGCAACGACCGACCGTACAGTTGGTTACCGGCAAGAACGTGGTCGCCAGATTCAAGCAGACCGAGAAACAGCGCGCCGACGGCACTCATGCCCGAACCGGTGACGGTCCCAACCCCGGCGTTCTCAGCGAGCCCTTCCAACCAGTCGATTTTCTGCCCCACGATCGTGGCGTTCGGGTGGCCCTCACGCGCGTAGGTGTAGCCGGCGACGGAGCCGTCGTATTGCGCATCAAGTTGGTCCGGATCGCCCGAGTCGTAGGCAACAGAGGGATAGATGGGCGTTACCACCGGTGTCGATACCGAGCCGGGCGGCGACTGGCGGCGGACAATGGACGGTGTCTTTTTCGTCAACGTTTTCGATCTCCGGCGCGCACGTGCGCAGTTGGGCTGCCACGATGGTAGCAGAGCCGGACCACAGAGCGCGTTGCACCCTCCAATCCCCCGTCAACGGACGTCGACGGGGGAGGGGGCTAACCAAGCGTGCCGACTACGTGCGCTTCAGATCGAAGCGATCGAGTTCCATGACCTTGGTCCAGGCTTTGATGAAGCGCTCCGTGAAAAGAGGCCCCGCATCGTCAGCGGCATACACTTCGGCAATGGCGCGCAGTTGAGAATTCGAACCGAACAACAAGTCCACGCGCGAGCCGGTCCACTTGATCTCAGCCGACGTTGTGTCGCGGCCCACGAACGACGTGCCGTTGTCGTCCGTCGCTTGCCAATCGATGCTCATGTCCAACAGGTTCACGAAGAAATCATTGGTCAGCGTTTCCGGTTGTGCCGTCAACACGCCCTGCGACGTATGGTCGGTATTGGCGTTGAGTACACGCATGCCCCCGACCAACGCCGTCATCTCAGGCGCCGTAAGGGTCAGGAGCTGGGCGCGATCCAACAGTTGCTGCTCTGGCGAGCGCAAGTCGGCGTCGCCGGTGTAATTGCGAAATCCGTCTGACTTGGGTTCCAGCACGCCCATGGATTCGACGTCGGTGTTGGCCGCTGTGGCGTCGGTGCGTCCAAGCGAGAAGGGCACCGTTACAGCACTACCGGCCCGCTCTGCGGCCAGTTCGATCGCGGCGCCGCCGCCAAGCACGATGACGTCTGCCAGCGACACGCGTTTGTTGCCCGATAACGACTCGTTAAACGCAGCACGCACTTGTTCCAGTGACTCAAGAACACGCGCCAACGCATCGGGCGCATTCACCGCCCAGTCTTTTTGCGGCGCCAGGCGC
This sequence comes from Gammaproteobacteria bacterium, assembly GCA_045107005.1. Classification (GTDB taxonomy): domain Bacteria; phylum Pseudomonadota; class Gammaproteobacteria; order Steroidobacterales; family JBCCMA01; genus JBCCMA01. The sequence goes on from JBGCFP010000210.1 coordinate 21,143, forward strand.
AGCCGCGCACCGTTGGCCCCACCGCGTTTATCCGAGCCCCGGAACGTCGCCGCCGAAGCCCAGGCGGTGTTAACCAGCTGACCGATCGACAACCCGCTCTCGAGAATCCGACGTTTCAAATCAACCACGTCGGCGTCGCTGATCAGCTCGTGATCGATCTTTGGCACCGGGTCTTGCCATGCTTCCGGTTGCGCCGGTACTTTGCTGCCCAACCCGAGTTCATACGGTCCCATGTCGCGATGCGTCAGCTTGTACCAGGCCTTGGCGAACGCCGCGGCGAACGCATCCGGATCGTTGGCAAAGCGTTCACTGATTGGGCGGTAAATCGGCTCGAGTTTGAGCGCCATGTCCGCGGTGGTCATCATCAACGGTTCGCTGGCCGACGCATCGTGCGCGGCCGGTGCAAGGCGTGCCTTCGATTCCGCGGTTGGTGTCCACTGATGAGCGCCAGCCGGGCTCTTGGTCAGTTCCCAGTCGTAGCCAAGCAGGACATCAAAATAGTCGTTGTCCCACGCTACCGGGTTGGG
>JBGCFP010000211.1:0-28330 GCA_045107005.1 Gammaproteobacteria bacterium
TGGGAGCCATCGGCAAACCGCGTTTGCCGATGAGCGACGTTGAAAAAGCCATGGATGGCTTTTTCAACAGACTGCTAGTGCAACGTTGCCCCGACCTGCCGCGGCGATGCGCCGCGCAGCGATTCGAGCGCATTGAGCTGCGCGGCCACATCGCACAGTCGCTGCGCGACAGCGTGACACGCGCGGGGTTTTACGACGCACCCAAGATCGGCGCAGATTTTGTCGATGCGCCCGTCCCCGGCGTCATACAAGCCATCGATGAGTCGCTGCTCGTCGATCAACACGCTAACGCCGCACGGCACATTCACCGTCAACGGCATTCGCGCGCCGGCTGACAGCGTGCGCAAGAGTGCCGTGATGGCACCGATTGCGCGCGGCAGACCGGCGTCGTCGAAAAAGTGTGTAACGAGGGGGCACAGGGGTTTTCGATCTTCGCCTGCGCAAACGATGTGACGTACGGTCCACAGGAACATTTGGTGGCTCAGGCGCAAGTCGCGCAGTTCCAACGGCTGCCTGGTATCCACGGGCTGCGCGCTCATCGTGCGGCATTGACCGCATCGAGCAGACCTGGGTTTACCGTTGCGATTTCACGTTGCGTCCACTGATTGAGCAGCGCGTCGATTTGCGCCCGCTGTTCCTCTGCGCTGGTGCTGGTCGCGCGCGCGGCTTGGTCGAATGTTCCAATGATGATCGGCATGCCGTCGACAGTCGTAGTCAGAGTCAGCGACGCTGCGCCGTCGAGTCGTTGCTGCCAGGCGCTGCGAACTTGCGCCCAGTAGTCTTTGGTCTCGGCCCAATAGTCGTAGGCCGGTTGGAAATCGTAATCGCGGACGCGTTGGTAATCGTTGTAGCCGAATTCGCGGACCAGGACAGTCTGCGTGGCCTCACCGACGCGCAGCACCTTGGTGTTGTCCTGCTCGTGACTCCAACCTTGAGGCGTTACCGTGTGCCGGTTCTCCGCATTGATCGCGTTGTAGTCGTCGCGTTTGGTGTACTCGCGTCGTGGCAAGGGACGCCAGGTACGATCGGATGTCCATGTCGACACGCCATAGCGATGGTTCCACTTGCCCGTGCCACAGTAGCGTGGCGCATCCGAAACTTCGTAAACGCACTGCGTCCAGGCATTGTCCGTTTGCTCGGCCGTGAGTGGCACGATGCTCCAGGTTTGATCTGAGCTGAATTCGAAGCGCTCGCTGGCTTCGTAGGTCCAGTCCTGGCGCCAGTGTTTAACGACGTGTCCTCCAGACGCGACCAGCAGATGTTGCAGTACGACGCGGCCGGGCTCGTCGACCAGCGCAATCACCGTTTCAAAGCCGCCGGTCGTCTTGTCGTCGTGGCGCTCGTAGCCTGCCGCCAGACGAACCGTTTCCTCGAAGTGGAAATCGACGCGATGCTCACCGGTCATGGCGAGGATTGCCCTGTGGTCCCTTGCGGCACTGGTTTCGGCTTCAGTGATGGTTGCAAAGTCGGCGTTGGCGATGGCTGTGTAACGGGGTACAGCGGGTGCCGTTGTCGGCGAGCTGACGCAGGCGCAAAGCGACAGTGCGCCGCAAACGCCGATGATGAACAGAGGTTGATTCACGTTGATCTCCATAAGGCTAAAGGTTCCAATTCAAAGACAGACTGAAGTGACGGCCGGGGCGCGCAAATCGAGCGGCAGCGCTGCTGCTCGCGGGCAAACCTTGCACGTCGAGGTAGCGCGTGTAGTTGTGGTCGGTCAGGTTGTAGAGGCCCGCGCGCACCGTGAGGTTTGGCCGCGGTGAATAAAACCCGAGCACGTCATGAACGACGTAGCCTGCAGGGGCCACCAGCGATTCATCGGGCAGTCGGTTCTGACGCGCAGCGGCCCGCGTTAATACGCTGAAGCCGTAGCGTTCATCTGGTGCAGTGAACTCGAGACCAACAACACCGTTTAGCGGTGCGATGCTGGCCAGCGGCTGGTCGGCCGATTCATCATCGCCATGGGTATAGGCAAGGGCAGCGCGGAGCGCAAAACCTGTTGGCAACGCGTCGGGCGTGTAGCGTGCGGAGAGTTCTGCGCCCTGTACCTGCACACGTGTTTTGTTGACGGACTGGAACGTCAGCAGACCACTGTTCGGGTCTACGCTGACCACTTCGAATGCTTCAATGAAGTCGTCGTAGCGGGTCTGAAACAGCGTCAGATTCGTGCTCAGCTGCTCGGTGCGAAAGGTCGCGCTCAGCTCGATGCCGCGACTGGTCTCAGGACGTAAATCCGGATTCGGGATGGCGGTGTACCCGAACTGCAGATTGGTAAAACCCACGTTGACATCGTTAACGGGCGGGGCGCGAAACCCTTCGACGTAGCTCGCGTTCAGGCGCAAATTCGAGCGCAGCGCCCACACCGCACCAAGCTTGAGCGACAGTTGTCCATCACTCAAGGACGCCGGTTCGATCCCGGGGTTGTCGGCCGCGAATATGTCGTCGGTTTCCGGGTCGATCGTGAAGCGGTCGTAGCGCAGACCGGGCGCGATGGTTACCGAGCCGAGCTTGAATTGGTCCTGCAAATACGCGCCGACACGTCGGTTACTGGAAATCGGAAAATCGCGGACCGGAAACGCATCGGAACCAACTTGAGAGGCGCTAAGGCCCGTGGCCAGGTCCAGCTCAGTGCCGCTGCGCAGCTGCTCAATCTGACTGTGCTCCAGCTCCACGCCGTAGTCGATACGATGGGCCTTCCCAAACAGTTGTGCATCGCTGGATGCGTTCACTTCCAGCCCGCCCTGACGTTGGTCGTAGCGAAACTGGCGGTCCCGTTCCACCGACCGACTGATGCCGTTGATGCTCGTCGTCCGCGCTTCAAACGTATCCTGATCCGTGCCGCTCTCTTGCCAGTACAAGCGCCAGCGCAAGAAGTTGAGAGCACCAACGCCGTCGTCGAAACTCATGCCGGCACTGATGCGGCGCCTCGATCTCGAATCGTTGCCGGTGACTTCGGTCGTGTCGATGAGATACGGGAACCCGAACTGTGGCGTGAAGTCCTGTAGCCGTTGCGCGGAAATGACCTGCGTATCGTCATCGGCGCGCAGCTGTTCAAGAGTCAGATCAAAGCCGCCGTCTCCGCTGGTGCCGTAGCCCGCTTTGATCAATACATTCTGAGATTGACTGTCCAGAGGGTCGAATGCGCCGTTGTCGCGCTCGTTACCGTCGCGCTGGGTGACGTGCATCAGCGCCGACCAAGGTCCGTTCGTCCACGCGCCGGTGGCGCTCAGTACCTTGCTCTGGTTCACGTCGTGATAGCTCGTGGACGCACCGAAATGGGTGCCGTCTTCGGACAGGTAGTCGCGCGGGCCCGCAGTCACGAAGCTGATAACGCCCCCGACAGCGTCAGAGCCGAACAAGGCGGAAGCGGGGCCGCGAATGACTTCGACCTGGCGAATGGCGGCCAGATCGACCGTGTCTCTTCCGGCGTTGGAAAAACTGCCGATCGAAAACGCGTTCGATATCGGCACGCCGTCTTGTTCGATTAACACGCGATTCCCGCCGACGCCGCGAATCGCGAATCCGCCGAGTCCGAATCGACTGCCCTGATCGGGCACGTCGATGCCCGGCTCGTAGCGCACCAAATCGTCGACCGTCTGCGCTTGCTCACGCGCAATACGCTTGAAATCAATCAGCGTGACGGGCCCGACCAGCTCGCTACCGGGTGTCAGCGTCTTGGATGATTCGACGCTGATCGGCTCTTGTTCGAGGACGTCGGTCGATTCGGCGGTGACGTAGGTCACCGATTGAGTGAGAAAAAGTAGTCCAATTAGCACGAAAACTCTCCGAGAGTGGATGAGTCGCGGGCGTGCTGGCGGTTGGCTGGCTGGCTGGCGAAAAAGGGTTACTTGGTCAGGATTAACTTGCCCTGGCGAGTGGCGCGAAGTCGGTAGCGTTGACCTCGATACTCAATGATGACCTCGTTCGCGTTGCCCAGTAGTGCGCTCGCGTCGATGGTTGACGGCGTGGGTGCTGGGCGGGGCGGCGGAGGTGGTGTTCCCTGTGTCATGGATGCTAATGATAATCATTCTCATTTAAAAAGCAAGGACAGCGCGCAAGAAACACTTTGTGCCAGATTTTCCCCTGATTTCGCACTACCGTTTGTCTCCGCCATTGAATATCAGGACGTCATGTCACATGAAACACGTTGCCATCCTCTGCGCCGTTCTGGTCCGTTTTCTGGCCGTATGTCCGATCGCCATGGCGATTGAAGAACCGGCGTTTGACGTGGTGGCGCAAAATGACACCTACGAGATTCGCCGCTACGCGCCCTACATCGTCGCTGAGACCGACGTTACCGGAGATCTTGGCGAGGCTGGCGGCAAAGCTTTTCGCATACTGGCCGGGTACATTTTCGGCAAGAATCAGAACGGCACGAAAATGAATATGACCGCACCGGTGGAGTCTCGACCGCTCAGCGACACGACGCCCATGAGCACCGCCAGCACGAATTCCGAAGGCATCTACACATTTGGTTTTGTTATGGAGACCGGTTACACGATGGACACGCTGCCGGTCCCGAACGACGCGCGTATCACGCTGCGCGCCGTGCCCGGGCGGCTCGTTGCCGCCCATCGGTTCTCGGGGCGCTGGACGGATGGGAATTATCAAAAGCATGAAACCCTGCTGATCGAGGCGCTGGCGCGCGACGACGTTGACGCGATAGGCAAGCCGGTCCTCGCGCGTTACAACGGACCGATGACACCGTGGTTTTTGCGTCGCAATGAAGTGCTGGTCGACGTCGCGCCAAACTAGTTTTGACGACACCGTCGCAAGTCGCCGCGTTCAATGGCCGCTTCAACCGTGGCAACAAGTTGCGTCTGCGCTGCCAGTTCGCCGTCAATGAGCCAGGCGTCAATGTATTGCTCAAGGACTTTGGGATCGTTGGCTAACAGTCGATCCGCTTCGAGCGCATGCTGTTGTCTTCCCACCGCGTAGACCGCTTCGGTGCGGGCCATCGTCAGCGCTGATTTTTCCGGCTGTCCGACGGCTTTCTCAACGGCGGCTTGCAGCGAAAGGCCAAGCACACTTTGCATGGTCGTCGACCGATCGGCGGCGACGCGCTTTGCCGCTTGGGTGCACGCCGAACGCCATCGTTCGGAGTTGGTGCTAAGCGCTTTGCATTGAGAAAACAGGGGCGAATAGCCCGTCGGTCCACCTTTCGCGATACCGCCGACCGCGCTAAAGAAGCGCTCCAAATAACTCATCGAACTGTCGGCACTGCGCAAGTCCAGCTCGATTTGCGACAACATTTGCGGCACGCCGGAGTCGTAAACTGGTGCGGTGGCGACGCGCTGTAGTGCGTCGAGAGTCGCGTCATCGTCCGAACTGTTGGCGTAATGCACGGCGAGGCGAAACCACGTGTGTCCATTGTCAGGGTCTGCACGTATCAGCATTGACGGGGTGTCAAAGCGTGCGCACGCGTTGCTCGCCAAGCGGCCGTTACACAAATCGAATAGCTCGGCCGCCAGAACGGGGTCGTCGGGTTGTTGCGCCACTGACTCCGCGAGTCGCAGGATCTGTTGGTCGCTGGCCGGGTCTTCCTGCAGGCGCAGGGCACTTACTCTTTGGCGCGGACTGTCGGAGTGGTCAAGCACGTTGACGGCGCGTCGATGCCGCTCACGCCACTTTACCTGCAGCTCGGCGTCGCTTCGCGTTGGGTCCTCCGCAAGCGCTGAGGGCAACAGCAAATTGTCGGTTGAGTCACAGTCGGTCAGCGGCGAGATCGAGACTGCAGGTGTGACTGGTTGCGCTGCGTGCGTGCCTGGCGTTTGCGAATCCGTTGCAGCAAATGTTGCTGACGGAGCGGTCGTTTTTGGTGCATCGAGCCGCGCCAGCATCAGGACGAAAACCGTCGTCACGAGGCCTGTGATCAGCACCCAACCGCGCGCGCTCATGTATCACGCCGGCAGGTTTGTTCTGCCTTCGAGGTACCGTCGTGAGTGTCTGATTCGCCTGTTCGCTGCATCGTTTCACCATTAGGAAAAAGCACTGAATCATAGTGTGCGTGCAATAAAAACGCCCAGCCAAAGGTTGCGATTGAAACGTTTGTTCACGTGACAGCGCCAGGGTTCTCACTTACTGTCATCGGGCGAGTTCACAAGAACACCGCACAACGACACGAACAAGAACAGGCTGGTGACTGATGGCGTCCGACACCGAGACCACGATAACGCAGACTCGCAGCGTGACTGAGAGGCGCTATTGGCGCCGTGCAACATCGCCTTCAGGCTGGTGGCCGTGGGGACTGCTTCCGCTGCTTGGACTCGTGCTGCTTTTTCTTTTCGGTGCGCTACGAACTGCCCCGTACATGCAGTCTGACGTTGCACAGCAGGTCGCGCAGGCACTGCGCGCGAACGGCGTTGAGGTGTTGTCGGTCACGACAGACGGTCAAAGTGCCGCGTTGCAAGCGCGCGCTGCCTCGACAAACGCACCGTTCATTAAAGGGCTGGCCGCAGCCACACGGTGCGACACCTGGTACGGCAAACTCACGTGCCCGATCGACGTGACGCTGGCGCTGACCGAACCGGTGGCCGTCGAGCCCGTCGTCGAAGCGGCGCCGCCGCGCCACCACGATTTTACGTTTCGACGCGAAGCCAACTCGTTGACCTTGCGCGGCGAAGTGCCCGACGAAGCCTCACGGCAACACGCACTCAGCGCTGCATCACGGCCCGGTCTTTCTGTCATTAATCAGCTCACCGTCTCTACCGACCGCGCCATGTCGACCAATCCGCTGGCGATCAATCGCGCGCTGGCAGTGATACAAGGTTTTGAAAGCGGACGTGTGACGTGGACCAGTGGGGTGCTGCGCGCCCGCGGTCGAGTGCCGTCGCAAGTCGAGTCGGATAGTGTGCAGGCGGTGTTTAACAATCCTTCGGATCGGCCTCCGCTCGGTGGCATCGACGTGCAGGTGACGCAACAGGTTGATCAGTGCAACCAGCAGTTTAAGGATGCGCTGTCGACGAGCACCATTCGCTTTCGCACGGCCAGTGCCCAGATTGATCAGGGCAACGACGTACTGCTCAAAACGCTGTCCCAAGTGATTGCAAGCTGCCCGGGCACGCTGACCATCGCCGGTCATACCGACAGCGCCGGTGACGCATCAGCGAATCAAATCCTGAGTGAAGGTCGGGCGGATGCCGTGCGCAACGCACTGGTGGCGCTTGGCGTTGCGCGTGGTCGACTCAACACCCGCGGGTTTGGTGAAGACCAGCCTGTGGCCGATAACGCGACGCGCGCAGGGCGAGCGCAGAATCGACGAATCGTCATTCAGATCGACGAGCTGGACTGACGACAATGCAAGCGCAGACAACTAAATAAGAGGATCGGGCCATGGCCTATTTGCTGGCGAAGTTCACGTTACTATTTTTGCTCGCGGCCCTGTTGGGGTGCTGGCTTGGCTACTGGCTGTCGCGCCGGAAATTTGTCGATGTCAGCGAGAGCTACGAAGCGCTGCAGCGGGCCACGACCGCGGATACGACACTGTGGGATCGTTTGTGGCGGCGTCTTGATGCGTTGCCCGAGCACAAGGACACCGATCTGTCCGATGTCTACACTCGATTAGAGAAACTGACCGGTGACGTGGCGGGCTTGCCGCGCCCTGAACCCGTCAGTTTTGCGTCGGTCGACAGCCGTTTGGATGCGCTGGCCGATACGGTGGCCAATTTGCCGCCGCCACCTAAAGTGGCCCCACCCGATTTTTCCGGCGTCAATGAACGCATCGCAAAACTTGAAAAAGCGATCATGGCGATGCCGGTGCCTCAGGCGCCCAAGCCGGTCGACTTCGCACCGGTTAATGATCGGCTGGCACTGCTTGACGACGCGATTGCCGAGATTCGCATTCCGGCTGCGCCAGAGCCGGTTGATTTGACGCCGCTCGAGCAACGCATGGAGAAGTTTGAGCGCGCGTTGGCGGCACTGCCCACGCCGCCTGCGGCAACAGACTTGACGTCGGTGTACGAGCGTTTCGAACGCCTGGAACTCGCCGTTCAGTCAATGCCTGAAGCGCCCAAGGCGGTTGATCTCGCTCCGCTGCATGAGCAACTCAATACACTGACCGGTGCGGTGCATGCGTTGCCGGTACCGGAGCCGGTAGAGCTTGCACCCGTGACCGAACGTATCTCGGCGTTAGAGAGCGCCGTCATGTCGATACCGGTGCCAGCGACGCCAGAGCCGGTTGAGCTCGAGCCGCTCAACGCGCGAATCGGTGCCCTTGAGCTGGCAGTCAAGTCCATTCCCATTCCCAGGATTCCGGAGCCGGTTCAATTGGAGCCCGTGCAAAATCGTCTGAGTGCTGTGGAAGAAGCGCTGCGCAACTTACGCATTCCTGAGCCGGCTGCCCCGGTCGATCTGGGCCCACTGGCCACGCGTCTGCTAGCGGTGGAGAAAGCCGTCAGCGGCATCGAGATGCCAGCTGCGGCCAAACCGGTTCGTCTGGAGCCGCTGCAGGAGCGTATCCAGTTACTCGAAACGGCAGTCCGCAAGATTCCAGCCCCAACCGCGCCAAAGTCGGTAGACCTGTCCCCGTTGACCACGCGCATCACCGATCTCGAGAAGTGGTTGCGCCAGCGCCCGGTCGCCACACCAACCGATCTGTCGCCCACGGAGCGTCGCCTGGACGCCATCGAATCGCAACTGGCCAAACTCGCGCAGCGCCGGCCGGCAGCACCGCCGCCGCCGCCGCCCAAGCGCGAGGGTCCGAGACTGTTTGCCAAAGCGGTGCACGGTAAAGCGGATGATTTGAAACGAATCTCGGGCGTTGGGCCGAAGCTGGAGCGTTTGCTGAACACCAACGGCGTTTACTACTTCTGGCAGGTAGCGGAATGGACTGGCAATGACGTCGCGATCATGGATGCACGCCTCGACGTATTCAAGGGGCGAATTGTGCGCGATGACTGGGTCAGCCAGGCGGTCACGTTGAGTACGCTTGCTGACACCGCTAATCGACCAGACTAGACACCAGGTGCGCGCGCTTTTGCGGTAGCAATAATTGTCATAACGCGATGTAATCGCGGCATGACACACTTTTTTACTCCCGCGAGAGCGCTGCGGTGGGTGCTGGCCATTTCGCTCGCAATAACGGGCGTGACCGTGCACGCCGCGACGCAAGTTAACGTGGCCGTGGTCACTGACGGGCCGCAGCTCCAACTCAAGGAAGTCGAGGATGTTTTTCGTGAAGAGCTGTTGGCTCTGACGGCAAACGAGTTTGACGTCCAGTTCCAAAACCGCGTGGCAGACTGGTCCAGTGCAAGTGTCGAGAGGGCGCTGTCCAGCGCCTACGAGGATTCGTCCATCGATATGGTCCTGGTGCTGGGTATTGCCGCGAACCAGTTGGCCGTATCGCGCGACCGTTTTCCCAAGCCGACCTTCATGCCACTGGTGTTCAATCCGGACATTCTGGACGCGCCCGTTGACAACGATCGTTCGGGTCGCCGCAATCTCAATTATCTGGCGGATCGTGTTCCGTTTGGCGAAGATTTGGCGTCGTTTCAGCGCGTCACTCCGTTTCAAAATGCGGTGCTGCTGACGGATCGAGCCATCATCGAAGCGATTCCACGCAGTCGCGAATACCTGCGGGAGCAGGGGGCAGGGGTAACGTTTACCTTTGTCGGACACGACGGTGAGAACCATGACCTGTTGTCGCGCATTCCGGCGGACACCGAAGCGATCTTGCTGGGGGGCTTGCCACGTTTGCCGCGCGCAGATCTGGACGCGCTGCTGGCCGGTCTGGCCCAGCGCCAGTTGCCCAGTTTCAGTCTGGTCAGCGAATCCGAAGTGGTGCGCGGGGCGCTGGCGGCGGACACGGTGCAAACCGACTACCGCCGTATGGCCCGACGCAACGCGCTTAATATGCAAGCGGTGATGCTCGGCGAGCGCGCTGAAGATCAGCCCGTCTATTACGACGGCAAGCGCCAGCTGACGATAAACATGGACACCGCCCGAGCGATCGGCCTGTCGCCACGTTTCGACGTGTTGAGCGAAGCGGAGCTCCTGAACATGCAAGTCACGGCGACTGGGCCCGAGCTCAATCTGGTGCGCGTGGCGCAGTTGGCGATGGCTGAGAACCTCGATTTGGCCGTATCCGAATTCGACGTTGCGGTTGGCGAACAAAGCGTGGCCAGTGCGCGATCGACACTGCTCCCGCAGCTGTCAGTTGGCGGTAACTACACGCTGCGTCGCGATCAAGTGCTGACGCGTACGCCCGGTTTTGCCGAGCGCTCAACCGCCGGCGTGGTGTCACTGGATCAGCTTGTCTATTCCGAAGCGGCGCGCTCGGGCTACCAACAGGAGAAATTTTTACAGCAAGGTCGAGTGGCCGCACTTGATGCGGTCCGTCTTGATCAGGTTTTGAACGCCACGACGGCGTATCTGCAGGCTCTGCGCGCAGAGAATCAGCTGAAGATCCAGCAGGAGAATTTAGGTCTCACCAAATCGAACCTGGAGCTGGCGCGCGATCGGGTGCGTGCCGGATCGGCAAGCAATGCGGACGTCTACCGGTGGGAGGCTCGTTTGGCTGAGGCGCGTTCCACGGTCTTCGCCGCCCGTGCGGCACTGCGCCAGGCCGAGGATGCGCTCAATCGACTGTTGAACCAGGCCGCCGGCACACCGCTGCGGTTGGGGACGCCGTCAAAGAACGATCCGTTCACCATGACGGTGGAGGACTTTGATCGATTGGTGAACAGTCCGCGCCGCTTTGACTGGTTTATGGATTTCAGCGTCGTAGTCGGTCTCGAACAAGCGCCGGAACTGGCTCAGTTGCAAGCCCAGTTGGAGGCGGTGGCGCGTGATCGCGTTGCGCGACGTCGCGCATACTTCGTGCCCGACGTGAGCGTTCAGGCTCAGTATTCCGACAGCATCGACGCGTCCGGGCTCGGCTCCGGCAGCGACTTCGATACGGTTAACGACTGGAGCGTTTCGCTCAACGCGTCATGGCCGCTGTTCGATTCCGGTCAGCGACGCTCGCAACTATCACGAGCAACGCTTCAGGAACGCCAACTAACGACGCAGATCGCCGCGACCCGACAACGTATCGAGCAAAGCGTGCGCTCGGCCATGCACGTCGCGCAGTCAAGCTACGTCAATATTGATTTATCCCAGAGTGGGGCGGAAGCATCGCGTAAAAACCTGGCGCTGGTGTCGGACGCCTACCGCCAAGGTTCGGTCACCATCATCGAATTGCTGGACGCGCAAAACCAGAGCCTGTCCGCGGATCTGAACGCGAACAACGCCATTCACGATTTTTTGATTAACATCATGAATTATCAGCGTGCCGTCGGGAGTTTTGATTTTCTGTTGCCCGTCGAGGCGCAAGCAGAACGTACGCAGTCCCTGCTGCGATACATCGAGACCCAGGAAGCGCAACGAACGACGCCGGGAGTCAAACCGTGAACCAGAAGTGGATTCTCTTTCTTGCGCTAAGCGCCCTCATCGCAGGTTGCGGCGAGACACAGACCGCCACCGGTGAGCCCGTTTTGCGGCCCGTTCGCGTTGCGTTGGTGGCCAGGAACAACGACGTGCGTCAGCGCTCGTTCACCGGGATTTCGCAATCGACCCAGGAGTCGAGGATGAGCTTCAAGGTGGGCGGCACGGTGGTCGAGCTGCCGGTGCAGGTCGGTGATCGTCTGCAAGCCGGCGATTTGATTGCGCGAATGAATCCGTCCACTTACGACCTGAACGTGCAGCAAAGCGAGGCCAGCCTGGCGCAAGCGGTGGCGAATCAACGCAACGCTAACGCTGACTACAGCCGTGCCAAGGAACTTTACGAAAACTCCAACGCGTCGCGGAACGATCTGGACAGTGCGCGCGCCGCCGCGGAATCTGCACAAGCGCAGGTACGATCGGCGCGCAAAACTCTTGAGATCGCGCAGCTCAATCGTTCTTACACCCGCCTGGACGCCGCAGCGGACTGCACGGTCGCCTCCCTGGACGTCGAGATCAATGAAAATGTCGTGGCCGGTAGCCAAATCGCACGCGTCAGTTGCGGTGCGGGGATCGAAGTTAGCCTGGGTGTGCCCGAGAGCCTGATTGGCGGCTTGCGTCAGGGCATGGCGGCGCAAGTGCGTTTTAACGCCATCGGGGATCGACTATTCGAAGGGACGATCACAGAAGTGGGTATCGGCTCGAGCAGCGGCAGTGCGACGTTCCCCGTCGTGGTTGCGCTGACCGACCCGGAGCCAGGCGTTCGGCCGAGTATGGCCGCGGAGGTCAGTTTCGAATTTCGCAGCACCGGATTGTCCGCCATTGCGATTCCGGCGTCAGCGCTCGTCAATGATGAGCGAGGAACATTCGTGTTCGTCGCGGTGCCCGACGGTGCCGGCCAAGCGGTGATCGAACGTCGCGAAGTGAACGCTGGCGAGTTGACTGCCGACGGGATTCAGATCCTCAACGGACTTGCCGAGGGTGACCAAGTGGTGACCGCCGGTACTTCGGTGATTCGCGCGTCGCAACGCGTACTGCTGCCGGGGAGCTGACCACGTGAGTATTACTTCCGCCGCCATCGCGCAAAATCGCGTGACGGCCGTCGTCGTGTCGCTCCTGCTCATCGCCGGCGTGCTCGCGTTCATGGCGTTGCCCAAGGCGCAGGACCCAGGCTTTATTGTTCGCACAGCCGTAATCTCAACGCAGCTGCCTGGCGCCAGCCCCGAGCGCATCGAGCAGCTGGTGACCGACAAGATCGAAAAGAAGGCGCAGGAGATGCCGGAGGTCGACAGTATCACCTCCGATTCCCGCACCGGCATATCGATCGTTTACGTCAATTTCAAAGAAAGCTATAAGCAAATGCGTCCGATATTCGACGATTTGCGACGCAAAGTGGACGACGTGGCGGGCGAATTGCCCGACGGCGTGTCCGGTCCGTTCGTCAACGATGAGTACGGTGACGTTTTCGGCAGCGTTTACGCTCTTACCGGCGACGGCTTCTCCAGCGCCGAGCTCAAAGATGTCGCGGACGAGATTCGCGACCAGCTGTTAAAGGAGCCGGACATCGCGAAGGTCAGCATTCACGGTGCCCAGGACGAAGTGATTTTCGTTGAATACAACAACGCGCGGCTGGCGGAGCTGGGCATCACGCCACAAAGCCTCTCCAACGTGCTCGGCAGCGTGAATATTCTGTCGTCCGGTGGCGATCTGACCAGCGGCCGTGAGCGAATCGTGCTCGAGCCGACCGGGAACATTGAATCGGTGGAGGCCCTGCAGCGCACCGTGATTCCACTGCCGGGCAATAACGTGGTGTATCTGGGCGACGTCGTCGACGTAACGCGAGGCTATCGCGATCCGCCGGAGAGTCTGACGTTCGTAAACGGAAAACCGGCGTTGGCGCTGGGTGTGTCATTGCGTGACGGCGGCGACATTCTCAAGCTCGGTGAACGTCTTGATGAATTGATGCCCCAAATCCAGGCGCGCTACCCTTGGGGCGTGTCGATCGCGAAGATTTGGTTTCAGGCAGATCTTGTGACCAAGAGCGTGACCGATTTTGCCAACAACCTGCTGCAGGCGATCGGCATTGTGGTCATCGTGATGATTGCGTTTCTGGGCTTGCGCACGGGCCTGGTGGTTGCGGCGTTGATTCCAAGCACAATGATTATCACGTTTTTTACGATGCAGCTGTTTGGTATTACGGTGAATCAAATATCGCTCGCCGCGCTGATCATCGCGCTGGGTTTGTTGGTCGACAATGCCATCGTCATCGTCGAATCGGTGTTGGTAAAGCGCGAGAATGGCATGGGTGCGCTGGAAGCGGCGGTCGAGTCCGGTGCGGAACTCAAAACGCCGCTGTTGATCTCGTCGCTAACCACCGGTGCAGCGTTCATGCCCATTGGATTGGCGGAATCGGCAGTCGGCGAATACACGGCGGACATTTTCTATGTGGTGACGCTGTCGCTGCTGTTGTCCTGGGTGCTGGCGATGACGATCATTCCCATGCTCACGACGTCATTGCTCAAGGTGAAAGTAAAAAAGAGCGCCGGCGATAGTGATACGCAGGAGATCGGACGCTGGTACGGGCTATATCGCAGTGTGCTGGTTTGGGCGCTTGGTCACCGCAGCATTTTTGGGATCGCGGTCATTCTGTCGTTTATGAGCGCGATATGGGCGATGGGTTTTGTGCCGGCTCAGTTCATTGCGCCCTCTGATGATCCGGTGTTTACCGGTAAACTGGAAATGCCGTTGGGCACTTCCATCGAGTCTACGACTGCCGTGGTCGATGACTTGAATCGATTTATTGGCGAACAGTTTTACGATCCCGCCAGTGATGAATCGGCACTGGAGAACTGGATGATTTTTGTCGGCGAGGGCGGTCCCCGCTTCACGCTGGCGCTCGACCCCCCGGCGCGCAATCCGGCAAACTCATTTTTGATCGCGAACACGGCCAACGGCAGCGGTGTTGCGGCGTTGATTCCGGCTATTCAGAAATACCTGTTTGATCGCCATCCGGATATGGGTAACCAGCTCGCGCGTCTGGAAAACGGCCCGCCCGTTGGCTATCCGATCCAAATTCGAATCTCCGGGCCGCAGTTTGACGGGCTGTACCGTTTGGCCAGCGCGGTGACCGACGAGCTGTACGCCAACGCCGGTGTTCTGGCCGTGAAGAACACCTGGGGACTCCAAACCAAGAAACTGGTTGTCGAGGTCGATCAGGAGCGAGCCTTACGCGCTGGCGTCACCAGCGACGATGTGGCCTATTCGCTGCGCGCTGGCCTGAGCGGTATTGAAATGACGCAGTATCGCGAGGGTGATCAATTGATTCCGGTGACGCTGCGCTCGGTGGCGAACGATCGCCAGGACATCAGCAAACTGGATGGATTGAGCATCTACTCGCAAAGCAATGCGCGACCGGTTCCGTTGAAACAGGTGGCGGATATTCGCCTGACGTTTGAGCCGGGCATCATCGAGCGCCGCGATCGCGAACGTACGCTCACGCTGAAGGCGCAGCTCGTTGACGGCGTTACTGCCACGGACGTCAATACATCGCTACTGCCGTGGCTCGAACAAGTGGCAGCGGACTGGCCAGTCGGTTATCGCTACGAAGTGGGCGGCGAGTCGGAAACCTCTGGCGACGCCAATGCGTCGATTGCAGCGAAACTGCCTCTCGCGCTCATGGTGGTCGTTTTGCTGCTGGTCTATCAGTTCAATTCGATCCGTCGACCAATCATTATTTTGCTGACGATTCCACTGGGCCTGATTGGCGTTACCGTTGGGCTGTTGGCCGCGCGTTCGAGCATGGGTTTTTTCACCATCCTCGGCATCATTGCACTGTCGGGAATCATCATCAATAACGCCATCGTGTTGATCGACCGGATCAAGATTGAAATTGACGAGCTCGGGAAGCCGCCCTACGACGCGGTCATCGCCGCCTGCCTGCAGCGTTTGCGTCCGATCATGTTGACGACCGCGACCACGGTGCTCGGCATGATGCCGCTGTGGTGGGGTGGCACGGCGATGTTCAAGCCCATGGCGATCACCATGATCTTTGGTTTGTTGTTCGCAACGTTGCTTACGTTACTGGTTGTACCCGTTCTATATTCCGCGCTGTTTCGTGTGAGACCTGGCTAGACACGGGTGGCGCAGAGGGCGTAAATTGAAATCGCGTCCCTTTACTAAGGCAAAGAATCGATGAGAATTTTGCATCAACTGGTGACAATTGGGCTTCTGTGCACTCTCTTACCGACATCCAACGCCGTGCCGATCGACATTGGCGATTTTTCGGGTAACGAGACCGTCATCGATTTCGAAAACATTAATCCAGGCGAGTCTCTGATGAATCAGTTTGCGGGGCTGCAGATTACCGGCGGGCTTTTCGGCGACCCATTCCCCAACACAACCATTCAGGGAAACCAGGAAGCGACGAACTTCACCGGGATCAGCGACATCAGCAATCCCATTACCATCCTGTTTGATACAAGCCAATCGCTCTTCGGCGCGTTGTTTGCGAGTGGCACGGTGTCGGAAGGGGGCACTATGCTGCTGGAGGCTTTCAATCAAGGCAGCATGGTCGACAGCATGACGTTCATGACCGATACCATCTTGTCGGGTGGGAACCTGTTTTCGTCGTTCGGCGGCTTTTCCGTCGCCGAGGGCTTTGACATGGTGCGGATGTCCAGCCTGAGCGGCAGTTTCGCCTTTGCCATGGACGACCTTCGCTATGAGGCCGTTTTTTCGATTCCCGAGCCGGCCTTGTGGTCGTTGTTTGGCGTTGGCGTGGTCGCTCTGCTGGTGACGCGACGTCGCACGGGCCACAGCGCCTGACGCGATCCGCGTGAAATACGCGCCGGCGTAAAAAAAAGCCCGCCAAAGGCGGGCATGGTATGTCCTTACGTGTTGGTGTTTTTGTGCCGGGCCGCTCGCGTCAGAGATAACGTACCGGATCATAAGGACAGTTTTGTCGACAACGTGAGACGGTCGTCGTGTCTCCCCCCCAAACCTGGGCTGTTGTAGAGAGAGCAGAGCACGATTCGTGCCATGTGGTTTGCGCGAACTGCGGATCAACGGCTTGGCGGCGTTCGACGCCATTTATGTCAAACGCATGATAATTAAACGTTTTGCGTTCAACTGTGGTGTAAATTGCGTCGACACGCCGGTTGGCACTGTCGCTGCTCGGCGACAGGCCACCGGTCCGGGTCGAACATGCTAGTGTCTTGCCCGTTTGAGGGGTTCTAAGTTTCATTTTTTGGGAGGCGTTTAAGGATGAATCCAAACGCAAGTCTGCGCGCATTCGCGGCAGCATCACTATTTGTTTTCGCCGGCGTCGCGGCGCACGCAACGGACACAGATCTGGACGGCCTGGTCGATATTCAGGATAACTGCATCGGCGTGGCGAACGCGGATCAAATCGATTCCGATGACGACAATTTTGGTAACGCCTGCGACGCCGATTTGAACAACGACGGCATCGTTAACGTGCAGGACCTGGGTTTGCTGCGGAGCCGTTTTTTCACCAGCGATGCCGATGCAGATTTTAACGGCGACGGTACGGTCAACGTGGTCGATCTGGGCATCATGCGCAACGGATTTTTTGCCGCGCCCGGCCCAAGCGGTGTGGCCATTGCCAACACGCCGCTGCGTCTGCGCCAGGTTTATGACGGCATCGCGCTCAGCACGGCCCTGTCGCTGCGCCAGGCGCCCAACGATCCATCACGCTGGTATGCACTGCAGCGCGCCGGTCAGCTGATCAGCTTTTCGACCGATGAAGACACCACGGCGCGTAAAGTTGTGATGAACACGCCGGCCGTCGACACCAGTTTCGAAGGCGGTGCGCTCGGTCTCGATTTTCATCCTGACTTTGCCAATAACGGTTACATCTTCATTAGCTATACGACCGAAGGCCCGAGTTTCGCGACGCCGCTGGTGTCTCGCATCTCGCGTTTTGACACGTCGGTGGATCCGTCAGACGGTCTGTTGATTGCCGATCCGTCGAGTGAAGAGGTTATCCTGGCGGTCGATCAACCTTTTTCGAATCATAACGGCGGCAACTTGCTGTTTGGTCCGGACGGCTTGCTGTACTGGGGCTTGGGTGATGGCGGCTCCGGCGGTGATCCACAGAACCACGGTCAGCGTACCGAAACGATGTTGGGCGCCATGGTGCGCATCGACATTGACGTTAGCGCAGCAGATTTCGCCAACGGCGTTCGCTACTACATTCCGTCGGGCAACCCGTTCTCGGCGTCACCCGCTTGCGGCCAGGGCGACGGTTGCCCCGAGATATTCGCGTTTGGTTTGCGCAACCCGTGGCGCTGGAGGTTCGATCGCGAAACCGGCGAACTGTGGGCCGGAGACGTGGGCCAGAGTTCGCGCGAAGAAGTGGACATCGTGACCGAGGGTGGAAACTATGGCTGGCGTTGCCGTGAAGGCAATTTGCCGTTCAGCACCGGCGGTTGCCCGCCGCTGAGTGAATTCACGCCACCGGTTTATGACTACGGCCGCAACGACGGATTCTCGATTACCGGCGGCTACGTATATCGCGGGTTTGGTATCCCGGGTATGCAGGGCATGTATTTCTTCTCGGATTTGTCGAGCGCCGTCTGGGGTATCTTCAACGGCGACTACGCGGGCGAACTGCTGGTGGCCAGCGGGTCTGTTCTGTCGTTTGCCGAGGATCTTGAAGGTGAGCTCTACGTCCTGACCGGCGGCGACATCTTTAAGCTGGAGCTGGCGAACTAGCCAACAACGCGCTTAAATGGAGGCGGTCCCTGGTGCGAGAGCCGGGGCCGCCTTTTTTTTGTCTGCAGAAACAGGAATACCTGGCATGAACGATCGCGTTACGATTGAGTTGCAGGAACATGTGGCCCACGTACAGCTCAATCGCCCGGATAAGTTAAACGCTCTTGATGTCGAGATGTTCGAAGCGCTAAACGATGCGCCGCAACGCATCGGCGAGCTTGGCGACGTCCGTGCCGTGGTCTTGTCGGGCGCTGGGCCAAGTTTTTGCTCTGGCCTCGACGTCGCCAGCTGCATGAGTTCACCCGCGTTCATGCAACGCGCATTCGATAACATTGAGGGGACGCCCGCCAATTTCGTACAGCATGTGGCAGTGGCGTGGCGCTATCTCACCGTGCCCGTCATCGCGGCGGTCACCGGGCGTTGTTACGGCGGCGGTTTGCAAATCGCCCTGGGCGCCGATCTGCGGTTTGTTGCCGCCGATGCGCAGCTGTCGGTCATGGAAATCAAGTGGGGGATCGTGCCGGACATGGGGATCACCCAGACTTTGCGCAATCTGGTGCGCATTGACCAGGCCAAGGAGCTGGCAATGAGCGGTCGGTTGGTTGACGGCGAGGAAGCGTGCGCGTTGGGCTTGGCCACGCGCGTTTGTGACGACCCGGTCGCTGACGCATTGGCCTATGCGGCTACGCTTGCAGGGCGTTCACCCGATGCGATTCGCGGCGTAAAGCGCTTATTCAACGAGGCGTGGCAAGGCGATGGCGACGCCGGTTTGGCGCTCGAGGCCGCGATACAAAAAACCCTGCTTGGCCAGCCCGCCCAACTGGAGTCGGCACGCGCGGTCTTCGAAAAGCGCCAACCCCGATTCTAAGGTTGCGCGCGGCCAAGTTGGGGGCACCGAGCCACGAGCGCTGTTCCAACACGGTCTCGCGGCCAAATGTGACGTGCGACACGCTCCGGCTTCGAAGCTTGCGTTAGCCTTGTCGGCTACCTGTGAGCCGCCCTTGAGCAACGCCGATGAGCGCCGAAAATCTGCTTTACCTGTTAGACGAGTGCGATGAGCTGAACGTGCTGCTGCACGAGTCACTGCGCCCGGGGATGTTGGTGCCATTCGGGCTTCTGGCGGTGGCAACCACGGTAGGCTTGCATACCGGTTCCATCGCACTGGGTGCGGTAACGCTGATCGCGGCCGCATGGAGCGGATTGCTCGCGGCGTGGGGTGTTGAAAGCCTGAGTTCCAATAGCGGTAAATAACCGGCCCTGAGGCTGTCACCGCCACCCGGTGATGTGTTAATTTCCTCGCTCCATCGACGGAGCAGTATCGTGTTTGAAACCCTCGAAACCCTGAAGCCAGATCCGATTCTCGGACTGATTGGCGCCTACCGTGAAGATCCGCGGCCGCAAAAGGTCGATCTGGGTGCGGGTGTTTATCGCGACGAAATGGGCGAAACGTCGGTGCTCACTGCGGTAAAAGCGGCCGAGAAATTGCTCCTCGAGACGCAAACAACCAAGACCTACACCGGCTCCGAGGGCGAAGCCGGCTTTAACACGCTGATGCAGGCGCATATGTTCGGCGCGGATCACCCGGCAGTAAAAGACGATCGAGTCTGGACGATTCAGACGCCCGGCGGGTCTGGGGCGTTGTGCGTTGCCGCCTCGTTGCTCTTGCGGGCAAAAAAAAGCCATCGGGTGTGGGTTAGCGACCCGACGTGGGCCAATCACATTCCGCTGCTCGGCAGCGCAGGGCTCGAGCTCAAAACCTATCCCTACTACGACAAGACTTCCCGCAGCATCCGATTCAACGCCATGCTGGATGCGCTGAATGTGATTCCCAGGGGCGACACGGTTTTGTTGCACGCTTCTTGTCACAACCCGACCGGCGCGGATTTGACGAGCGAGCAGTGGCAGCAGGTGGCCGATGTTCTTGAGCGGCGCCAGCTGCTGCCGTTTCTGGACATGGCGTATCAGGGCTTTGCCGGAACGGTGGAGCAGGATGTCGTGGTGCTGCGCGCGTTTGCCGAGCGCTTTGAAGAACTGATTCTCGCGTCATCCTGCTCCAAGAATTTTGGTTTGTACCGCGATCGCGTCGGCGCGCTGAGCGTCGTGGCGCGCAGCGCGGCAGAATCCGCGGCCAGCTGGTCGCAGGCGGTGAATATTGTTCGACGCAACTATTCGGTGCCGCCCAATCACGGGGCAGCTGTCGTGGCCACGATTCTGGACGATCCGGCGCTGCGCACGCAGTGGATCGCCGAGCTCGATGCCATGCGCGCTCGTCTGAGCCACAATCGTCGCGCGCTCGCTGAGGCGCTCGCGGCCGGACCGGCGCAGCGTGATTTTTCGCATTTGACCCGAGGCTTTGGCATGTTCTCGCTGCTGGGGCTTGAGCAAGAGGAAGTCGCACGCATCCGGAGCGAGTACGGCGTTTACATGGTGGGCTCGAGCCGGATCAACATTGCGGGCGTCAGTGAGGCAAACTTACCCTATCTGGCTGACGCGATTGCAGCCGTTTGCGAGCCCGCGTAACACGCGAAAAATTCCCTAAGATCATAGCTCTGCAGCCCCTTTCGGTTTTGACCGGCAGGGGCTGGCGTGCTACAAACCGCATTGCTTTTGCACGTGCGCACGGAGACTGACAATGGAAGTGATTGGACTCGATATTGGATTTGGCTTTACCAAGGCCACCAATGGCAAACGTTCAATGATATTCAAATCCGTGTTTGGCGAAGCCAGCGAGCTCCAGTTTCGTGAGCAACTGCTGAGCGCCGACAAGACCGACGAGCACTTGCAGATAGAGATTGGCGGCACGTCCTATTTCGCCGGTGAGCTGGCAGAGCGCCAAAGCGTCGAACGTTTTTTCACGTTGGATCAAGCTCAATTTGTGCGTGATTTCACCAAGATTCTGGCCTTGATGCCGCTGGCGCAAATGGTGGCGCGCCAGGACCCGGTCAAACTGGTGGTCGGTCTGCCGGTCAGCTACTACCGCAAACACAAGAAAGAAGTGGTCGACATCCTGAAGGGTCAGCACGAAGTGACCGTGATTGATGCCAATGCCGAACGCACGGACACCGTGATACGCGTCAACAGCGTTCGGGTGGTGCCGCAGCCGTTTGGTGCGTTAATGGATTTGATGCTCAATGACATCGGCGAAGTCAAGGACAAACGGTTCATGACGGAAAAAATTGGCGTCATCGACGTGGGTTTCCGCACCACGGATTACACGATCGCCGATCAAACCAAATATTCCGAACGCGGAAGTCGCACGATTGATTTGGGTATCTCCAAAGCGTTCAGCACCATCGCGGCGAAGTTGCAGGAGAGCAGCGGTGTGAACGTGGAGCTCTACCGTCTGTACGGTGCGGTCGACGAAGGCTCGATCAAAATTCACGGCAAACGCTACGATCTGAAACTGATCATCGAGCACGCGTTCACGCAGCTGGCCACGCGCGTTGCCAATGAGGCAAACCGTCTGTGGACCAACGATTGGGATATTGACAAAATTCTGGTAACCGGCGGTGGCGGTGCCGTACTTGCACCGTACATTCAGAAAATCGTCAAGGGTGAAGTGCTGCCGGTGGATGCGGCTGCCGATTCGCGCTTGGCCAACGTGCGCGGTTTCTGTAAATACGGAAAGCGGCTGTGGACGCGAGGTTCGAACCCTCCCGCCGGTCGCTAGCTGTTGAGCGACGAGCCGCACTTTGATCTGAGCGCCATCCGCGACTCGTCGCCCATCGACGAGGTCGGCGTCAGCGAACGCGTCGCGCGGTTGTGCTCGCGGAGCATAAAAAAAGACGCCAAGATGCAGGCGCTGCGAATGACGCTGGGCATGATCGATCTGACCACTCTCGAAGGGGCGGACACGCGTGATCGAGTCGAACGGCTGTGCGTGAAAGCCCGCCATTTACATGCCGAGATGCCCGACTTGCCGCACGTGGCGGCCGTTTGCGTGTATCCGCGCATGGTCGCCGTGGCCAAAGCGGCACTTGCCGATACGCCGATCCACATTGCATCCGTCGCCACCGGTTTTCCAAGCGGTCAAGTCGAACGCAAGCACAAGCTTGCTGAAACCCGCGACGCGGTGCGCGCGGGCGCCGACGAAATCGACATGGTCATTTCACGTGGCCGGTTTTTGGCGGGCGATCTGCGCTACGTTTTTGACGAAATTGTCGCGATCAAGAAAGCCTGTGGCGAGGCGCACCTGAAAGTGATTCTGGAAACCGGCGAGCTGGGCAACCTGGATAACGTGCGGCTCGCTTCGATGCTGGCCATGTATGCCGGCGCGGACTTTATCAAGACCTCCACCGGCAAGATTCAGCCGGCCTCAACGCTGCCCGTGACGTTAACGATGCTCGAAGCCATACGCGATTACGTGGAACGCACCGGGCGCAAGGTAGGCATGAAACCCGCCGGCGGCATATCGAAATCGAAACTGGCGATTCAGTATCTGGTGGTCCTGCGCGAAACGCTGGGCGACGGCTGGCTGACGCCAGAGTGGTTTCGTTTTGGCGCAAGTTCGCTCGCCAATGACGTGCTGATGCAAATTGCGAAACAGCAGACCGGGGCCTATGAGTCGGCCGACTATTTCTCGAAAGACTAACCTGCACGCGGTGTAAACGATGGCCAAACGCAAAACACAGTCGGACCCTTTTCGCACCAGTGGTGCCTGGGATTACGCGGCAGCGCCCGAGAGCACGGATCACATCGTCTTGGAAGATCGCTACGGCCTGTTTATTGACGGCGAATTCCGCGTGCCGAGGACGCGGCGCTTCTTCGATTCGATTAATCCGGCGACTGAGGGCATTTTGTCGTCGGTGGCTTCAGCCGGCGCCCGCGATGTTGACGATGCCGTGACGGCCGCCAGGCGCGCGCAGGAAAAAGTGTGGGGTCCCATGAGCCCTCGTGAGCGCGGCAAATATTTATACCGCATTGCTCGCGCGCTGCAGGAGCGGGCACGCGAGTTCGCGGTCATTGAGAGCATGGACGGTGGGAAACCCATCCGCGAATCCCGTGACGTGGATATTCCACTGGCCGCCGCGCATTTTTTCTACTACGCCGGTTGGGCGGACAAACTGGACTATGCGTTCCCGGGAGCCAACGCCACACCAATCGGTGTCGCGGGTCAGATCATTCCGTGGAACTTCCCGCTGTTGATGGCGGCATGGAAAATTGCACCGGCGCTGGCTTGCGGCAATACGGTGGTGCTAAAGCCCGCCGAGACCACGTCGCTCACCGCGCTAAAACTGGCGGAACTGATGCGAGACATCGGTTTGCCGCCGGGCGTGGTCAATATTGTGACTGGCGCGGGCAAAACCGGTGCGGCGATCGTCGAGCACGGCGCGATCGACAAAATCGCGTTCACCGGCTCGACCGCGGTCGGTCGCCAGATCCAGCAAACGCTCGCCGGCACGCAGACCCGCTACACGCTGGAACTCGGCGGCAAGGCGGCGAACATCATCTTTGAGGATGCAGCGCTTGATCAGGCCGTTGAGGGCATTGTTAACGCGATTTTCTTTAACCAAGGTCACGTTTGCTGTGCGGGGTCCCGGCTGTTGGTGCAGGAGTCGATCGCCAGCACCGTGCTGAAGAAACTCAAGCGTCGCATGCAGTCGCTGATCGTCGGTGATCCTCTGGACAAGAACACTGACGTGGGTGCGATCAACTCGCGCGCGCAGCTGGAGAAAATTGAGGGCTATCTGGCACTGGGCAATGCGGACGGGTTGTCCAGTTTCAGTACGACGACGCGCCTGCCGGCCAAAGGCTATTGGTGTGCGCCAACGGTATTCGATCGTGTCGCCCAGAGTCATCGTTTGTCGCGCGAGGAGATTTTTGGTCCGGTCCTGGCGGTGCAGACGTTCCGCACGCCGGATGAAGCGATCAGCATCGCCAACAACACGCCGTACGGTTTGTCCGGTGGCGTGTGGACGGACAAGGGCGCGAAAATTTTTCAGGTCAGTCAGAGTTTGCGCGCCGGAATCGTGTGGGCGAATACGTTTAACAAGTTTGATCCGACGTCTCCGTTTGGGGGCTACAAGGAAAGCGGCGTCGGTCGCGAGGGCGGCTTGCACGGACTGGCCGCGTATTTGAACGTCACTCCCGCGCGCTCGCGCGGCGCCTGAGGCAACGATCATGGCACGCAAGACCAAACCACGGACTGATGCGGCGCGACTCGCGGTCGCGAAGACCTACAAGTTGTACATTGGTGGCAAGTTTCCGCGCACCGAATCAGGTCGCTACTACAAAATTACAGACAAACGCGGCGCTACGATTGCCAACGCCTGCCACGGCTCACGCAAGGATTTGCGCGAAGCGGTTGTCGCGGCGCGCGCTGCGGCCGCTGGGTGGCGTAACGCCAGCGCTTATTTGCGTGCGCAGATCATTTACCGCATTGCCGAGTTGCTCGAAGGAAGAAAGGCGCAGTTTGTTGAACAGCTGGTCAGCTTGGGCGCCACGCCAAAAGCGGCGACCACAGAGGTCGACACCAGTATTGATCGTTTGGTGTATTTTGCCGGCTGGTGCGACAAGCTCACACAGGTATTCGGGAGCATCAACCCGGTCGCCTCGGCGCACTACAATTTCTCGACGTTGGAGCCTACGGGTGTCGTCGGTATCGTGGCGCCGCAGGACAGTGCGCTGCTAGGACTGGTTTCTGTCGTCGCTCCGGTTATCGCCGGCGGCAACACTGGCGTCGTCTTGGCTCACCACGCCAATCCGTTGTGTGCGATTGACCTGTGCGAAGTTCTTCACGCATCAGACGTACCGGGTGGTGTGGTCAACGTGTTGACCGGTCACGTTGAAGAAATCGTGCCGCACATGGCAAAGCACAAAGACATAAACGGCTTGGTCCACAGTCTGGAGCCCGGCGCGGTGCGCACGAGCCTGGAGCGCGATGCGGCTCTGAACATCAAACGGGTCGCGCACCGGGGCGACGCGGACTGGCGCTCGTGGTCCTGCGATAATCCCTACGTCATCACGGATATGCAGGAAGTGAAGACCACTTGGCACCCGGTGGGTCTCTAGCCGGCACCAATCAGCGGTGCTTCAGGTCGCGCCGAATCGTTTTAGAACGGCGTCCGACGACGGCATTGCAGGTGCTGTGCCCGGCGTTTCGGTCGACAGTCCGGCCACCCGAGTTGCCGCCAGCGCCGCGACGTTCAAACTCGCCACACCGTGTTTCGAAATCGCCGCAGCCAGTCCGCCACAATACGCATCGCCCGCGCCGGTGGTATCGACTGGCGATACGTCTGCCGGTGGCACGCTGTAGTAGGGCAGGGTTCCCGGTCGGCGCGGCGCGTCGTCTGAATGGGACACAAAACTGCCGTGCGCTCCCAGAGTGATAACGACGGTTGGCAGATCAAACGCGCGACAGTATTCGTGTAGCGTTGCTTCATCTGCCAACCAATAATCGTCGGGCAGGGTCACGTCCAAAAGGTGTTTGGACATGAACGCAAATTCGGTTTCATTGGGCACGACGATGTCCACGAGCTTGAGCATTTCAAGGCTAATATCCGGGTTGATGGGGCCGGGATTCAGTAAGGTGGTGACGCTGGCTTCGCGCGCCAGTGCCAAAGCCCGCAGGGTGGCGTCCAGCGCACATTCCATTTGACACACCAGTACGCGAGCGCCGCGAATTTCGTTGCCAAATCGCTCCACGTGCGGCACCGCCAAATGATCGTTCGCACCCAGCGCGACGACAATCAAATTTTCGGCCGCCTCGTTGATAACAATTGACGCAGCCCCACTGGGTGCCCGGTCGATAATCTCGAATCCACAGCGTAGATTTTCGCGTTCAGCGAAAATTCGCGCCTGTTGACCGAACATGTCGTTGCCACATGCGCCGATAAACAGCGTGCGCGCGCCTTGTCGGTTCGCAGCGACGGCCTGGTTGAAGCCTTTGCCTCCCGGGCCAGTGGCAAATTGGCCGATGCGCGTCTCTCCCGGTGCGGGAAACGACGGCGTGTTAAACGCGAAGTCCTGTACGAAGCTCCCGACGACAATGACGTCCTGCATGGGTGATTTAACCTCTAAATAACCGGATATTGGTGGGCCGCGAGCGCCACATCCGGGCTTCCCGGCCCAGATCACATAATTTCACGAGTCTGAATGACATAAGCAATCGCAGCAATTACAACATACTGCATAAACTAGTTATAAGGTACCGGCTTGCATGAGAAAAACACGCTGCGCTACAATTCGCGCGGGATTCTTGGATGGTAGCTCGGCAAGGCGTTATGTTGCGGTGGCAGCTCAAACGGAATTGAGAAAATGTTACCGCGCACACATTTTGTCCAAACGGATGCTTTTACCATTCTGCAGATATTGCATTCGATTTTACTAAGTGGAGAGTTTTGACATGAGAAGAGTTTTCGCATTGGCAGCCGTGGCATCGATCGCCTGTACCGCTGGCGCCCACGCGTACAACATCAAGCACAGTTATTCTGCGCCGGGCAACGCAACCGAATTCTACGGTCAGTGCTCCAACGGGAAAGAGATGATGCTGGTGAAAGGCGCAGACGGTCGTTTCTCCTACGAAGGACCCCAAGGCAAAGGCACGCTCAACGGCGGCGGCAGCCTCGACGCTGCTGCGAAAGCCGCCTGCGGCGAATGATCTGAGTTTTTACTCGTCGCGCTGGCCCGGTTTTATGATCTGTTTGAACGAACGGGTCGGGCTGGTCGCGACGAGTTGATCCTGCACCGCGCACTCGCGGTGTGTCATAACCTGATACGACCTGCACGGTCGTCGCACATTTCGTGAATGGGCTCACGGCAAAGCGTTCTCGCGCGCGTTATTGTGCCGCAACGTTTTTGCACACAGAGTCCTGACATGCCCGACGTCGCAACAGTCGCGCCGCACACCTCCCAACCTGACGCCAACGCTCCGTCGGTTCTTATGGCTACCCAATCGCGGCATGCGATTGCGGTTGATGCGCTGACCAATAACAAGCCGTTTGCCGTCGACGCCGTCAGTCAGTATCTGGAGACTTTCGCCACCACATTCGATTCGATCGCATTGCGTGAACCGGCCAACGGTTTACTCGATGCAAAAGTGCTGGAGGTGATCGATGCGTTCGAGCCGTCGCTCAAGCAATATCGCGAGGTCATCAGCGCGGCAGGCCAGTGCGATGTTGTTGATGATTTGGTTGAGCCGATCGTCCATTTTTTCCAGCGCGTTCTCGTCCACAAACAGGCGGGTTCAGAGCGGATGCGCCAGTGTGTGCTGTGGGCCGATGGCCATCGCTTTATTATTCGTGAACTGTTTCTGACCACCGTTGCCATTCTTCTGAAGCACGAGGCGTTTGGTGTCATCGCGAAACTGGTCGATGCCGGTTACTGTGTCGCAAACTCTGCCAACGATGGAGATCAACGATTTGTTGCCTGCGATGGCTACGTAAAGACCTTGGACGAATTTCGCAATCGTCGATTGCAGCTGCATCGTTTATCCGTAAGCAGCGATCTGCTGCGCCAGCGGGTGGACCCCGTGCACTGTGATTTCGACGCTCTGATGCAAGCGGATTTTATCTTGTGCCTGCGTTCGCTGGTCTGCGAACAGAACTTTTTCGTGCGCTGGTATCCGCGCACGCTGGTCTATGCCGAGCAATTTCAGGTGACGGGTTTCGACCTGTTTATCACCAGCGCCAGCCCCGCGCGTTTCGGTCCTCTTGCAGCTCTGTTCAACGCCACCGATATGACGGATCTGCTGACTCGGTTTGAGGCGGTGCGCGATGCCTGGGCGCTGGATCGCTGGGAAATCGGTGGTGGTCCGCTCGATTTCCTGGGCTTCATGGGGCAAAACAACGCCGCTCTGCGCCACTAAATCGCGCTCTCTCCCATGCTGGCGACTCTCTCGCTGGCGCACTGAATCTCCCGCTTCCTGGGAACCGCACGCCTTGCATTGCGGTCGGATTGATTTACCCTCTGATTTTTGTGCTGGAGGCTCTTTGCATGATCCCACTGCGCGTATTACTGACCGGCGTTGCGCTATTGAGCCTGACCGGCTGCGTTGGGCAAGTCATCGAAACCACCACCGATGCCGCGATTGCCGTCGCCAAAGTACCGTTCAAGGTCGGCGGCGCCGTCATTGACGTGGCCACCGGTGATGAGGACGATGAAGACGACAAGTCGGATGACAAGTAGACCGGCCGGTACGTCAATGCGCGTTGCTGCCGCCGTGTTTGGATTGGTGTTC
>JBGCFP010000212.1:0-5021 GCA_045107005.1 Gammaproteobacteria bacterium
TGACGAAGATCACTTGGGCGACATGGACTTTAAAGTGGCCGGCACCGACAACGGTATTACCGCGCTGCAGATGGACATCAAGATCCAGGGCATTACGAAAGAAATCATGGAAAGTGCGTTGGAGCAGGCTAAAGCGGCTCGTTTGCACATTCTGGGCGAAATGGCCGGTGCCATTTCAACGCCGCGTGAAGAGATGTCTGATTGGGCACCTACCATCATGTCCATGAAAATCGATCCTGAGAAAATCCGTGATGTCATCGGTAAGGGTGGTGCGGTCATTCGTGCCATTACCGAAGAGACGGGCGCAACGGTCGACATCGACAATGACGGTACCGTGCGTATTGCATCGGTGGACGGGGCGTCTGGCAAAGAAGCGCGTCGCCGCATTGAGCTGATCACGGCGGAAGTCGAAGTCGGCAGCATCTACGACGGACGGGTTGCTCGCCTGATGGACTTCGGTGCGTTCGTGACCATCCTGCCCGGTAAAGATGGCCTCGTGCATATCTCGCAAATCTCTAACGAGCGCGTTGAGAAAGTCAGCGACAAGCTCGACGAAGGTGACATCGTGCGCGTTAAAGTGCTCGAGGTTGATCGTCAGGGTCGCATTCGACTGAGCATGAAAGAGGTTGGCGAAGACGAATAAGTCTGGCCTGGTCCAATCTCAGAAGCCCGCGTTACTCGTTGAGTGCGCGGGTTTTTTTATGGCCGCTAAAACGAGTCGTGTTGAGCTTGCAGATAGTGCAGTATTCGACCGGGTAGCCAAAAGCGCCAAGTGGCTGGCGAGCGCCCTTCAATGAATCCGACGTGTCCTCCGCGCTCGGTGACCTCGAGCGTTACGCTGTCGCTCACTTCATCAGGGCTCGGAATGATTGCAGGGCTGGTAAACGGATCATCGTGTGCGTGGACGATTAATGTTGGTGTGCTAATTGCGCCTAGAAACTGCCGGCACGAACAGGCGCCGTAGTAGCCGTCCTTGCCGCCGAAGCCGTGCAAGGGCGCTGTGACCAGATCGTCAAAGGCTTCGAATGTCACGCAGCGCATAGCCGCGGCATAGTCGAACGGCGCTTGCTCGGGAGTAAATTTCTCCGCTAGGGCGCGCTTCATGTTACGCATTAGATGGTATTGATAAAGTCTTGAAAAACCGCTGGAAACAGCGTCCGATGCGCCTTGCAGCTCAAACGGTACCGAGACTGCAACTGCGGCGTCGATGGTATCGGGGCGTTCGGCTTCACCAAGATATTTGAGCAACGCGTTGCCGCCCAGCGAGTATCCGGCGACAAAGATTTTTCGTTCAGGAAACTGCGCGCGCAACGCACTTAAATAGTGATCGATGTCACCGGTCTCACCAGCGTGATAGCGCCGAGGTAGGGTGTTGCGATGGTCACCGCAGTCACGAAAGTGGAGAACTTGTGCCATCCAGTTGCGTGCGCTGGCAGCTGCAACCAAGGCACGGGCATACGTCGAATCACTGGAGCCTTCGAGGCCATGCAGCACAACCAGAATCGGTGTTTCGTAGGCACCTGGACTCGATGCCACGCGATCAACGGCCAGTGAGTCGCTGTCCGGCAATGCATGAACCAGCCGCTCATAGATAACCGCTGGTTGTCGTACGCGGCCTGTGGCCGGAATGAGAGTCTGCGCATGTGGGTTACGCCACAGGCGTGAGGGTTGAAACGCCGGGTAGGGCGACATATGCGGCTTAATGTTCGTCGTCGTTTGCTGACGCCACTTTGCTGCGTGTTGTGCCTTTGTCGTCGTCCTTGCGGTTCAGCAATTTGAACACTTCTTCTTGCACTGCGCGCCAGCGCGCGAAATTACGTTGCGCAAGGCCAGCGACAGCGTCAACAGGATCGATGCCGATCACCTTGCGTACGCGATCACGCGCCTGTGCTTGCTGATTCACAAACAGACGCAGGCTTTGTTCGAGATAATTGCTAACTACATTCGGCATCGCATTGCCGTAGGTGCGAATGATCTGCGACAAGAAGTCCTCGGTCATGACCGGCTCACCAGTCTGCTCTTGCTCGCTGATGACCTGCATCAAGATCGCACGCGTAATGTCATCGCCCGATTTTTTGTCGATTACAACGAATGGCTCTTTTTCGATCACCAAATCGCGGATGTGCGACAACGTGATGTACTTGCTGAGCTGCGTATCGTACAGACGTCGATTGGGGTATTTTTTGATCGTGCGCACGTGAGTTCCGGCTAAGCCTTTCGAGGACGCATATTCTAACGCATATGTATGGTAAAACGGCACTCTCAGTCGAGTGCGATTGTCTGGGTAGCGTTGAACTGCGAGGTGACATAACGCTGTGTTGCCCAGTCGATAACCTGTTCGGGGGGGTGATGAGCGATTTCTCGCGGGGGTTCAAACCCGAGTAAATGCAGGACACGGAACAGATTGGCCGCCGGCGTGGTGTCGTCAACCGCCGTAGCCCCCGTCTGCTTGCTCAGTTTGTCGCCGTCCGCGCCGACCAACACCGGGAAATGGGCGTAGCGCGGTTCCGGCAATCCTAGTTGTCGCTGCAAATAGACCTGGCGTGGCGTCGAATCAAACAGGTCTACACCGCGCACGACGTCTGTGATCTGCTGATCAGCGTCGTCGACAGCGCAAGCCAACTGGTAGGCGATCAAGCCGTCGCGGCGGCGCACGATGAAATCGCCCGGGCGCTGTTCGAGCTGGAAGTGATGCGTGCCTTGCCAGCGGTCTGCAATGGTAACCGGTTCGCCATTGACGATGACGCGCAGTGCACCTGCGGACAGGCCGCGTGTCCGACAAGTGCCCGGATACGCGCCTAGCAAGCCGCTCTTTTTGAGCGCACGTCGTGCGCAGTCGCAATGGTAGGCCTGACCGGCGGCATGCAGCGAATTGGCAGCATCCAAGTGTTGGCGAGCCGAGGTGCTTTGGTAGTAGACACGCTCGTCCCACAGTAGCGCGTGGCGTTCGAGGGTTCGCAAGATTGCGTCCGCAGCACCTGGGACTTCACGTGGCGGATCGATATCATCGATACGCACAAACCAGGTGCCGTCGTGTGCGCGCGCGTCGAGGTAGCTTACGAGCGCGCCCGCGAGTGAGCCCAGATGCAGCAGCCCGGTCGGCGAGGGCGCAAACCGCCCGCGATAGTCGGGGTTACCGGTAACGGTCGTCCCTGTCGCGGAATTGTCGCTCGGATAGCTCGCGACGCTCTTGCGCTTCCAGGCACAGCGTGGCGACAGGCCGCGCTTCAAGACGTTTCAGGCCGATTTCTTCGCCTGTTACATCACAAAATCCGTAGCTGCCTTCGTCAATTCGAGTCAACGCAGAGCTGATTTTGCGCAGCAGCTTACGTTCACGATCGCGGGTTCTGAGCTCCAGCCCAAACTCCGACTCTTGCGTGGCGCGGTCATTCGGATCGGGGAAATTGGCCGCCTCGTCCTGCATGTGGTGCACGGTGCGATCCACTTCCTCCATCAGCTCGGTTTTCCAAGCCGTCAGGATTTGGCGAAAATGCTCGAGTTGCTCATCGCTCATGTACTCCTCGCCGCGTTTGGGCTGGTACGGCGCGATGCCATGGATAGGACCTGCAGTTAAATCGCGACGCGCACCGCTGCGCTTCGGCGGTGCCGGTCGCGGTGGTGGGCGGCTGGCAGGCACTCGCTTGACGATTGGTTTTTTGACTGCAGTTTTCTTAACTGGGGCTTTCTTTGCCGCAGCTTTCTTTGTTGGCGCCTTTTTCGCGGCTACTTTTTTCGTTGCGGCCTTCTTGGTCGCCGTTTTCTTCGTCGCGGTTTTCTTTGTCACTTTTTTTGCTGGTGCCTTCTTGGCTGATGCTTTTTTAGCGGCGGTTTTCTTGGCCGGCGCTTTTTTGGCAGCGGATTTGTTCGTGGCTTTTTTGGTGGTTTTCTTCTTGGCAGTAGCTTTTTTGGCAACAGCCTTTTTCTTCACCGCTTTTTTCTTTGCGGCTTTTTTGACCACAGTCTTCTTAGCAGCAGTCTTCTTGCTGCTCACTTTCTTTGCGGCGGCTTTCTTCTTGCTCGCAGCCTTTTTCTTAGTATTTGTTTTCGCTACCTTTTTTTTCGTCGGCATCTCATCCCTCCACGACGGGGAAAATCCAAGCGCCGCGATTATACAGATAATCGACCATGCGTGTAGTGCTGTTCCTCGGGCAATGCTCAGATATTGCCGCTGACGGGGCCCGGGGCTGGCAGGACAACGGGTGTCTGCGGCTCCCAACCACGAGCACGGTGCTCCACGACCACATGCGTATACACACCGCCGCGCACGTTGAAATCACTGGTGACTCGCATGAAACGCGGCTGCACCGCATTGACTAGGTCATCAAGAATCTGCCCCGTCACGGCTTCATGAAACGCGCCCTGATCGCGATAGGACCAAAAATACAGCTTCAGAGACTTGAGTTCGACGCATTTGTCGTCTGGCACATATTCAACGTAGATGGTCGCGAAATCCGGTTGATCCGTTTTCGGGCACAAACATGTGAATTCCGGCGTGTTGATGCGAATGACGATATCGCGATCCGCGTGTGGATTGGGGAATGTCTCCAGTTCGCGACTGGGTCCCGGACGCGGCGTTTTCTCTATCTTGTAGCTCATTTTCTCGTTCCGTGGGTGAAGGTTTGGCGACCTGTCAGCGGCCTTTTGCAAGCCATCGTTTTGCGATCCGATTTAGCTTACACTAGCCGGCTTGCGCGGCGCCATGCGGCGTCGCATTTGTCTCCTTTAGCGGGCGTGTTGGACACGCGGATCACACAAATCACATGCGTTTAAGCAAAATCAAGCTTGCTGGCTTTAAGTCTTTCGTAGAGCCGACCACCATAGATTTTCCGAGCAATCTCGTCGGAGTTGTCGGACCTAACGGTTGCGGCAAATCCAACGTGATCGACGCGGTTCGCTGGGTCATGGGCGAGAGTTCAGCTAGCCGGCTTCGGGGTGATTCGATCACTGATGTGATTTTTAACGGCTCCAGCGCACGCAAACCCGTGGGCACGGCTTCAATCGAACTGCTGTTTGACAACACA
>JBGCFP010000213.1:0-24575 GCA_045107005.1 Gammaproteobacteria bacterium
CTTTCAGATCAATGGCGCGATCTCTGACGATGAGTTCCTGGTTGAAACCGAGTTGTTCGAAGGGTATGCGACCGGTTACTACGACGTGCTGGTCGAAATCTACGACGCGGATTTCAATGAGTTCGTGGCCGAGTTTGGCCCCGCTGATACCTCCTTCCTGTCGGTACTGCCGCTGGAAGACCAGCTCAAGGACACACCGGTGATCGTCGGCGGCGGGTTTGTTCAGGTTGGCGGTGGTGGCGGTGCCACGGGCGCTTCGCTCCTGCTGCTCGGAATTCTGGCTGCGCGCCGTCGCTTCACCGCGTAATTGCCTTCGATCACAAGCCCGGTCAGCGCGCGCTGGCCGGGCTTTCTTCGTTCTTTCTATTGGCGATCAGCCCGGCAGGACACAAAGTTTTGCTAAAAAAAACCCTGCACAAGGCAGGGTGAGGTTTTGGGGAGACGGTTGGTCGGTCCGCCTTGGCGCATTCATCATGTAGAATGAACGCAGGCGGTGGCGCGAAGTCGAGGGGCTCGCACCACCGACAGAAATTTAGTTGACGTCCCAGTTCTCTTTGACTTTCTCGCACCAGTTTTTGTAATCGTCCCAGTTTGAAATGGGCAGATCGGCGAGGTCGCGTGGTACGGCAAGAGGTTCTGCTTTCGGACCGCTGTCACCGTTCTCGCGACGGTCGCGAGGAATGTGAGATTCGTATTCGTTCATGGTTTGCTGCGCTCCGGAGCGTTGTGTTCGTCGATGGCTATAAGTTACGGGCAAACCCTGATTCATGCAGTTAACTGGATCACAGGTCGTTGATTTTTCCCGGACATAACGCGACGTTATTGTTAGATCGACACCCAAAAGCGACGTTATTGTTTAGTTGGCGACGAATTTTTTCGCCGCTGGCGTTCTAACTCGACAGGCAGTTTAGGAACACCGTTCATCATGAAACTCATCGTTAAAATCGTACTTGTCGTTATTGCGTTGTTCTTGTTGGTACTGGTCGCGGCTGGGGCTTACGTTAAGTTCTTTGTCGACCCCGACGATTTGAAAGCCGTCATCGCAACCAAAGTCCAGGAAAGCACGGGCCGGGCGTTTGCGGTGGAAGGCGACGTTAAGTTGAGTGTGTTTCCCTGGGTCTCGATTTCGATCGGGCGCACGCGCCTGGGCGAAGACCCGGCGTTTGGTGACGGCGATTTCCTGTCGTTCGACAGCGCGAGCGCGGGCGTCAAGTTGATGCCGATCTTCAGCGGTCAGATCGAAATCGATAAGGTGGCGCTGAGCGGCTTGTCCGTGAACCTCATTCGTAACGCGGCGGGCGAGGATAACTGGGCCACGTTGACGTCAGGTAGCGATGCGGCGCCGGCACCAGCAGCCGATACCGCGGCGACCGACGCTTCCTATTTTTCGACCGGCAAGATCGGTGGGCTTGAGGTCAGCGGTGCGCAAGTGGTGTTTGACGATCGTCAGGCTGGCAGCAAGTACACGATGAGCAACTTCAGCGCGACGACCGGTGCCATTAGCACCAGCGACCCGCAAGTGGCATTACGGTCCGAATTCGACGTGGCGATCAGCGAGCCGCAGCTCAGTGCCCACGTTGTGTTGTCGGGCGACGGGCGTCGCGACGGCGAGACCATCCGCATCGCCGATCCCAAACTGACAATTTCCGGCGCGCAGCAGGAATTGAGCGAAGGTTTCACGGTCGACGCCTTTGAAATGGCACTCGGCGCGCCGTCGATGGCAGCCAACGAGAGCACGATTAACATGCCGACCCCCACGCTGTCGTTTAACGCCAGCGGGGGCTCGATCGGGAAAGTGGACGCCACCTTCAAAGCGCAGTCGCTGGAAATGCTGCTCAACGACGATCGCATGACCTTGCCGTCTCCCACGCTGAACGTTGAGGCCAGCGGCGGCGATTTGCCCACCGACATCGATTTGGCGTTGACCGCCGCGTCGATGCGCGTGTCGCCAACGGCGGAGAAACTTGAGCTGAGCGACTACACACTCAAGGCACTGGGCGTTAGTGCCACAGGTGGCCTGGTGGCGCAAAACTGGAGCAGCGCCCTGCGCGCGTCCGGGCCGATCAACGTTGCCCGGTTCTCACTGCGAGAGTTAATGGCACGCATGGATATCCCGGTGGAGACTGCAGACAGCAGCGCCATGGACGCGGTGACGGCCAAGGGCAATTTCGTCATGGGCCCGAACTCCGTCACAATGAAAGAACTTGTCATGACGCTGGACGACACGACGATTACCGGCAGCGCCGGTCTGTCCGATCTGGCGCGCAGCGCGCTGGCGTTTGACCTGAACCTCGACAAGATTGACGCCGATCGCTATCTGGCGCCCACCGCAGCGCCGGCAGAAGGCGCGGGCGGCAGTGCGGCAGACGCGGTGGTGTTGCCGGTGGAAACGTTACGCACGACGTTTGCCAAGGGCTCGGTGAACATTGGCGAACTTACCTTTTCAGGGATTGAATCGACCAACGTCGAAGTGGGGATCAACGCCGACGCCGGTAATGTGCGGGTCTATCCATCGCGCGCGTCGCTGTACGGCGGGTCGTACACCGGTGACATTCGCATCGATGCGACCGGCGAGACGCCTACGCTGAGTCTGAATGAAACGGTCAAGAACATCGATTTCAAGGCGTTTGCCTCCACGGTGATGCCCGACGTCCCCGTGTCCGGTCGGTTGACCGGTAATATCCTGGCGAACGCACGTGGCGCGACGACCGCCGGGCTGCAGTCCACACTGAACGGCACGCTGGCTTTCGATTTCGCCGACGGGCTGGTTGAAGGCGTCGATCTGTGGCACTCGGTCCAGAGCATCGTGGCGCTGGCCGACAAATCAGCGCCGCCCGCAGCTCGCGCCGGCGCCAAGCGCACCGAGTTTGAACAGCTTAAAGGCAGCGCGCGCATGGTGGATGGGGTCATGAGCATTGAGTCGATGGTGGCATCGGTGCCGCATCTCGATGTCACGGGCACCGGTCAGGTCAATCTGGTGGATTCATCGGTCGATGTAAAAGTACAGGCGAAGATCGTCGAAGAGCAGGGCACGGAGTTGTTGCCGCGCGAACGCAATCTGGTGGGTTTCCGTGTTCCGGTCTACGTGGGTGGGACGATCGACGCGCCGTCCATTGATACCGGTAAATCGGTTGGCGGCGTGGTGGCGCAGATTGCCAAGCGCAAGCTGGCCGACAAATTTGGCCTGCTCAGCGATGACGACGGTGACGGCACGTCGCAAAACGACGTTGACGCGGCAGTGGATAACAAAAAAGAAGAGCTCAAGGACAAAGTCGACGACAAAGCGAAAGATCTTCTGCGCGGACTGTTCGGCGGCAAAAAAGATGAGGACGACAATCCATGAGTTACGCCGCGCTTAACCTTAAAGACAAGCTGGGGCTTATCAACGATCACTGGTCGCCCCGCGTCATCGCAGAGATGAACGACTATCAGTTCAAGGTCGTCAAGATTCAGGGCGATTTCGTGTGGCACGATCATCCGGATACCGATGAGACATTCATGGTGCTCTCTGGCGAGCTGCGCATCGATTTTCGCGACGGCGCTGTCACGCTGGGTCCTGGCGAAATGTACGTGGTGCCCAAAGGGGTGGAACACAAACCCTACGCGGAGGACGAGGTTCAGATGATGCTGATCGAGCCCCGTGGTGTGGTGAATACCGGCGACGAAGGTGGCGATCTGACGGCGCAGGGCGACGTCTGGATTTAGTGATCGAATTGCCAACACTTCTTTCACAAGGAGCCGTCGCTTTGCTCGCCGGTTCGGCACTGTGCGTACACGCGGCCAATTTGGAAAGTGTGCGGGTCGACGCCGAGGGCAAACGCTATTCGGTGCGCTCGGTGGTCACCATCGATGCACCGGTTGAAGCGGTCTATGCCGTGCTGGCCGATTACGATCAGTTCGAACGCGTGTCGAGTATCTTTAAAGAGAGCCGTTACCTCGAACAACACGAGGACGGGAGCGGTGTGGTGTTTACGCAGATGCACGACTGCATTCTGTTTTTCTGCAAGACCATTAACCGCACCGAGACCATCGACGTGTCGCCGCCGTCGGCGATCACCACGCAGGTACTGCCCGAGCAAAGCGATGTCGCCTTCGGCGTGTCGAAATGGACGTTGCTCGAAAGCAGCGGCACGACGCGCGTGACGTTTGATATGCAGATGGAACCCAAGTTCTGGATTCCACCGGTCGTCGGTCCCTATTTTATCCGTCGGTTTCTCAAGGGTGGCACGGAAGAGGCCGCACAGCGACTGGAGAACTTTGCCCTCGAGCTTGCTGCCGATGAACCGTAGCGCCCCGTGCACCGAGGCGGCGTTTGCGA
Organism: Gammaproteobacteria bacterium; assembly: GCA_045107005.1. Taxonomy (GTDB): domain Bacteria; phylum Pseudomonadota; class Gammaproteobacteria; order Steroidobacterales; family JBCCMA01; genus JBCCMA01. The sequence continues at coordinate 4,319 of JBGCFP010000213.1, forward strand.
AGAGACTGCTGGCCTGGTTTGACCAGCACGGTCGGCACGATCTGCCGTGGCAAACCGATCGCAGCGCGTACCGTGTGTGGGTGTCGGAGATCATGCTGCAACAAACGCAGGTGACCACGGTGGTCGGCTATTTCCAGGCGTTCATGGCGTCGTTCCCGGACGTCAAGACGCTGGCTGCGGCGCCGGTCGATCACGTGCTGCACCACTGGTCCGGGCTGGGCTACTACGCGCGGGCGCGCAATCTGCACAAAGCGGCCGTGACCATTGTGCAAGATCACGCTGGCGAGTGCCCCGATGACGTGACGACATGGGTAGCGCTTCCAGGTGTCGGACCGTCCACGGCGGCGGCCATTGTTGCGCAGGCGTTTGACCGACGCGAGGCGATTCTTGACGGTAACGTAAAGCGCGTTCTTTCGCGCTATCACGGCGTGCGCGGCTGGTATGGCCAGCGCGCTACTGAGAACACGCTGTGGGATCACGCGTGGGCGCACACGCCGCACGAGCGTTTGCGCGACTACACACAGGCCATCATGGATTTGGGCGCGACGCTGTGCACGCGCGGCAAGCCCCGCTGTGACGACTGCCCGGTGGCTGCCGACTGCTACGCGCGCCTTAACGACGTCCAGAGCGAGCTGCCCGAGCGCAAGCCAAAGAAAGAAAAACCGGTGCGTCAGACCACGATGTTGATTGTGCGCGATTCGGCCTCACATATATTGCTCAAGCAGCGTCCCCCAAGCGGCATTTGGGGTGGCTTATGGAGCTTGCCAGAGCTTGAAGCCGACCAGTCGCCGCGCGACTGGTGTCGCGTTCATTTACAGGCGGAGCTGGCGGACGAGTGCGCACGCCCGGTGCTGCGCCACACGTTCAGCCACTTTCACCTGGACATCTCGCCCGTGGACGTGACGATTGACGCGACGTCGGCGCGGGGTGTGGAGGAGGGCGCATGGGTCTGGTATAACCGCAGCGCGCCCGCGGCCATTGGGTTGGCCGCACCCGTCGCTAAACTTCTTGCAGAGGAAACGCCATGACTCGCACCGTAAACTGCGTGCTGCTAAAAACCGAAGCCGAAGGGCTGGACTTCGCGCCGCACCCGGGAGACCTCGGCAAGCGCGTATATGAAAACGTGTCCAAGGACGCGTGGCAGAAATGGCTGGCTCATCAGACCATTCTTATTAATGAGTACCGCTTGACCCCGTTCGAGGCCAAGGCACGCACGTTTCTGGAAGGCGAGATGGAGAAGTTTTTCTTCGGCGAAGGCAGCGAGGCGCCGGGCGAATTTGTAAGCCCGGACTAGAGTCCTGATCCGACTGCGTTCTGCATTCGGGAAAACCTATCGATTCAAGCCGGATCGGCCAGGAGGCTCGCCAGTTTTGGCGCCTCCGATAATCTCTTGCACCGGAAATACTGACGACTCGTGCTCGTTCTCGATGGGGCGAATCGCCGTTTTTGAGCGCGTGTGGCAAAAATATTTCCACTGAGTGAGAGATTCTGCATGTCGGTGACACCTCTTTATGACAACTCAATCAATAAAGAGGCCGCCAGTGAGCAAGAACAATCCCCAAGTGCGTGTTTACCAAAAACACGAAGACCGCGCGCCGCTGCGGCGCTTTTGGTAAGACACTTACGTAACCGAAATGGGGCGCGACAAGGATATCGCGGACCACGACAAGAAAGAGCTGTCGGATCCTCGCGAGAGCATTGGTGAGGTGATTGTGGCGACGTTGGGCGAGCGCATTGTTGGCACACTCATTTGTACGCCCTCGTGGACTAACGCGCTGGGTGACTACGAAGCGCTGTACCGCATGCACGACCTTGGCGCCTGCCACCCGCAGTCTACCGGCATCATCACTAAACTGATGGTCGCGCCGGAGTATCGAAATTCGCGGCTGAGTTTGCGGATCTCTCGCGAGCTGTATCGGCACGCGGTACCGCTGGGCGTGCATCACCCGATTATCGACTGCAACGCGCATCTTGTGCCGTTCTTTCAAAAAATTGGTTTCAGGAAGTGCGGCGAACCGGTGGTGCATCCATCGTATGGCCGGGTGCACGTCTTGAAGCTTGACTGTCTTGATCTGGAATACATCGAACGCATCCGATCACCCTTGCAGCAGATTGCCCGTGATATTGCACCGGCGCTGCTGGAAACCGACACCACCAAACTGTTAGCTGGAGCAAACCTGTGACCGTATTTTCCGACATCAAAACCTGTTTTGACGACTCCCTGGCCCGCTTCGAAAAAGGCCGCGCCATTTCCACGTTGCTTGCTGGCCAAGCGACAGCAGAGCAGTACTGCGCCATCTTGCGTCAGATCTATTTTCAGGCGCGCGAGAATCCGCAGATCCAGGCTTTCGCGACCGCTTATTTTCGCGGTGATCAGCGCAACAGCGTGCGTCGATTTTTGCAGCATGCCACAGCCGAAATCGGTCACGATCAGCTCGCGCTGAATGATCTCAAGGCGCTGGGTCAGGATGTCTCGGCGCTGCCGACCATGAACCCGGCGTCGGCAACGATTGCGTTGACCTCATTTGCCTACTTCCAGGCGACGCATCTGAATCCGGTCGGGTATCTGGGTTACCTGTTCTTTCTTGAGTTCATGCCGACGTCGGCCGGCGAGCAGTATTGCGCTGAACTTGGGAAAAGTGGCGTGCCGCAAGAGGCGATGTCTTTTTTGCTAGAGCACGCGCACGTTGATGTGGCGCACAACCGACTAATGGAAAAATACATCACGACGCTGGTGCAAACCCAGGCAGACATCGATTCTGTGAAATACGCGATTCGAGTCACCGGCGATTTGTACGGCCGGATGCTGGAGCAGGCGATGTTCGCGGATGAGACCGTGGCGTACTGGGGAGCGGCGAGTGAAGAGCAAGCTCAGCTGGCGCCAGCGGTGGCAACGGCTTAGATTTCATCCAGATTGACCGATTTTCGGGTCAACAGCGGTACTCTTGATTAACGGGGCATTGGAAACGGGAGCCATTCATGGCGTTTGCGAAATCTCTTTTGGTACTGCTGTTGATTCCGTTGCTCGGTTTCGGACTGTCGCAGTGGCTGTTTAACGATATCAACGGCAGCCTTCAGGCCGACGGTGCCAATTTTACGATCACCGAGCTCTGCGCGGATGCCAAGGCGGTCAGCGAACTGGGAGTCGTCGACATGTGCAGCCGCATGACGCATGTGGGTTGGATGCGCACAGCGTCCATCGGCAGCGCCGTCGTCGGTGTGCTGTTGCTGCTGCTGTTTGTGTTCGCTTCGTCCACAGCCGGTACCGATCGCAAGAAGATGACGCGGATCTTTCCGCCGCTGGTCGTGTTCAGTCTGATCGCGCTGGCACTGCTGGTGCTCGTGCACGGCGCGATTCTGACCTACGCCGTGTTTTTGGGTGAAGTGTTGTTGATCGGCCGTTATCACATTTTCCTGATCGGTGGGGTGGGCATCGGTGCGTTGATTGGTTTCGGGAGCTTGATCAAGGCGTCGTCGACACTGGCGGGTAAACGCGAGCAGCAGATTCTTGGGCAACAGCTGTCGCGCGACAAACACCCGGCGATGTTCGAGTTTGCCAGCGGTATTGCCGGCAAGCTGGGCGCGCGCGAGCCTGACAACATCGTCGTCGGTCTGGATCCGAATTTTTTCGTGACCAGCGCCGACGTGCAGTTGATTGGTACGGATAAAGAGCTGACCGGCGAGACGCTGTATTTGTCGCTGCCGCTGGCGCGAATTTTTACGCGGGACGAGATCCGCGCGGTCATCGGCCATGAGCTGGGTCATTTTCGTGGCAACGATACCGCGTATTCGCTGCGCTTTGCTCCGGTCTACGCCGGGCTCACGCACGGCGTGAACACGCTGGGCGCAAGTGGTGATCTGACGGCCGTCGCGCAGCTGCCGGCGCGTTCGGTGCTGCGTTACATGATTGAGACGTTCCATCGCAACGTCAGCACCATTAGCCGTGAGCGTGAGTTTGAAGCGGACAAAGCCGCGCTTGAAGTGGCCCCCGCTCAATCGCTGGCGACGTCGCTATTGAAAATCGGGCTGTACGCGAATGCATGGGGTAATTTGCAAAGCACGGTGGTTGAGCGGATGGGCATGCGCAAGTTTACGCGCAACATGTCGAGCCTGTTTGCGAGCATCGTGCGCTATGACGTCAACGTGGAAAAAATTCCGGAGGCCATCGACGGCGTGGCCAAACAAACGGTGTCGCACCCAACCGATTCGCATCCGCCGACGGCCACGCGGATTGAGCAGGCGGGACTGCGCGTCGAAGACATAGATCATGCCGACCTGTTGGTCGACGGAGGTAACAGCATTGATCTGATTGATGGCCATCTTGAGATCGAAGAAGAGCTCACCAGCAATCAGCAAAAGATGTACGTATCCATGGGCGTGCAGGTGCCGGAAGCCGAATTGGGTAATCAGGGCGGGCTGGTCCTTGCCGCACTGGGCGCGCACATGGTGCTGGCGGACGGTGTGGTTGATCGCGAGGAAATTGATCTGGCTGAAGGCATTGGTCGTCAGATCAGCGAGCATTTTGACTACATTGAGTTTCGCGAGTTTTGTCACTATCCGGATTCATTGCCGTCGGTGGACGAGCTGCTCAAGGCCGTTGGGCAAGCGTCGGATGATGGGAAATCGGCCGTCTCGCAGTATCTCAAGGCCATTGCTGAGGCGGATGAACAGACCAGCCCCGAAGAACAGGCGCTGTTGGATGCGCTGGAAACGATCTAGTTGGAAAATCGTCTTGGCATCCTATAGTCTGAATCGCAACAATAACCAATAGGAGCTCCAGCCATGATGCGCATCGTACTAGCCGTAATCACAGCGTCATTCCTCTGCGCCCCAATAGCCAACGCGACGCTGGTGGAGCTAAATTTTGGCGGCAGCTTTATCGGCGATTTTCTGGATGGCGACGAGTTTCCTGCCATCGATTTTTCCGGCCAATTCATCTTGGACAGCAGCGTCCCGGATTCTGATGCCGACGACGACCGCGGGCGCTATCTCCAATCCGTGGTGAGCGGGTCGATGATCATAAACGGCACGGTTTATTCGTATCAGGGTGGTGTCGGCTCAACATTCACGTTCGATGATGTTTCCGGTTTTGACGACTTCTTCGCCATGGATATGGATTTAATCTCGGCGGAGGGTGAAGACATCATATTCGGTTTCCAGCTCAGGGATTCAAGCCGTTCTGTTTTTAGCAACGGTGATTTTCCCCTCGCGTGGGAGTTGGATAATTTTGATCCCTACTTGTTCGACGAATTGGGATTGAACTCCTTTGCTGGCGTGGTTTTCTCCGACGTGTTCTGGCAGGGCGGATTTGATTACGCGACGCTCAGCGTCGTTGTTCCGCTACCCCCTGCCTTTGGGCTGATGCTGGCTGGGCTGGCTGGATTGGTATCCGTTAAGCGAGTGAGCGCGGCAAAGCGGCGTTGAAGGTCAGCGGTCTTCGCGCTACCTTCAGGTCGATGTCGATGGATTCAAGCTCGAGACTGGGCCATTCCAGCGTGTACGCATTGCACTCGCTGGTCACCTGTCGCTGACCCATCGTTCTGGTTTGAAAGGTGAGCGGGCCTTGGGCGTCGTACGGGGCTAACAGGGTGTGGGCGCTGGCGAGCGTCGCGTGGCCGCAAATGGCGCTTCGTGCGTGGGTACAAACCAGCGCATGTCGTAGTGCGAGTCGTTCGGTACGACGAACGCCGGTTCCGCCAAATTACTCTCCATCGCGATGGACTGCATGAGCCCGTCCGGCAGCCACTGATCAAGGACTACCGCGGCCACCGAGTTGCCGGCGAACAGCGTGTCGGTAAACGCGATGGTGGGCCTACTTCCGTTTGCCCGGATAAACCCCAGTGTCGTCCGATTCGCCGTCGGTGACGATAACGTCGTCGGCGCCGTCGTGATTGAGGTCGCACACGGCCAGACCCCACGGGTGAGGGATGTTGTCGTACCTTGTGGTGTCAAAGGTCTGATCATTCGCGAGTATGGTAACGCCGCCTGACCAGTTAACAATGACCGCTTCTTGCGCGCCGTCGCCGTCCAGATCACCGACGGCGATTTTCTTGGCGCCGGCTGGCAGCGGCGCCGTCTCGGTCAGGGATTTGAAGGCACCCGATCCGTCGCCCAGGAAGCGTTGTGCTGCACGCGTTCGCGAACTGGCCGAGACCAAATCCAGATGTCCGTCACCGTTACTGTCGAGAAGTGCAGCGGCGAACGCGTATGTCTGTTCGCCAACAGGGATTAACGTGGCGCCGTCCTTATCAATCAACGCGACAGTGACCTGGCCTTTTACGGGCGCGGCAACATCGGCAAAGCCGTCGGCGTTAACATCGCCCAATGCAAAGCCGAGATAGGGATCGCCCCCCAAATCGATGGCTGTTGCGTTCGAGACCCAGGGATCGCTGCGGTCCGCAGTGAAAACGCGCAGGCCGCCGTTGGCTCGATCGTCCACGAGAATCGCCAGTTTACCGTTGCCATTGATGTCAGCGATCTCAACGACGTGGGGGTGCGGGTTTACGCCAGGCGCGAACGTACCGGTGAGGTTGAATGCGCCCGTCCCGTCGCCGCCAAGAATGGAGATTTGGTCGCGTTCGTGGTGTGCGATGACGACGTCCGGATTACCGTCCGCGTCGATATCGGCGATGGCCAGATCAGCGGGGTTGTCCGCGACTGGCGTTTCGAAGTGACGTCGTAGCTCACCATCACCATCGCCGAGCCAGACGACCAAGTTGCCGTGCTTCTCGTTGGCGACCAACAAATCATGCTGCCCGTCGCCATCAATGTCGGCGCAAGCCAGCGCGTTTTGGCCGGTGCCTGCGGTGAAGAGAAAAACGAGAAAGGCTGTCATCGGTCGAGGATAAAACAGCCTGGGCACGACACGTCTCGCATCGCGATGAGAAGAGTGTCGCGCAAGCCAGGCCGAGTCTGACTGGCTATTTGCAACTTGTTTCGTTGTCCGCCGTCGAGAGCATGTAGTGCACGCTGAACAGGTTGTTCTCGTCGGTCCACACCGTGTGCGGTTCGAACCCGGCGCGGCTCGCCAGTGCCTGGAATTCATCGACTGCAAACTTGTGCGAGCACTCCGACAAGATGTACTCGTCTTTGTCGAGCTCGAAAGTGCGGTCGTCGAGTACGATGGTTTGCACGCGCAGGCTTACCAGGTGCATTTCAATTCGCCCCATTTCTTCGTTGTAGACGGCGCGATGTTCGAAGCTGTCGATGTCGAGCATTGCGCCCAGCTCGGCCTTGATGCGTTTGAGGATGTTGAGATTGAATTGGGCAGTAATGCCCGCATCGTCGTTGTAGGCGTGTTCGAGGATGCGCTTGTCTTTTTTCAAATCGACGCCGATCAGCAGTGCGCCGCCTTTGCACGCCACTCGTGACATGTTCTTGAGCAGTCGCATCGCGTCGTTGGGGTAAAAATTACCGATGGTTGAGCCTGGGAAATAGACCACGTTTCGTTTCGGCGTTTGCGCGGGCCTTGGTAAGCGCATCGGTTGCGTGAAGTCGGCGCACACCGGACGGATATCGAGGTCCGGGTATTCGAGCTGGAATTTGCGCGCCGCGTTCATCAAGTGATGTTTGGAGATTTCGACCGGCACGTAGGCCGCGACCTCTTCCAGGCGATCGAGCAGGATGCGAATCTTTTTGCTCATGCCGCTGCCAAGCTCGATGACCGAGGCGCCGGGGCCGATCAGGCTGGCCATCGCGTCAATGTTGTCGCGCATGATCGAGTATTCGGTGAGCGTCGGGTAGTACTCCGGCACTTCGGTGATTTGATCGAACAGGCGCGAACCCACTTCGTCATAAAAGTATTTGGGCGGCAGCGTTTTTTGCGTTTGCGAGAGGCCGTCGATCACTTCGGTGCGAAAGTCGCCCATGCTCGGGTGCAGATCCAGAAGCTCGATGTCAGTGAGCGTGTTGGTGGTCATGAAATGTCCTTGGCGAGTCGCAGGCCGGTAAACTGCCAGCGCGACTGCGGGTAAAAGAAGTTGCGATACGTGGGTCGAATGTGAGAGCGGGGCGTGGCGCAGGAGCCGCCACGCAACACCATCTGGTTGCACATAAACTTGCCGTTGTATTCGCCTAAAGAACCGTCGAGCGGTTTGAAACCCGGATAGGCTGAATACGAACTGGCTGTCCATTCCCAGACGCCGCCGTAAACCTGTTGCAGTGGACCGTCGCTGACGCTGCGGCCCGGGTGGAAGTGAGCGGCGTCGGCAAAATCGTCGCCCGGTGTGCTGTCCAGGGCGGCGCGTTCGAGTTCTTCTTCGAGCGGCAGGCGGGCACCAGCCCAGCGCGCGAAGGCATCGGCTTCGAAGAAGCTCAAGTGACAGACCGGGGCGTCGTCGTCGATGGCTTGCGGGCCGTTCAGCGTGAAGTGGCTGTCGAGCGATTCATGCCAGTAGAGCGGACGCTGCCAGTTGTGTTCGTTAATGGTTGACCAACCGTCGGATAGCCACAGGTCGGCGCGGGTGTAACCGCTGTCTTTTATGAACGCGCGATATTCGCCGCAGGTGATTGGGCGATTGCCCAGGGCGTGTGGGCGGATCAGCACTTCGTGGTGTGGGGTCTCATTGTCGAAGGCAAAGTGATCGCTTTGGTGACCGATTGGCAGTTTGCCGTGCGGACGTTCGACGAACCCCAGCGCGGCGAGTTTCGGCTGCGGGCGAGCTTTGGCTTTCACGTAAACCGGCTCGAGCGGGTTCTGCGACAGCGCGTGTTTGATGTCGGTCAGGATCAGTTCCTGATGTTGCTGTTCGTGGTGGAGCCCAAGCGTCACGAGCGTGGTGAGTTCCGCCTCGTCGCTGCGTTGGTGAAGGAGCGCCAGCACTTGGTCATTGATGTCGTCGCGGTAAGCGCGCACTTCGTCGACCGTGGGTCGCGACAGCAGTCCGCGAAGAGGCCGCCGGTGCATTTGCCCGACGGTGTTGTAATAGGAGTTAAATAGATAGGCGAACTGTGGATGATGCGGCGTGTAATTGGGCACCAGGCGCCCCAGCACGAAGGTTTCGAAAAACCATGTCGTGTGCGCCAGATGCCACTTGGTGGGGCTGGCATCGGGCATGGATTGGATAACCTGATCTTCGGGCTGCAGCGGTGCGGCGAGGGCCACGGAGGCCGCGCGCACGCGCGAGAACTGACCGGCAAGATCGGTGTCGACGACAGCGTCTGTCGCTGTCGCCGGGGACGCTGAATTCATGTGGGGGATCGCATCGCGGAGTGAGTCTGAAGGGTACCGATCCGCTGCGAGAGGGTCAAAGCCCTCACAGGGCAACAAATCGTGAACATTTGGGCCCTAAGGGCGGCGAATTCCTTGACTCTGTTGACCCGCGGGGCTTTAATACGCGGCTCGCGTGAGATACGCGTCTGGCTCTCTTTGCTGGACCTCTCCGCGTTTCGGCCTTAACTGGCCGAAATTGATCAAAAAATGGCCAGGTAGCTCAGTCGGTAGAGCAGCGGATTGAAAATCCGCGTGTCGGTGGTTCGATTCCGCCCCTGGCCACCATTCACTGCGCATTGTTCATATCACTGAGAATCTTAGGGTGTTTTTCAGCAATGCGCAGCAATGTTTGCGCCGGGCCTCCTGGCTTACGACGACCTTGTTCCCAGTCTTGAATTGCATCAACAGATACGTTGAGCAAAGAGGCGAACTCAGTCTGCGTCATAGCGAGGGACTTGCGAGCTGAGATGGCTAGCAGTTGTTCCGGAGAGTATTCGCGCCCACGTTTATTGGCCTTCATCTGCCGGACTGCTTTGAGTAGTTCAGAACCTTCGGGCGACATTTTTTTTGGTTCAGTCATGCTCGAGCGCCTCTTTGATCATTTTCAATTCGCTGGCCGGGATCGTCGATTGTTTGTTTTTCGCAAAAATCGTAAGTAGCCAGACTTCGCGGTCTGCGAGTCGATTGAAGTAGGCGATCCTGACGCCACCGCTTTTTCCTACCCCGCCGAGCCGGCAGCGGATTTTCCTAACGCCGCCACTTCCCCAGACCACCGAACCAGCCATTGGGTTTTGGGCGATATAGACGGCGAAGGCCTCACGCTCTGATTCGGTGAGAAGCTTCGCTGCGCGTTGGCGGAAAAGCGGGGTTTCTACGACAGTGAGCATGGTAGCATAGATACGGCAATGCCGTATCTAGCGGTAGTCGCCATTCTGGTTGTCTTGGAGTGATTTACCCGAGAACTGTATCCGGCGGACATCCGAAGGATCATTTACACGACCAACTCGATCGAGGCGGTGCATCGGCAGTTCCGGAAACTGACCAAAACCAAGAGCGGCTTCCCCAACGATAATAGCTTGCTTAAGCTGCTCTACATGGGCGTTCTGAACGCGAGTAAGAAATGGACAATGCCGATCCAGAATTGGAATCTGACAGTGTCGCAACTGGCGATCTTCTTCGAGGGCCGGCTTGATGCGGCACTCGATCTTTGATTTTATGAACTACACGAAATGACGTTGACACAGAAATCTGAACAGTCCCCCTTAGATTGGCTGCCTCGCTGTCCAACAAGACGGGTCCACTTCTCTGGACCGCCAATCGATCCGGCCGCAATTCCGTATGCGTCGTGTTCGTGCATCTAAATGGATTTTATCCGCTGCACGCATTGCTGCCAAGCGGGACTACATAAATAGAATTTATGCTTCACTCACCGCTACCGATGTCTCCTAAAACTGCCATCATCAAGTCATCTGCAGTTTCTGCGGTCAGGCCGCTTACTACTTCAATGGGCCGCGAATCGGCCGTCAATTTCATGAAGACACTCATATTTCTCGCAGCTGCCTTTGCTTTGGTGTTCTGAAGCCCCGCGTGAAAACCGGATGTGGAAACATACGAAACGTCATCTTTGCTATTGCCGTTCCGCCAATTGAAACCACTGATATCAGAGATATTGTAGCTATCTCCCTTGAAGTTGATTTGGCTTTCCGAAATTTCTACTATCTTTGGTGTGCGCCGGTCTAAACCAATCTTGACGAAAACCGCACCGAGTCCGCTAAAAATCAACAACGCTATGGCTCCCCCTACGAAGGTGTGTTGGAAAAGACTTAACGCCCATAGCACCCCAAATAAGCATATTATGAGTTGTGTTTTACTAGTGGGGTTTTGATGGACTTCATAAGTAATTTTATTGTCGTTCTCAGAACGGGTGAAATAGGAATGGCCAAAAATTTTCATTATTTTTACCTCTGAATCACCCCGGGTTCTCCGGAGAGTTTTTGGTTTGAGTCAGGCGGCCATCGCCTGACCTTGGTTTTGATAGTACACCGCTTCGAATTCGCCAGGCGTTACATCACCGATCGGTTCGAGCAGACGACGGTTGTTGAACCAGTCCACCCATTCGAGCGTAACCGCTGCATCTCCGACAGCCTTGCGTTTGTAGGTCATCGCTAAGCGGCGGCTCGCTCGGCGCTGATTAGTGCGATCGGCAACAGCGCTTCGACGTCTTCAACACTACTAGCTGCCGGCAAGTCAGTAAATAGTATCTTCAGATACACGTAAGGTTCGATTCCGTTCGCCTTGGCTGTTTCGATGAGGCTGTACAGATTGGCGCTGGCGTTCGCGCCGGCGACGGAGTCACAGAACAAAAAGTTTTTGCGCCCGATGACGAACGGCCTCACGGCGTTCTCTGTCAGGTTGTACCCCGAGGGCAGGCTTCGCGCTTGTCGATACGAAGTCGCCCGTCCGTCGTGTACGGTGTCAGCTTGTCCCATTGCTTGTGCAGATAGCCCATGGCTTTGCCCAGGGCCGATTGCGGCGGCACTAGGTGCATGTGCTCTTCGAGCCAGTCGTGTAGCGCGTTGAGCGCTGGCACGGCTTGATGCTGGCGAAGCACGAGCCGTGCGTCATTGGACAGATTCTTAGCCTTCCGCTCAATGCGATACAACAACTCGACTCGCTGCAGCGCCTGCGCCGCCAGCGGCGTCTTGCGCTTGGACTTGGTCTTTCCCTGAGCCGTCAGCGCCTCATCGAACTTGCGCCGGGCGTGCGCCCAGCAACCCAGCTGCGTGATGCCGTTCTCGGCTCACACTTTGTCGTAGCCGCTGTAGCCATCGACTTGAAGGAACCCGCGATAATCACCGAGCAGGCGCCTGGGCACGTCCGCCGATCGTGACGGATCGTAATCGTAGAGCAAGATCGGTCGATCCGGCGGCCCGCCGCGCTGGACCCACAGATACGACTGACTCTGAGGTGTTTTCCCCAGCTCTTTCAGCACCTGGATCCGCGTCTCGTCCATGGCAAGCACCGGGAAGCTAAGCATCCGCTCTCGCATCAGGTTGATGACAGGCTGCACCATCGCGCCGGCCTTCACCATCCAGCTGGCCAGCGTGGAACGCGGCAGCTCAACGCCGATGCGCTTGAGCCGTTGCTCTTGGGGATCGGCTGCGCCGGTCGCGGTGCAGTTTTGATCTGGCCGTGACAGTCGCCGCACCGATACGTGCGCCGCACGTGCTTGAGCACGCGCACCTGAGCGGGGATCAGATCGAGCTGCTCACTGACCTTCTCGCCGATCACTTCAAGCGGTGCCTGGCATTGTTCGCACGTGCAGGCGTCATCGGTCAGTTCGTGAACCACCTCAACGCGGGGCAGGTCTGCCGGAAGTGGCCGACGCACGACGATAGGCTGAGACCGGTTGTGTCTGGTCACCGGTATCGGCGTCGAAGTTGTTCTCTTCGCTACTGCTATCGGTTTGGCCGGCCGCAACAGCGGTCTCGGCTTCGTTGAACAGCAGCGCCATCTGATCCAGGGAGAAGCGTTCGCTACGCGAACCAAAGTGCTGATGACGTGCGAGCTTAATCTGTTCAAGCAGCTGGTTGATGAACAGGGTTTGTTGTTCGTTGTGCTGCTGTTGGAGCGCAACCTTCTGCTGCAGCTGATGTACAAGCGACGTGAGTCCGTCGACGTCGTTGGGCAAGTTGTCAGCTGCCTTTTGCATGCATTGGGTTTTACCACGCGACACGTTACAACACCGTGCGATGCGGCAAAAAAGCGTGGCCTTGCATCAGCGCCAGATCGTAGCCATCGAGAAGCCAATTGATCTGTTGTGCGTTGAGCTCGACAACGTCGAGATTCAACATCAACGACCACTTGAAGCGCGCCTTCTCGAGGCGCTTCATCCACAACACAAAGCCGTTGCCTTCCCAGACCACCATTTTGACCAGCGACCGGTTCCGATTGCAAAACACAAACAGCGAGGCGCTGAACGGCTCGAGATCCATCTCCGCCTCGACGATCGCGACCAGACCATTGATGGCCTTGCGCATGTCCACCGGCTCGCGGTACAAATAGATCGTGCCGCAATCGGTCGCTGGCCGAATCACGCCAGGCGACTCGCGGCGGTTAGGATGTCGCGCAGTGACGACGCGTCCAGATTGCCAGTAAACTGAAGGCGCACGCCGTTGGGCAAGGTGACGTCGCAGCTTGTCGGCAGAGTGATCGGCATCGGCGGTGAAACAGCGACGAACGCCGACTCGGACTTCTTGCTGGGTAGAACTCCACGGCGTGCGAGCGCCGTCTTCCACTGATAAAGGTCTTTGACCTTGAGCTTGTGGGTCTCGGCGTAAGCGACTAACGAGCCATCACTCGCATCCGCGGCCTTGATGTGGTTCAGCCAGTATCGTTGGCGCTTCGTGGTTGCTGGCTTGGACTTGGCCATCGGTTTTCCCCTTCTGAAAATGACGGGGAAAGCCTGACCTAAGAAAAGTTAGTTGAGAAGCACGTCGTTGACGTAGCGCTTACCGAGAACTGTTCAGTCGTGCCTTAACTTTGATCGCTCGGACGAGCTTGGTCTCACGAAGCGATGTCGCGGGTCAACAACTTGACTAGATTTGTGGGCTTTGCTTCAAGGCTTTCAATAGAGACAAATCGGCTCGAGAGTTCCCAATCACCGTGTCATTCGTGACCACGTGGGCATTCCCGCTTGCAGAACACTGCTTAGCATCCAAAGACAGCAGTCGGTGAAGCGTCGCGAATCTTTTAGATGCGCATTTTGATAAGTTTTTTCCAAAAAATGCGGCTAACACACGACTCCGCTACAGCGTTGCTCCAGCGGCGGCGACGTGAGCACTTTTCGTTTCAATCATCGCTCCTAGCTTTTCCGAAAACGGTGACGATTTAGAGCTCGTGATTAACAAATTCTGCGTTGCCCGAGTCATGGCAACGTACAGCAGTTTCGCATCGGCTTCGATTCGCGTCTCATCGACACCAAGTGACCCGATACCGCATGTCGCAACAGTCGGAAACTCCAGACCCTTGCTACTATGCATCGTTAGAAGTTTCACCGACTCTCCAGAAGCGATGAACTTGCGCTTGGTCGCACTATCCCGCAGCCATACATAAGGAATGCCAGCCTCAGCCATCGCGTTAGACAACGCTTGCCCCATCCAGTTGTGGCAGTAAAGTGCACACATGTCGGACCAAGGCACGTCGCGTTCGACGTGCATTTTTTTGAAGATCGATGCAATGTACGTTGCTTCGTCGTCAAACGATGCAAACCGCTTAATGGCAGGCGCCGAGCCGTTACGTCCCGCCGAGTCCGGTTCAATGATAGGCAAGCTGTCATCGCCGGTTTTCGAGGGGTTTACGAAATCGCCAATGAAATTAAAAGACAGCTCGAGGATTTCCTGCGTATTGCGATAGTTTACTTTTAGCACAGTGGTTCGACCGCGTGCCTCAACGCCCACGTCTTTGAGCGAAAAGCCCATTCCGGAAGATCGCCGATAAATGGACTGCGTATCATCATAAAGAAGAAGCAGCGATTTGGTTTCTGGGTCAACCATGTCAACGACCAGGCGCAGCCATTCGTGTTTAAAGTCATGGCCCTCATCGATGAGTACGGCGCCATATTGCCCGCGTGGAATGCTGCCCTTTTCTACCGAGTCGATTAGAAGTTCGATGGCCGCATCATAGTTCCCGTCTTTAAGTTCAGGCGAGGGGAGGTTGTAGGACTTCAGCATGGTACTTGCCCATCGGTGAATGCTGTACACGTTCACTCGATCGCAAACACCGTGTTCTTCGATGAGCGAACCCAGTCGGGCAGCGAGGGCGACGTTATAGCAAAGCACGAGAACAGGTTTTCGCGTGAGCTTGGCCAGATGCAAACAGCGATACCCAAGAATCATCGTTTTGCCTGACCCGGCCACCCCGTGGATGACGCGATGGCCGGCTCCAAGGCCTCGCGCAAGTTTTTCTTGCTGAAGATCCATCACCTTAACGATGTCTGGTATCTCGAAAACGTCGGCTTCGTTTTCCCCCGATATATCCAATTCGGGTTGTGGTTGCATGCGAATTTCAGGAAACATATGCCACCGTACTCGATCAATCTGCGGCTGGGTCAACGGTTCACGAAAGCGATAGTTAAACATGTCCCAAAGGCGCTGTTGAAACGCTTCAATGTCGGTCGACTCGACCATCTCATCTTTGCAAATAACCAAGTGTTCAGGGATGACGGAGTCGATGTTCGCGCGATTAAACTGAGCGCGCGTAATGTTCGTCAGTACAACGCCAAAGCCGTACGGCATGACGAGCTTACCCTGGTACTCACCTTGTTGGTGCGTGAGTTGCGGATCGCGTTCCAACTGATTGAGTAGCTGATACATGCAGAGTCGCGCTTGCTTGAGTGGGCTTTGGACGATTTTTAGACCAGTGCCAACCAGTAATTCGAATGAGTCTGGGTTGGCGGATTTGATGGTCTCCAGCTTCCAATCCTTGACCTCAAGAAGAAGCAGTCCGCGTGTGGGATGCAGGATGGCAAAATCAGTGAAGCGAGGTCGATTCCCGACGCCGGTCTCATACCAACACAGGTAGTCATCTTCCAGATGCGTGGCCAGGCGCCTAGCGAAGCGCTTTTCGCCAGCCTGCATTCGAGGCAGGCAACTGTTTAGCGATGGGATTAGCTCGGCCACCCTAAACCCCTCCTTTCAATTTCTTTGATGCGTCCATGCCCACAGGTGATTCTCAGTTCTATTCCTACTGGCACGCTGCCAATCCTCATACTAACTACAGCGTAGCGCGAGTTCCATCCGCGTGCCGTGCGCTCAAATCAAAGTGCAAAAGAATTCCAAAATGGGATATCCGCTTTAGGGATATAACATTTCAAAAATATGAAAAAGTCCCTCGCAAACGCTAAGCACGAACGATTCCTTCAACTCCTAAGGAAAATTCGCAAGGAAGCAGATTTGCGTCAGGCTGATGTAGCCCAAAAGTTGTCGCAGCCGCAGTCATTCGTGAGCAAGTATGAATCCGGAGAGAGAAGGCTCGACTTTCTCGAACTCGAGCAAGTCTGTGAAGCATGCGGGACAGATCTAGAGCGTTTCTTAAGCCTGTACAGAAAATTTAGATGAAGCGAGCATTTTACTCAGCTCCGATCTCCGTTTTTCTGAGTGAAACAGAAAATGCGGTTCTGGGTCAGCTTGTCGCCAATAACACTTTCGAAACGAATCTCGAACAACGCCATTCATGGTCGACACAAATCTCGCTGCTTCAACGAGATTTAAATACGGACTCACACGGGACCGGCCGCATACTATTTGAATTCGCGATTCCCCGAATGGGCAAGCGGGTCGACGTCGTTTTGATTCTTGGGCCCGCCGTATTCCCAATCGAATTCAAGGTAGGAGAGCAGCTGTATCCGAAGTATGCGATACGTCAAGTCGAAGATTATGGCCTAGATTTAAAGAACTTCCATGCCTACTCACATGATAAACCCATCGTCCCTGTTTTGGCGTCAACCTGTGCAGAGAGCCGAGACAATTCTCTGGAAAGCGGCGCTGACAGTCTCTACGCCACGTTACTCGCAAATAGCGAGACTCTTGTTCCATTGATCGATCGAGTAGCAGCCGAGATCCAGGGCCACCCCATTGATGCTTGCACATGGGAAAACTCGGACTATCGCCCAACCCCGACAATCGTTGAGGCCGCAAAAGCGCTTTATCGTGGCCACAGAGTTGATGAGATTTCGAGATCCGACGCCGGTGCAAAGAATTTGAGCCAAACCTCAGCGGCGGTCAACCGCGCAGTTGAGGAGGCTAAGCAAAGCCAGAAAAAGACGATCTGCTTTATTACCGGCGTTCCGGGCTCAGGCAAAACGCTCGCCGGGCTGAATATCGCGACTGAACGCAATAACACTGACGCCGGTGAGCACGCTGTTTTTCTTTCCGGAAATGGTCCCTTGGTTGCCGTGCTAAGAGAAGCGTTGGCAGTGGATCGAGTCGAACAGGCTGCGGCAAGCGATTTGAGGGTGACCAAGGCAAAGGCCAAAAGCGAGACATCCGTTTTTATTCAGAATATTCATCACTTTCGAGATGAAAATTTGCGTACATCTAACCCTCCAATTGAGCGCGTCGCCGTATTCGACGAAGCGCAGCGTGCGTGGACGAAAGAACAAGCATCCCGTTTCATGAAATCGCGCAAGGGCGTGCCAGATTTCGATATGTCGGAACCGGAGTTCCTTATTCAAGTGATGGATAGGCACGACGGCTACGCCGTCATCGTGTGCTTGATTGGTGGGGGGCAAGAGATCAATACGGGTGAGGCGGGTTTGCCTGAATGGTTTGCAGCGCTTTCGTCTCGATTCACCAATTGGAATGTGCATATGCCGAGTCGACTAGTTGACTTCGAATACGGCTTCGGAAAAGACCTTTCCGGGTTAATTAGCCCGGATCGGCTTACCGTTTCCGATGATTTGCACTTAGGTGTCTCTATTCGATCTTTTCGGGCCGAAAGAGTATCCGAGGCCGTCAAGCACTTGCTTGATCTAGACGTTCCAGCAGCCTGTTCCAGCCTTTCATCGATCAAAGAAAATTACCCCATCGTGATCACACGGAACCTTGAAACAGCACGTCAGTGGCTTCGGTGGAAGGCGCGCGGTACGGAGCGTTACGGCATCGTCGCTTCCTCAGGTGCCCAACGTCTAAAGCCCGAAGGAATCAACATCAAGGCCAAAATTGATCCCGTCAATTGGTTTCTTAACACTGTGGACGATGTCAGATCTTCTTACTACTTGGAAGATGCCGCGACCGAATTTGACGTGCAAGGGCTGGAGCTAGACTGGGTGTGCGTCGCTTGGGACGCCAACATGTATCCTAATGAGCTTGAGTGGGTTTACCGGCAGTTTTCCGGCACTAAATGGCAGTCTAAAAGAGGCGAGACCAAGCAGCGATATTTAAAGAATGCCTATAGGGTTCTCTTGACTAGGGCGCGCCAAGGTATGGTCATTTATGTCCCAAATGGAGATCTAAATGATCCAACCCGCAATCCCCAGCACTACCAGCTCATCGCGGACTATTTGTTGTCTTTGCGTCTTGAGCTGATTTAGGCTGATGCGTCCCTTGGCCGCTTGGGTTCTACCCCGTCGTCACGGACTGTTGAGTTAAGTGTGATTTGATCATTTTTCGGGACTGTTAGAAATTCTGTGTCAATCCATTAACCTAGAGGTTAGAGGATTGAACAATGACAGAGAAATTCGATTTTGAAGCAGCCCTGAAGGCGCTGCAATCCGGCCAGCCGATCACGGGCAAGAACGGTGTATTGGCACCGCTGGTTAAACAGTTGACCGAGGCGGCCCTGGAGGCGGAGCTCGACTCGCATCTTGCCGAGGAAGTGGAAGCCAACCGCAAGAACGGCAAGTTGTCACCGGCAGTGTAAAACTGACCCCCTAACGGCAAGATAAAATTGACCCCCCTGTAAAGTACGCGCATCGGCAAGAACGGGGCGCGAGATGTTAGGACAGGAGGGTTATGTGGAGATTCAGGTATTGCACCGTCAGGGCATGAGCATCAGGGCGATCAGCCGTGAGCTGGGCGTGAGCCGGAACACGGTTCGGCGTTATTTGCGGTCCAGGAGCGTGCCGAAGGCACGCCCCCGGTCGGCGAAGCCGACCAGGCTCGATGGGTATCGCGGCTATCTTTGTGCCCGGATTGAGGCGGCTAAGCCGGATTGGATTCCGGCCACGGTGTTGTTCGATGGGGTCAAGGCGATGGGTTACGGTGGCAGCGTCCGCACGCTGCGCGCCTATGTGGCCACGATGAAGCCCGCCCCCAAGGACGATCCGGTGGTGCGTTTCGAGACCGAGCCGGGCGAGCAGATGCAGATCGACTGGGGCGCGTTCAAGCTCAACGGCAAGCGGGTCTCGTTATTTCTGGCGACGCTGGGCTGGAGCCGGTTTAACTTCGGATTGTTCGTCGACAACGAGCGGTTCGAGACGCTGCGCGAGTGCCACGAGCAAGCGTTCGAGGCCTTCGGCGGCGTGCCGAGCGAGGCGCTCTACGACAACATGCGCACCGTTGTTCAGAAGCGCAACGCGTATGGCGGAGGTTTGCACCAGTTCCACCCCGGTTTGAAGGATTTATCGCACCACTACACGTTCCGGCCCCGGCTGTGCCGCCCGTACCGTGCCAAGACCAAAGGCAAAGTGGAGCGCAGCATCGGCTACATCCGGTACAGTTTCTTTGCGCCGCTGATCAGCCGCTACCGACAGCTCGGTCAGCGGTTAGACCTCGACAGTCTGAACATCGAGTTTGCCCGCTGGCTGGCGGTCACTGCCAACGAACGGGTTCATGGTACGACCGGCGAGATTCCTCGCGAACGATTGGCGCTCGAGCGCGCACAGCTGCAGCCATTGCCGCCAAGGCGACTGGCAGGCGAACCGCAACCCAGCCCAGCGGAACGATCACTGACGACGCCGTTCGAAGTCGTGAGTCTGCAGCACCCCTTGTCGGTCTACGATGATCTACTGGAGGCGATATGAACCTGCAAGACGAACGGATCCAGAGTGCCTGCGACACGCTCGCGCTCGGCGCCATTGCCGATCACTATCCAGCGCTTGCACAGGAGGCCGTCGACAGCGACGCGAGCTACACGGATTTCCTGGAGCGCTGCCTCAAGGCCGAGCAGGAGGAGCGCCGTCGCCGTTCTCAGGCAACGCTGGCCAAGTTCGCGGGGTTCCCGGCGATCAAGTTGCTGGACGACTACGACTTCACGTTTGCGGCCGGTGCACCGAAGAAGACCGTGCAGACGCTTACGTCGATGGCGTTTGTCGAGCGCAAGGAGAACGTGATCTTCCTCGGACCCAGCGGCGTGGGCAAAACGCATCTGGCGATCGCTCTGGGATACCTCGCCACCCAATCGGGCACCAAGGTTCGCTTCGTCACAGCCGCCGATTTGGTGATGCAGCTGGAGAAAGCGCAGCAACGAGGCCAGATCGAGCAGTTCATGCGGCGCTCTTTGCTCGGTCCCAGCATCCTGATCATCGACGAAGTCGGCTATCTGCCG
>JBGCFP010000214.1:0-3314 GCA_045107005.1 Gammaproteobacteria bacterium
CCCCTTCAAATCGGGGCACCGTTCGGACCCTAACCCGTTTCAACAATCCTTTCAATATCAACAACCTTTGCGCCTCAAAATGGTGCACCGAATTGTGTCTAAAAGTTGACAATGCTGTGTCGCAATATTTCGATTGTAAGCCGTTGATTTGCCGTTTCCGATGGTCCGCTCGGTGCCGCCAGAAAACCCGCCAGTATCACTCTACCAACCGGTATCCGACGAGCTAAGGACCAACAAGCCCCCACGCACAGCGATGACCCTTTCCAAAGCCAAAGGCGGTTATCAAAACGTGTCACGCAGCGTGTCGCAGACCAACCCAGATTGTAGCAACTACCGGTCCTTGAAATGAAAATGAAGTCAGAAAAAAAACGCACCTCAGAACGCAAGGTTTTGCCATTGACTGAAGCCTGCGTGGAGGTAAGCACGCCGTCTAAAAAACCTAGGTCAAAACGCCTGCTCCCGGCAGCGCTGGGTGCGATCGCCGTTCTTGCTGGAGCCATGTGGTTCGGTGGTGCAACGTCAGATGATGTTTCGCCGGCGCAACGCCAACAACTCGAAGCAGAATTTCAAAATGCGTCTTACACCATGGAGCGCGTGAACTGGGTCAACCCTGCGCAGCGCGCTTCAGCACTTGCCGCGTTGGGTCTGGATAAAGACAACAGCGAGCATGCGAAAATGATCGCCGCATTCGATGCCGCGGGCGCCGACATGGGGTGGGTTATCGTTTGGGATAATTTCGCCGAAGATGGCGATGTGGTGCAGGTGACCGCCAACGGCATCACGCAAGAAGTCCCGATTCTGAATACACCAACTCGCGTGCTGGTGCCGTATCCGGAAACCGGCTTTGTTCAGATCACCGGCGTCATCGACGGTGGTGGTGGCATTACGGCGGCTGCCACTGGCCCCTCCGGCGAGGTTCGCTTTCCGCCTCTCGCAGTTGGCCAGTCAATCCAGTTGCCGGTGCGATAGCATGCCAAGCATTGGCGCGAGTTTAATGTTGATGCTCGTCTTCTGGGTGATGGCGAAAATCGCCCCGGAGCTGGGCTGGGTACTACTGGCGCTGGTGTTGGTCTATTTGATTGTGCGTCTGTCACAGGCTTCCAAATCAGGCGTAACGCCTGTAGAAATGGCCGGTGCGACGCCGAACAATGCCACGGCGAGTACTGCGGATCCCAAGCCAAAGCCCCACACGCAACGTAAAAAACGACGCAGACCTTTGCACCTGGATCAAACGCGCGTCAGCGCCAATCTGCAGGAGTACGCGATTGGTCAAGATGGACTCGCGCAACGGGTAGCGACAGATCTTGAAGCGCATTTCATGCGTAAGCCACGCAAGCCGTTTTCTCTACTGGTCACCGGATTAAATGGCACCGGGCGCGCCTCAATCGCCGATGCTTTGGCGCAAACGATTGCGCAGATCGCCAACGATTCTTCATTAACGACCTGTTTGCGCGTGCAATGCACGGTCGATACCAGAATCGATCTTGAAGCGTTGACGGCGAGCCTGCGCAATGCGCCCGGCAAAGTGGTCCATCTTGCCGACATCGAACACCAGTTCCCCAACGGCTTTGAAATGAACTCATTCGCTCACGCACTGGTGTCAATGCTGACCAATCCCGCTCTTGCCCAAAATATCATCGTGCTTACGTCCACTCTCGCGGCGGCGCCTTTGGTCGCGAAGCTCGATCCCGAGACCGCTTACGACGGCCGCGTGTCTGCTCTGGTTCGAGATGCGCTCGGTGAGCATCTAGGCGTCCAGTTGCTCAACGTTGTGTCACTGCTTTCTGCCACCCGAGTGCTCACCGACGACGAAAAATGTCGCGTGGTGTGGCAACTGTTGGCCGGAGTGGTTGGTGAATACGGTTTAGTACTGGAGGACCCGGTAAGTCCGCAGGATCGCGAGCGCTGTATGGCCCTTATGCATCGGGGTGCCCAAATTTGGCGTGAGGATACGAACCACGGTCGCGTTGGCGTTGAGCAATGGCTTGCTCGCAAAGCATCGCCCGAACTCGTACGCGCGAAAAAAGCCGGCAAGAGCGGCGTGTTCGCCCGGTGGCACGCTGATTCTGAGCATCTGCAACTGATTTAAAGGGCACCAAACCATGAGTTGGCTCGACAATCCAAACGTACAGAATCGCTTGAAAGAAAAGATTGAACAGCGTGAGAAGCAGCAAAAGCTGAGCCGTTTTGATGCGCGCAAGATCTACGAATCCATCACCGGCCGCGTTATTGGCCAGGACGTGATTGCGGCGCGTATTGCACGACTCATTCAGCAGCGCGCTGCCGCCATGAGATTTAATCGACCGCTAACCACTATGCTGATCTCCGGGCCAACTGGCACTGGCAAAACCGAACTTGCCAAGAGTTTAGCCAGCGCCGTATTCGGCGATGAAGACAGCTACCTGTGTCGCATCGACTGCGGCACGCTTGGGCCCAGCGAATCGGATTTGGCATCCATCCGTGGTTCGTCACGTGTTTATCAAAATAGCAGTCGTGGCATGTTGCCGGAGTTTTTAATCCGAGCAGGGCAGGGCGTGATTCTGTTCGATGAAATCGAAAAAGCCATGCCCGACGAGAATGCGCCGATTGCTAAGATGTTGCTGGCGTTGCTCGATGAGGGCCGGATTACCTCCCTGTACGACATGGAAACCTACGACGCCAGTGATTGCATTATTGTGCTGACATCGAACGCTCGTCAGCGTGAGCTGGGCAAACTGGCGGAGCAGCATTTTGCCAAGCTCGAGTTGCCGGACAATCCATTTGACGAATTGCCCGATCTTTACGATCTCGACGAGGCCGTCAAAGGCATTTTGGTCGATTCGTTCACGCCTGAGTTTCTGGGCCGTCTGGATTTCGCGTCGACTGTGGCCCCGATGGGAGCGATGGACAAGGCACGTTTGGTTGAAGTTCTGCTGACGCGTTTAGCACTCCAGTACGATGTTGCGATCACCGGTATTGATGAGGCGTTTCTCGCCTTCATTGCCGAAGCTGTTGATCGATTCGGTAGCAGCAACGTGCGTGGGGTTCGCAACTGGCTTGAAAACCAGACCAGCCGGGCGCTGACACATGCAGCAGAAGAGGGCTGGAAAAACGTAACCGCCTATTGGGACGGTCGGGCGGTGTCGTTTCGCCCTGTTAATGCGAAGAGCGGCAGTTAGCGCATGGAGACTCTGGAGAAATTTGTACGTACTGCGTTTGAACTGCTGAAGCACGATGAGACTTGGCGTCCGGGGTTGATTGTGCTTGCGCTTGGTTTTTTCGCGATGGGTGGCGTGTCGGGGTTCAAGAGTACGTTTTTCGGCCGCGCCAGCGGG
>JBGCFP010000215.1:0-6557 GCA_045107005.1 Gammaproteobacteria bacterium
ATGCCGCTGGCGACGTCGCAGGCGTGAGCTGTTTGGAAAAAGTTCTGGTCGTGCGCAACACGGGTGCAGACGTGCCGATGACGTCGGGTCGTGACGTCTGGTTTCACGAGGCGGCGACCAACGTCGACGACGATTGCCCGATCGAACCCATGGGCGCCGAAGACCCGCTGTTTATCTTGTACACGTCCGGCTCGACCGGCAAACCCAAAGGCGTGCTGCACACCAGTGGCGGCTACCTGGTGTACGCGTCACTCACGTTCGAGCAGGTGTTCAACTATCAGCCCGGCGACATCTACTGGTGCACGGCGGATGTCGGATGGGTGACCGGTCATTCTTATATCGTTTATGGACCTCTGGCGAACGGCGCGACGACATTGATGTTTGAAGGAGTGCCCACCTGGCCCGACGCCGGACGTCTGTGGCAAGTGTGTGACAAACACAACGTCAACATCTGCTATACCGCGCCCACGGCAATTCGCGCGTTGATGCGTGAGGGCGACGGACCGGTTAATGCAACGTCACGCCAATCGCTGCGCTTGCTGGGATCGGTGGGTGAGCCGATCAACCCTGAAGCGTGGGAATGGTATTACCACACGGTGGGCGAAGCGCGTTGTCCGATTGTCGACACGTGGTGGCAGACTGAAACCGGCGGTATTTTGATTTCCCCGTTGCCCGGAGCAACACCGCTCAAGCCCGGCTCCGCAACCCGGCCGCTGCTCGGTATCCAACCGGCACTGGTGGACGGGGAGGGCAACGAATTGACCGGTGCGGCGTCGGGTAATCTGGTGATCAAAGACAGTTGGCCCGGCCAGATGCGTACCGTCTATGGGGATCACCAACGTTTCGTTGACACGTATTTTGCGACGTTCGAGGGGCGCTATTTCACCGGTGACGGCGCCCGTCGTGACGACGATGGCTACTACTGGATTACCGGCCGGGTGGACGACGTGCTAAATGTCTCGGGTCACCGTATGGGGACGGCCGAGGTTGAGAGCGCGCTGGTGGCGCATCCAGCCGTTGCCGAGGCGGCAGTGGTTGGCTATCCGCACGAGATCAAGGGGCAGGGGATCTACGTGTACGTGACCTTGATGGAAGGACGCGAACCCAGCGATGACCTCGCTGGCGAACTGCGCCAGTGGGTGCGCAAGGAGATTGGACCGATTGCCACGCCCGACGTGATTCAGTGGGCTCCCGGTTTGCCCAAAACCCGATCGGGCAAAATCATGCGCCGCATCCTGCGCAAGATTGCCGAGAACGATTACGGTAACCTCGGCGACACCTCGACCCTGGCCGACCCGACTGTGGTCGAAAGCCTGATTGCGAACCGGCCGGGGTAGCGCCATTACCCGGCGCCAAGAAAAGACACAAGACATGGCAGATCAAAGCAAATACTGGCGCGCCAACCTCAGAATCGTTGGCGGGTGTCTGGTGGTCTGGTTTGTTGTGTCGTTCCTGTTCGGCATTGTGCTCGTCGAGCCACTGAACACGATTCGCCTTGGCGGCTACAAGCTCGGGTTCTGGTTCGCGCAGCAAGGGTCCATTTACACGTTCGTGGTGCTGGTTTTTTACTACGCGCATCGCATGTCCCGGCTCGACAAAGAGCACGGCGTTGACGAAGACACGTAGGCGACGACGGCAATACACGTGGATCTCAAAACCCTGACCTATCTCATTGTCGGCGCCACTTTCGCGCTGTACATCGGAATCGCGATTTGGGCCCGTGCGGGGTCCACGCGCGAATTCTATGTGGCTGGCGGCAATGTGCACCCCGTCGCCAACGGCATGGCAACAGCGGCCGACTGGATGTCGGCGGCGTCGTTTATCTCGATGGCCGGTTTGATTGCATTTATGGGCTACGGCGGTTCGGTGTTCTTGATGGGCTGGACCGGGGGCTTTGTCTTGCTGGCAATGCTGCTGGCGCCGTATTTGCGCAAGTTTGGCAAGTTTACCGTGCCGGAGTTTATTGGCGACCGCTATTACTCCAACGCCGCACGGATTGTCGCCGTCGTCTGTTTGATTGTGGCGTCGGTCACGTACGTGATCGGACAAATGAAAGGTGTGGGCGTCGCGTTTTCCCGTTTCCTGGAAGTGTCCTACGACGTCGGTCTGTGGATCGGTATGGCAATCGTCTTTTTCTATGCCGTGCTGGGCGGCATGAAAGGCATTACCTATACGCAGATCGCCCAGTACTGCGTGCTCATTCTGGCGTACACGATCCCGGCGATCTTTATTTCGCTCAATCTCACCGGTCATCCGCTGCCGCAGGTTGGCCTTGGCAGCACTATGCTCGGATCGGACGTTTTTTTGCTTGACCGGCTTGACCAGGTGGTGCGTGAGCTGGGTTTCGCCGAATACTCAACCAGTGCCCGACTTAGCCTGGTCAACATGTTCGCCTACACGCTCTCATTAATGATCGGCACGGCGGGACTGCCGCACGTGATCATTCGGTTTTTCACCGTTCCGACGGTCAAGGACGCGCGCTCGTCGGCGGGCTGGGCGTTGGTATTCATTGCGTTGCTTTACACCACGGCGCCAGCTGTTGCAGCGATGGCGCGACTCAATCTGATTACAACAATCGAACCGGCACCGGGACAGCATCTGGTATACGAACAGAGGCCGGACTGGTTTCGCAACTGGGAAAAAACGGGTCTACTGCAGTTTGACGACAAGAATGGCGACGGTCGCATCCAGTATTCTGCGGATATAGAGCGCAACGAAATGGTCAAAGTCGATCGCGACATCATGGTGTTGGCCAACCCGGAAATCGCCCGTCTTCCTAACTGGATCATTGCGCTGGTCGCGGCAGGCGGATTGGCCGCAGCGCTGTCGACTGCTGCGGGTTTGCTGCTGGCGATCGCATCGGCCATTTCGCACGATTTGCTGAAAGGAGTACTGCTGCCAGCGATTACGGAACGCCAGGAATTGCTGGCCAGTCGAGTGGCGATGGCGGGTGCCATCGCCGTTGCCGGCTACCTTGGGTTTCATCCGCCCGATTTTGCCGCGGGCACCGTGGCGCTGGCGTTCGGCCTGGCCGCGTCATCCATTTTTCCCGCGTTAATGATGGGCATTTTCAGCCGGTCAATGAACAAGGAAGGGGCGATCGCGGGCATGCTCGCGGGTCTTGGCGTGACGCTGCTCTATGTGTTTCAGCACAAGGGCATCATGTTCATCGAGAGCACACGATTTTTAGGCGGCATGCCCGAGAACTGGTTTTTCGGTATCGAGCCCAATGCGTTTGGCGCCGTAGGGGCGAGCGTGAATTTTCTGGTGGCAATACTGGTATCAAAAGTCACAGCGCCACCGCCCGAGCATGTTCGCGTTCTGGTCGAGACCATCCGCGTTCCGCGCGGAGCGGGCGGCCCGGTCGCACACTAACGGACAGTGTGGAAGAACAAACACGTGCTGATCGCAATGCTGGTCGCACCACTGCTCGCCGTGATCGCGTGGCTCGCCACCAACGCGTTGGTAACGCCGCGTCCGCAGGCGGCCAGATCCGGCGATGCGTATCCGCTTCGGGCGTTGAGCAACTGTCGCTACCGGAGCGGCGTGTGTGATCTTCGAAACGGGGACGTACAGCTTACGGTGACGCGCGAGGTGGACGGGGTCTGGCGCCTGGTTTCGAGTCAGGCACTCGACGGTGGGCTCTTATCCATTGGGGCGACGGACGCGCCGCGCGATTGTGAACCGTTGAATGACACTCGCCAGCTCTGGCATTGCGCGTCCGGTACGCGTGAACTTGATGCCACGGCTGTCGCCCGAATCGTCGTGGCGCTTGGCGGCGCGCACTACTTCGCCGAGACCTCGCTGACGTTTGCGATGTCGGAGTAAGCGTCGCTTAGCTGGCGCTCGCCAGCGTTTTGAGTAACACCTCAGGATCTGCGAGTTGCTCCACGTCGCACTTAAGCCCGCTGGCGATTAGTGGTTTTGCACCCATAAACTCCTTGGGACTATTGATCGCATCAACACCGATCAGAATGCCGCGTCGAAGGTAAAACACGGCGAAGTGATCTGTTCCCGGGTCGCCGCGCATGACAAGCTGATCATAGCGCGCGGACAAACCGGCGATCTGTAGTTTTACGTCGAACTGGTCAGACCAGAACCACGGGCAGTCCTCTTTAGGGCGAGGGCGCTGCAGTATCGAGGCGGCGGCGAGCTTGGCCTGTTCCAGCGCGTTGTGCACGCTTTCGAGTCGACCCGTACGAGCAAAGTGAACCAGCGGACGCCGGCTGCAGTCGCCCACCGCATAGATATCCGGATCGCTGGTGCGTGCGTCTCGGTCGACCAGAATGCCGTCGTTGCACTCGATGCCACAGGCGCGGGCGAGCGCATCATTGGCGGCAACGCCAATGCCGATTAGTGCCAGATCGACTTCCAATTCGGTCCCGTCGTGAAGAACCGCGCGCTCTACGCCCGTGTCATCGCCGACAAAGTGTCGCACTTGCGCATTGGTGCGGATGTCCACGTCGTGCTTTTGATGAAGCGCATGAAAGTAGTCGCCAACCACGCGGCTGGTCACCCGCGACAGAATGCGATCCTCCATCTCCAGCACAGTGACGTTCAGCCCCATCTGTCGCATCGACGCCGCGACCTCCAGACCGATGTAGCCCGCTCCAACAATGGCGATGCTGCGCCCGGCCTTGGCGTACCGGTTTATTGCGATGACGTCGTCAATACTGCGCAAGTAACCGATACCTTTCAGATCGTGCCCACGGACGTTGAGTCGGTGTGGCGTTGAGCCAGTCGCGAGGACCAGTGCATTGAAAGACACCACTTCATTGCCGTCGATCAATACGTGCTTGTGACGCCTGTCGATGCCGGTGACCTCGGCGTTCAGGCGTACCGTAACGTTTTGGTCGGCGTACCAGCTGGCGGGCTTCATCCATAGCCGCTCCGTCGGCAATTCGCCTTTGAGAAACGTCTTGGACAGCGGCGGACGCTGATAGGGCAGGTGCGGTTCGTTGGCGATCACCGTGATCGGGTGATTGCTCCCCCACTGCCGCAGCGACGCCACCGTCTGCGCGGCAGCTTGGCCACCGCCGACAATCACAATGGGCTGATCATTTTTCATGCCGGTATCTTACTCGAGTTTAACGTTGCCCGCGTGCAGCGCAGCATTGTTGGTTTGTAGGACAATCTTGCATCAGTGTACACAAAATGACGTTTGAAACCCGTCACTGTGTCGCTAATGGATACACTTTGTCTTAACATGCTTAGCGCACTGCCAAGAAACAGTGCGGGTCTGAGTCTAAACGATAATAAACGAAACCAGGCCGCTTTCGATTTGCGGGCTAGGTTTCCTCAAAAGTAAAGGGGAGTTGTGCCTATGAGCACCGTGCCAGAGTCTGGCGGCCTTCGCGTCGTCGCTCGTTTCATCCTTCTATCATTCCTGTTTTTCCAAGCCACAACGGCGTCGCTCGCAGATACGCGCGGCACCGGCGACGATGTCAGCCGCGCGAACGGCGGTTACATCGAGAGTATGGTTTGGCTTGACACCAATCGCGACGCGATTCGTGACAAGAATGAAATCGGTTTGGCTGGCGTTAGCGTCAGCTTGCTCGATTGCGACGGTAATTTTCTGCGTGCGCAGAACACTGATCAAAGTGGGCGTTTCCATTTCGGTCGGTTGGCCGCCGGTTGCTACCGGTTGCGCTATGCGTCGATGGACGGCTATCGCTACTGCCCGGCAAACGTTGGGGAAGACGTCGGCCGTGACAGCGATGCGGATCCATCTACTGGCTTGACCAAGGCGATTGACCTGCGTGTCAACCAGGCGCTGACGGCGCTTGACGCCGGTGTAGTCGCGTTGACCGAGCCGCAAATTGGCGATCGGGTCTGGGAAGACATGAACGCTAACGGTGTGCAGGATGTGGGCGAGCCGGGCCTGGCCAAAGTGGCCGTGGCGCTTTTCGACTGCAGCGGAGGCCAGGTGCTTGGCACCGACGGCAATCAGCGCGTTGCCATGACCGACCAGGACGGGTACTTCGTTTTCGAAGATCTGGCGTCGGCCTGCTACCAGGTGCGCATTGATACGCCGGCCAGTTACCGCTTCAGTGAACCTGACATGACGAGCGAGCTGCTCGACAGCGATGCCGACCCGCTTTCCGGGATGGCGCATGCGGGCAACGTCTCCGCTGGACAAGGCTTGTTCAACATTGACGCTGGCATGTATCGCACCGGTACGATTGGCGACTGGGTGTGGGTGGATGCTGACAACGACAACATTCAGAGCCTGACCGAGTCCGGGCTCGAAGGCGTGCAGGTGATGCTGCTCGACGCCGACGGCGTGCCGCAAGGCCGCACCGTCAACACCGATATTGATGGTTACTATGAATTCTCCAACGTCGTTCCCGGCGCCTATCGACTGCAGTTTGCTCTGCCGTCCGGTTACTTTTTCGGCGAACCAAACGTCAGTTCGCATCCGCAGCTCGACAGCAATGCCAACGGCCTTGGCGTCACGCGAGTGTTTCAACTGCCCTCGGGCGGCCAGCGCGTTGATATCGACGTGGCGGCGCGCGGTGGCGGTATTCCAAGCCTCGACGTAGAGAAACTGACCAACG
>JBGCFP010000216.1:0-15993 GCA_045107005.1 Gammaproteobacteria bacterium
TTCAATGATCCACACGGTGTTTACGCCTACTGTTTTTGCCGTGTCGACTAGACCAACCGTGTTGGCAAGTTATCGAGCGTCGTCTTCGAACCGCAGGCTACTGTCGGGTGGTGCATGGCTTCAGGAATTAACGGCGCTGGCGCGGTTCAATGATCCACACGGTGTTTACGCCTACTGTTTCTGTCGGGTCGACTAGCGAAGGCTAACGGGATACACCACAGGCAATGCATGGCTGAAATGGGTTGCTTGAGGAGATCGAGTGCCACGCAAATAACGTTTTGGCCGCTTGCGGCAAGAGATTGGTGGGTCAACGGAGTGCTTTACGGTGAATACGAATTCTGAAATGGCGAACGTTGCGCGAGGCCGTAGTCGCCGCGGCTGGCGTTTCGCCGCCGGAGCCAGCTTCGTTGTCGCTTGCAGTCTGGCGGGAGGTGCGTGGTTAGTCGCTCAAGGACAGACTGAAAATTCGTTTCCGAGGCCTAAGCTCAACCTTAACGTTGAGGCGTCTGACGCGCCGGTAGACACGGCATTGATGCTCAAGAGCCAGCGTGCAAACCTGGCATTGGCCGAGCAGCGCGCACAGCGGGACCCAACTGACGCGGAAAAGCATCGAGACGTACTGGCGAATCTGACGTTGGTTGAAAATTTGCTGCAGACGCAGGGCAAGTTAAGCGGACTGCTGGACGTATACAGCAAGAAAAAAGTGGCTTACGCCACACTGCTGGAGGCGCAGCCGGGCGATGCCGATTTGCAACGGCAAGTGGCGCGCGTTCACTTACAGGTTGGCGCGGCTTTTGAGCGCGGTGGGAACGGTTCTGGTGCGCTTGAGGCGTACGCCAGTGCGCGCAGTGCTTTTCAGGCGCTGAGCGATCAAAACCCGCTCGATGAATCCTTGCGCGTCGGCGTCGCAGAGAGCTACAGGGGCAGCGCCGGGGTTTTGCAAGGGCAGGGCGACTGGGCCGGCGCGGTGGCGGCGTATCGATCCGAGCTGGCAATCTACATGAGCCTTTGTGAACTCGACCCATCGAACCCATTGCACCAGACTGCGCGCGCCGACAGTCATGAGCGCATCGGTCGTGTTTTTTTTCGCCAGCGGAACCGATCTGGGGCGCTGCGTGAGTTCGAAAATGCACTGGCGATTCGACAGTCGGTTAGCGATGGCGATCCAGGACATATCATTTGGCATAACACGGTGGCCGAAAGCCACGTCCTTATTGCACTAACCCACGAGTCCCGTGGCGATTCGTCGAGTGCGCTCGCTTCGTACCGCAGTGCACTGGATACGGCGGAAGTGCTTGCTCGAGTACCTCCTGTCGATACATCAGTGATCGATCCCGCGTTTTTTGGTCATCTCATGGTTGGAGAGGTCCTTTCCGGAATGGGAGATAACGACCGGGCGTTGGCCAATTTTCGCGCGGCGCTTCTGATTGCCAAGGGACGGGTCGAGCAGGATAGGTTCAGTCCCTTCTGGCGAGAGCAACTGGTGGTGCTCTTCGATGCCGTTGCAGAAGTTCTGGCGCTGCAAGGATTTCATGCAGACGCCGTGAACACGCACCGCGATGCGCAAACGATCACCGAGGCTTCCGCGGCACGTGATCCTGAAAACATTGAGTGGCAACGTAGACTGTCGTCGAGCTACAACAAAGTTGGTGATCAGCTAAACGCATTGGGCGACGCTCTCGGTGCAGTTAGGGCGCACAATCAGGCGCTGACGATAGCCAGAGAGTTGGCGCGGAGTGATTCGCAACAGGTCCAGCTACAGGAGGATTTAGCCTCAAGACACCTTGTGCTCGGCGACGTCCTGCACGGGCACGGTGACGAATCCGGCGCGATTGAGGCTTACCGATCCGCATTGCGCATACAGCGGGCGCTGACGGAGCGCGATGCCGCCAATGTAGAGTGGCAAGTGAATTTGTCCATTACGTATTCATCGTTGGGCGCGCTGGACTATTTGAGCGCGGCGGATCGGGTTGAATACCTGAAGAGCGGAAGAGCGATATTGCAGCGCCTGGAGTCGACAGGACGGCTCGCATCGCACGACCACCTTCTCTTTTGGTTCCACGAAGCGCTAACCAATCCGTTGTTTTACACGGAGCGCTCCGGTGTTACCGTGCGCGCTAAGGCGCCTTAACTCCAGAGCTCCGGTGCCCGAGCTCCGGTGCCCGAGCTCCGGTGCCCGAGCTCCGGTGCCCGAGCTCCGGTGCCCGAGCTCCGGTGCCGGTCATAACACTAGAGCTCCGGTGCCGGTCATAACACTAGAGCTCCGGAGAGCTCCCGAGCTCCGGTGCCGGTCATAACACTATAGCTCCGGTGCCGGTCATAACACTATAACTTAGCGAGCTCCGGTGCCGGTCATAACACTATAACTTAGCAGCTCAGGTGCCGGTCATAACTGAATTTACCGTGCTCGCTTACCATCACTGGCTGGCAAACTTCGGGTGTCAAGCTAGTTTTGCTGTGGCGTCGCGCTTCTAACCACGACGTTCACCCGCTGCAATTGGGCCCGATCCTGAATCGGACCTAACCCTGTGGCAACGACTGTCGCCTGACCTGCGCCAATCCAGTTCGGCACATTGACGGCCTTGCGACTCTGAATCTGGCGACCGCCCGGATCGAGCACTTGCACTTCCAGTTGCACATTGCCCATCGCCATGGGTGCCTGGTTCTGCACCTGGACAACCACGTTGCCCTCAGCATCGGTGCCCACGCGTGTCGCCACAAATCGACCGGGGTCCATTTGCGCTAGTGTCGTGCGCGCGTCGTCACCCACGGGCGACTGCGATTGCGCCGCTTGCTCCAGGTACTGCACTGCCTGCTGACGATTGCCGGACTTCAAGGCGATCATGCCCAGGCCGTGATACGCGGTCGCCGTTGGCAGCAGCGTCACGCTCTTTTGAAAATCTCGTTGCGCCTGATTCAAATTCCCTTTCTCGCGATACGCGATGCCGCGCGTCAAATACGGCTGGAAGTAATTGGGATTGCGTTCGATGGCCGTCTGGTAATAGCCAATGGCCCCGTCATAGTTCTTTTGCTTTAACAGGGTGTCGCCAAACAGACCGTAAAACTTGGCCTCGCGCGGCTCGATATCGATCGCGCGCTGGGCGAGGCGGGCGGCTTGCCCGGTGTCGCCCTGGCCCATGGCTTTGACGCCCTCATCGAAGGCCTCGTAAGCTGGCTTATTGCGAATCAACCCTGCGATCATCTGTTGATAGCGTTCGCGCCCGTAGTCGCCACCGCCGCCAAGGGCGGCGAGCGTCGCCTGATTCTGCTCAACGCGATACTGCGAGGGCGGATGCGATGAAAACAAACCGGCGAGCCAACCTTGCTGTCCCCGACCCTCGGAAATGCGCACAAACGTCTGCTGTAAATCCACCGCGGCGGCAGGGTCATAGCCGGCTTCTTTCATGTAGCGCATGCCGTAGAGATCCGATTCGAGCTCGGCATTGCGCCCGTATTTTTGCGAGATCAACTGCGCACCAAGCGCGCCGGCATTGACCACCAAGCCGCCATATTGGTTATCGACCTGCGACACCTGCAGAGCGAGCATGCCCACTTGCAGCAGCGAGCCTCGCTCCATGCTCTTCGCGCCGTGTCGCGCTGCGGCGTGCACGATTTCGTGGCCCATCACCGCGGCCAGCTCTGCCTCCGACTGCATCTCGGTCAACAAGCCGCGGTTAAACGCAATCTTGCCCCCGGGCATTGCCCAGGCATTGGGCACCGAGTTGTTGAGCACAACGAACTCATAAGGAAGATCCGGGCGACCGCTGACGCGCGCCAGTCGTTCACCCACCCCTTGCACGTAGCGCGTCAGTTCCGGGTCGATGACGTAGTCGCCGCCTTGCATCTGACGTGCAGGTAAATAGTTTTGCTGGCCAAGCTTGATCTCGGTGGCTTCACCAACGAACTGCAGCTCCTTTTTTCCGGTGACCGGATTGGTGCCGCAGCCGATGAGCGTGAGTGTGAGCAGTAGCGAAAGTGCAATGTGTCGCATGAGCGTAAATCCTTAGAAAAACAATCTCTGGTCAGGCGGTCCAGTCGAGAATCACTTTGCCGCTTTCGCCCGAGCGCAGCAGTTCGAAACCCTGCTGAAAATCGGGGTAGGCAAAGCGGTGGGTAATAATCTCGCCGACGTCCAAACCACTTTGTAGCATGCTGGTCATCTTATACCAGGTTTCGAACATCTCCCGACCGTAGATACCTTTGATGACAATTCCCTTAAAAATGACCTGGTTCCAGTCGATGGCGATGTCTGACGGGGGGATGCCAAGCAGCGCGATGCGCCCGCCGTGTACCGCGTGTTCGAGCTGCGAATGCAGCGCACTGGCCACGCCCGACATCTCCAGGCCCACGTCGAAGCCTTCGGTCATCTTCAGCTCGGCCATGGCCTCTTCGATGGATTCGCGGGTGACGTTCACGGTGCGCGTCGCGCCGAGTTTGCTGGCGAGTGACAGACGGTAGTCGTTAATGTCGGTGACGACGATGTGGCGCGCGCCGCAAAACCGCGCGATGGCTGCCGCCATAGCGCCGATCGGACCAGCCCCGGTAATCAACACGTCTTCGCCGACCAGATCAAACGACAGCGCTGTGTGCGTCGCGTTGCCCAGCGGATCGAGCATCGAGGCGACGTCGTCGCTGATGTCGTCGGGCAGCTTGAACGCATTCACCGCCGGAATGCTCAGGAAGTTGGCGAAGCAGCCCGGCCGATTGACGCCAACGCCTTGCGTCGCGCGACACAGATGGCGCCGACCGGCCCTGCAGTTTCGACAAAAGCCGCAATGGATATGGCCTTCGCCGGACACTCGATCACCGATCTCGAAGCCGCGCACTTCGCTGCCCATGTCGACGACCGTCCCGACGAATTCGTGCCCGACGGTCATGGGGACGGGAATGGTCTGCTGCGCCCACGCATCCCAGCTGTAAATGTGCATGTCGGTGCCGCAGATCGCCGTCTTGCGAACCTGAATCAGAACGTCGTTGGGGCCGACGTCCGGCATCGCCGCATCTTGCAGCCACAAGCCCTCGCGCGCGTGCGCTTTGACCAGCGCCTTCATGCCTCGATAACACCGAGTTGGCGGCCCACCTTGATGAACGCCGCGACGGCTTGTTCAAGCTGCGCGCGGGAATGCGCCGCCGACATTTGCGTGCGGATTCGCGCCTGACCTCGCGGAACGACGGGAAACGAAAATCCGATCACGTAGAGGCCTTCCTCGAGAAGGGCATCCGCCATTTTGGTCGCCAGCGTTTCGTCGCCCAGCATCACTGGGATGATCGCGTGTTCACCGGGCAAGAGCGTGAACCCGGCCGCGGTCATCGCCGTGCGGAAGTAGTGCGTGTTGTCGTGCAGCTGAGCACGACGCTCGTCACTTTGCTGAATCATCTCCAGCACCTTGATTGACGTAGCGGCGATCACCGGCGCCAGCGTATTGGAAAACAGGTAGGGCCGTGAACGCTGCCGCAGCCAGTCGATGAGCACTTTGTGGCCGCTGACGTAACCGCCCGCTGCGCCACCCAAGGCCTTGCCCAGTGTGCCGGTTAACAGATCAATGCGTCCCAGCACGTTGTGATGTTCGTGCGTGCCGTTGCCGTTCTTGCCGACAAAGCCAGTGGCGTGGCAGTCGTCGACCATCACCATGGCGTCGTACTGCTCCGCCAGCTCCACAATACGATCAAGCTGGGCAATGGTGCCGTCCATGGAAAACACGCCGTCGGTGGCGATCACCCGCGCACGAGCGCTGCTGGTTTCCTTGAGTTTGGCTTCGAGCTCAGCCATGTCGTTGTGTGCGAAACGGTGGCGTTGGGCTTTGCACAGGCGGATACCATCAATAATGCTCGCGTGGTTGAGCGCGTCGCTGATAACCGCGTCGTCGGGTCCGAGCAATGTTTCGAACAGTCCCCCGTTGGCGTCAAAACACGAGGGATACAGGATCGTGTCTTCGGTGCCAAGGAACGCGCTCAAGCTCGCCTCCAGCTCCTTGTGTACCGTTTGCGTGCCGCAGATAAAGCGCACGGATGCCATACCAAAGCCATAGCGATCCAGAGCATCTTTGGCCGTGGCCACCAGCGTCGGGTGATTGGCCAGACCAAGATAGTTGTTGGCGCACAGGTTGATGACATTCTGCGCGCTCTGCGATTCGTCAAGGACCGCGATGGAGGCGTCCTGCGGCGTGGCGATCACGCGCTCGGTTTTGAACAGGCCGTCGCGATGCAGGTCCTGGGTGTCACGGCGTAAAGTGTCGAAATACTGGCTGGTCACACGCTTGTCTCCCGTTTCAATTGGCCGCAGTATAGCCGCTCGACGAGGCCATTACGGCACAAAAAACGCTATGTCCAAATCCACCGACATTGAACCAACGGCACGCCTCGATCAGTGGCTGCACGCCACCCGGTTTTTCAAGACCCGGGCGCTGGCTGCCAAAGCGGTCAAGGGCCACAAGGTGCTGTGGAACGCGCAGCGCGTCAAACCATCTCGGGGCATCAAGATTGGCGATGCGCTGAGCGTCACGCGCGGCGAAGAACGCTTCGACATAACGGTCACCCAGCTGATCGTCCGTCGCGTCTCGGCCACACTCGCGGCCGATGCTTATCTGGAATCGGAAGAAAGCCGCGCTCGCCGGTTCGAAGAGTCGGAACAACGGCGGCTCTCTTATCGCACTGCACCACGTCCTGTCGGGCGTCCGAGCAAGCGCGATCGACGCAAACTCATCCGTTTTGTGCGCGAGCAGCCGGACGACGATTCCGAGGGATGACAGGGTCTTTTTAAAAACGCCAAACTGCGGCGAGGATTCCAATATACTGCGGTCGCGGTCATCGCAACCAATCGTTCGCCCAAGGAGATATCAGCGTGCATGCCAAGACCAAATCGCCCCTCGCCAGCCCGTTTTTGTTTGCCGACGTCACGCCTGACCGTAGCGCGCAACAGACCGCGACCAACGCGCTGTATCTGGCGGATGAGACCGAGCGCGTTAGTGCGCTGTTGGCGGCCAACGCGCTGAGCGAAGCGCAGCGCCAACGTATTCGTGCCAACGCGGCGAAACTTGTTCATACCGTGCGCGCTGAGCGCGGCAAGACCGGCGGCCTCGATGCGTTCCTGCATCAATACGATTTGTCGTCGCAGGAGGGCATCGTTTTGATGTGCCTGGCCGAAGCGCTGCTGCGCGTCCCGGATGCTGATACCGCCGACCAGTTGATCCGCGACAAACTGCGCAGTGGCGATTGGAAAGAACACCTGGGCACCAGCGAATCGACGTTCGTCAACGCCTCGACCTGGGGGTTGATGCTGACGGGCAAGGTGCTTGGTCCCAGCGAAGACACCGTCGGCGATCCCGGTAACCTGATGTCGCGTCTGGTATCGCGCGCTGGCGAGCCGGTCGTGCGCACCGCCATGCGCCAGGCCATGAAAATCATGGGCCATCAGTTTGTGATGGGGCGCACGATCAAGGACGCGCTCAAGCGCTCGCGTGACAAGGAAAACGCACCATACCGCTATTCGTTCGACATGCTCGGCGAAGCGGCGTTGACCATGGCCGATGCGAAGACCTATCACGACGCTTACGCCCGCGCCATCGACGCCATTGGCGAGAGCGCGCGCGAGATGGACGTGTTTTCGTCGCCGGGCATTTCGGTCAAGCTCTCCGCGCTGCACCCGCGCTATGACATTGCCAACCGGGAGCGGGTCCTGCGCGAACTGGTGCCGGCGCTTGGCGAGTTGGCGGCGAGAGCTCGCGACTACGGCATCGGCTTTTGCGTGGATGCCGAAGAGGCCGATCGTCTGGAGCTGTCGCTCGATGTCTTCGAAGCGGTCTATCGCAGTGATGCCTGTGCCGACTGGAACGGCTTTGGACTAGCCGTGCAGGCTTATCAGAAGCGCGCGACCGGCGTGCTCGACGGCCTGATTGCTCTGGCACGCGAAGGCGGGCGGAAAATCCCGGTGCGTCTGGTTAAAGGCGCGTACTGGGACACGGAGATCAAACGCTCGCAGGAGCAAGGCCTTCCCGGATTCCCTGTGTTCACGCGCAAGGTTGCGACCGACGTCTCGTACCTGGTGTGCGCACAGCGGCTCATGCAGTCGCGCGATCACATTTATCCGCAGTTCGCGACGCATAACGCGCACACGGTGGCGAGCATCATCGAACTGGCGCAGAACACTCGCGGATTCGAGTTTCAGCGACTGCACGGCATGGGCGAGGAACTGTATTCGCAGGTGACCGAGAAAGACGAGGCACACTGGCCGTGTCGCGTCTACGCGCCGGTCGGGCAGCACGAAGACCTCTTGCCGTATCTGGTGCGTCGCTTGCTGGAGAACGGCGCGAACACCTCGTTCGTTAATCGCATCGTTGATGAAAGTGCCCCGGTGGACGACATCGTCGCCGACCCGTTTGATCTGTTGGCGTCGCTTGCGAGCAAGCCACATCCCGATATCCAGGCGCCAGCCGCGTTGTTCGGCGCACAGCGGGTCAACTCGGCGGGGCGTAACTTTGCCGATGTGGATTACCTGCAATCGTTGGCGACTGCGCTTGGCGAGGCAATCGAACAGGGCTTTGATGCGCCGGTGATGGTTGGCGCCACGTCGAGCATGGATGACGCGGTGGATATTCTGGACCCGGCCGATCGGCGTCGTCTTGTTGGCCGCTCCGCGCGAGCCACGCAAGCGCAGGTTGATCAAGCGTTTGCGATGGCCGTTGAAGCGCAGCCAAAGTGGGATCGCGATGGCGGTCCGGCGCGCGCGGACATTCTCGAACGTGCCGCTGATCTGTTCGAACAGGAGGCCGACACCTTGCTCGCGTTGTGCATTCGAGAAGCGGGCAAACTGCCCGAAGACGCCAATGATGAGCTGCGCGAAGCCGTGGATTTTCTGCGCTATTACGCAGCGCAGGCTCGCGCGCAGTTTGGCGAGCCCGAGGTGTTGCCCGGTCCCACCGGTGAACTCAATACACTGCAGATGTGTGGCCGCGGCGTGTTTGTTTGTATCAGTCCGTGGAATTTCCCACTGGCGATTTTTGCTGGGCAAGTGGCCGCTGCGCTGGCGGCCGGCAACGCGGTCATTGCCAAACCCGCCGAACAGACGCCCCTGGTAGCGGCTCACGCCGTTCGACTGTTGCGCAAAGCGGGAGTGCCGGCGGACGTGCTGCACTTCTTGCCGGGCGACGGAGCGAGCGTAGGCGCCGCTGCCGTGTCTCATCGTGAAACGTCTGGCGTTGCGTTTACCGGGTCGACCCAAACGGCGCGTCATATTTCATTGGCACTGGCGCAAAAAGAGGGGCCGATTGCGACGTTAATTGCTGAGACGGGTGGGCAAAACGCGATGCTCGTTGACAGTTCGGCGCTGCCTGAGCAGGTGGTGCAGGACGTGATTCGCTCATCGTTTAATTCCGCGGGTCAGCGCTGCTCCGCACTGCGCGTGTTGATGCTGCAAGAAGACATTGCCCCGCGCATTCTTGAACTGCTCGAAGGGGCGGTGAAGGAACTGAACATTGGCGATCCGGCACTGTTGTCCACCGATGTGGGGCCGGTGATCGATGACAAGGCGCTCGACGTGTTGAACGCGCACGCGAAGAAAATGCGTGACAGCGGGCGGGTCCTGTTGGAAATGACCCTGCCGGATCACTGCCAGCACGGTACGTTCTTCGCACCCTTGGCGGCACGGCTTGATTCGATTGACGAACTGGAACGCGACGTCTTTGGCCCGGGGCTGCACGTCGTGCGCGATCGAGCGCGCGATCTGGATAAAGTTCTCGATGCCATCAACAAGACGGGCTACGGGCTTACGCTCGGTGTGCACAGCCGCATCGACGGGCGCGCGCGTTACATTGAGAGCCGCGTTCGGGTCGGTAACGTTTACGTCAACCGCAACATGGTGGGCGCCGTTGTTGGCGTACAGCCGTTCGGTGGTCGCGGTTTGTCCGGGACCGGTCCCAAAGCCGGTGGTCCGCACTATCTCGCACGTTTCGCGACCGAGAAAACGGTGTCAGTGAACACGGCCGCGGTGGGCGGCAACACGTCACTTCTGTCGCTGTCCAACGCCAACGATCCTTCCTGAATTTTGATGCGGTACTGAGCATGCAAATCAGCGTTTTCGATATGTACAAGATCGGCATTGGGCCGTCGAGTTCGCACACGATGGGGCCGATGAAAGCGGCGGCTGAGTTTGTGATCGGTCTTGCCGAGCGCAAGGAACTGGATCGGGTCGCCGCCGTGACCGCCCATCTTTACGGGTCGCTGGCACTGACCGGGCGCGGTCACTGTACCGATCGCGCTGTCGTTTTAGGTTTGACCGGTGAAGTGCCTGAGACCGTCAATCCGGATCGCGTCGACGCGACCCTTGAGCAAGTCGCTGCGAATCGTGAGTTATTGCTTAACGGATCGCATCGCGTTCCTTTTTTGCCTGAGGATAACGTTGTTTTTCATTACGCGGAGTCGCTGCCCGCTCACCCGAACGGAATGCGGTTTGTCGCGACCTGCGACGACGGCACCATCCTTGCCGACCAGTCGTTCTATTCGATCGGCGGCGGGTTCATCGCTCGGGAAGGCGACGACTTGTCCGCTGCACCGATCGACGATCTGGCGCCAGCGCCGTTTGCGTTTAGCAGCGCCAGGACACTACTGGAACACGGCAACGCGCAGAGCCTTCGCATCGACGAACTGGTGTGGCGCAACGAAGTGACATGGCGGGGCGAGGAGGAGGTCACCCAGCGGCTTGACGACATCTGGGAAGCGATGCGTCAGTGTGTAATTCGCGGGTCGCAATCGGACGGCGTGCTGCCCGGGAAGTTGAAGGTCAAACGGCGTGCGCCGCGACTGTTTCGCGAGCTGCGTGCGGCCGGTGATCCGGACCCGATGACCACCATGGATTGGGTTAACGCGTGGGCGTTGGCCGTCAACGAAGAAAACGCGGCGGGCGGCAAAGTGGTAACGGCACCGACTAACGGGGCAGCGGGCATCGTGCCTGCGGTCATGCACTATTACGCCGAGTGCCATCCTAAAGCGGATCGCGCAGGCCTCCATCGTTTTTTGCTGACGTCAGCCGCCATCGGGATGCTGTACAAAACCAACGCGTCGATCTCGGGCGCGGAAATGGGCTGCCAGGGAGAAGTCGGTGTTGCGTGCTCGATGGCCGCGGCTGGCCTTGCGGCGGCGCAAGGTTACAATAATGACGTGGTTGAGAACGCCGCGGAGATCGGCATGGAACATAACCTGGGCCTGACCTGCGACCCCATCGGCGGTCTGGTACAAATTCCCTGCATCGAGCGTAACGCCATGGGTGCCGTCAAGGCGATCAACGCGGTGCGCATAGCGCGGCGCGGTGATGGCGAGCACAAGGTGTCACTGGATCAAGTGATCGAAACCATGCGCCAGACCGGGCTGGACATGAGGGTCATTTACAAGGAGACCTCAGAGGGCGGTCTCGCGGTCAACGTGAGCGAATGTTGAGCGCTTGCGCTACAGTGAAATCCCCGCGCTGACGGCGAAGTTGGAAATCGTATCCGCGGGCACTGAGATCGACAGATCTTCGATCCGACGCAGTTCCCCTGCGTCCCAGTAAGCGCCGTAGCCGCGAATCATTCCAGCAAGCTCAAATGCACCGCTCGCGCAGCGCAGTAAGCCGCCGCCGGACGCGCCGGCATTCGTCGAAGCGGACGAGTGAATGGCGCCGTTGACGTGTTGCTGATAGCGCCCATAGTTCGCCGTCTGTTCCATCGCCAGTGGGAACCCGACGGTCCATACCGGTTCAGCAGAAAACAAGTGGTTGGAGCTAATACGAATCGGTTCGAGTTGTTGCGTGTTGACCGACAACAGAGCGAGGTCATTGGCGAGATCGCGTGCCATGACGCGCGCGGGGCGGTAGGAGCCGTTGATGTAGACCAGCGCGTTGGGGTTGTCGTCAACCACGTGCGCTGCTGTCAGCACTCTATCGTAAGCGATCACTACGCCGCTGGCGTCAGAG
The DNA here is from genome assembly GCA_045107005.1 of Gammaproteobacteria bacterium. Classification (GTDB taxonomy): domain Bacteria; phylum Pseudomonadota; class Gammaproteobacteria; order Steroidobacterales; family JBCCMA01; genus JBCCMA01. Next base: position 11,942 of record JBGCFP010000216.1, read on the forward strand.
CCATCGGTGGTTGCGACGCGCACGACAGAAGACAGGGTTGTGTTGTTTGGACGATCGCATTGCTGTGGCTGCGACTCGAAATGGAACGCGGCGCGCACGGTTGGCAGCGCTGTCACCGAGGTCGCCGTAGCGGTCGGCTCTGCGACGTTTGTTGTGCATGCACCGAGTGCCAGCAGCGGCAACAGCAGCAAATATCGCGCACCGTGGCGCGCTCGGGTTGTGGTGGACGATTTCATTCGCAGCATATCCATGTCCTTGCGGTGGATGGTGCCAACGTCAACAAAATCGTTCGTCGGCGACGTGTTCGCCGCCTGGAAATTTTATCGCGCCAGCAATCGTGTTCGGTCAGTTCTCGTTCAAATAAAAGGTACGTGTCAGCTACGAACATGCCACGCCTACTTTGCTTATGACAGTGAGCGACATCACAGGTTTCGCTACATTTGTTCAAATTGTGAATTGAGTCACGCCGGGGGTCTTCCACAGCGGTTCTCTTTGATGTGACAATAATCGTTGAGGTGTCCAACAGCAATGGCGTGCCGTTTTTGCACTGTAGTTATGTATTTTTAACAACTTACAGCGGTTTATTCGTCTCAAATCAGGTGAATACAACGCCGAATTGCATTAGGATGACCCAATAGAGACAACCGCGAATGACAAAGTGGATCGAGGGGGTCCGGTTCATTGGCGAAGAATATCGCACACGCTGCACAAAGCACGTGGCAAAAAAAGAACCAGAAAAGGGGAGAGAGCTTATGCTCCGCATGCACAAGACCGCCGGGACGGGGTCGCCACGTTTTTTCCTGATCGTTGCTTTGTTGGGGGTCGCCCTTGCGGCATTACCCGGCGCGGTCGGTGCCAATGGCGATCAATTGGTTCGCGACGCCGGGATAGCCAGTACCGTTTGGCTTGACGAAAACCGAGACGGAATCCGCGACAAAACCGAATCGGGTCTCAGTGATGTCAACGTCAGCCTGCTCGATTGCGACGGCAGCTTTTTGGCCGCGACTCGCACCGACGCACGCGGGCAGTATCGCTTTGACGTCGCACAAGGGTGCTATCGAATTCGCTTTGGCGCGCACGAGGGGCATCGCTACTGTCCGGCTTATCTTGGCAATGACACCGCACGCGACAGCGACGCGGACCCGGCGACTGGTCTGACCAAAGCGCTGCAAGTGCAAAGCGGCGGTTTGCTCACGGATGTTGACGCTGGCGCCGTTGCCGTTTTGGGCAGCGAGTTGGGTGATCGCATTTGGGAAGACATGAACGCCAACGGTGTCCAGGACGTTGGCGAACCCGGGCTCGGCGGCGTGCCGGTCGTATTGCTCGATTGCGCGGGTAACGAATTGACGACCGATGCGGGTCAGCGTCGGGTTGCGACGACCGATGCTGATGGTTATTTCGTGTTTGAGAAATTACCCAGCAGTTGTTATCGCATGCGCGTGCTCGCCGACGACGCCTGGCGCTTCAGCGCACAGGACGCCGCCGTGGACGCGCTCGACAGTGACGTCGATCCGCGCTCAGGTGTGGGTGAGCCTGTTCAACTCGCCGCAGCGAGCGGCCGGTTTGATATGGATGCCGGTTTGTATCGCCCTGCCAGTGTCGGTGATTGGGTGTGGTTCGATGCCAACGTCGACGGTCTGCAGGGCAAGCATGAGAACGGCGTGCCGGGCATCCAGGTGTTACTGCTGACGGCCGATGGCGTGCCGACGGGTCTGACGGCGGTCACCGACGGCAAAGGGTATTTCGAATTTTCCGGACTCAAGCCCGACGATTACCGAGTTCAGTACATCGTCCCCGCCCCGTATCGCATTGGTAAGCGTAATCAAGGCATCGATATTCAGCTCGACAGCGACGCGAACTCGCTGGGCACCACGCGGGTAGTCAGTCTGCGCTCAGGCGGCGCTCATGTTGACGTGGATTTGGGGTTGTTTGGCGGTGGGCCGGTCGACATAGCGATCGAAAAACTGACCAACGGAATGGATGCAGACGAGCCCACCGGACCGGTAGTCGAAGCGGGCGCTGATGTGCTGTGGGAGTACATCGTCACTAACACCGGTGACGCCGATCTGTTTGAAATTGCCGTGGTCGATGACCAGGGCGTAAGCGTGACCTGCCCGGACGATTTTCTTGGCAGTGGCGAATCGTTTACCTGTACCGGTTCTACCGATGACGCGCAGGCTGGCCAGTACGTGAACATGGCCACCGTTTGCGGTAACGATCAAACTGACGAGCCGCAGGAAGTGTGCTCGACCGACGCCAGCCACTACTTTGGTTCTGTGCCCGGCATCGTCATCGAAACCCTGACCAATGGTGCAGACGCCGACACGCCGACCGGGCCAAACGTTGTCGTGGGTGACACGGTGATGTGGGAATACGTCGTCACCAACTCGGGCAACATTGAGTTGACCGATGTTGTCGTGGTTGACAGTGAGGGTGTGACCGTTACCTGCCCGAGCACCACGCTCGCGCCTGGTGTCAGCATGACCTGTACGGCAACCGGCACGTCCACGGCTGGCCAATACATGAACGTCGGTAGTGTCACCGGCACGCCGCCGGTCGGTGCGGACGTGTCAGCCACTGATCCGAGTCACTACTTCGGCAGCTCTCCGCTGCTGTCGATTGAGAAAACCACCAACGGTGTGGACGCTGACGTCGCGCCTGGCCCCACCATCGGCGTGGGCGAGCCCGTTGAATGGCTGTACACCGTCACCAACGACGGCAATGTCCCACTGGGTGGCCTGAACATTACCGATAGCCAGGGCGTGATCGTGACGTGTCCGAGCACGACGCTGCCGCCCGGCGGCTCAATCACGTGTACCGGATCGGGCGTAGCGCAGGATGGCCCGTACATGAACCTCGGCACCGCTTGCGCTGCCGCCGGTGACAACCCGGAAGTCTGCGCCAGCGACCCCAGCCATTACACCGGCGCGGGTCCGATGATTGATATCGAAACGTTGACGCAGAATGTCGACGCCGATGATCCCACCGGTCCGAACGTCATTGTCGGATTGCCGATTACCTGGGACTACGTGATTACCAACACCGGTGGCACGCCGCTGTCCAATATCGTCGTCACCGATGATCAAGGTGTGGCAATCAATTGCCCCGCGACGACGCTCGAGCCTGGCGAATCGTTTACCTGTTCAGCCAGCGGCACGGCAGAGCCCGGGCAGTATGCGAACGTGGGTTCGGTAACGGCCGATGGCAGTGGCGAGACCGTAACCGACAGCGACCCCAGTCACTACTTCGGCATCTTTTTCGAGATTACGTTGGAAAAAGCGACGAACGGTTTTGATGCCGATGTGCCGACCGGTCCAGCGATTCCCGTCGGCGAGCCGGTCACATGGACCTACGTTGCGACGAACACCGGCAACGTGCGACTGAATACCATCGACCTGTTTGATAACCAGGGCGTTGACGTGGCTTGCCCGGCCATTGATTTTCTGGACCCGGGCGAGTCGATTACCTGTACCGGTAACGGCGTCGCGCAATCGGGTCAGTACGCAAACATCGGCGAAGTGTGCGCGTTCTTTGAAGAAGAAGAAGTGTGCGACACCGATCCCAGCCATTACTTCGGCCCTGGCGGCGGTTTGACGATAGAAAAATCGACCAACGGCGAAGACGCCGATACGCCAACAGGCCCGGAGATCACCGAAGACGATCCGGTGAATTGGACCTACGTGGTGACCAACACGGGTAACGTGACCGTCAACAACATCGTGGTCACTGATGATCAAGGTGTTGCGGTGGATTGTCCGACGGACACGTTGGCCCCAGGCGCTAGCCTGACTTGCACGGGCGAAGGCATCGCTACGGTTGGCCAGTACGCGAACATCGGCTCGGCGACCGGTCAGCCGGTCGATGACAACGGCGATCCGGTGGGCGACCCCATCGGCGACACCGATCCGTCGCACTACCTGGGCACGCCGATTCCGACGGCCAGCATTGGCGACCGGGTGTTTGTTGATCTTGACCGCGACGGCACGCAGAACCCGGAAGAACCGGGTTTGCCTGGCGTCACCGTCAACCTTTGGGTTGACGACGACGGCGAC
>JBGCFP010000217.1:0-12573 GCA_045107005.1 Gammaproteobacteria bacterium
ATGATCGATTACATCAACGACACCAAGCCCGATCACGTGCTGACGGTGGAAGACCCCATCGAATTTGTGCACGAAAGCAAGAAGTCGCTGATCAACCAGCGCGAGGTGCATCGTGACACGCTGGGCTTTAATGAGGCGCTGCGCAGTGCTCTGCGCGAAGATCCGGACATCATTCTGGTTGGCGAGATGCGTGATCTGGAAACCATTCGATTGGCGCTCACGGCCGCCGAAACCGGACACCTGGTTTTCGGTACACTACACACCAGCTCCGCCGCCAAGACCATTGACCGAATTGTCGACGTGTTTCCGGCTGCAGAGAAAGATATGGTGCGCTCCATGCTGTCAGAATCGCTGCGTGCGGTGATTTCGCAGGCGCTGTTGAAGAAGAACGGTGGCGGCCGCGTCGCGGCGCACGAAATTATGATCGGCACGCCGGCCATTCGAAACCTGATTCGTGAAGGCAAGATTGCGCAAATGTATTCGGCAATTCAGACCGGCCAGAGCAGCGGCATGCAAACGCTCGACCAGTGTCTGCAGGATCTGATGAAAAAAGGCGTCATCAGTCGCGAAGAAGCGCGCTACAAAGCGCAGCACAAAGACCAGTTTTAAGCCCTGCATTCGCGCCCCGGAGCGCGAAGTAAGGCCGTATCGAACAGACGGAACGGGGAACCCCAATGGAACGCGATCAAGCGATCAAGCTAATGCAGGACCTCCTGCGCAACATGGTCTCCAAGAACGGGTCGGATTTGTTCATCACGGCAAATTTTCCGCCTGCGATCAAAGTGGACGGGGTTATCACGCCGGCGTCGCAAACGCCGCTGACGGCTGCGCAAAGTGCAGTCCTCGTGCGCTCGATCATGAACGACAAGCAGAGCAAGCAGTTCGACGCCGACAAGGAATGCAATTTTGCCATTGCCCCGCGCGGAATCGGTCGTTTTCGCGTCAACGCGTTCGTGCAGCAGGGAATGACTGGCGCGGTATTGCGGACGATTACCACCGAGATTCCCGAATTCGACGATCTGAAATTGCCGCCGGTGCTCAAAGACGTTGTCATGGGCAAGCGCGGCCTGGTGATCATCGTTGGCGGCACCGGCTCGGGTAAGTCGACGACGCTGGCTGCCATGATCGGCCACCGCAATGCCAACACGCGCGGCCACATCATCACGATTGAAGATCCGGTCGAATACGTGCACCCGCACCGCGGCTGCGTCGTCACGCAGCGTGAGGTGGGCGTCGATACTGACTCGTGGCACGCAGCGCTAAAAAATACTCTGCGCCAAGCCCCCGATGTGATCCTGATCGGGGAGATTCGCGATCGCGAGACCATGGAATACGGCGTGCAGTTTGCGGAGACCGGGCATCTTTGTCTGGCCACGTTGCACGCGAACAGTGCCAACCAGGCGCTGGATCGCATCATCAACTTTTTCCCCGAAGAGCGGCGAGATCAGCTGCTGATGGATTTGTCACTGAATATCCGTGGGCTGATTTCCCAGCGGCTGGTGCCGCTGGAAAACGGCAAGGGTCGCATCGCGGCCATGGAAATCATGCTGGCGTCGCCGCTGATTTCCGATCTGATCTTCAAGGGCGAAGTGGCCCAGATCAAGGAAGTCATGGCCAAATCCACGCGCATGGGTATGAAGACGTTCGATCAGGCCCTGTTCGAACTCTACGAGCGCGGCATGATCGGTTATGAAGAGGCACTGCGTAATGCTGACTCGAAGAACGAGCTGCGCCTGCGGATCAAACTGGAAAGCAAGCGCGAGTTCCGCGCCAGCGAAGAGGGCTCCCAGAGCCTGCGTATTCTGGAACATGAGCCCGAAGCCAAGCAGTTTTAGTGCATGAATACCAAGCCTCTGTTCAAGTTGATGGTCGAGAAGAAAGCGTCCGATCTCTTCTTCACCACCTACGCCCCGGTCAAGATCAAAATCGAAGGTCGCATCGTTCCGGTCAACAACATGGAACTGACGCCAAAAATGGTCAAGCAGGCCGCGTTTGGTCTGATGAACGAAGAGCAGCTCGACAGTTTTGCGCGCGATCTGGAGATTGATTTCGCCGTGTCCGAGCCCGGTCTCGGTCGTTTCCGTGTCAACGTGTTCCATCAGCGCGGCAATGTCGCGATGGTGTTGCGTTACATCACCTCTGACTTGCCGCGGCTGGAAGATCTGGGTGTGCCGCTGGCGCTCAAGGATCTGGCAATGCGCCGCCGTGGTTTGATCCTGATGGTGGGCGCCACCGGCTCGGGTAAATCGACGACGCTGGCCGGCATGATTAACCATCGCAATGAGACGGCCGCCGATCATATTTTAACGATCGAGGACCCCATCGAGTTCTTGCACCCGAACAAAAAATCGCTGGTCAATCAGCGCGAAATTGGCGTTGACACCAAGTCGTACGCCAAGGCGCTAAAGAGCGCGCTGCGTGAGGCACCGGACGTCATTTTGATCGGTGAGATTCGTGATCGCGAGACCATGGAAGCGGCTCTGGCGCTGGCCGGAACCGGGCATTTGGCCATTTCAACGCTGCACGCGAACAACACGGCCGAGACGCTGGATCGAATTATCAACATGTTTCCGACCCAGCAGCACGCACAAATCCTGATGGATCTGTCGCAGTATCTGCGGGCGATCATTTCGCAGCGCCTGGTAGCGGGCAAGTCCGGCTCGCGCTGCGCAGCGGTGGAGGTGTTGCTTAACACGCCGCACATTCAAGATCTGATTCTTAAAGGTGACGTCGGCGCCATCAAAGAAGCGGTGGCCAACGCGTCCGAAGCGGGCATTCAATCGTTCGACGATTCGCTGTTCGAACTGTTTCGCGCCGGGCGTATTTCGCTCGAAGATGCGCTGGTCAGTGCGGATTCGCGCGCCAACCTCGAAACGCGTATCAGCTTCGGCTAACGGTTAGACAACGGCGGTCGCCGTTTTTTAGCCCGGCTGATTCGCCGGAAACACGGCCGACGCGTCGAACACCGGGCCGTCAACGCACACACGTTTCATGGCCACATTGTCACCGTCGTAAACCGGCACCGTGCAGCCGGCACAGCCACCGACTGCGCACGCCATGTATTCTTCCAGTGACACCTGAGCCGGTACGTCGAAACGCTGTGCCACGCGCGCGCACGCTTCGAGCATGGGCGTCGGCCCGCAGGCGTAGATTTGCACTTGCGCGCGTTCGGCAGCCGACAAACCGTCGAGCCATTGCGCCGCCAGTTCCGTCACGTAGCCGTTGAACGCGCCGTCAATGCCAGCGGCACTCGACAAGCGACTGGCAATGCCCATTTCCTCGAGGAAACTCATGCAGTGCGTCGCTGCCGCATCCACGCCGTCGACGTCTATTTTCGATGGTGAAGTGTCAAACGGGAATGGAATTTCAGAACCCATCAGCACCAGCGGATCCCAATCCGAGCGCGGATCGTTGCGGTGGGTCTCGGCCAAAAAAATCATCGGTGGAATGCCGACGCCACCGCCAATCAGAAGCGCCTTGGGCCGGGCCGGGTCCGGAACAAACGGTTTTCCAATCGGACCGAGCACGCTGACGCGATCCCCGACCTTGCGCGCGGACAAATGGCGCAAGCCCAAGCCGACGATCTTGTAAAGCACATCGATCCAGCCCTCTTTGGCACTGGCGCGCATGATGGAAAGCGGCCGGCGCATCGGAATCGATTCGTCGCAGGTGATGTGGGCGAAGCTACCCGGGATCGCGTGTTGCGCGGTCTTTGGCGCGTGCAGCCTCGTGACAAACTGTTCGCCGTCGTACAGGGTCTGGCTGATAACGGACCCGTCGTCCACGAAAATGGTGTTGCGATGAGTCATTCCTGATACCACCCGCGGCTGCGCGCGACGCTGTCGAACAGCGCGCGACGAATCTTAACGCCGTTGTTTACTTGCTTGAGGATGACCGACTGCGGCCCGTCGGCCACCTCGTCGGAAATTTCGATGCCGCGATTGATTGGCCCGGGGTGCATCAAAATTGCGTCGTCACGTGCCCCGTTCAATCGTTTCTGCGTGATGCAGAAACGAGCGATGTAGTCGGTGCGATCCAGTCGCTCGTTGTTTTGCAGCCGCTCGTTCTGGATGCGTAGCGCCATGACGACGTCACAGCCCTGGATGCCCTGCTCAAGGCTGTCAGTGATGACCGCCCCGGGCAGCTGCTGCGCCGGCGGTTGCCACGCGGCGGGCGCGACGATGCGCAAATCCTGGCAACCCAAAATGTTCAGCGCGCGCAGCGTCGAGCGCGCGACACGCGAATGCGACACGTCGCCGACGATGGCGACCGACAGCTGGTCAAACTGTCCCTTGTGTTGGCGAATGGTCAGCGCGTCGAGCAAGCCTTGGGTCGGGTGCGCGGCGTCGCCTTCACCGGCGTTAAACACCGCCACGTTGCGCCCGATAATGCGTCCCAGATCCTGAATGACGCCGGTTTGCGCAGTGCGCACGACAAACGCGTCGATGCCCATGGCTTCGAGCGTGCGGTAGGTGTCGACCAGTGTCTCGCCCTTGGTGAACGACGATTTGGCGACGTCCAGATTCACAACGCTGCCGCCCAGCGAACGGGCCGCCAGCTCGAAGGACACGCGGGTCCGCGTCGACGGCTCAAAAAACAGATTGGCCACGTGACGGCCGCGCAGTGACGGTGCGGGTTCGCGCTGGATCGCCAGCGCTTCGGCGCGGTCAAACAAGGCGTGAATGTCGTCGGCGGACAGGTCGGAGAGATTGATCAGATTATTCATTGGCGCGGTCAAAACGATGATTCAGGCATGGCGGTTGAGCCAGCTGCTAAGGATAACCTGTGCGGCGAGTTTGTCGACGTCTGCGCTGCGTGAGCGCCGCTTGCGCCCGGCGCGTCGAGCCGTGCGGATCATGTCTTCAGCCTCCACCGATGAATGTCGTTCGTCAATGCGCTCGATGGGCAGGTTAAATTCATGCGCCAGTTTGCGCGCGAAGCGGTCGGCGGCGCGGCTCATGTCATTGGGTTTGCCGTCCAGCCCCAGCGGTGCGCCCACAATCAAGCGCGCGGGCTGCCACTCGTCAATCAGTTTGCCGATGGCCGCGTAGTCGGGACCGGATTTGCTGTGCAAGGTGTCGATCGCATTGGCCGTGCGCAAGCCCCGGTTGCCGACGGCAACCCCGATGCGACGCAGGCCGAAATCGAACGCCATGAGCGTTTCGTTGGAAATGAGCGCGGAGTCGCTGGTGTCGCGATCCGAATGGTCGGTCACGAGTGGCCGGCTACCGTCGACAGAGCGGCAGGATCGATGCCCAGGAGCCGGGTTGCGGCGTCCCAGCGATCTTCGATGGGCGTGTCAAAAATGAGTTCGTCTTCGCACTGGACGCTGAGCCACGCATTGTCGGCGATTTCGTTTTCCAGCTGGCCCGCCGTCCAACCGGCGTAACCCAGCGCAAACAACGCGCGCTGTGGCCCTTGACCGCCAGCCATGGCTTCCATGATGTCGCGCGACGTGGTCAGACTTAAGTCGGAGCTCAGTTTCAGCGTCGAATCCCAATCGCCGCCTTCGTCGTGCAGCACGAACCCGCGACTGGTTGCGACGGGGCCACCGTGCATCACGGGGCGTTGCGCGTGTTCGTTTTGGCTTTGCTCGAGCGCCAGCTGCGCAAACACTTCGCTGATCGACAGACTGGTCGTCTTATTAATGATCAAGCCCAACGCCCCTTCAGCCGTGTGCTCGCAGATGAGGGTCACAGAGTGCTCGAAATTTGGATCGGCCAGGCTCGGCATGGCGATCAGGAACTGGTTGGCGAGAGTCGCGTATTCGCTCATGCCTCGATTATAAGCCGCGTGCCGGAAAAATCACGGCGCGGGCCAATCGTTGCGAGCCACAGCGCCGTGACAGCGGCGGCACAGGGGAATTTGCCGATGTTACAAATTATTCAGACTAGGGATTGGCGGCGGATGTGCGCAAGCTGCCGCCCTGACGCGCACCGTCGACGAACTGCCAGACGTACACGAACCGCATGATGTCGTAATCGCGCTTAACCTGATCCGGGAAGGGATCGAAGGGCGATGCGAGCCGCACAATACGCATGGCTGACTGGTCGATGCGCGGATGCTCTGACGACTTTCGGACGCGCACGTCATGCAGTGCGCCGTCGGCGCGAATGGCGACTTCAAGCGTCGGGTTGCCGGTCAATCCGTTCAGCATTTCGTCGTTGGGGAAATTGAGCGTGCCGACCTGCTCGATCTTCTTTTTCCAAAGGGCCAAGTAGCGCGCAACGTTAGACTGGCGTGTGTTTACCGCCACATAGAGCTCGCGGATCTGATCGCTGTGCAGTTCGGTAACCTGGTCAATCTCATCCACCAGCTCGTCGCGCGCCGCTTCTGCGCGCATCAGACGCGCACGGGCGGTGGCGTCGGCTTCTTCTTCGTTGGGCTCTTGCAGCGCCTGCACGGAAAATCTGGACAGGGCTTTGGCGGCAACGAGGCTGACGCTTTGCGGCGAGGTTTCACGCAGTTGATCTTGCAGTACGGTGCCATCGTCGGCGCCGGCGTTATTGGCCAGTTGGGCGGTGGCCATTTGCGAGCGGGCGCGCACTTGTTCGGTGGTGGTACCTGAACCGCTCATGCTGCGCTCGGCCAGATACAGGGCTTCGTCGGGCGTCACATCCTTTTGGGTGCGACTTTGCACCAGTACGACTTCGAGACTGGGTGCGGCGTTGCTGACCGTTGGCAGCAGACCGGAGAACGACACGCCCATAATGAGCAAGCCGTGCGCCAGCGAGGCCACGAACATTGTCGTAACCAGGCGATCCTGACTGGCGGCAGCGGTGTGGTGCAACGGTCTTTCCCGGGTGACGAATGGCAGGAAGTATAGCGACTTAGGGGGCTTTGGCTAGAGACGGACTTAACAAAATTTCGCTTTGGGTGGCGTGGGGTGGGCGTTTCGCAGTTTTTCCGAGGACAGCCGGCCGCGACGTCGTTCGGGGAATGGCTCCCTGCGGTCCGCTTGATTTCCCCGAACGACGTCGCGGCCGCCTGTCCTCTGTCTCAGGGAATGACTTGCCTCCGTGCGTTGTTTCGCCTTGGTGGGGATCAGCGTGCTCTGTTCTGGTCGACAATTATTTTCGTTTGAGGCTTGTCGACCCACTGGATACGGTCCGCCATCGCTGGGTTTAGCCACGCGACGCCTTGTTCATCCAGGATCAAATACGCCTCAGCACCGGGGACAGTGGGCACGTTGGCCAGCCCACCACTTGCGGCCAGCTCCCGCGATGCGGCCACGTACAACGCCGTTGCTGCCGCATCGGTTTGGGTGGCGTCCTGACCGATCACGGTAACCGAAGCGACGCCGCGCAGCGGTCGACCGGTAGCGGGATCGAGAATATGGCCGTATCGCTGGCCATCCAGCATGACGTAGCGCTCGTAATTGCCTGAGGTGAATATCGCGTCGCCGTCACGAGCCAGGATGCCAGCCAGTGCGCCACTTCCGAAAGGGTTCCGGACGGCAACGCGCCACGCCTCACCGTTGCGCGCGCCGCGTACTTTCAGGTCCCCGCCGGCGTTGACGATGGCGTTTTGCAATCCTTCCGCGTCCAGAGCATCGACGAGCTCATCGACTATCAGGCCTTTGGCGAAGCCACCGAAATCAAGAGCGGCGGGACCGCGGGCGCAGAGTTGATCGCCATCGTCGAACACGTTCGTGGCACTGGGCTGTGGCCTTATGGCCTCATCGATGTCGGCGTCTTGGGGCTTTTTCCAGTCCTGCTGCTCGGCTTCATGGAGTCGCCACAGCGTTGTGAGCTCAGCGAGTGCTGGCACAAATCGGTCGCCGTGTTGGGTTTCGAGTGCTCGGGCAGTGTCGATGAGCTGACGCAACAGGGGAGAGGGAAGAACACAGCCGCCGGATGCGAATCGTTGGTTCGCTTGCGCTAGCTCTCCGTCGCGGTACGGGTACATGTCGGCGGACCAAGGGTCCAGCACGGCTTCTACTCTGGGCGCAACGGTGTCTCGCCATTGGGCGGGCGGGGCGGCAATCGTGATCTCGAAAACGGTGCCAAGCGCGAGCCATTGATGGGTTTGGACGGGCGCGTCTGGCGCACAGGCCACGGCAAGCGTGCAGCTGAGCAGCAGCCATTGGCCAAGGCGCGTGCTCACGATGTCAGCGTGCGTTCAGTTCGACCAGCAAGGCCTTCATCAGATCGCCGGCAATATCCAGATCATAGGCATTGTCGAGTTCGCGAATGCAGGTGGGGCTGGTGACGTTGATTTCGGTGACTCGATCGCCAATGACGTCCAGACCAACAAACCACAGTCCCTTTTCGACCAGCGTGGGGGCGATGGTCCGGGCGATCTGTCGATCGGTGTCGCTCAAAGGTTGGGGCACGCCGCGACCGCCTGCGGCCAAATTGCCACGCGCTTCGCCTTCGGCAGGTACGCGCGCAAGACAGTAGGGCACGATCTGGCCGTGCACGATAAGAATGCGTTTGTCGCCAGCGCTGATGTCGGGGATAAACCCCTGAGCCATGGCGAAACGCTGGTCGTTGTCGGTGAGCGTCTCAAAAATGACGCTGCGGTTGGGATCGCCCTGCTTGACGACGAAAATGGATTTGCCGCCCATGCCGTCCAGCGGTTTGACGACGATTTTGCCGTGCTCCTGCAGAAATCGGTCCATACGGGCCATTGAGCGGGTAATGAGCGTTGGCGGGCACAACTCGGGAAACCAGGCGGTGTAGGCCTTTTCGTTGACGTCACGCAGGCTCTGCGGGCGATTAACGACGAGCGCACCGGCAAGCTCGGCGCGTTCGAGGATGTAGGTGGCGTACACGTACTCCATGTCGAACGGCGGATCTTTGCGCATCAGCAGCACGTTAAGCTCGCCCAGCGCCACGTCCCTGGCGTCGCCCAGCTCGAACCAGTGCTGGTTGTCGTCCATGACTTTGAGCGGTCGTCCGCTGCCGATCGCGACGCCGTCAAGCAGCTGCAGGTCGTCCAGCGTAAAGTAAAGCAACTCGAAGTCGTGGGCGGTTGCCGCCAACAGCATGGCGAGCGTCGAATCCTTGTAAGGAACGATGCGCTCGATGGGGTCCATGATGACGCCGAGTCGGCGCGGATTGGTGGCCATGGGGAAGCTCCTTGTGCGGGGTGCGTGCTCGATCTGTGAGCGATGAAATGGCGGGCAGGTTCGCGTTATGATAAAACGTCTTGCCTGTTTCGGATACTTTCTTAAATTTCAGTAAAGTATCGCTGCTCGCCCGCCATTAAGGCGGGGTTATTTAACGTGTTTTATGGCACGCAGGTACGCCTGCTGCCTGCGCCGGGTCAAAGCGTCACCCGGCACGGCGCGCGACCTGACGCGCTGGCGACTAAAGCCACAGGCTTTTTGGTCGCATCAGGCATATGAGAGGAAGTTCATGACAAATGCCGAGCAAACTACGTTGGACGGTCTGAAAGTGCTGGTCATTGACGACAGCAAGACCATCCGGCGCACCGCAGAAACATTGCTTACCAAGGAGGGATGCGAAGTGTTTACCGCGACTGATGGCTTTGATGCCTTGTCCAAGATTGCCGATCACCAACCCGACATCGTCTTTGTCGACATCATGATGCCGCGGCTTGATGGTTACCAGACTTGCTCTTTGATCAAGAACAACACCACGTACCGAAGCACGCCGGTGATCATGCTGTCGAGTAAAGACGGTTTGTTTGATCGGGCGCGCGGGCGCATCGTTGGCTCAGAGCAGTATCTGACAAAGCCGTTTACCAAAGACGAGTTGATTGGTGCGATTGAACGCCACGTGGAGCGCTAGTGATGCCGGTCGTGCTGATCATTGACGATTCGCCCACCGAAGTGCACGTGCTCAAATCGGCACTGGAACAAAACGGGTATTCAACGCTGAGCGCCGACAACGGTCGCGCCGGCGTCGAGCTGGCGCGCGAGGCGCTGCCCGATCTGATTTTGATGGACGTCGTGATGCCCGGTCTGAATGGCTATCAGGCAACGCGTCGCTTGCACAAGGATCCGGCAACCTCCGCCATCCCGGTCATCATGGTCACGACCAAGAGTCACGAGACCGATCGCATCTGGGGCATGCGCCAGGGCGCGGTGGATTACATCGTCAAACCGGTGGACACCGTTGAACTGATGGAGCGGGCGCGCGCTGCGCTCGCGGCCTGACTTGAGTTAGTAAAGAGAACAGAACCGAAACCATGGATCATCCTGTCGACACGCTGCCGCCGCTACGCGACCTGGCCGATCAGCCGTTTGCGTTGCTGCTCGAAATGGAGCGCCGGGCGCAGCGGCGCTATGGCAGCAGCGCCCAAACAGAACAGTGGGTGGGCGTGGGGTTGCGCGTTGGTGACGATCAATACGTGGTCCCTCGCGAGCAAATCCGGGAAGTCATGCAGCGGCCTTCGCTGACACGTATTCCCGGTTCGCAACCGTGGCTGCTCGGTCTTGCCAACGTGCGCGGGCAACTCATGCCGGTGGTTGATCTAAAAGTGTTGTGCGGCGATGCGCCAACACCGACCGAGCGACGCACACGCGTGGTGTTGGTGAACAGCGATGAAGTTCCCATGGCGGTAGTTGTGGACGAGGTGTTTGGCTTTCGGCGCTTTGCGCCCGACGAACAGCAGGCCGGGGAACCGGCAACAGCGGAAGTTGGTCTGGCCGATTTTGTAGACGGCAAGTTCGCCCGGGATGGTGTGAGCTGGCCGATTTTGAGTTTTGTGAAAGTGATTCAAAGTCCGAAATTGCTGAGCGCGGTTTAAGCCGTCGCGTACAGCGATTGAGGACGAGCCGTTCGGTACTGAATGCCGAACGCAAATGATTAACAAGCGGATGAATTGACATGGCAACGACTAAAACCGGCGGACGTTTTCGCGCACTGATCGGCGTTCTTTTGCTGCTGCTCCTGTTGGCAACGGCGGTGGTCATTTTCCTCCAGCCGAGTGCGCCAGCGAGTAGCAGTGGCGTCGCTCAGCACGTCGCGAATGCGCAGAACATTGCACTGCGAGCGCGCGAAGCGTTGGCAGGTAACCCCGACGTGTTCGATGAGTTGCGCCGGCGCCAACGCGTGTTGCCGAGTAAGGATACGGTCATCGCCGGACTGGATGAAGACAAAGGCGCCGCGATTGGTCGCAGCTGGTCGCAGTTTTCAACGGCTCTGAGTAATTTCACCGGTGGACGCGACGCCGTGCTGGCGACTCATGATGCCGCGGCGATGCTGAATCAACGCCTGCCGGATTTAACCAGTCAGCTCAGCGCCTTCAACGGGGCATTGAGCGGCGACGAACTGACACGAGCCACGCCGTACATTGAACGCATTGAAGCCGAGATTCTGGCAGCGACCGTGGCTAGTCAGGCGCTGGCAAACGGTGACGGTGATCGAGTCGATATCGAACGCCGCCTGACCGGTGGCGACGATCTGGTCAATCAGATTTTGCGTAATTTTTCCGGTGAGGCATCTGGCATTGGCGCACCGCCAGTGACGCTCGGGCTTACACAACTGAGCGATCTGACCGTCGAGTACGGGCGCTTCAGTGAAACGTTGCGCGAGGTGATGGAGGCATCGCTCGGCGCAGAGGCCGTGCGAGCAACGGCGACGCAGCTCAACTCCACCACGCAGTCCATGTTCGGCGCGATCAACACCAGCGCCAAGTCCAGCGGCAGTGGCGGCATGATGCGCTTCTTGCCGTTGCTGCTTCTGGCGGCGGCAGCCGCCGGTGTGTTGTCGCTGATGCGTGGCGGCGGTGGCGGCAGTGGTGAAAGCATGGCGCAGCTGGCGCAGGCCACAGAACAAAACGAGACCAATCAGCAGGCCATTTTGCGCCTGCTCGATGAGATGGGCAGCCTTGCGGATGGTGACCTGACGGTCGAGGCGACGGTCAGTGAAGACATCACCGGCGCGATTGCCGACTCCATCAATTACGCCATTGAGGCGCTGCGCGATCTGGTCTCGACCATTGATGGTGCAGCCACCGAAGTGGAACGGCTGGCGCAGCAAACCGATGCTTCGGCCAACCATTTGGCCAAATCCAGTGAAAACCAGTCGAAACAGGTCTTTGCGGCCACCGAGTCCATTGCGAACATGGCGGGGTCCATTGAGGAAGTGTCGGGCAATGCGGAACGCTCGTCTGACGTCGCGCGTCACTCGGTGGAAATTGCGCACAACGGCGCGGAAGCCGTGCGTCGCACAATCGACGGCATGAACACGATTCGAGAGACCATTCAGGACACGTCAAAACGGATCAAAAGACTGGGCGAGAGCTCGCAAGAGATCGGCAACATTGTAGAGCTCATTAACGACATTGCAGATCAAACCAACATCCTCGCACTGAACGCGTCGATTCAGGCGTCGATGGCGGGCGAAGCCGGCCGTGGGTTTGCAGTGGTGGCCGATGAAGTGCAGCGCCTGTCCGAGCGCTGTACCAACGCGACCAAGCAAATTGAGGTGCTGGTGAAAACGATTCAGTCCGACACCAACGAAGCGGTGGTCTCAATGGAGCGCAGCACCACAGACGTGGTCAGCGGGGCGCTGCTGGCGGAAAACGCCGGTGCGTCGCTGGATGAGATCGAGAAAGTGTCGAATCAGATTGCCAGTCTCGTGCAGAACATCTCGGGTT
>JBGCFP010000218.1:0-11959 GCA_045107005.1 Gammaproteobacteria bacterium
GGCCGACATCATCAAAACGGCCGACGCGCCGTCGGAAATCGCCGAGCTGTTGCCCGCCGTCACGGAACCTTGTGGATTGAACGCTGGTCGCAAACCGCTGAGCGTCTCTACCGTGGTGTCCGGACGCACGACCTCATCAAAATCGACCAGCAGTGGAACGCCGTCAGCGTCGTGTCCGGCGATCGGCACCAGCTCGTTTTTGAAGCCGCCACTACCGAGCGCCGCCGCCGCACGCTGGTGAGAGGTTGCCGCAAACGTATCCTGGGCTTCGCGTGAAATCCGAAACATCGTTGCGAGCATTTCCGCCGTCAGCCCCATCATCGCCGCTGCTTTTGCGACGTTCAGCGACAAACCAGGGTGACCGTCGTAGCCGTGGGTCATGGGCACGTGGCCCATATGCTCTACGCCACCGCACAGATAGACATCGCCGATACCCGCCTTGATCGCACCAGTCGCCGTATGAATGGCGGTCATCGATGAGCCACACAGGCGATTGACCGTTTGACCAGAAACGGAGTGCGGCAGTCCAGCGCGCAGTGCCACCTGCCGCGCGACGTTGAAGCCTTGCTCCAGGGTTTGCTGCACGCAGCCCCAAATAACATCCTCAATCTCAGAGGGGTCTAGCGCGGCGTTGCGCATCAACAGGGCTTTGACCAGCTCGGCCGACAAATCTTCAGCGCGCACGTTACGGAACACGCCGCCTTTTGAACGTCCCATAGGGGTGCGTACGGCATCAACAATTACTACATCAGTCATTTCTTCTCTCCGCTAAGCCGTCGCTTAAAGTTGGTAATAGGTTTCGCCGTTGGCCGCCATCTCGCGCATGCGTTCCGTCGGCTCGTACAATTTGCCCAGATGGGCGTACTGCGAACACTTGTCGACGACAGCCTGCAAGCCCAGCGTGTCGGCGTACTTCAGTGCGCCGCCGTGGTGTGGCGGAAAACCAATACCCAGGATCAATCCCATGTCCGCCTCATTTGGCGTTGCGACGATGTCTTCCTCGAGACAGCGTGCCGTCTCAATAATCATCGGCAACATGTGGCGATCGATAATCTCGTCTTTCGAAAATTCCTTCTGACCATCGGGCTGGACGCTGGCCAGCAGCTCATAGGCGTCGTCATCACGCTCTTTCTTTGGCTTGCCTTTGCGATCAATGCTGTATTTGTAAAATCCAACCCCGTTTTTTTGGCCAAACCGTTGCGCCTTGTACATGGCATCAAGCGCTGACTCGAACGTCTTGCCCATCCGATCCGGATACCCTTCAGCCAGTACGTCGCCAACGTGGTGTGCCGTATCCATGCCAACCACGTCTTGCAGGTAAGCCGGACCCATGGGCCAGCCAAATCCCTCCATCACTTTGTCGACGGCCGCGAAATCTGCGCCCTCGCGCAGCAGCGCCATGAAGCCACCGAAGTACGGAAAGAGAACCCGGTTCACAAGAAAACCCGGGCAGTTGTTGACGACGATTGCGCTCTTGCCCATGGCGGACGCATAGGCAACGGTTGTCGCGACCGCTTCGTCCGATGTTTTGGCACCGCGAATCACTTCAACCAAGGGCATGCGATGCACCGGATTAAAAAAGTGCATACCGACGAAATTTTCCGGGTGCTTCAAGGCCGTCGCGAGTTCATCGATGGAAATTGAAGATGTGTTGGACGACAAAATCGTGCCCGCTTTCACTTGCTCTTCGACTTCGGCCAATACGATTTTCTTGACCTTGGGATTCTCTACGACGGCTTCGACGACGATATCGACGTTGCCAAAGTCACCGTAGTTTAGTGTTGGGCGAATATCGGCCAGAATATCGCCGGCCTTTTCGCTGGTGATTTTCTTGCGCGACACCAGTTTACCGAGCAGCTTGTTGGCTTCGCCCATGCCAAGATCAAGTTGTTCGTCCTTGATGTCCTTCATGATGATTGGCGTGCCTTTGCTCGCGCTCTGGTACGCGATTCCGCCACCCATGATGCCGGCGCCCAGCACGGCGGCTTGGGCCACAGGCTTGCCAAGTTTCTGCGCTTGTTTGGCTTTCTTCTTCAACAGCTGATCGTTCAGAAACAAACCGATCAGCGAGTTGGCCACCTGAGTTTTCGCCAACTTTGCAAAACCCGCCGCTTCGATCTTCAACGCGTCGTCGCGACTTTTGGACGCGGCCTTCTGGATATCGGTAACCGCGGCAATCGGCGCCGGGTAGTGTTTGCCTGCCTTGCCAGCGATGAACCCTTTCGCCGTTTCAAAGACCATCATCGCTTCAATGGCATTGAGTTTCAGCGGTCCCTTTTTCTGCGCGCGGCGCGCCTGCCAGTCGTACTGCCCGGCATTCGCCAGCTCGATCAATTTCAACGCGGCAGCGTTGAGTTTGTCGGTCGCGACCACAGCGTCGACGGCGCCCACTTTGAACGCCGCGTCCGCCTTGTTTTGCGTGCCGCCTGCGATCCACTCGATCGCGTTGTCGGCACCAATCAGTCGCGGCAAACGTACCGTGCCGCCAAACCCCGGGTAGAGCCCAAGTTTGACCTCGGGCAGTCCGACTTGTGCTTTATCTGCCATCACGCGGTAATCCGTGGCCAGACACATTTCCAGACCGCCGCCGAGCGCAATACCGTTGACAGCGGTAACCGTTGGGAACGGCAGATCCTCGATAGTGCTAAAAATTTCGTTCGCCTGCAGAACCCATTCAACGATCTGTTCTTCCGGCTGCTGAAACGTCGTGCCAAATTCATGAATGTCCGCGCCGACGATGAAGCCGCTCTTCGCGCTGGTTACGATTAAACCCTTGATGGAATCATCAGCGGCGAGTGTCTTGCCAACCTCCGCGAGCTCCCCCAGCGTCTGGCGATCGAATTTGTTGATGGACTCGCCCTGACGGTCAAAACAAAGCTCGGCGATGTCGCCGTCGAGTCGTTCACAACGGATGGATTGCCCTTGATACATAGTTTGGAGGTCCTTGAGTGGAAGGGGGATGGCGAGGAGGGATTTTAAGCGGGTCCGGGTCAAGTCGCCAGTGGCGAAAAATACCGTTCAATTACCGAGACTTGTTACGCTTTCGATTCAACGAGAGGCCGGATCTGGCCGGTTTCGAGCGAGCAGGACGAGCGCGGATCCCAGTAGCCATACGGCAAGGGGAATGGGCACCGGCGTCACTCACGTGGCGATCTTTGGCGCCATCGGCAGTCTTTTCTGGGTCAGTCCTAAATTCGCGTCACTGCGATACAGACGTCAATCTTCGGAATAACCCACATTCACCACCTTGATACGCACGCCTCGCATGGCCATAACGGTGGCCATGGACGCTTGCTCACTGAGTGGATATCGAATGTGGGTTGCGTTCACTGGTACTTCATTCCAGCTGGCATCTACCGGGAGCCACGCGCCGTTGATGTAAACCTCGTTCCATGCGTGATGCGCGAAATGCTGATATTCATCGCCCATGTACACCAAGCCTGTGACCTCGCGCGACGGGACGCGCGCTGCCTTGAGCAGCGCATCGAGCAGCTGGCTGTATTCAGTGCAGTCGCCGCGGCGCGTTGCCAGAAGCTTTGCCAGTGACAGAGGCTCGCTTGAGAAATCCGGTTCGATGTAGCGATACACGAAGTTAACCAAACGGGTCACTCGATCAACCTGAGTGCCAGTTTGAGCGCCGGCCTCGCGCACGAGCAGATCGAGTGCGTCGAGATTTGCCCGTTGCGCGTCGCTCAATGCCAGTCCTTGCGCCAGTGCACGCGGGGCGGGCAGAGATTCATGCGACACCGTGCGATCTACGACGACACGGATCGCGTTGTTGCCCGTTTTGGTCCACTGTCCCGGCGCGGGACCGGGCCCATACCCACTCAATCCTTCAAAATCGAGGGTCAGGCGATTGATGCGCTCGGGCTCACCAAGTGGTCGATCTATCTGAATAATATTGTCGAGAAAAAAGTCGAACGAAGCCGACAAATCGGACGCAATCGAACGAGGCTCGAGCCTCAACTCCACTCTTTGCGCCACCAGATTAAGACTCAGATCGCGACCGGTCTGCCTATCCCTGACCAGCGTCATCGCGCCTTCGACGCCGGTTGTCGCCGCCTCGACCGGCGCTCCGTCGACCACATGGTCGCGTACCGAAGCAATACACTCAGTGCGGAATTGACGCTGAAAATTCTCCAGATCGTAGTCTGGATAGCTCAAGCACTGACCGGTTTGTGCGCCGGCGCGTAACCAAATGGGTATTGCCATCGCGTCAGCCAGTCGGTACTGGAAGTCGAACAGCGGCACAGTTCGCAGTCGCCCTGCTTCGCGGTGCTCGCCAACATAGCCCTGGGGCGTGCTTCGAATGCGCCACAAGCTGCCGGTTTCTTGATCCCCAATCAGACGTTCCAACAGCAGCGCGTCGTACGGCGCGGTCGCGCTGAAATGCTCCCGCACCGTCGAGCTCGACTCAGTCACCGTGCCCATGCTCTCAGTTCGTGAAACGGTCGTGGACACAATTTCAAAATGACCGTCCCGCGCCGTGCGTTGACGCGTCAGGTAGCCGGATTTTTGATCCTGGAAATAGATGCCGTACCAGTCATCGGTGACGGCCAACGCCGCAAAGGCTTCCTTTGCCGCCGCCGCGCGAACGAATTCTTCCGACTCCACAGCGGGAGCAGCGGTCGGCTCCGGGACGGTGGCGCAGCCGTGCGCACCGAGGAATATCAAGCACAGCGCGTAGCGCGCGATTCGTTGCACAAACAAATTTATTTTTCTCGTTGTTGGGGCGTTCAGCATGGTCGCATAAACGAGAGAATCTGGCGAAACCAACGGCCCACACGACCGGCAGACGGCGCGGCTGAGAAACAGTCTATAGAAAACCCGAGATCGATCGGCCGCTACGGATGAGGGAATCCACAGCGGGTCATCGCTAGCTCTAACAGGGCATCGAGCAATTCCACAGAGTGAAACGGAGATCAGCGATGTATCCACTGACGAAAATGGTCACAACAGCCGCGTGTATTTTGTCTGCCGTGATGAGCCACGGCGCAATCCAGTTAGTGAACGACCCGGCTCTACCAGCGTCTGCCGACGGCTTTAACCTGACCCGTGACACTGAGACCAATTTGGAGTGGCTGGACGTCGATGTCAGCGCGGGCCGCACCTTCGCTGACTTGGTTGGCGATGACGGCACAAACGAATTTGCGCCAGGCGGTGACTTCGCCGGGTTTCGCTTTGCGACGAAGCTCGAGCTAACGGGCGCGGTTAATGGCCCACAGCTGCCGAGTCTATATCGCAGCCTGGGCGTCAGCCCGTTCGGCTTTTCATCCATCGGCGGCTATTCGCAGGCCCGCGCAGTGATCAGTATCGCCGGCTGCTTCGCCAGCTGCACCGCCCACGGCTACACCTATGGCAACATTCTCCAGGACGATCGCATCACGCCGTCGGTCGCGTCGATGGAAGCCTTTACCTCGCAAGGTTCCAACTGGGGCCGCTCGTCACCTAATGCGGGCCCAATCATGTTCCCGCCCAACGACACGTTTGCAGAGCAACGGGGCAACTGGCTGGTTCGCCCGGTAGCCGGCACCGACGCGGATGGGGATCTGATCCCCGACGTGCTGGACAACTGCATCGATGTGTCGAACCCGCTGCAGATTGACGTGGGCAATGACGGCCACAGCAATGCCTGTGATCCGGACCTGGACAATAACTGCATCGTCAACGCCGCCGACCTTGGCATACTGCGTGGCGTCTTCTTCGCCAACTACCCCATCGCTGATTTCAACAGCGACGGAGTCGTAAACCTTATCGACCTAGGCGTAATGCGCGCCCTTTTCTTCAATCCACCTGGGCCATCTGGTGGCGGCTTGTGCACGCCCTGAAGACGGTGCTTAGTTGCCCGGAGTATAGGTAACGGATATTGTCTCATCCACGCGTTTCCAACCCGATACCAAAACGTTAGCAATATCAAAATTGGACGTGTCTGAGCGGCAAAAAAACCGGAAGATGATATCGTTCGACCCCTCACTATTGGCAATGATTTGATGGGGCACGTTACCACCGCCGGTCTGGTCGGTATTGCTGGAGTTGACGGAAACCGGCTTACCCAAGACATCGAAAGACTCCCTTATTGAGGTGCCAATATGGCCGGTCAGATTCGCTGTATTCGTGTCGAATACTGTGTCGTCGATGATCACGCCGTTTAGTGCCAGAAACTGGAATCCGCTGGCAGGAACCCCATTAGTCTTGACCAGCACGCTGGAGACGAGAAACGTACCGTCATCCGCGTTCCCGTCAATAATGATTTGCGGGTTCGCCGATCCGATTGCAGCGGAATTACACCGCCCTGCGGTAATTTGCGTTTTGAACGGGACGTACATGGCGTTCTCAATGTTCGACAGACGGTCTTCAATGTCTGACAGTGACACACGCTGCGCCAACACCGTCTGGCTCAACGCCAGTGACAGTAGTGCCGTTGCGGCCCACGTCAATGATTTTGTGTATTGCTTTTTCATTATTTTTGTCCTTCGATCAAACTTGAAGAGGAAGACGACGCGCAAGCGTTGGGCAGACCACTGGGCCCCGGGACGCCAAAAAATGCCGCTCGCATAACGCCAAGATCCTGAATATTCACCGTGCCATCGCCGTTGAAATCCGCATCGGGGTTCCAGTTCGCCGAACCCGGCGTTGAAAAGAATGCCGCACGTAACACGCCCAGATCGACCGCGTTGACGAAACAGTTATTGGGTTGGCCGATGTCCGCGTCGCAGGCGTTGCCGATGTTATCGCCATCGGTATCCAACTGCGCCGCGTTATTGGCCAACACGCAGTTGTCTGCCGCATCCGCGACGACGTCCGCATCGATATCGGGTGCCCGACCGGTGAACAAATCATCCACTACGAACAAAAAGAAACCACCCATCCCCGTGCGCAATTGCGCAGTGGAAAATGATATTTCAGGATCAACAACACCGAGGAAATATTCGGATGCACCGTCGTCAAGGACGTCCTGAACGTCGTCGGGATCCAGCGACACCGTCACGCCGCCAGCCGTCAGGGTAACCTCGCCGGGAAGAACCTCATCAGCAATGGACACACGTAAGCCAAACGCATTGACGAAGCTCTCTGATGAGAAAGTGATATCGTCACCGCCCTGCAGTACGCCCACGTCGTCGCTGGCCAGAAAATTGGGGTCTGAACTTGTCGCGAACGTTGAAGAATCAGAGACCTTCCGCACCTCAAGCTGCACGCCGCCGAAGTCATAGGTCGGCCGTATGCCATCCACCGATGCGCCACTCGGAATGATCGTTCCGTCCGAAAAACTGTCGAAATCCTGACTCTCGGCGGGTCCATTTAGTGCGCCAACAGCGGCCGCGAAATCGGCGAAATCAGTAAAACCTTGCGCCTGTGCCATGGCGGGAGATGTTGTCAAGAGTGTGCACATGAACAGCAAGAACAACGCTGAACCAGGAAGTCGTACGGTGTCTCTAATCATAGTTTCTTGCCGTTACGATGACGGCGCTCGCTTTTTCCACGATTTGCATAGAAGCTTAGCACAATGTTTTACGTTTTCGACCCGCGCCTGACCGATGACCTGTTATTCGACATAACTTATCCGGGTCGACACCCCAGACCGGGAGTATTCCGGCAGTGCTCTTCAACAACTGCGAATTGATCACCTAAGGCAGACTCGATCAGTGAGTTTGATTAGACTTCAACAAAATCTCGACTCATTTGAGCGGCACGGAGAATAGAGCAAATGATTTTGAAGAGACCGCTGGTTGGAACTATCTTTGACATCAGCAAGCGCCAGAACGCGATCTTTTGGATCGGCCAGTTGGCCATTATTTTTTCGACGGTGCTCGGCGTTTACCTGGCGGCTTCCCAAGGCCTGAAAACCGCGGTGGATTTTCATTCCGCCATTTCCAATGAAAAGAACTTCTACACGCTCTCAGCACTGCGTGAAGAAGTGCAGAGCAACAACGAGCTGCTGTTGACCTTTTCCGAAAAGAACTTCGTGTTCGACGATGACGGCGTGATTACAGCCTACCGCGGCATTGAACTGCCGGATCTGAACTGGTTTGTCTGGGTCACGATGACCAATGCCACCGAGACGCTGGAACTGCCCGTGGATATCCTCAAGGACACCAATCGGTACTACCTGGAGCTCACCAAAGAGATGGAGAAGTTTGAGCGTTTGGGTGGACGGGACAAGTTGTTCGCTGCGCGGCGGCTGCACGAGCTGGTTTTGACGACCCAATCCGTTCTGCTCGAAAGGATGGATGGGCAAGTCAGCGTCTATGAGAAGCGTTTTGCGAAGTATGGCGATCTGGGTAAATACTGAGTCTCGCAGCGACAGTATGCCGGCCTGAGAACTACCGCGGGGCACCTACATTCATAACAAAAACAGGCCCCATCCGAATCGTTTGCTTAGCACCGGCAAGCTGAAACGTGTAGCCAGCCTCCCCCGGCAAATAATCTCTGTCGACGACGGCTTCGACAATGAAGCGCTGCCACCGATTCGTCAGCGACGCGGGTTCTAGCGGCGACAACGGCGTGTAAGGTTCCGCTATCATCTGCAGCCCAGCATTGGAGATCACGGCGCTCTCGCCTTTTTCCGCTTTCGCCCAATAGGCCAAGACGACCCTCTCACCCTTCTTTAGCGCAACGCTAAGTGGCCCGGACAGCCCAGCGTCCCACGGGTTTTCGCCCGCACGCCCGACCTTGATCACGATCGCTTCGCCGCCCGGTACCGTGTCGTCTTTCTTGCGCTTGATCTTGATTCGACCGTAGGACGTCAGCTGCTCCGGAAACGGCGACATCATCAATTCGCCATCCTGGCCGACGTGTCGGCGCAGCGCATTGAAAGCATTCTCCAGCGTTTGACCGATTTCCGGCTCTTCTGCCGCGACTGATTTTCGAACCGTCGTAGCCACCGAGCTGGCCGGCACAGGGCCATCCGGGGAGAGGCCAAGCGCTGCGAGTTTTTCCCTATCCCACTGCTGCTTGTCACTGTCGAAAAACGGAAACGTCCTGGTGAAGCTCCACACGCACCAGCTGATACCCACCGCCTCAAACGCCTCGCGCGTCTGCCGTGTGTATTCGACGACATCGTCGTACGGGGCTTTCTGATAAGCGCCGATCTCCCCCAGAAACACCGGGACACCTAACTCCTCTTCGGCAAGCCTCGCGTACTCGGCGGCGCTTTCCAAAGCGGCAACATCGGCAGCGCTGCCCCAACGCACGACCTCGCTGTCTTTAAGTGGTGTCCAGCCCGCTTTTTGGTGGGTGAACGCGAACGGATCGTAGTAGTGAAACGTGTAGACCTGATTCGCGTCTTCAATCACCGGAATGGTGCGCAAGGTTTTCAGACCTGACCAGTTCTCGCCACCCATGATCAGAATTCGTGTTGGGTTGGTTTCTCTTATCTTGTGGAACGCATCAGTGACGATCGAGCGCATTACATCGCCTTTCAAACTGGCGTTCGGCTCGTTGATCACCTCAAAATACACTGACGCTGGCAAATCCCGATAGCGCGTGGCGATTTGACTCCACAGTGCGACAAGTTTGTCTCGGTTTGCCTCCGGGTCTTTATTCAGTTCATCGAAGTGATGAATATTAAGGACAACCTGCAGTTGATTGGCCAACGCCTGATTGATGACCTCCGTTACGCGCTCGAAAAACGGCTCGGAAATCACGTAATCCGGCGCGCCGCTTGTATACGCGCTCCAACGAACTGGAATTCTTACGGTATCGAAGCCAGCCTCGGCGATCCTCTGAAAGGACCGTTCCTCAATTACATGGCCCCACTCGCCCTCTGTTGGCGCGTCCAGGGCGTTGCCCATATTGATGCATCTCTTCGTCTCGAAACGATCGGCGTGTGCGACCGGTACTACCCCACACAAGGCGGCGATCAAGAATGTGAATGCGATCTTCAATTTCATGGCAACTACTCTTCTTTCAAATCTATCGCGAGTGGCGACGCCTGCTTGCCACAGGCTCGCGCCATCTTTACCGGTGCGCGGAACGCCAAATCACGTCGACATCTGCTCCAGCCGCTTGCCTCGCGTCTCACGCACGAACTTCATGACAAACACAATCGACACACCGGCGGAGATGGCATAGAAACCGTAGGCGCTCGCCAGACCTGTTGTTGCCAGCATGATTGGGAACGTCATGGTGATGGCAAAATTTGCCGCCCACTGTGCAAAGCCACTGACCGCCAGCCCGGAACCGCGAATCTGGTTGGGAAACATTTCGCCAAGAAGCACCCACATGACCGGTCCCCAGCTGAAATTGAAAAAGGCGACGTAGGCAATGGCGGAAAACAACGCAATCGCACCGAGCGATTCCGAAAGAACAATACCGGTCTCGGTCAGGGTGGCTTGCGAGAACACGACAGCCATGATGGCAAGCGTGACGGTCATACCGATCGAGCCAATCAACAGAAGCGGTTTGCGACCGACCCGGTCAATGAGCGCAATAGCCGCAAGACACGACAAGATACTGACAGAACCCATGATGACGTTGGTGAGCAAACTGTCCTGCTCGGTAAAGCCGACAAACTCCCACAACACCGAGCCGTAATAGAAGATGACATTGATGCCGACCAATTGCTGAAAGACAGCGAGCCCGATCCCGATCCAGACAATGCCGTGCAAACCTCCATGGGCATTGCGCAAATCCGCAAGCTGCGGCGGGCGCTCTGTCTGCAGCGAGTCAGCGATTTCGCGCAGCGTCGCATCGCCTTGCTGTGCGCCATACAACCGTTCGAGCGTTTCGCCGGCTTTGTCCTTTTGCCCGACACTCACGAGAAAACGTGGGCTTTCGGGAATAAGAAACAACGCACCGAAGAAAATGCCGGCCGGGATCACTTCGGCCCAGAACATCCAGCGCCACGCCTCGAAACCCATCCACAGCTCGTTGGTCGATTCACCGGCGGCGCCAGCGATGACGTAGTTACTCAGGAACGCCGCCGTCAGGCCGGTGATAATGGCGACCTGTTGAATCGACGAAAGGCGGCCACGAAGATGCGCGGGCGCACTCTCGCTGATGTAAGCGGGAGCAATGACACTGGCGGCGCCGACGGCGAGTCCGCCCAGAATGCGAAACACAATGAAAACGCCCGAAGAGCCAGCAATACCTGAGCCCACCGCACTGACAAGAAAGAACACGGCCGACACGACCAGCAAGGCCCGGCGTCCAAACACGTCCGCCAACCGCCCAGCCAAAAAGGCGCCAACTGCGCAGCCGAGCAACATCGACGCCACACTAAATCCGGTGCCAACCGAATCCGACTGAAACGCAGACTGCAGACCTTTCACCGTACCGTTGATTACACCGCTGTCGTAGCCAAACAAGAAGCCGCCGAGCGTCGCGACGAGCGTGATCGCCATGATAAAACCGATATTGGCACCGCCGTCATTTGTTACGTTATCCATAGTCATGATTGCCTGGGTTACCTGCACTACTCGACGGTCAATACCGTCGACTGATGATTATCCGAACTGTTGCCGACCATAATGTCGAACTCGCCCGGTTCTACAACCCTTTGCATCTGTCGATCGTAAAACTGCAGGGCCGAGGCAGAGATCGGCAATG
This sequence comes from Gammaproteobacteria bacterium, assembly GCA_045107005.1. Taxonomy (GTDB): domain Bacteria; phylum Pseudomonadota; class Gammaproteobacteria; order Steroidobacterales; family JBCCMA01; genus JBCCMA01. The sequence continues at coordinate 11,548 of JBGCFP010000218.1, forward strand.
TCACCTGTCGGGACTCGCCGGGCGCAAGCGAAACTCGCTGAAACCCTTTGAGCGCCATGACTTCGCGCGTCACGCTGCTTATCTTGTCACGAATATACAGCTGCACGATCTCGTCCGCTGCCATTGATCCGGTATTTTTCACCGTGACGGTCACCGTGGTCTGTCCGTCCGTCGGAATGGTCGTTTCCCGCAGTATCGGGGCGGTCATTTCAAACGTCGAATAGCTCATCCCAAACCCGAAGCGGTAGAGCGGCTGCGCAGAAGCGAACGCATAACCGCGTTTGGCCGTTGGCTTGTGAAAATAAAACGACGGAATTTGTCCGACGTTGCGCGGAACCGTCACCGGCATTTTGCCGCTGGGCGAGACCTTGCCGACCAGTAAATCCGCCACCGCCGTCCCGGTTTCCTGTCC